>NZ_KK088615.1 GCF_000600335.2 Rubellimicrobium mesophilum DSM 19309 | reverse complement strand
CCTGCCGAGCGGGGGCCGTCCGCGAATGGGCCAGCCGCTCGATCGCCACCTGCTCCGCATCCGCCAACGCACGCAGTCGCAACTGTCGCATGGCCTCTCTCCAGCAAAGCACCGCTCACTGTACCATGACTTGCCGGATGAACCACTTAGACGACGCATCTGACGCGCGGGGAAGGCTCATGATCCCATCCCGAACCCGCTTCAAGGTGCCTGCATCTATATGCATCATGTAGTGAGTGGGGAGAAGAGCAATTTAGATATATCGGTCTTATGCGTGATGCCTACTTCATCCGCCTCCTTTTGAACGTGCCACGCAAGCATATCAGCCGCTTGGAGCGGCAGAACTGTTTCGTCGTTTTCAAATGTTGGGGTGCCGCCCATCAGCAAACGCAAATCTTCTGGCTGGTCCTTCTTCCATCCCTCATAAAGAGCCAAAACTGAACCACGGATTTCATCTTGGTTGTCAAAAATGAACCGTATCGGGTAAGGCGAACCAAGCTCACGGTGCAGCTTAGTGATTCCGGTTATCAATGCCCCGAAGCAGATAAAATGCGGTTTCTGGAAGCCGTAGGGCAGTGACTTGTCGAAAATCTGCTCGAACTCTTTCCGATATACCGAGACGTGAAACGACTGCGCACCGCTATTTGCGATGACGCTGGCAAGTGCCTTCAATTTTCTGTCTCGGTCTTCTTCCGACCACCCGTGATACAATCCATGAAGACTGTTGGCATTTTTCATCTTTGTATACGGAAGGGAACGATTCTCACTGAGAACACGAGCCCATTCCTCGGTGAATTCCTGCCACTTGTCGGCGTGATTGACGTAGCCGCCGAAGAAAAACATCTGCCGACCAAGATGCTTCGCTGAGTCGTCAACATAGGCGTTCAACACGGCAACCAGCTTCCTCTGCTTAACCGCAGAGGTGTAGCTCGCCATCAAAGCGGCGAACCCATCGAGCGGTAGGGTCGGGGCGCTCATCTACCTACCTCCCCCGCTTGGGTTCGGCAAGTATAACAACGCCTAACAAAAGGTTACCAACGCCGAAAAAGTTGCGGAGATGCCCGAGGAGGGTTCGGGGGCGTCATCCTCTCCCATCGGCGGTCCAACGGTGCTACCTCCGCCCCATGCTTTCCTACCAGCATCTCTATCACGCGGGAAACCTCGCCGACGTCCAGAAGCACGCCCTCCTGGCCTGGGTGCTGGCGGAGCTCGCGAAGAAGGACAAGCCACTCTCCTACCTCGAGACCCACGCCGGCCGGGGCCTCTACGACCTCGGCGCCCCCGAGGCGCTCAAGACCGGCGAGGCGGCGGCGGGGATCGAGCGGGTCGAGCAGTGGTTCCCGCCCGACGACCCCTTCGCTCGCGTCCTGCGCGAGACGCGGCGGCTCCACGGTCCCCGCGCCTATCCCGGCTCTCCCCTGGTCGCCGCGCTCTCGCTGCGCCCGGACGACCGTCTCACCTTGGCCGAGCTCCACCCCCGCGAGGGCGAGGCCCTGGCCCGTCACCTGCGGCCCTTCGGCGCCCGCATCGAGCGGCGCGACGGCGCCACCATGGCCCTGTCGCTCGCGCCACCCACGCCGCGCCGCGGGCTCATGCTGGTGGACCCCTCCTGGGAGGTGAAGACCGAATACGAGACGATTCCCGCGCTTCTCGAGCAGGTGCATCGGCGCTGGAACGTCGGCATCCTGATGCTCTGGTACCCGCTCCTTCCCGATGCCCGCCACGCGTCCATGCTCGACCGCCTCGGGTCCGCCTTCCCGGATGCCCACCGGCACGAGGTCCGCTTCCAGCCGGCCCGGGCCGGGCATGGGATGGAAGGGTCCGGGATGTTCACGATCAACCCGCCCTGGAAGCTCGCCGAACGCGCGGCCTGGCTCTCGGAGCGATTCGCGACACTGGCGTGACTCAGCCATCGAGCTCCTCTCCATAGACCGTCCGGTGATAGCCCGCCCGCACGTGCTGGAGCCCTTCGATCAACAGCGTCGTCAGCAGCCCGATGTTGATGAAGCCGTTCGCCGCCGCCATCGCGCCGAGGAGCCGCCAGTGCCCCGGCGGCAGCACGTCGCCATAGCCTACCGTCGTGTAGGAGCAGAGCGCGAAGTAGAAGGCGGTCCAGAAGTCGGGAAAGACCCGCAACCAGAGGAGGATCCCGCCCCAGATCGCGACCCCCGCCAAGACGATCCCCAGCACGAGCCCCCCCGCACCCGTGACCACCAGGAAGAGCTTGAACGAATGGGGGGGCCGCCGGAGCCACTCCCGCTGGTGCGTGAAGAAGACCTCGGCCAGCCAGAAGCCCAGGCCCGAGACGAGGATGCAGACCAGCGTCACGCCCACGCCGATGGCCACCTGCTCCATGCGCGCTCTCCATCGGCTCACGAGGGAGTCAAGGCGAGGCGAGCCGCTCCGGTTCCGGGCTTTCCCCCGCGCCCAACCCGCCATATCTGGAACCCATGTTCGAGACCCTGCTGCGCCGCCTCCTCTCGCCCGCGCCCGAGACCCTGCCCCAGCCCGACGCGCGGCTCGCCCTCGCGGCCCTCCTCATCCGGCTCGCCCGCGCCGACGGCCGCTACCAGGGGGCCGAGGTGTCGCGGATCGACGCCGTCCTGCGCGCCCGCTTCGGCCTCGGCCCCTTCGAGGCCGTCCGCCTGCGCAACGAGGCCGAGACGCTGGAGGAGGAGGCCCCGGACACCGTCCGTTTTACCCGCGCCCTCAAGGAGCACGTCCCCTACGAGGACCGCCTCGGCGTCATCGAGGCGCTCTGGGATGTCGCCCTCGCCGATGGCAGCCGCGACGCCGACGAGGATGGGCTGATTCGGCTCGTGGCTCCTCTGCTCGGGATCGAGGACGCCGACAGCGGCCTCGCGCGGCAGCGGGTCGAGGCGCGCTCCCGATGATCGCCGCCCTGCCGATGTACGACCGGCCCGAGAACGCGGCCGCCCACGATACGTTCTGGCAGCTCGTCCGCGACGGTCTCCGTGCCCGGGGGATCGAGGCGCCCGACGCGCTCGACCGCGAGACGCCCTACGATGAGACCTGGGCCCGCCCCGACCTCGTGCTGGGCCAGATCTGCAACCTGCCGTGGCGCGCCGGCTTCCGGGACCGCGTGACCCTGGTCGGCGCCTCGGACTACGGCCTCCCTGGCGCCGGACCCGGCGAATACTACAGCCTGATCGTCGCCCGAGCCGACGATGCCGCGCCGGGCCTCCGCTTCGCGCTCAACGATCCCTTGTCCAATTCCGGCTGGGACGCGGGCCAGACCTGGGCGCGGCGCAACGGCGTCGCCATCGACCCCACCTTGGTCACCGGCTCGCACGCCGAGTCGCTGCGCGCCGTCGCTGAAGGGCACGCCGACCTTGCCGCCATCGACGCGATCACCTGGCGGATGCTCCAGCGCTGGCACCCGCTCGCCGGCCGCGTGCGCGTCCTCGACCGCACGGCCGCGAGCCCCGGCCAGAGCTTCATCACCCGCGCGGGTCAGGACCCCGCCCCCTACCGCGAGGCCATCGCGGAGGCCATCGCTACCCTCCCTCGTCCCGAATCGGATCTGCTGGGCCTGCGCAGGATCGTGGTGCTGCCCCTCTCCGCCTACGACCTCCCGCTGCCGCCGGTTCCGAACGTGACGGCACGCTGACGCCGAAAGCATTGCAATCGTGGCTCGAGTCGCGTCTGCTCCCTGGAACGACAGGGAAGAACACGTGCCAGACGCCGCCGCGCCGGTCATCGAGATCCGCAACCTCCACAAGTCCTACGGGACGCTCGAGGTCCTGAAGGGCGTCGACATCGCCGCCCCCGCCGGTCACGTCGTCGCCATGATCGGCTCTTCGGGCTCGGGCAAGTCCACTCTGCTGCGCTGCTGCAACCTCCTCGAGGACAGCCAGCAGGGCGACGTCGTCTTCTGCGGCGAGCCGGTGAAGTGGCGCGGCCACGGCATGGGGCGCCATCCCGCCGACCGCGCCCAGGTGGTCCGCATCCGCACCAACCTCTCCATGGTGTTCCAGAGCTTCAACCTCTGGTCCCACATGACCGTCCTGCAGAACATCATGGAGGCGCCCGTCACCGTCCTTCGGCGCGACCCGCGTGAGGTGGAGGAGAAGGCGCGCGCCTACCTTGCCAAGGTCGGCATCGCCGACAAGGCCGACGCCTGGCCCGCCCAGCTCTCGGGCGGCCAGCAGCAGCGCGCCGCCATCGCCCGCGCCCTCTGCATGGAGCCCAAGGCGCTCCTCTTCGACGAGCCGACCTCGGCGCTCGACCCCGAGCTGGAGCAGGAGGTGATCCGCGTCATCAAGGCCCTGGCCCAGGAAGGGCGCACGATGATCATCGTGACCCACGACATGAAGCTCGCGGCTGACGTGGCCCACCACGTCGTCTTCCTGCACAAGGGCAAGATCGAGGAGCAGGGCCCGCCCGAGCAGATCTTCGGCAACCCCCGGTCGGAGCGGCTCCGGGGGTTCCTGTCGGCCTCCCAGGCGGCCTGACGACAACGACCGCTCGACGACAGGGGAGAACGACACGATGAGAAACCTGATCCTCGCCGCCGGGCTGGCCTTGGCCGCCAGCGGCGCCTGGGCGCAGGACACGGTGCGCCTCGCCACCGAAGGCGCCTACCCGCCCTACAACTTCATCAACGACCAGGGCGAGCTCGACGGCTTCGAGATCGAGCTCGGCAACGCGCTCTGCGAACACGCGGGCCTGACCTGCACCTGGGTCCAGAACGACTGGGACTCGATCATCCCCAACCTGCTCGCCGGCAACTACGACGCGATCATGGCCGGGATGAACATCACGGACGAGCGGGACAAGGTGATCGACTTCACCCAGAACTACACGCCGCCCGCCACCTCGGCCTATGTCGGCACCAGCCCCGACGCCGACACCATGGGCACCGTCGCGGCCCAGGTCTCCACTATCCATTCCTCCTACATCGCCGATTCCGGCGCCACTCTGGTCGAGTTCCCGACGGCCGACGAAGCCGTCGCGGCGGCCCGGAACGGCGAGGCGGACGTGGCCTTCGCCGACTACGACTACCTGACGCCCATCGTCGCCGCCTCCGGGGGCGAGCTGACCTTCATCGGCGATCCGATCCCGATCGGACGGGGCGTCGGCGTCGGCCTGCGGGAGAGCGACGCCGAGCTGCGCGGCAAACTCGACGACGCCATCGGCGCCATGAAGGCGGACGGCTCGCTGAACGAGCTCATCACCAAGTGGTTCCCCGAGAACCCGCCGACCTTCTGACGCACCGGCCCGCCCCGCCGAAGGGCCTTGAGATTCGGCGGCAACGCCCCTCTGATGGGGAAAACGACAAGGACACGGGAGAGTTGACGATGAGAAACCTGATCCTCGCCGCCGGGCTGGCCTTGGCCGCCAGCGGCGCCTGGGCGCAGGACACGGTGCGCCTCGCCACCGAGGGCGCCTATCCCCCCTACAACTTCATCAACGACCAGGGACAGCCGGACGGCTTCGAGATCGAGCTCGGCAACGCGCTCTGCGAGCGGGCCAGCCTCACCTGCACCTGGGTGACGAACGACTGGGATTCGATCATCCCGAACCTCGTGTCGAGCAACTACGACGCCATCATGGCCGGCATGAGCATCACGCCCGAGCGGCAGGAGGTCATCGCCTTCACGCAGAACTACCTGCCGCCCGCCCCCTCGGCCTACGCCGCCCTCTCGCCCGACGCCGACCTCGAGGGCGGGACCATCGCCGTGCAGTCCGGGACGATCCAGGCCGCCCACATCGCCGAGTCCGGCGCCAAGCCGCTCGAGTTCGCCACCGGCGAGGAGAGCGTCGCCGCCGTCCAGAACGGCGAAGCCGATGCCGTCTTCGCCGACAAGGACTTCCTCGCCCCCCTCGTGGAGGCCGCGGGCGGAGAGCTCCAGTTCGTAAGCGAGGACGTCTCGCTCGGCAACGGCATCGGCGTCGGCCTTCGCCAGAGCGACACCGAGCTCAAGGGCAAGCTCGACGAGGTGATCACCGCCATGAAGGCCGACGGCTCGCTCAACGAGCTCATCACCAAGTGGTTCGGCCCCGAGGCCCAAAACCTTCGAGGCCTCCGTCGAAGGCGCCACCGAGGACTCCACCCAGTGACCCCCGACGGGGCGCCCACGGCGGGCGCCCCGGTTCCCACAAAGGAGGATGCGCCAAGGTCGTGACCACCAGCAGCCCGGGGCCGACTCCCCCGACGCGACAGGCTGAATGGACACGCCGCATCGACCCCCGTCATGTGCAGCGACCCCTCCTCCCTCCACGGCCTGTCCTGGTTCCTGTGCTACCTGACCACGGGCAAGCACCTGAACTTCTACGCCTCCTTCGGGACGGTGCTTCTGCTGCTGGCAGTAACGGCGCCGGTGGCGCTCGCGCTCGGCTTCGGGGGCGCCATGCTGGCCCGGTCGCGCATCGCGCCGCTCGCCTGGATCGGCAAGGCCTACATCGCGGTCGTGCGCGGCGTGCCCGACATCGCCTTCTTCCTGTTCTTCGTGATCGCGCTCGACCAGGCCTTCGAATACCTCCGCCACCGGATCAAGTGCCCCGACTGGAACCAGCCCGTCTACCAGGGCAACGACTTCATCGTCTGCGACGCGGCGAAGCTGCCCCTCTCCACCTCGCCGCAGTGGATGCATGAGGTCTACGGCTTCTTCCTCGCCGTCATCACCTTCTCCATCGTCTTCGGCGCCTTCGCGGCCAACGTCATCTTCGGCGCCATGCGCGCCGTCCCCCGCGCCCAGATCGAGACGGCCGAGGCCTACGGCATGACCCACCGCCAGGCCTTCTGGCGCGTGCTCGTCCCACAGATGTGGGTCTACGCGCTGCCGGGCCTCTCAAACCTCTGGATGGTCCTGATCAAGGCGACGCCCCTCCTCTTCCTCCTGGGGGTGGAGGACATCGTCTACTGGGCCCGCGACCTCGGCGGCTCCAAGACCCCGCAGTTCACCAGCTTCCCGCACGGCGACTGGCGAATGTGGTACTTCCTGTTCCTGCTCGTCTTCTACCTCGCCTTCACCCGCGTCTCCGAGATCGTCCTCGACCGCCTCATGCGCCGCCTGACCCACGGCCAGGCCATGTCCGGCAACGCCGCCCTCCGCGACTCCTCCACGGCCGAGGTGCGGACATGAGCTGCTGGGACACGGTCCAGGCCTACGCCCTCCGCAGCCTCGGCATCGGCGAGAAGCTCCTGCCCACGGCCGACATCACTCTCTGCCAGCAGGTGACGCTGATCGGCTCGGGGCTCATATGGAACATCTACTTCGGGATCCTCGCGCTGGCCGCCGGCTTCTTCCTCGCGACCGGCGTGGCCCTCGCCCGCACCTCGCGCAACCCCCTGATCCGCAAGCTCGCCGACTGGTTCGTCTTCGTCTTCCGGGGCTCCCCGCTCTTCATCCAGTTCTTCTTCGGATACTTCCTGTTCCTCAGCCTCAAGGGCCAGTTCCCGACCCTGGGCATCCTCACCAACGCCTGGCTCGGCGCGCTGGTCGTCCTCTTCCTCAACACCGCCGCCTATTCGGCCGAGATCTTCTACGGCGCGCTCCGGGCCATTCCCCGGGGGGACCTTGAGGCCGCCGACGCCTACGGCTTCACCGGCTTCTCGAAGTTCCGCCGGATCACCTGGCCCACCATGCTCCGCCTCGCCTGGCCCGCCTACACCAACGAGGCGCTCTTCCTCTTCCAGGCGACGACGCTGGTCTTCTTCTCGGCCTTCCCCGCGCTGCAGCAGAAAGGCGACGCGCTCTATTACGCGAACTACTTCGCCGACAAGACCTTCAACCCCTTCGTCCCCTATCCCATCCTTGCCGGCTACTATATCGGCCTCACCCTCGTGGTGATCGGTTTGTTCAGCCTTGCCTCCCGCCGGCTCAACCGCCACCTGCCCTCCGTCCCCGGCCGGCGGAAGGCCAAGTTCCAGCTTGTCCGTTGACCCCGGACGAAAGGCGCAACCCGCAAGACAGGTGACATCATGACATGGCCCCCACGGTTCCGGCCGTCGGCCCGCTGAGCTTCACGACCCAGAGTTTCCAAAGGTGACATCATGAGCTGGCTCGACCAGCACCCCGAGGTGCGCAACATCCGTTGCGGCGCCATCGACCTCAACGGACAGGCCCGCGGCAAGCGTGTCCCCGTCCGCTATGCCCAGAAGATCGAGGAGGACGGAACCCGCTTCCCCCTCTCGGTCCTCAACCTCGACATCTGGGGCGAGGACGTGGAGGACTCCCCGCTCGTCTTCGAGATCGGCGACCCCGACGGGGTCCTGAAGCCGACCGAGCGCGGCTATGTTCCCATGCCCTGGCTCAAGACCCCTTCGGCGCTCCTGCCCATGTGGATGTACCAGGAGGACGGGCGCCCCTACGACGGCGACCCCCGCCATGCCCTCCGCGCGGTGATGGAGCGGTTCCAGGCGCGGGGCCTCACCCCGGTCGTCGCCACCGAGATGGAGTTCTACCTCGTGGACGATTCGGGGAGCGAGCTCCGCCAACCCCCGTCCCCCCGCTCCGGCAAGCGCCGCCCGGGCGCCGAGATCCTCTCCCTGCGCGCCCTCGACGCCTTCGACGCCTTCTTCACGGAGCTCTACGACGCCTGCGACGCCATGGACATCCCGGCCGAGGCGGCGATCAGCGAGGTGGGCCTCGGACAGTTCGAGATCAACCTGAGCCACGTCCCCAATGCGCTCAAGGCGGCCGACGACGCATGGCTCTTCAAGATGCTGGTCCATGGCCTTGCCCGGAACCACGGGTTCGCGGCGAGCTTCATGGCCAAGCCCTATGAGGACTATGCGGGCAGCGGCCTCCACACCCACTTCTCCGTCCTCGACGAGGAGGGTCGCAACGCCTTCGCCGACGGCACGCACGAAGGCACGCCGCTCCTCAGGAACGCCATCGCCGGCTGCCTCAAGGGCATTCCCGACCTCGCGCTGATCTTCGCGCCCCATGCCAACAGCTACGAGCGGCTGGTCCCGGAGAGCCATGCGCCGACCGGCATCTGCTGGGCCTACGAGAACCGGACCGCCTCGGTCCGCGTCCCCGGCGGCAGCCTCATGGCGCGGCGGGTGGAGCATCGCGTCGCGGGCGGCGACGTGAACCCCTACCTGTTCCTGACGGCGGTCCTGGGCTCGGCGCTGGTCGGCATCGAGGATGGCCTCCAGCCGCCCCCACCGATCACCGGCAACGCCTACGACCAGGACCTCGCCCAGATTCCCGACACCTGGGAGCAGGCCATCGACGCCTTCGAGGAGAGCGCCTTCGCCCACCGCATCTTCGCGCCCCAGCTCATCGCCAATCTGGTGATGACCAAGCGGCAGGAGCTCCACTACATGAAGGACCTGACGCCGCGGCAGCAGTTGGAGCTGTATCTGGACACGGTGTGAACGGGCGTGGTCGCCTTGCGAGTGGCTGAAGGGGGTGACAGAAGGGCCGCATGGCCCGCATCCCTCTCAGCCACCTTGCGCTTGCCCTGCTCGTGGTGGCGATCTGGGGAACGAACTTCGTCGTCATACGCATCGGCCTGAACCACCTGCCCCCGCTGCTCTTCGCCGGGCTGCGCTTCGCCTTGGCTGCCCTGCCCGCTCTTGGTCTCGTCCGGCGCCCACCCGTGGGTTGGGGCAGCCTTGCGGCCTACGGCCTCCTGATCGGGGCGGGGCAGTTTGGGCTCCTGTTCATCGCCATGGACGGCCATATCTCGCCCGGGCTGGCCTCGCTGGTGGTCCAGATGCAGGTCTTCTTCACCATCGGCCTTTCGGTCTGGTGGATGGGTGAGGGCATACGCACTTTCCAGCTCGTGGCGCTGGTCGTCGCGGCCTCGGGCATAGCGGTCATCGCCGTCAATACGGACGGGACCACCACGCCGCTGGGTCTCGGCCTCGTGCTCCTCGCGGCGCTGTCCTGGGCAGGAGGCAACGTCGTCGCCAAGGCCAGTGGCGCCCGCAATCTGCTGCCGGTCGTGGTCTGGGGCAGCCTGTTCTCCTTCCCGCCGCTCCTGCTCATGTCGCTCCTCGTCGAGGGTTGGCCTGCGATCCGTACGGGGCTCGCCTCGGCGGGCGCTGCCACCTGGGGCGCGCTCCTGTGGCAGACCATCGGCAACTCGCTCTTCGGCTATGCCGCCTGGGGCTGGCTGCTGGCGAGACACCCGGCGGCGAGCATCGTGCCGGCCGCGCTGCTCGTCCCCGTCTTCGGGCTTGCCGCCTCGGCGCTCTGGCTCGGCGAGCCGCTGCCCGTCTGGAAGGTCGCCTCGACCGGGCTGGTGATCGGCGGACTGGGCCTGGGAGTCCTCTATCCCTTCTGGACGTCGCGGCGGATCGCGGCCCAAGGCGGTCCGGGGGTTGACGACCCCCCGGGTCCGGGCGTAGGCCTTGGGGACCTCAATCACTGAGACTTCCATGCTTATCGGCATATTGCAGACCGGCCACGCGCCCGACGCGCTCCGGCCCACCCATGGCGACTACCCCGACCTCTTCGCCGAGCTCCTCAAGGACAAGGGCCTGACCTTCCGCACCTGGTCCATCGTGGACGGAGAGTTCCCCTCCGGCCCCCACGACGCCGAAGGCTGGCTCATCACCGGCTCCCGCCACGGGGCCTACGAAGACCACCCCTGGATCCCGCCGCTCGAAGCCCTGATCCGCGACATCGTCGCCGAGAAGGTCCCCCTCGTCGGCATCTGCTTCGGCCACCAGATCATCGCACAGGCGCTTGGCGGCAAGGTCGAGAAATACCCCGGCGGCTGGTCCGTCGGCCGCACCGAATACGACTTCGGCGGCGATACTATCGCCCTGAACGCCTGGCATCAGGATCAGGTCACGCAGCGCCCCGAGGGTGCCGAGGTCGTGGCCAGCTCCCCCTTCTGCGAGAACGCGGCCCTCGTCTACGGCGACCGCGCCTTCACCGTCCAGGCGCACCCCGAGTTCAACCGTCCCTTCCTCGCCGACATGATCGAGAAGCGCGGGCGCGGCCTCGTCCCCGACCCGCTCCTCGACGCCGCCAGGACCGCCGTCGAGCAGCCCCTCGACGACGACAAGCTCGCAAGCCGCATCGCGCGCTTCTTCCACGAAGGGGTCGCGGCATGAGCTGGCTCGACAAGATCCCCCAGGCGGCGCGGACCTATCTCGACCAGAACCGCTTGGACGAGGTCGAATGCGTGATCGCCGACTTCCCCGGCATCGCGCGCGGCAAGGCCGTCCCGGCGGCGAAGTGGGAGAGGCAGCAGTATTTCCACCTGCCCAACTCCATCTTCTTCCAGACCATCACCGGCGACTGGGCCGAGGCCGCGACCGACGGCTTCACCGAGCCCGACATGATCCTGCGCCCCGACCTCGACACCGCGACCGCCGCCCCCTGGGCTGTGGACGGCACGCTCCAGGTCATCCACGACGCCTTCGACCTGTCGGGCAACCCCATCGGGGCCGCGCCCCGCAACGTCCTCAAGCGCGTCGTGTCGCTCTACCAGGCCAAGGGCTGGACCCCCATCGTCGCGCCCGAGATGGAGTTCTACCTCGTCGGCCGGAACACCGATCCGGCCAAGGAGATCGTGCCCATGATGGGCCGGACGGGCCGCCCCGCCGCCGCGCGTCAGGCCTACTCCATGACCGCCGTGGACGAATACGGCCCCGTCATCGACGACATCTACGAATACGCCGAGATCCAGGGCATCGAGATTGATGGCATCACCCAGGAGGGCGGCGCCGGGCAACTCGAAATCAATCTCCGCCACGGCGACCCCGTCCGCCTCGCCGACGATGTGTTCTACTTCAAGCGCCTGATCCGCGAGGCCGCGCTCAAGCACGACTGCTTCGCGACCTTCATGGCCAAGCCCATCGAGGGCGAGCCCGGCTCCGCGATGCACGTCCACCACTCGGTGCTCGACCGCTCGGGCCGCAACATCTTCTGCGGGCCGGACGGGGAGGAGACCCCCGAGTTCCTGAACTTCGTGGGTGGCCTCCAGCGGCACCTGCCCGCCGCCATCGCCGTCATGGCGCCCTACGTGAACAGCTACCGCCGTTACGTCCGCGGCCACGCGGCGCCGATCAACCTCGAATGGGGACGCGACAACCGCACTACCGGCCTGCGCGTCCCGGTCTCCCAGCCCGAGGCGCGGCGCATCGAGAACCGCCTTGCCGGGATGGACTGCAACCCTTACCTCTGCATCGCGGCCTCGCTGGCCTGCGGCTACTTGGGCATGATCCAGCAGACCCCCGCCGGCCAGATGTTCGAGGGCGACGCCTACCAGTCCGACGCCGAGATTCCCTACTCGCTCTCCGACGCGCTCGACCTCTTTGAGGAGGCGAGCGAGCTGCACGACGTCCTCGGCCCAGACTTCTCCCGCGTTTATTCCATCGTGAAGCGGACCGAGAACGAGGAGTTCCTTCAGGTCATCAGCCCATGGGAGAGGGAGCACCTGCTCCTCAACGTGTGATGGCCCGAGACCCGCTGACCCGCAACGACCCCATCCCCGGGGCCTACCCGGCCTCTTGGTATGCCGCGACGGCCCAGGCGCACGACGCCCGCGCACCGCTCAAGGGCTCCCACCGCGCCGACGTGGCCATCGTCGGCGCGGGCTACACCGGCCTCTGGGCGGCCAAGACCCTCGCCGAGGCGGGGCTCAATCCTGTCGTCTTGGAGGCCCACCGCGTCGGCTGGGGCGCCTCGGGCCGGAACGGGGGCCAAGTCGGCACCGGCTACAACTGGCACCAGAAGAAGCTGGAGGGGCGAATCGGCAAGGACGCCGCCCACGCGGTCTGGGACATCTGCGAGGAGGGCAAGCGCCAGCTCCGCGACTTCATCGCCACCGAGGCGCCCGAGGCCCATTACCTCTCCGGCGTGGCCCACGGCGAATACGACGCCGCCGAGGCCCGCGAGACGCGCGAGAATGCCGACCACCTCGCCACCCGCTACGGTTACAACGAGATCGAGGTCATGGACGGGGCCCGCTTCCGCGACCTCGTCAGGTCGCCGCTCTACGTGGCCGGCGCCCTCGACCACGGCGCAGGCCACATCCACCCTCTCCGCTATGCCCTCGCGCTCGCGAAGGCCGCCGAGCGCGCCGGCACCGTGATCCACGAAGGCTCCATCGTCCTCGGAATCGAGAAGGGCCAGCCCGCGACGCTCCGCACCGGGGACGGAGAGCTGAAGGCCGACCACGTCATTCTCGCCGGCAACGGCTACATGCCGGATCTGGAGCCGCAGGTCGCGGCCCGCGTCATGCCGATCAACAGCTTCATCGGCGCGACCGAGCCCATCGGCGACCGCTGGAAGGAGGTCCTGGCCCAGGACATCGCCGTCGCCGACACCAAGTTCGTGGTGAACTACTATCGCTTCTCCGAGGACTGCCGCTTCCTCTTCGGCGGGCGCGAGAGCTACGGCTTGGGCTTCCCGAAGGACATCGGCGGCCCACTCCGCAAACGCCTCGCCGACCTCTTCCCGCAACTGACCGGGACGAAGATCGAGCACGTCTGGGGCGGCACCCTCGGCATCACCATGACGCGCCTCCCGCTGTTGCTGCGGGTCGCGCCCAACATCCTGTCGGGCGGCGGCTTCTCCGGCCACGGCGTGGCCCTCGCCGGGATCTCGGGCCGCGCCATGGCCGAGGCAGTCCTAGGTCAGGCGGGCCGGTTCGACGCCCTGTCGCTCTTGCCGACGCCCCGCTTCCCCGGAGGTGCCCTCGCCCGAGCACCGCTGCTGACGCTGGCGATGACTTGGTACGCGATGCGGGACAGGCTGGGCGTCTGACCCGGCCAGAGGTCCGCTGACGCAAGGCCTTCGCGCCGCCCTGAACTCCGGCGCAAGCACCTTGCGCCGATTCGACCGAACCCCGCCCAGCGGCGCGTTGCCCGAGGCGCGCCGGACCGGCTACGCTAAGGAAACACGAGGAGAGCCGCCATGAACGACCAGAGCCCCAACTCCTGGGAATCGCGCGCCGACGCCGCCACCTTCTACGGCTTCACGGACCTCCCCTCGGTGAAGCAACGCGGGGCCGTGGTCCTGACGCATGGCAAGGGTCCCTACATCTACGACGTCCACGGGCGCGAGTATCTCGACGCGAACTCCGGCCTCTGGAACATGGTGGCGGGCTTCGACCACCCGGGCCTGATCGCCGCCGCGCAGGAGCAATACGCCCGCTTCCCCGGTTACCACGCCTTCTTCGGCCGCCTGTCGGACCAGACCGTGATGCTGTCCGAGAAGCTCGTGGAGGTCTCGCCCTTCGAGAGCGGCAAGGTGTTCTACACCAACTCCGGCTCCGAGGCGAACGACACGCTGGTCAAGATGCTCTGGTTCCTCTGGGCCGCCGAGGGTCAGCCGCAGCGCCGCAAGATCCTGACCCGGATCAACGCCTATCACGGCGTGACCGCGGTCTCGGCCTCGATGACCGGCAAGCCCTACAACTCCGTCTTCGGCCTGCCTCTCCCCGGCTTCATCCATCTCACCTGCCCGCACTACTGGCGGAACGGTGCCGAAGGCGAGACCGAGGAGCAGTTCACCCACCGCATGGCCGACGAGCTGGAGGAGGTCATCGCGCGCGAGGGCGCCGACACCATCGCGGGCTTCGTGGCCGAGCCGGTCATGGGCGCGGGTGGGGTGATCGTCCCCTCCAAGGGCTACTTCCAGGCGATCCAGCCGATCCTGAAGAAGCACGGCATCCCGCTCATCTCCGACGAGGTGATCTGCGGCTTTGGCCGGACCGGCAACACCTGGGGCTGCGAGACCTTCGGCTTCGTCCCAGACGCGATCATCTCGTCCAAGAACCTGACGGCCGGCTTCTTCCCGATGGGCGCCGTGATCCTGGGGCCGGAGCTCACGGACCGTCTCCAGCGCGCTTCGGAGGCGATCGAGGAGTTCCCGCACGGCTTCACCGCCTCCGGCCACCCGGTCGGCTGCGCCATCGCGCTCAAGGCCATCGACGTGGTGATGAACGAGGGGCTCTCGGACAACGTGAAGCGCCTGACGCCCCGGTTCCAGGCCGGCATGGCCAAGCTGGCCGAGAACCCGAACATCGGCGAATGGCGCGGCGTGGGCCTCATGGGCGCGCTCGAAGCGGTGGCCGACAAGGCGACCAAGCGGCCCTTCGACTCAAAGCTCTCGGTCTCCGAGCGCATCGCCAACGCCTCGACCGACCAGGGCCTGATCTGTCGTCCGCTCGGGCAATCCATCGTGCTCGCGCCGCCATTCATCATGACGGAGGAGCAGATGGACGAGATGTTCACCAAGCTCGGCCGGGCGCTCGACAAGGTGTTCGCAGAGGTGGCGTGACCCGAAGGGTGCGTGGTTCCGGCTCCCAAGAGCCGGGCTCGCGCACCTTCCGGTGCTTGCACGGTGCGTGAACCTCCGCGTTGCGGAGAACCATGCACCCTGCGACCTACTTCTTCTTCTCGTCCTCGTCCTTCGCCGGGCCGGAGGAGCCGCCGGGCATAAGCCCTCCGGTCATCGCCTTGAAGAACGCCTCCTGCTGCGCGCGCATCGCCTCGAAGCCGGGGAGCTTGGCCATCGGGTTGGCCTTGGTCATCTGCTCCATCATCTTCGACTGGCCCTCGCGCAGCATCTCGAAGCTCGCCGCGAGGAACTGGGGCACCACAGTCGCCGCCTGCGTCGTGTAGCTCCGCACGAGCGTGGTCAGCACGTCGGTCGGCAGGACGTTCTCGCCCTTGGCCTCGTGCTCCGCGATGATCTGGAGGAGGTATTGCCGCGTCAGGTCGTCGCCGGACTTGAGGTCCACGATCTGCACGTCCCGCCCCTGCCGGATGAAGGCCGCGATGTCCTCCAGGGTCACGTAGTCGCTCGTCTCCGTGTTGTAGAGCCGGCGCGAGGCGTAGCGCTTGATGAGGAGCGGCTTGTCGGATTCGGGCATGGACGGGCTCCCCCTTGCTGCGGCTGCACAAAGCCTAGGCCCCCGCCGCGCGAAAAGAAAGGGCGGACCCGCGTGGGCCCGCCCTAGTCCAACGATCCGGCAGGGAGGAGTCGGATCGGGCGCTCGATCCCGAAGGATCAGACGTTGGTGGAGACCGAGGTCGCCGACTTGGCGGCGGTCGAGAACTCCTGAGTCGCCTTGCGGGCGGCCGAGGTCAGGTCCTCGCCGGCCTTGCGGGCGGCCGCCGTGACGTCCGCCGACATGTCCTTGCCAGCGGCGAGCATGAGCTCGAGCGTCTCGGCCTGGACCTTCTTGGCGATCTCGGCGAAGGCGGCCAGGTTCTCGGCGGCGGCTTCGGCCGAGGTCGAGACGAAATCGGTCACCGACTTGGCATAGTCGGCCGGCTCGGTCTTGGCGGTCGTCACGGTCGAGAGCTTGGTCAGGGCGTCCTGAACCCAGCGGGCCGACAGGTCGGTCGACTTCTGGGCAGCCTCGATGGCGACGGAGGACAGCTTCTCGGCGAGAGCGGCCTGCGACTTGGCCAGGTTCTCGAAGGACGAGGTGTCCACGGGGAAGTTGCTCATCGCGTCCTTCACCATCTGGGCGTAATCGGTGTTGGCCATGTCAGGCTCCTTTCGAGGGTTGAGGGCGAGGGCATCGCCCCCGGATTCGATGAGCGGTATATGGATGCTGCAGCGCAGCATTGCAAGCGCGATCTCTGCGCCGCAGCGGACCCGCGCCGGATTGCCGCAGGGTCAGGCGGCGTCCGGCTGCGCGGTCACGTAAGTTCCCGGCGCCGGGGCGAGCGGCGGGTGCGCCGCGTCCCCTGGCTCTCGCGCCGGCACCATTCCGCCCGAGCGCTGCGCCAGCCATTCGGTCCAGCGCGGCCACCAGCTTCCCGGATGCTTCTCTGCCTTCTGGAGCCACTCCTCGGGGGAAAGGGACAGGTCCGAGTTGATCCAGTGCCCGTACTTCTTCTTGGTGGGCGGGTTCACGATCCCGGCGATGTGACCCGACTCGGACAGGATGAAGGTCTTGTCCTCCGACCCCATCGCCTGGACGCCCCGATAGGAGGACTTCCATCCCGCGATATGGTCCGTCTCGCAGGCGATGGCGCAGAGCGGCACCTTCACCTCCGAGATGCGCACCGTCTCGCCCAGGATCGGATAGCCCGTCGTGGCGAAGCGGTCGCTCTGGCAGAGCCCACGGAGGTATTCGACGGCCATCCTGGCGGGGAGGTTCGTCCCGTCCCCGTTCCAGTAGAGGAGATCGAAGGCCGGGGGCGTCTCGCCCATCATGTAGGACCGGATCGCCGGCTGGTAGATCAGGTCGTTCGAGCGCAGGTAGGAGAAGGTCCGCGCCATGTAGAAGGACTCGAGGATGCCCTTCTGCGTGGATTCCGTCTCGATCCCGTCCACGAAGTCGTCGTCGAGGAAGACCGCCATCTCGCCCTGGTCCGAGAAGTCGGTCAGCGTGGTGAGGAACGTGGCCGAGTTGACCGTCCGGTCGCCCCGCTTGTCCATCAGCGCCAGCGTCAGCGACAGCGTCGTCCCCGCGATGCAGTAACCCACGGCATTGACGACGTCGGTCCCGCAGATCGCCTTCACCTCGCGCAGGGCCGCGAAGAAGCCGTCCTCGATGTAGTCGCCCAGCGCGACGTCCTTGTAGGAGGCGTCGGGGTTCACCCAGGACACCACGAAGAGCGTGAAGCCCTGGTCCACGATCCACTTGATGAGGCTGTTCTGCGGCTTGAGGTCGAGGATGTAGAACTTGTTGATCCAGGGCGGGAATATCAGGAGCGGAACCTCGCGGACCTGCTCGGTCGTGGGCTTGTACTGGATCAGTTCGAACATCCGGTTGCGGTGGACGACCTCGCCCGGCGAAGTGGCGATGTTGCCCCCGACCGTGAAGGCATCCTCGTCGGCGAGCCGCACGATCAGCTCGCCGTCGTTCCGCTCGAGATCGTGAACCAGGTTCTCGAGGCCGTCCACCAGCGACTGCCCCTCGGTCGCGACGGCCTTCTCCAGCGCGTCGGGATTGGTGGCGAGGAAGTTCGTGGGTGCCAGCATGTCTACGATCTGGCGGGAGAAGTATTCGAGCTTCTTCTTCTCGCGCGGGGTGAGGCCCTCGACCTGCCGGACCGCCTCCTGCATCGCCTCGGCGTTGGTGAGGTACTGCTTCTTGATGAGGTTGAACCAGGGATGCGTGTCCCAGAGCGGGTTCGCGAAGCGCTTGTCCTTGGGGCCAGGGTCCTCGGGCGCCCGGAACTCGCCCTTGGCGAGCGCCGCCTGCGCCTCGGCGAAGGTGGCGAGCGTCCTCCCCCAGTAGCCGGCCTGAAGCTCGATGATCTTGGCGGGATGCTTCATCGCCTCGCTCATCCACGCCGTCGCGGCCTTGAGGTAGATGTCCTGGCCCGGTCCCTGCAGCGCCTGCGGCACCTTCCTGCGCTTGGCCATCACCGCCACGAGCCGCTTGGTCAGGTCGTCGATCTTCTTGAGATTGGCCTCGAAGAGCTCGAGGTTGCGGCCCTTTTGCCCCAGTCCATCGCCCGCTTCGGGAAGGTCGGTTGCCATTGCCGGAACCCCATCATACCGTTTGCTGTTGCAGCATTGAGCTCTCTCGCGACTCGGTGCGAAGCAGGGCGCACCGCCGCGGAGGCTTTCGTTTTGAAATATATGTTGACCTACGACCTGATGGAAAGCGCACGGAACACCAATCAATGGTTGGGTGCCACCGCGCGGGCCTGGGGCGCCTATCCGATCATGGCCGCGACCGGCAATCCGATGGTCGAATGGGTCAAGGCCTGGGGCGAGGTGACGGAGCGGACCTTCGCCCGCATGGTGGTCAAGCCCGACTGGGGCATCTCGGCGGTCACGGGCGACGACGGTCGCGACCACACGGTCCGGATCGAGACGGTCGTCAGCAAGCCCTTCGGCAACCTCATCCACTTCCGCGTCCCCGGCCGCTTCCCGCGCGAGCGGCGCGTGCTCCTCGTGGCGCCCATGTCGGGGCACTACGCGACGCTCCTGCGCAAGACGGTGATCTCGCTCCTGCCCGACTGCGAGGTCTACATCACCGACTGGACCAACGCCCGCGACATCCCTGTCTCCGACGGCAAGTTCGACGTCGAGGACTACACCCTCTACGTCGCCGAGTTCATGCGCCACCTCGGGCCGGACATCCACGTCATGGCCGTCTGCCAGCCCGCGCCGCTGGTCCTCGCCGCGACGGCGTTGCTGGCCGAGGAGGCGCCCGAGGCGCAGCCGCGCACGCTGATCCTCGTGGGCGGGCCCATCGACCCGGACGCCGCGCCGACCGAGGTCACCGACTTCGGCCGCCGGACGACCATGGGCGTGCTCGAGCAGACGGTAATCCAGCAGGTCGGCTTCAAGTACCGGGGCGTGGGCCGGATGGTCTATCCGGGGCTCCTGCAGCTCGCGTCCTTCATGTCGATGAACGCGCAGACCCACAGCCAGAGCTTTCTCGACCAGATCCTGCGGACCGCCAAGGGCGAGGCGGGCGACCACGACAAGCACAACGCCTTCTACGACGAATACCTGGCCGTCATGGACATGACCGCCGAGTTCTACCTTTCCACCGTCGAGCGCATCTTCAAGGGCCGCGAGATCGCGCGGAACGAGTTCACCGTGGACGGGCGCCGGGTGGACATCGGCCGCATCTCGACCGTCGCGGTGATGGTCGTGGAGGGCGAGAAGGACGACATCTCGGCGCCTGGCCAATGCCTCGCCGCGCTCGACCTGCTGACCGGGCTCCCTTCCGCCAAGAAGGCCGCTCACCTGGAGCCCAAGGCAGGGCACTACGGCATCTTCGCGGGGAAGAGCTGGCGCGACAACATCAGGCCGCTGGTGCTCAAGTTCATCGACGGCAACTCCGGCAAGCACGGGCGGCGCGGGCGGGGGCTGTCGCTGATGCCGGCCGTCGCGGCCTCGACGGGCGAGTAGTTCAGAGGGCCCTGATCCAGTCCAGCGTGGCGCGGACCAACGGCTCGGTCTGGCCGGGGCTCAGGGCATCGCCGGCGATGACATGGGCCATGGGGTCGTCGCCCTGCCCCGGCGTGGGCGCGATGTGGCGCGACGGCCCGCCCCAGCGGCGCATCACGGCGGCGGTCAGGGCCGGGTCCACGATCTGGTCGGCCTCCGAATGGACGAAGAGCGCGGGCGCGCGGATCGCCTCGAGGTCGGCGCGGCGGATGGCGCGGACGGCCTGGGCCATGGGGACATAGGCGCGGACGGGGAAGCCGTTGGTCCAGATGCCGGAGGCGGAGCTCGCCGCCGGGGGTCGCTGCGGACGGCGGATCAGGTAGGGCGCCCAGTGGGCGGCGAAGGGCGCGTCGAGCGCGGCCTGAAGGCGGCGGAGGCGCAGGCCGAAGTTGGGCGACAGCATCGCCGCCGCCGCGACCGTCTCCCCCGTGGCGAGCGCCAGCGTCAGCACCGTGCAGCCGGTGGAGCAGGAGACGGCGAGGACACGGTCCCCGAGCGCATGCCCGATGGCGAGCGCCTCGGCCACGTCCGCCCGCCACTCGGCCAGCGTTGCCCGACCCATGGCGTCGCCGTCCTGGCCGTGGCCCGAGAGCCGGGTGCCGAAGTGGTTGGCGCCCAGGGCCTCGGCGACCTTTTCGGAGTAGGGCGAGACCTCGCGGCGGCTGGCGGAGAAGCCGTGGATGTAGACCACCGACCACGGCGTGCGGCGCGGGCCATCGGCCCAGAGGATGCGCTTCTCGCAGCCGGGCCGCAGGCCGGGGACCTGCGCCTCCCTCCCGGCGAGCCAGGCGTCGAGCGACTCCGGCGGAGGGAGCGTCACGAGACCTCCTCGATGGCCCGCGCGATGAGCTTGAGGCAGCGGGGCGAGGAGAAGCGGTGGTCGGCGTCCTTGACCAAAGTGAGGCGGATGTCCGGCCCCGTCGCGTGGTCGAGGAGGCGCAGCGCCGTCTCGGTCGAGACCTCCCGGTCGGCGGTGCCCTGGAGCATCCGCGTCGGCATCGGCAGGTGCAGGGGGGCACGGAGGACGAAGTTCTCGCGCCCGTCCTCGATGAGACGGCGTGTGATCCTGTAAGGCGCGCCGTAGTCCGAAGGCGTCTCGATGTGCCCGTCCTGCATGAGGCGCTCGCGCAGGAAGTCGGGAGCGTTGGCCCACATGCTGTCCTCGGTGAAGTCCGGCGCGGCGGCGATGGTGACGAGGCCAGCGACCCGCTCCGGCGCCTCGCGCGCGATCAGGAGGGAGAGCCAGCCGCCCATCGAGGAGCCGACGAGGACCACGGGCCCGGGCGCAAGGTCGAGGATCGCCTCGGCGTCCTCGCGCCATTCGGTGATGGCGTGGGCCTCGAACTCCCCCTCGCTCTCGCCGTGGCCGGAGTAGTCGAAGCGGAGGAAGGCGCGGCCCCTCTCTTTCGCCCAATCGGACAGCCAGGCGGCCTTGGTCCCCGTCATGTCGGACCGGAAGCCGCCCAGGAACACGACATGGGGCCCCTGCCCCGACTCGCGCCGCACCGCGAGGCGTCGTCCGTGCGGCGTGGTGATGATCTCCATGGTCCGGCCTCCTGTTCGCTCGCGCATGGTGCCCCGGGCCTTGACGCCTCCGCAAGCCGTGGGCAGAAACCCCGGACCCGCAACCGGGCGCATTCGTGGGCGCCAAACCGACGAGGAGCAGGCCATGGCCTCCATCTCCCTGACATTCCCCGATGGCAACTCCCGGGACTACGAGGCCGGGGTGACCGCCGCCCAGGTGGCGCAATCCATCGCCCCCTCGCTCGCCAAGGCCGCTGTGTCTGCCACGCTCGATGGCAAGCACTGGGACCTCCAGTGGCCCATCGAGCAGGACGGCCAGATCGCCATCCGGACGCTCAAGGACGCCGAGGGGCTGGAGCTGATCCGGCACGACCTCGCGCACGTCATGGCGCGGGCGGTGCAGACGCTCTGGCCCGACGTGAAGGTGACGATCGGCCCGGTGACCGAGACGGGCTGGTTCTACGACTTCGACCGCGCGGAGCCCTTCACGCCGGAGGACCTGGGCCTGATCGAGGCCGAGATGCGCAAGATCATCGCGGCGCGAGATGCTGTACGGACCGAGGTCTGGGACCGCGACCGGGCGCTTGCGCATTACGAGGCGACGCGCGAGCCCTTCAAGATCGAGCTGATCGACCGCATCCCGGAGGGGCAGCCGATCCGGATGTACTGGCACGGCGACTGGCAGGACCTCTGCCGCGGGCCGCACCTGCAGAACACGGGGCAGCTCCCGGGCGACGCGTGGAAGCTCATGGGCGTGTCGGGCGCCTACTGGTTCGGCGACGTGAACCGGCCGCAGCTCCAGCGCATCACGGGCGTCGCCTTCCGCACGCGGGACGAGCTCAAGGCCTATCTGACGATGCTGGAGGAGGCCGCGAAGCGCGACCACCGCAAGCTGGGACGCGAGATGGACCTCTTCCATATGCAGGAGGAGGCGCCGGGCATGGTCTTCTGGCATCCGAACGGCTGGACCATCTACCGCACGCTCGAGGACTACATGCGCCGGCGGCTCATCAAGGCCGGCTACAAGGAGATCAAGACGCCGCAGGTCGTGGACCGCATCCTCTGGGAGAAGTCCGGCCACTGGGAGGCTTACCGCGAGAACATGTTCATCGTGGAGGTGGACGAGGAAGGCGCCAAGGAGAAGCGCGTCAACGCGCTCAAGCCGATGAACTGCCCCTGCCACGTCCAGGTCTACAACCAGGGCCTCAAGAGCTACCGCGACCTGCCGCTGCGGCTCGCCGAGTTCGGGTCGTGCCACCGCTACGAGTCGTCGGGGTCCATGCACGGGCTGATGCGGGTGCGTGGCTTCGTGCAGGACGACGCCCATATCTTCTGCACAGAGGACCAGATCGAGGAGGAATGCGCGAGGTTCCTCGACCTCCTCAGCTCGGTCTACAAGGACCTCGGCTTTGCCAAGTTCGACATCAAGCTTTCCACGCGGCCCGACGTGCGGGTGGGCTCGGACGAGGTCTGGGACAAGGCCGAGACGGCGCTCGAGAACGCGATCCGCAAGGTGCGGAACGACTATGTCGTCGATCCCGGCGAAGGGGCGTTCTACGGGCCGAAGCTCGACTTCAAGCTGACCGACGCCATCGGGCGGGAGTGGCAGTGCGGGACGTTCCAGGCGGACTTCAACCTGCCCAACCGGCTGGACGCCGAATACGTGGGCGAGGACGGCGCCAAGCACCGGCCCGTGATGCTCCACCGCGCCGTGCTGGGGAGCTTCGAGCGCTTCCTCGGCATCCTGATCGAGCACTATGCCGGCAAGCTGCCCTTCTGGCTCGCCCCTCGGCAGGTCGTCGTGGCCTCCATCGTGTCGGACGCGGACGACTTCGTGCGCGAGGTGACGGAGGCGTTGCAGGCGGCAGGGCTCCGGGCGGAAGCGGACACGCGGAACGAGAAGATCAACTACAAGGTCCGCGAGCATTCGGTCGGCAAGGTGCCCGTGATCCTCGCCATCGGCCAGAAGGAGGTCGAGGCGCGGACCGTCTCGATGCGGCGGCTCGGCGAGGAAGGGCAGCGCGTGATGCCGCTGGGCGAGGCGATCTCCCTTCTCGCGCGGGAGGCGCGGGCGCCGGACCTGCAGGGCTAGGTTCCGCCCGAAATTAAGCGCGGCGCGCGGAACGAACCCGCGCGCCTGTCCGTTTGTCTGGCATCCCGCCCAGCGGGGCAGACAGGCAGCGGAATCCCCATGGCGCAAGTCCCCTCTTTCGACCCGACCGATCCCCGTGCCCGGGAGGACCGTCTTCGCGTTGCGGAGCGGCTCCCCGAGAACGGGGTCATCGAGCGCGTCGAGGAGCGGGCCGTCATCGGCAAGCGCATCGTGGACGAGGGCGGCATCCGGGTCTCCACCCGGACCGAGACCGTCCAGGACACCGTCCGCGACACGCTCGAGGATGTGGCCGTGGAGGTGGAGCGCGTCCCGGTGGGCCGCTTCGTCGAGGCGGCGGAAGCGCCGCGCAGCGACGGCGACGTCACCATCCTGCCTGTCTACGAGGAGCGCCTCGTCGTCGAGAAGAGGCTGTTCCTGGTCGAGGAAGTCCACGTCCGCCGCAAGGCCCGGAGCCGCGAGGTCGAAGTGCCCGTCGAGCTCCACCGCCAGGTGGCGGAGGTGGAACGGCTTCCCCCGCTGGGCGAACACGCAAGTCCAGACACCCACTCAGGAGTGACCAGAATGATGGACGACACCTATACCGGCACGCGCACCGTCACCGCGATGTTCGACACGGCGGCCGAGGCGGAGCGCGCGGCCTCGCGGCTGCGTTCGGCGGGGATCCCCGACAGCCAGATCCGCGTCACCCAGGGCTCGAACACGAGCTATTCGGGCACGGTCGACACCAGCGACACGACCTACCGCGACCAGCACAAGGGCTTCTGGGACTCGCTCGCGGACTTCTTCTTCCCGGAGGAGGATCGCTACGCCTACGCCGAGGGGCTGGCGCGGGGCTCGCACATGGTGACCGTGAGCGGGTTCGAGTCGACGATGTACGACGCCGTGGTCGACATCCTCGACGACGAGGGCTCGGTGGACCTCGACGCGCGGGAGAGCGAGTGGCGGTCGTCGGGCTGGTCGGACTACCGGACCTCGCCCTACTACGCGAACCCGAACGACATCTCGGGCACCGGCGGCATGGCTGGCGGGACCTCGGGGCTGTCGGGCGCGGCGGCGGGGCTGGGCCACACGATCGGCAGCGCGGCCGAGCGGACCGGCGACGCGATCGCCCGTGGGGCGGACCGGGTGGGCGATGCCCTGACCGGGGACAGCAACACGCGCGGCACGATCTATGACGACGGGATGCAGGACCGCAACCTGCAGATGGCGGCCGACACCGGGCGCCGCAGCCAGGCGGACCTGGGCTCGCAGCAGCAGGGCTATGCCGACACGGCGTCGATGCGGCAGACGACTGGGCTCGGCGCCACCGACTACCGCGACGAGGACTACAACGAGGACGGCACGCTCAAGGTCGTCGAGGAGCGACTGAACGTCGGCAAGCGCGAGGTCGAGGGCGGCGCGGTGCGCGTCCGGTCCTATGTCCGCGAGGAGCCGGTCTCGGCCGACGTGGACCTGCGGGCGCAGCGCGTCTACGTGGAGCGCCGTCCGGTGGACCGCGCGGTGAATCCGGGCGACGTGCAGTTCGGCGACCGGACGCTGGAAGCCCGCGAATACCGCGAGGAGCCGGTCGTCAACAAGGAGGCCCGCGTGGTCGAGGAGATCGGCCTGCGCAAGGAGACCGAGGTCGAGCGGCAGACCATCCAGGACACCGTCCGCAAGACCGAGGTCGAGATCGAGGACGAGCGGACCGGCGACCGCACGCGGCTGACGGGCGACCGGACGCGCGACGACATCTGACGGCGCGCAGCGTCTGAACGGGGCCCCGGGCGCGATGGCGTCGGGGGCCTTTCCTTTGCCGGGCCTTGCAATTTCGGGTTGCGGACACGTTGCCCGCTTGGCCCCGACGCCTAGGTTTCCCGGCGTGAACGGGCGCCAGGCGCCCAAGGCGCGACGGAGAGACGACGATGGCCAGCGGCACTGTGAAATGGTTCAACACGACGAAGGGCTACGGCTTCATCGCGCCGGATGATGGCGGGAAAGACATCTTCGTCCACATCTCGGCGGTGGAGCAATCGGGGATGACGGGGCTCGCGGACAACCAGAAGGTCGAGTTCGACATGATCGAGGGCCGCGACGGCCGGAAGATGGCCGGGAACCTGCGCAAGGCGCAATGAGGCCGGCGCAGGAGGTTGGAACGGCCGGAGCGTGGCTCCGGCCGTTTCCGTTCGGTCCCGGGCCGTCACGGTCGGCGTGTGGAGAGCCACGCCGCCCGTCGTTCCCGGGGGCCACCTCGTCCGGCGGCCAAGCCGGCACGGGTGGGAGCGCGCTTCGGCACGCGGCGGCTGGGTCTTTGCGATGCCTGCCCAAGGCATCTCCCAGGGGGTGAGGGGCCCGCGCCCACCCTTCAAAGAGCTCTCGTCCGTGAAGCCTCTCTCGCGCTTGGGCGAGCCCCGGACATGGTCAGTCATGTGATCCTGGCGAGGGGCTGGCCGACCAAAGCCCCTGCCGAGGGAGGCGCGAACCAAAGGACTCCCGCGCGACTCTGAGGAGGAGAGTGCGGGAGAGAGGTTAACGAGTGGTGAACGCGGCGTTCGGTGGGGGGTGGGGGGACGCAACACCTCAGGGGCAAGGGGCTGATATTGCTGCGGAAGTGCTCGCGTCAGTTGTTGCGTCGCCCCGGTGGGTGGGCTTCAGCCGGCCGCGAGGTGGGACGAATCAGCACCGTCTCGGGCCGGGGATGGCGGGGTGGGACACCACCCTACTCCGGCCGGGCGACTCGGCGCGAGCGGGCGAGGTAGGGGAGCACGAAGAGCCAGAGGCCGGTGAGGAGGAGCAGGAAGAGCGGCGCCAGCGGGAGGAAGTAGACCCACTGCGCGGGCTCGGAGCCCAGGCCCAGGGCGAGGAAGATGCCGGCGACCAGCAGGGCGAAGACGAGGCTCGTCCAGCGGTGGGTTTGGCGGATCAGGCGGGACATGGGTGGGCTCCGTGAGTGTGGGGCGGCAAGACGGGACAGCAGTTGAGGCCTGCCGCAGGGTGGGTGAAGCTCCGAAGGGGCGCCACCCACAGCGTCCCTCCTTCGCCCCGAGAGGGCCTCGGCGTGGGTTGCGAACCCGATGCGGACTTCACCTACCCTAAACCTGCTTTTCCTCACTCAACTGACGTTCTCCAAGACTTACACTATCAACCCAAACTGACCGGCATACTTGCCTTAGGCAGCATTTCAATAACCGATGCACTTGAGCCCCCGCTGCTTTCCGAAGAGCGCGTGAAACCCGTTTCGTGGAGTTTGTAAATCGCCGAAGCAGCGTGATTCAAAATAATGTCACGCGCTTCACCATTACTGCCCGCATCTACAAGAACCTTGTAGGTTAGCAGAGCGTTCTGTCGGTGCCGATTGACTGCTTCATTGTGCCGATTCGCAAGGAAGTTCCTTGAACAGAATATGAGCATAAACACAAGGACTGAGAACATCAGCACTTTCGCGAGAGTATACTGGACCAATTCGATGCTGTTTGTTGGCGCGAGCCATGTCCATTTTGGCAAAAAGAGCGCTATCAGGCCAAACAGGCCTACAGCAACAGCCATAGTCACTGTGGCCCGCCGCCAAGATCGGCTCTGGGCTTCATATCTGTCGGCCTCGTTCTTAAAATAGATTGCCTGCTGTGTAACACCCTGTTCGCTAGCTACCCTTCGGACATCATCGAGCACTCGTTCAATCTCTGCTTGGGCATCCTGTTGTTGAGCAAGTGCCAACTGCGACTCATCGCGCATCCTCTGAAGCGCTGCCTGCTGCTCGATCTCAAGACGTCCGAGGTCGGCAGTTCTTGCAACAGCATAGGCCACCAAAGGAAATAACTGAGTGAAGACACCTTGATATAGAGAGTCCAGCTTAGCTATTAAATTCTGCCGACGAGTTGTGTTGTCCCCGGCTTCCAAATCAAAGTTCTTAATTTCCTGAATCACTGAAAACACAGAGTCAGATAAATTCTGTATCATTTCAAGTTGTTGCTGAGGAAAATGTCCGAGCGAGCTGGACGGAAGCTGCCTGAATAGGGATACGAGCCTACTGACAGGCTCAACAGCATCTTCGAACGAATACTGGCCGTGTTTCGCGAGGACAACCGATGCAGGCTCAATACTTTGAACCCGCTCTAAGCTGCGCTGAACACTTGGAGCTTTCAAGTCTGCAAGATCAACCATTTGTGCCCCACACCCCCTCAAATTCCCGCCATTCCCCCTTGCTCATCCCAGAGGTCTCCTGCGTGACGACCTCCCCGGCAAGCCTCCGCTTCAGCACCTCGACACCTTTGGCGGAGAGTTGGGCGCCTCCCATCCGGTAGTCCTCGAAGGCCGACCAGGCGAAGGGGACCCAGTCGCGGGTGATGCGGGCCAGGGCCTCGGCGTAGACGCGGATCTCGTACTGGGCGTGGGAATCGGCGCGCAGACGCAGGAAGTTGAAGAGGTTGTGGAGGTTCGTCTTCCAGTACCACTGGGTGTAGACGTTCATGGGGAGGTTCATGCGGGCGAGCTCCCTCGCGAGGCCCTGCTGGCCCTCCTGCGAGATCATCGCCTCGTAGTGGTCGTAGGCCTGCGTGGCGTCCTCGCGCAGCCAGTCGAGGACGCGGGCGGCCTCGTCGTCGGAGAGGGTCTCGCCCCCGGCCCCTGGTTGTTGACGGCGCTCTTGGGGCGGCCAGCGCCTCGCGCGCGGGGATGTAGAACTCGCGGTCGAGGATGGAGTAGCGGGCGGAGTATTCGTTGACGCTCGCGGTGCGGTGGCGGATCCACTGGCGGGCCACGAAGACCGGCAGCTTCACGTGGAGCTTGACCTCGCACATCTCGAAGGGGGTCGAGTGCCAGTGGCGCATGAGGTAGCGGATCAGCCCCTCGTCGTTCTGCACGGACTTGGTGCCGCGCCCGTAGGAGACGCGGGCGGCCTGCACGATGGACGAGTCGTCGCCCATGTAGTCAACGACGCGGACGAAGCCGTGGTCGAGCACCGGGTGGACGAGGTGGAGGTGCTTCTCCATGCCCTCGGCGACGGGGCGGAGCGTGGGGCGGGCGGTCTCGCGGAGGGCCGCGATCTCGGCCTCCTGCTCGGGGGTCAGCGGCATGGGTCGGTCCTCCTTGCGACGGGGGGCAGCTTAGCGGCTGGGCGGGCGGCGGAAAGCGGCGCCGGACCTCGGGCGCGCGTGGGCCGTGGCCCGGCGGCGACACAGGACGGCGGGCCGAGTCCGCGCAGTTGACGGCGAAGCGGGTCGTCGGCGAGGGTCGGGCCAAATCCTTGTGGGACAGGTCGTCATATGAACCGCACTCTTATCATGCTTGGCCTCCTGGCCGCTCTTTCGGCCTGCGGCGACGGGCAGCCGTTCTTCGACGAGGATAGCGGCGGCGGTGGCGACGGCGGGACCAACGTGGATACCGACGACGACGGGATCATGGATTCCGAGGACACCGACGACGACAACGACGGCATCCTCGACGAGGACGAGGTCGATTCGGACAAGGACGGCCTGATCGACGACAAGGACCGCGACGACGACAACGACGGCATCCTCGACACGCGCGAGGCCGATTCGGACGACGACGGGCTGATCGACGACCTCGACCCGGACGACGACAACGACGGCACCCCCGACCGGCGCGAGCCCGACACCGACGACGACGGGCTGATCGACGACCTCGACCCGGACGACGACAACGACGGCACCCCCGACGCGAACGAGGTCGACACCGACGGCGACGGGCTGATCGATGATCGGGATCTGGACGACGACAACGACGGGACCCCAGATACCAGCGAGGTGGACACCGACGGCGACGGGCGGATCGACGATTTCGACCAAGACGACGACAACGACGGCACCCCCGACACCAGCGAGATCGACTCCGATGGCGACGGGGTGATCGACGACCTGGACCCCGATGACGACAACGACGGCGTGCCGGACGTCGACGAGGTCCCCGGCGGCATCAACGGCGACCCCGAACTGCCGCCAGGGACCGAGCGCCCGACCCCGGAGGAGAGCATCTTCCGCCGCGAGGCCCCGAGCGCGACCGGCGGCTATGTCAGCGACGTGACCTACAACGCCGCGAACGACACCTTCGAGGTCGACAACCTCGCCTTCGACGGCGACAACGTCTACACCCGCGAGGACAACCCGGCGGTGACCACGCTGAGCGACCCGGACGGGCAGGCGCTCTACACCGTCTACGAGGCCGCGACCGTGGTGCCGGATGACCTGAGCGGCAACGAGGTCAGCCAGCTCCAGTACCGGGCGATCCTGGGCCGGTCCACGACCGTCGCCGCGAACGGCGAGCCGACGACGCAATTCGCCATCGTGCGGACGGGGTCCTTCGTGGACTACGGCTTCGGCGGCTTCGTCTACGAGCGGAACGGCGGCGTGGAGCTGCCCACCAGCGGCCAGGCCACCTTCGCCGGGGACTATGCCGGGATGCGCGTCATGGCGGGCGCTGCCCCGGGCGACGACCTCTACTACGTGACCGGCGAGGCCCAGGTCGATGTCGACTTCGCCGACTTCAACGACGGCGGCGGCGTGAAGGGCCAGATCACCGACCGCGCCTACACGGACAGCGAAGGCAACGCCATCGTGGTCGACCTTCCCGATGCGGACCTGCTCTTCGACATCGGGCCGGGCACGGTGACGCAGAACGGCGAGATGGCGGGCGGCATCCGCAGCACCCGCGTGGACGAGAACGGCGAGGTCGTGGAATACGAGGCGGGCAACTACTACGCGATCATGGCCGGCGACAACGCGGACGAGATCGTCGGCATCGTGGTGGTCGAGAGCGCGGACCCCCGCTTCGACGGCGTGACGGCGCAGGAGACCGGCGGCTTCATCGTCTACCGGTGATGCGCGGTCCGCTCCTTACCCTGGCGCTCGCCCTTTGGGCGGGCGCTGCCCATTCGCAGGTCGTGACCGACGCGGCGGGCCTGCGCGAGATCTCGGCGCGGCTGCTGGCGCAAGGGCAGCCGGCGGAGGCCCGCAACATGGCGGAGGCCCTGCTCCGGCGCGACCCGGAGGACGTGACGGCGCTCCTGCTGCTGTCGCGGGCGGCCATCGAGATGGGCGAGACCAGGGAGGGGCTGGACGCGGCGCGGCGGGCGCACGGCCTCTCGGACGGGACGCAGCGCTTCCTCGCGTCGCGGCTGATCGCCAAGGCCTATTTCGACCTCGGACAGGACACGCTGGCCCAGTTCTGGCTGCGGCGCGCGCGAAGCGACGCCCCCAACGCCGAGGCGCTGGCCGCGCTCGAGCGCGACTACCGGTCGGTGCGGGCCCACAACCCCCTCTCGGTGTCGTTGAGCTTCGGGATCGCGCCCTCCTCCAACGTGAATGGCGGCACCTCGGCGGATGTCGTCTGGCTCTACATCCCGACCTTCGGAGGCTACCTTCCCACCATTCCCGTGGGGGACGCTCTGCCCCTCTCCGGCCTGCGCGTCTCGGGCGGGGCGACGCTGTCCTACCGGATCGCGACGGGGGAGCGGTCGGCCACCTTCCTCGAGACCGCCGTCAACGGCACGACCTATGTCCTGAGCGACGAGGCCAAGCGGACCGCCCCGGACGCGGAGGGGAGCGACTACGCCGACCTCGCCTTCTCCGAGAGCCTCGTCCATCGCTGGCAGGCCGAGGGGGCGACCGGCCCCTCGGCGCTGCGGGCGACGGTGGGCCGGACCTGGTACGGCGGCGAGCCCTACACCCGCTTCGCGCAACTGGGCTACGACCGGTCCTTCGTGCTGGACGAGGACGACCGGCTCTCGCTGTCGGTGTTCGCCGACTGGACCGAGCGGCGGCAGGAGCTGAGCGGTGGCGAGGTGGACCTCGACCGTACGCGCTCGATCGGCCTGAGGGGGCGCTGGACGCATCTGCGCGAGGGCGGGGACCGGTTCAACGTCTCGCTGGGCGCGCGTGACTACCTGAACGAGCTGCCCGACACGACCTACAGCGGCGTGACCGCCGGAACGGGCTACGACTGGGCCGAGCCGATCCTCGGGGTGCATCTCGGCCTGGGGGCGGAGATCGACTGGCGGCGGTTCGACGAGTCATTCCTCGCGCCGGAGGGGCGCGACGACCTGCGCGGGACCCTGCGGGCCACGATGGGGTTGCCGGGGCTCGAGGTCTGGGGCTTCGAACCCACGGTGACCATCGAGGCGAGCCGGACGGAATCGGATGCGGACCGCATCGACCGGAACGCCCTGAGCCTCGACCTCGGGTTCGAGTCGACCTTCTGACTGGCGCGGCCCGCCCGGCCTGCTAGGTTCCTTCCGCAAAGGGAGGGACGGAATGACGGTCCGATATCTGCACACCATGGTCCGCGTGAAGGACCTCGATGCGTCCAAGGCGTTCTACGAGAAGCTGGGGCTGCGCGAGATCCGTCGCATCGACAACGAGGGGGGACGCTTCAGCCTCGTGTTCATGGCGCCCCCGGGACAGGAGGAGTGCCCGGTCGAGCTGACCTGGAACTGGGACGGGGACGAGGGACTGCCGTCGGATTCGCGGCACTTCGGGCACCTCGCCTACGAGGTGGACGACATCTACGAGATGTGCCGGCAGTTGCAGGACTCGGGCGTGACGATCAACCGGCCGCCCCGGGACGGCCACATGGCCTTCGTGCGGTCGCCCGACAACGTGTCCATCGAGATCCTGCAGAAGGGCGAGCGGAAGCCTCCGCAGGAGCCCTGGTCCTCGATGCCCAACACCGGCCACTGGTGAGCGGATGCGCCGGCCCCCTGCCCTGCTGATGCTGGCATGGGGGGCGGCGCTGGCCGGGGGCGCCGAGGCGCAGGACTGCCGGCTCGCGCTGGTGCTCGCTCTCGACGTGTCGTCCTCGGTGGACGCGAGCGAGGACCGGCTCCAGCGCGAGGGGCTGGCGCGGGCGCTGGTCGCGCCGGGCGTGAGGGAGGCCTTCCTCGCGGGAGATCCGGTCGCCCTCGCCGCCTTCGAGTGGTCGGGTGAACATTCGCAGGTGGCGATCCTGTCGGGCTGGGAGCTGGTCACCGACGAGGCGGACCTCGACCGCATCTCGCGCACGATCCTGGACAGCCGGAGGAGCCGCAGCAACCTGCCCACGGCGGTGGGCGCGGCGCTGGGCCATGCGGCGACGGAGCTGCGGAACGCGCCGGCCTGCCGGGCCAAGACCATCGACGTGGCGGGCGACGGCGTCCACAACGACGGGTTCTCCCCCCGGCTCGCCTACGAGAACTTTCCGCTGGCGGACGTGACCGTGAACGCGCTGATCGTGGGCGGCGCGGGGGGCGAGGACGCGCGGCTCGTGGCCTGGTTCCAAGCCGAGGTGCTGCATGGCCCGGGGGCCTTCTCGGTCTATACGCGGGGCTACGACGACTACGCGAACGCGATGGAAGCCAAGCTCCTGAAGGAGCTGGAGCTGCCGATGGTGGGCGGGGTGCCCCTGGACGGGGCGGCGGGGTGACCGGGACTCTGGCCGCCGTGGCGGTGGCGCTGGGCCTGGCGGGCCCCGCGGCGGCGGACTGCCGGCTCGCGCTGGTGCTGGCGCTCGACATCTCGTCCTCGGTCGATGCGACGGAGGACCGGCTGCAGAGGGAGGGGCTGGCCGGGGCGCTGGTGGCGCCCGAGGTGGTGCGGGCCTTCCTGACCGGGGAGCCGGTCGCGATCTTCGCCTTCGAGTGGTCGGGGAGCCGGGTGCAGACCCCTCTCCTGCCCGGCTGGATGGTGGTGCGGGGCGAGCCGGACCTGAGGCGCGCGGCGGAGGCCATCGCGGGAAGCGAGCGGAGCCGGGACGACCTGAACACCGCGCTCGGCGCGGCGCTGCGCCATGCCTGGGAGGCGCTGCAGGCCGGGCCGCCCTGCCGGACGCGGACGGTGGACGTGTCGAGCGACGGGATCAGCAACGCGGGCGCCGACCCGGGCGAAGTCTACGCGGCCCTGCCCTTCGAGGGCGTGACGGTGAACGCGCTGGTGATCGGCGGCGAGGCGGAGGACAGCCCGCTCGTGGACTGGTTCCGCTGGGAGGTCCTGCACGGGCCGGACGCCTTCCTGATCCACGCGCGGGACTTCGGCGACTACGAGCAGGCGATGGTGTCGAAGCTCCTGCGGGAGCTCGAGCTGCCGGAGGTGGCGGGCGCCGTGCTCGGAGGGGCGTCCGGGTGAGGACCTGGGGCGGCCTGGCGCTCGCGCTCGGGCTGGCGGGACCGGCGGGGGCGGAGGGGTGCCGACTGGCCCTGGTGCTGGCGCTGGACGTGTCGGTGTCGGTGGACGCAGAGGAGGACCGGTTGCAGCGTGAGGGGCTGGCGCGGGCGCTGATGGCGCCGGAGGTGGCGTCGGCGTTCCTGCGGGGGGACCCGGTGGCGCTGTTCGCCTTCGACTGGTCGGGGGCCGCTTCGCAGCGGGCGATCCTGCCCGGCTGGGTTGTGGTGGAGGCGCAGGCGGACCTCGCCCGCGTGGCGGCGGCCATTGCGGGCAGCCGGCGGACGACCGGGCCGAGCGACTTCACGGCCGTCGGCGCGGCGTTGGAGTTCGCCGGCGCGGCCCTGGCGGAGGCGCCGCCCTGCCGGGGCCGGACGGTCGACATCTCGGGCGACGGGCAGATCAACGACGGGCCCCGGCCGTCCGCCGTCTATGCCGACCCGTTGTGGGAGGGGGTGACGGTCAACGCCCTCGTCATCGGCGGGGCGGAGGACGGGCGCACGCTCGGGGCGTGGTTCGAGGCGGACGTCTGCGGGGACCCGGGGCGTTCTGGATGCTTGCGGACGGCTATGGCGACTATGAGCGGGCCATGAGAACGAAGCTCCTGCGGGAGTTGGAGCGGCCCGTCGTGAGCGGGCCTGCCCTCGGAGGGGATGCGGGGTAAGGTCAGTAGATGTAGCGGATCTGGTCGGACCAGTACCGCTCCACCCGCTTGAGGGAATGGGTGAGGCCGTCGAGGGTGTCGGCGTCGAGGATGCCGCGCGAGGTCAGCCCCTCCGCGTGGGTGGCGAAGAGCCTGGCCACGATATCGCGCAGGCGGCGGCCCTTGTCGGTCAGGCGGACGCGGACGGAGCGGCGGTCGACCTCGCTCCTCTGGTGGTGCATGTAGCCGAGCTCGACGAGCTTCTTGAGGTTGTAGCTGACGTTCGAGCCCTGGTAGTAGCCGCGGGTCTTGAGCTCCCCGGCCGAGACCTCGTTCTCGCCGATGTTGAAGAGGAGGAGCGCCTGGACGGGGTTCACGTCCTCGATGGCGAGACGCTCGAACTCGTCCTTGAGGACGTCGAGGAGGAGGCGGTGGAGGCGTTCCACCAGGGCGAGGGCGTCGAGATAGCCGCGCATGAAGGCGGCGTCGCGTGCGGGAAGGATGGGCTCGGGGGCGAGGCGGAGGTTCATGTCGCGACTCCGTTGGATGGGATTTGCGACAGGTTGGCGTCAAATTACCAAGATAAGGTTAAGCTGGAACAACGTTTTCGTCCGAACCTCGACAATTCGATTCGAATCCGCTCAGTCCGGCCGCGTGAGGCCGACGGCGCGCTCGCGGATGCGGGCGACGAGCGGCGCGAGGCGTGCAGGCGGCTCGGCCGTGCCGGTGATCCAGGCGAGGAAGTCGTGGTCGTTCTCGGCCAGCAGCGATTCGTAGAGGTCGAGGTCGTCCGGTGTCAAGGCGGTCAGCTCCCTCGTGGAGAAGTCGCGCAGGATGAGGTCCATCTCGCGGATGCCGCGCCACATGGAGCGGGTCTTCAGCCGCCCGAGCCGTGCCTCGTGCGTTTCGGTCATGCTGCTGCCTCCTTGGCGCTTGCGGGACGGGCGGCGCGCGCCTAAGGCGAGCGGGTCCCCTGCCAGCGAGCCGTCCGATGTCCTTCCTGTCCAGCACGCTCGACCGCGTCAAGCCGTCGCCCACCATCGCCGTCACCACGCGCGCGCAGGAGCTGGTCGCCCTGGGGCGCGACGTGATCGGCCTGGGAGCCGGCGAGCCGGACTTCGACACGCCGGAGAACATCAAGGAGGCGGCGATCCGCGCGATCCGGGCGGGCAAGACGAAGTACACCGCCGTGGACGGCATCCCCGAGCTGAAGCGGGCGATCTGCCAGAAGTTCGACCGGGAGAACGGGCTGGCCTACCAGCCGGCGCAGGTCTCGGTCGGGACAGGCGGCAAGCAGGTGCTCTACAACGCGCTGATGGCGACGCTGAACCCGGGGGACGAGGTCGTGATCCCCGCGCCCTACTGGGTGAGCTACCCGGACATGGTGCTGCTGGCCGGCGGGCAGCCGGTCTTCGTCGCGGCGGGGCCGGAGGCGGGGTTCAAGATCACGCCGGAGCAACTGGAGCAGGCGATCACGCCCCGGACGAAGTGGCTGATCTTCAACTCGCCCTCGAACCCCACGGGGGCAGGCTACACGGCGGCGGAGATCAAGGGGCTCGCCGAGGTGCTGATGCGGCACCCCCATGTCTGGGTCCTGTCGGACGACATGTACGAGCATCTGGTCTTCGACGACTTCGAGTTCGCGACGCCCGCGCAGGTGGAGCCGGGGCTCTATGAGCGGACGCTGACGGTGAACGGGGTCAGCAAGGCCTATGCGATGACCGGCTGGCGGATCGGCTATGCCGCCGGGCCGGTGCCGCTGATCCGCGCCATGGGCAAGATCCAGTCGCAGAGCACGTCGAACCCCTGCTCGGTCAGCCAGTGGGCGGCCGTGGAGGCGCTGACCGGGCCGCAGGACTTCCTCGCGCCGAACCGGGCGCTGTTCCAGCGGCGGCGGGACCTCGTGGTGGGAATGCTCAACGAGGCGGAGGGCGTGCATTGCCCGAAGCCCGAGGGGGCCTTCTACGTCTATCCCGACATCTCGGGCTGCATCGGCAAGGTGAGCAAGGGCGGCGCTCGGATCGAGACGGACGAGGACTTCGCGACGGCGCTCCTCGACGAGACGGGGGTCGCGGTGGTGTTCGGGGCGGCCTTCGGCCTGAGCCCCGCCTTCCGGGTCAGCTACGCCACCAGCGAGACGCAGTTGAGCGAGGCCTGCGCGCGCATCCAGGACTTCTGCGCCGGGCTGCGCTGACGGCCGGCGGGGAACCGGCAAGGTCCCGGTTCGTTGGTGGCACGAATGCGGCCACCGGCGGAGCAAGGGCTTGTCGGACCAGTCGAAAAGCGATTCGCAGGGCCTGACGAACCGGGACTATGCGGTGGACCTCCTCCGGGCCTTCGGCGGGGCGGTGATCTTCGCCTTCCCGCTCCTGATGACCATGGAGATGTGGTGGCTGGGCTTCACCATGGACCGCTGGCGGCTGGTGCTGTTCCTGGCGCTCAACCTCGCGCTGCTGGAAGGGCTCTCCTTCGTCGCGGGATTCCGCAAGGCGTTCAGCCTGAAGGACGACACGCTCGACATGCTGGCGGCCTACGGGGTGGGGATCCTCGCCTCGGCGGCGCTGCTCCTGGCCTTCGACCTGATCTCCTGGGGGATGAACGCGGACGAGGTGCTGGGCAAGATCGCCGTGCAGGCCGTGCCGGCGAGCATCGGCGCGATGGCCGCGCGGCGGCAGCTCGGCGACAGCGAGGAGGAGGACGAGCGGCCGGACTGCTACGGGGGCGAGCTGTTCCTGATGCTGGCGGGCGCGCTGTTCCTGGCCTTCAACGTGGCGCCGACCGAGGAGATGATCCTGATCGCCTACGTGATGACGCCGTGGCACGCGATCGTGCTGGTCGTGGTGTCGCTGCTGATGCTGCACGCCTTCGTCTATTCGCTGGAGTTCTCGGGACAGGAGGAGAAGCCCGGCGGGAACGGGTTCTGGCGGACCTTCTGGGGCTACAGCCTCGCGGGGTACGCGATCGCGCTCTTGGTGAGCCTGTACGTGCTCTGGACCTTCGGGCGGACGGACGGGGTCGCCCTGGGGCAGGTGGCGATGATGGTGACGGTGCTGAGCCTCCCGTCCGCGCTGGGCGCCGCCATCGCGCGGCTGATCGTCTGAGGGAGGAATGGCGTGGCGGACATGGCGGCGGATCACGGGAGGCAGGAGCGGGCGCAAGGGGAATCGACGCCGTTGCTCGAATGGGTCGCGGGCGCGATCGGGGCGATCCTGACCCTGGCGCTGCTGGGCTTCCTGGGCTGGCAGGCCTGGACGAGCCCCGGCGACGTGCCCCCCGAGGTGACGGTGCGGCTGGAGGAGGTGCTCCCGGCCGGCGAGGGGTTCGTGGCGCGGATCGCGGCGGTGAACGGCTCGTCCGAGACGGCGGCCGGGGTGGAGGTGGAAGGCGTGCTCAGCCGCGGCGGCGAGGCGGTCGAGACCGCGCGGGCCACGCTCGACTACGTGCCCGGCCATTCGGAGAAGCGGGGCGGGCTGTTCTTCGCGGAGGACCCGCGCGAAGGGGACCTCCGGCTGAGGGCGCTGGGCTACCAGGAGCCGTGAGTCAGGCGCGGCGGCGCATCAGGCCCCGGACGAGGCGATAGAGGTAGAGCGCGACGATCGCGACCACGACGAGGGTGGAGACCGGGTTCACCCATTTCTCGACCAGCTCGTAGTTGTCCTCGAGGAGGTAACCGGCCCCGGCGAGGATCGCGATCCAGACGGCGCTGCCGACCGCCGTGTAGGCCAGGAAGGCCGGGAAGGACATTTCCGACAGTCCGGCGGGGACGGAGATCAGCGTCCGCACCGTGGGGACGAGGCGTCCGAAGGACACCGCCAAGGGGCCGTAGCGGTGGAACCACTGCATCGCGGTCTCCGCCTCCTCGCGCGACATGGTCAGCCAGACGCCGTGGCGGTCGAGGAAGCGCAGGAACCTCTCGCGGCCCCAGGCTCGGGCGAGGCCGTACCAGAGGAGCGTGCCGAGGGTGGAGCCCAGCGTGGCGACGATCAGGAGGCCCGTGAGGCCGATGGCGCCCTGCGCCGCCTTGAAGCCCGCGAGGGGGACGATGAGCTCGGATGGGATCGGCGGGAAGACGTTCTCGAGGATCATCAGGAGGCCCACCGCGAGGAGGCCCCCCTGCTCGATCCAGCCGGTGATGAAGTCGAACATCAGGCGTGCAGTCCTGTGAGGGGCCGGGAGGCGAGGCGCCAGAAGCGGGCCATGAGCAGCGAGGCGGCGCAGACGAGGGAGATGACGAGGCCGAGCCAGACGCCGATCTCCTCGCCGCCGAAGACGAAGCCGAAGGCGTAGGCGGCGGGGAGGCCGATCACCCAGTAGCTGAGGGCCGCCAGGACCATGGGGATGGCGGTGTCCTGGATGCCGCGCAGGAGGCCGATGGCGAGGACCTGCGCGCCGTCGAAGATCTGGAACACGGCGGCGAGCGCGAGGAGCGTGACCCCGACCTCGAGGACCTGCGGGCGGGCGGGATCGGAGGGGTCCACGAAGAGCGACAGGAGCGTCTCGGGCCAGAGGAGGAAGACGGCGCTGGCCAGGAGGGCGAAGCCCGCCGACATGAGGATGGCGACGAGCGCGCCCTGGCGCATCCCTTCGCTGTCCCCGCGCCCCAGCGCCTGGCCGGTGCGGACGGTCACGGCCTGCGAAAGGCCAAGGTGGAGCATGAAGGTGAGCGACGCGAGCTGGAGCGCGACGCCGTGGGCCGCGAGAGGCACGGCGCCGACCCAGCCGACCATCATGGCGGAGCCGGCGAAGAGCCCGACCTCGGCCAGGAGCTGGCCGCCGATGGGCCAGCCCAGGCGGAAGACGCGATCCAGGGCCGCCCAGTCGGGGCGCCAGAGGCGCTGGAGGAGGCGATACTCGGGCAGCTTCCAGACCGCGTAGCCGAGGAGCGCGAGGGCGCCGGCCGAGTTGGTGGTCAGCGCGACCCAGGCCGCGCCCTCGATCCCCATCTCGGGGAAGCCCCAGCGTCCGAAGATGAAGGCATACCCCAGGACGGCGTTCATCACGGCGATGCCGATGGTGGACCAGAGCAGGACCGCCGTGTGCTCGAGCGCCGAGAGGAACGAGCGCAGGAGCGAGATCACCAGGGCCGGCACGATCATCCAGCCGGCGATGTGGAGGTAGCGCCCGGCGTAGTCGGCGACCTCGGGCTTCTGGCCCATGGAGGCGAGCAGCGGCCCCGAGAAGATCAGGATCGGCATGATGAGCGCGGCGAAGCCCAGAATCAGCCAGAGGCCCATGCGGGTCACGCGGCGGACCTCGGTCGCGTCCCCTTCCTGCGCGGCGGTGGCGACGAGGGGCATCACGGCCACGGCGAAGCCCGAGCCGGTGATGAAGAGGATGAAGTAGAAGGAGCTGGCCAGCACGATGCCGGCGAGCGCGGTCACGTCGTACCAGCCCATCAGCACGACGTCGGTCGCATGAATCGCGAATCCCGCGATGTTCGAGCCGATCAGCGGCAGCGCGAGGCCGAGGAGGCCGCGCGCATGGCCGGACCAGCCCGCGAGGGGCTGCGAGAGGGTGGGCGCCTGGGTCATGGGGGCGAGTTAGGCTCGTTTGCAGGATGCGTCCAGAGGCGATGCGGCGGAGGGCGGGGTTCCCCTACCCCGCCTCCGGACGCCAGTTGGTGCGGAGGTAGAGCGGCTGGAAGCCGGCACGGGTGATGTTGCGGTAGGACGGGTGGTCGGCGATGCCGCCCGGCGGAGGCGTGCCGGTCTCGGTCACGGCGACGCGGGCGCCCTGCCCGCGCGCGTCGCCCAGGCGGCGGGCCAGGAGCGCGGATTGGGCGCCCTGGCGGCGGAACTCGGGGAGCGCGCAGCCCATGCCGAGCCAGGCGACCTCGCCCGAGACGGCAAGGGCCGCCGCCGCCCCGGGCGTCTCGCCCTCGTAGGCGACGTAGACCGTCCAGCCGGGCAGGCCGACCAGGGACGCGATCCAGGCGGCGAAGGGCGGCGGGGCTCCGAAGGCGGCGGCCACGACCGAGCCGAAGTCCGAGGCCCGATCGGGCCCAACGACGCGGAGGTCGAGGCGGCTGCCCGCCTCGGGCAGGTCGGTCAGGGAGCGGCCGAACTTGGTCCAGGAGCCGCTGGGCCGCAGCCCGAGCCGGGCGGGCCGGTCGTCGTCCTCGGGCAGTTGCAGGGTCCAGGCCGGCGAGGCGTTGCCGCGCATCCAGTCGGCGCTGGCGGCGAGGTCGTCCGCGGAGGGTTTCTCGGGCCCGGCGCGCTGGGCGCGGTTGAACTGGATCGTCGGAGCCGCCTTGATCGCATAGGCGGTCATGGCGCCGAAGCTCCGGCTCGCAAGGCCGGTCGCGGCGGCGAAAGGAGGCGGCGCGGCGGCGTACATCGCGTCCCAGGCCAGGGCCTCGATGCCCTCAGCCTCGGTGCGGTCAGGGAGGTCGCGTGCCATGGTCGCCCTCGGGGTTCGAGGGGATCATGGCACGACCTTGACCTTGGGTAAACCTAGAGGAGTCAGGTCCCGGGCGAGGTGAACTTGGCGCGGAGGTAGGGGCCCGAGCGGACGGGCGGATAGGCCGAGGAGCCGTCGAGGGGAACGATCTCGGCCTCCCAGTCGGGCTGGTGGAAGAAGGCGAGGCTCTGGCGCGCGGGCTGGCCGGGGATGGCGACGACGCGGTGGAGGGTGGAGACCCAGCGGTCGGCGGTCCAGCGGGCCATGAGGTCGCCGATGTTGACGACGAAGGTGCCGGGCGGGGCCGTGACCTCGATCCAGTCGCCGCTTCGGGGGTCCCTGATCTCGAGGCCGCGCGAGCCGGGCTGCGGGAGGAGGATCGTGAGGGAGCCGTAGTCGGTGTGGGCGCCCGCGCGCTGCTGGCCGGGGAGCGTGCTGGGCGGCGTGGCCGGGTAGTGGAGCGCGCGGAGGGCGGAGACGGGGACGGTCAGGTAGGCGTCGAAGTGGTTCTCGGGCAGGTGAAGCGCGACGGCCATGGCGCCCATGACGCGGGCGGCTAGGTCCTCCAGGGCCGTGTAGTAGGCCGTCCAGGCCTTGCGGAAGCCGGGGAGGTCGGGCCAGGGATCGGGACGTAGCAGAAGGCGTAGGCGTCGGGGTCGCTCAGGCCCTGGGGAATCGTGAGGGGCCGCCGTTGAAGCTTTCCTTGAGGTCGGGGGGCGGTCTCATCGCCGCGCGACTTCGCCATGGGCCGTCGCGGTCGGGGCCGAGCCAGGCCGTAGGGGTCGCCGGGCTTGGCGGCGACCTTGGCCTTCTCCTCAGGGGGTTGGGCGAAGAAGGCCTGCGCCGCCGCCCACACGCCCCGGATCGTCGCCTCGGGCACGCCGTGGCCTGCGAGCACGAGGAAGCCCGTCTCGCGGCAGATGCGGTCGAGATCCTCGGTCCGGGCCTGCCGGTCGGGGCCGGTCGCGCCCTCGAAGGCGGCGAGGTCGAAGGCGCGGACGAGCGGGGCGGCGGGGGCATCCATCGAAGGCCCTTACGGTTTGGAGGGGAGGTCGCGCCAGCCGTGGGACGGCGCGTAGTTGAGGAGTCGCTTGGCCTTGGCGTTGCAGTAGAAGGTCTCGTGCTCGCCCAGGGGTCGCTTGACCGGGATGCCCTTGTAGAAACGCTCGATCACCTCGGCCGTGGGGATGCCGACGGAGGAGTCGTCGTTGGACACGTTGAAGACCTGGTAGCCCAAGCCGTCCGTCTTGAGGCAGCGGTCCACCATGTGGCCGAGGTCGCGGGCGTCGATATAGGCGAAGATGTTGCGGCGCCGGACCTCGGGCGTCTCGCGCCAGGCCTTGGAATAGGTCAGGTATTCATGCGGCTCGATGACGTTGTTGATGCGGAGCGCGTAGATGTCGAAGCCGGTGCGCGCCTGGAAGCTGCGGGCCGTGACCTCGTTGACGACCTTGGACATGGCGTAGCTGTCCTGCGGGACGGTCGGGTGCTCCTCGTCCACCGGGATGTAGTCGGGCCGGACCTCACCCTGGGCGAAGCAGACGCCGTAGGTCGTCTCGCTGGACGCCACGATGATCTTGCGGATGCCGAGCTTGGTCGCGGCGTCGAGCACGTTGTAGGTGCTCAGCACGTTGACGCGATAGGTCTCGTTGTCCGCGGTCAGGAACATCGACGGGATGGCCGCGAAGTGGACGACCGCGTCGTAGCGGGCGGGCTCGCGGTCGAGGTCGTCGCCCGAGGCGGGCGAGGCCATGGCGTTGAAGACCTGGTGCCCGTCGGTGAGGTCCACCTTCAGGAACGGCACGCCCGGATGGCGATGCGGCGTGAGGTCGATGTTGGTGACCTGATGCCCCTGTTCGGCCAGATGGGCGATGGCGTGCTTGCCGGCCTTGCCGGAGCCTCCGGTGAAGAAGACGCGCATGGTGTTCCCTCCTTGCCTCGTCCGGAATGAAGCCCGGTGGGCGCCGGCTTTCAAGGGCGCGTGAGGAGGATTAGCAAGGAAGGTCTGACAGGAAGGAGTCCGCGATGCCCCTGCTCCATGGCTGCTATCGGTCCCGCGCGAGCCGCAACATCTGGCTGGCCCATGAGATCGGGATGGACCTGCCGATCCGAACGGTCTGGCAGGCCTACCGGCTGGACGACCCTTCGGGGCCAGCCGCGCCGCTCAACACGCACTCGCCGGAGTTCCTAGCGCTGTCCCCATGGGCGCGATCCCGGTGCTGGAGGACGACGGCCTCGTGCTGGCCGAGTCGCTGGCGATCAACCTCTACCTCGCGCGGCGCCATGGCGGGGACCTCGGGCCGCGCGACGAGGCGGAGAACGCGCTGATGGTGCAATGGGCGCTGTTCGGGGCGGCCAGCGTCGAGGAGCCGGCGCTCGCGATCCAGAACGCCTATCAGTATGGGCGCACGGAGACCGAGGAGGGCCGCGCCGAGGTCGAGCGGGCCAAGGAGCGGCTGCACCGGCCGCTGAAGGCCCTGGAGGCGCATCTGGGGGTGCGGCAGTGGATGGTGGGGAGCCGCTTCACGGTGGCCGACATCAACCTGGCCGAGATCGTCCGCTATGCGCAGGCCGACGCGGGGCTCCTGCCCCTTTATCCCGCCGTGGACGGGTGGCTGCGGATGTGCCAGGGGCGCCCGGCGTTCCAGCGGATGTGGGACGAGCGGTCGCGGGAGCCCGTTCGGCCCTGAGAAAAGGCCTGGGTGACGGACGGTCGCGTTGCGAAGCGAGGGAAAAATGGCTATCTGGGAAGAACACAACGAGAACATGACCGCCATGCCCGACGATCTGCTGAACGTGACCGAGACCTACGACGCTTCCTCGATCGAGGTGCTGGAGGGGCTGGAGCCCGTCCGCAAGCGCCCCGGCATGTATATCGGCGGCACGGACGAGCACGCGCTCCATCACCTCGTGGCGGAGATCCTCGACAACTCCATGGACGAGGCGGTGGCGGGACACGCCAACCGGATCGAGGTGGAGCTGCTCGCGGACGGGTCCTGCACGATCCGCGACAACGGGCGAGGGATGCCGGTGGACCCGCATCCGCGCTTTCCGGGGAAAAGCGCGCTGGAGGTGATCCACTGCACGCTCCACGCCGGGGGCAAGTTCTCGGGCAAGGCCTATGAGACCTCGGGCGGGTTGCACGGCGTGGGTGCGTCGGTGGTGAACGCGCTGTCGGATTCGCTCGTGGTGCAGGTGGCGCGGAACAAGACGCTTTACGAGCAGCGGTTCTCGCGGGGCATCCCGCTCGGGCCGCTCGCCGTTCTGGGCGCGGCGCCGAACCGGCGGGGGACCTCGTCCACCTTCCACCCGGATGCGGAGATCTTCGGGCACCACACGCTGCGGCCCTCGCGGTTGTTCAAGATGGTGCGGTCCAAAGCCTACCTCTTCTCGGGCGTGGAGATCCGCTGGAAGTCCGAGATCGAGGACGGCGACACTCCGATGGAGGCGACGTTCCGCTTCCCGGGGGGCCTCGCCGACTACCTGACGGAGACGCTCGGGGCCGTCAGCACCTATGCCGAGAAGCCCTTCGCCGGGACGGTGTCGTTCCAGGAGAAGTTCGGCGTTCCCGGCAAGGTGGAATGGGCGATCAACTGGACGCCCGCGCGGGACGGCTTCCTCCAGAGCTACTGCAACACCATCCCGACGCCCGAGGGCGGCACCCACGAGGCGGGGTTCTGGGCGGCGGTCCTCAAGGGGCTCAAAGCCTACGGGGAGCTCGCCAAGAACCGCAAGGCCGCCGACATCACGCGCGAGGACCTGCTGACGGGCGGCTGCGCGCTGGTCTCCTGCTTCATCCGCGAGCCGGAGTTCGTGGGCCAGACCAAGGACCGGCTCGCCACCACCGACGCCGCGCGGCTGGTCGAGGGGGCGGTGCGCGACCACTTCGACCACTGGCTCGCGGCGAACACCAAGAGCGCGGGGGCGATCCTCGACTTCCTGATCCTGCGGGCCGAGGAGCGCATCCGGCGTCGGCAGGAGAAGGAGACGGCGCGGAAGTCCGCCACGCGCAAGCTGCGGCTGCCGGGCAAGCTCGTGGACTGCTCGGCGTCCTCGCGCGCGGGGACGGAGCTGTTCATCGTCGAGGGCGACTCGGCCGGTGGCTCCGCGAAGATGGCGCGGGACCGGCGGACGCAGGCGCTGCTGCCGCTCCGGGGGGAAGATCCTGAACGTGCTGGGGGCGGCGTCCTCGAAGCTCGGGAGCAATCAGGAGATCGCGGACCTCGCGCAGGCGTTGGGGGTATCGCTGGGGAGCAAGTTCAACATCGACGACCTGCGCTACGAGAAGGTCATCATCATGACCGACGCCGACGTGGACGGGGCGCACATCGCGTCGCTGCTGATGACGTTCTTCTTCACGCAGATGCGGCCGCTGATCGACAAGGGGCACCTGTATCTGGCCTGCCCGCCGCTCTACCGGCTGACGCAGGGGGCGAAGCGGCTCTATGTGGCCGACGACACCGAGAAGGCGAAGTGGCTGGCGAAGGGGATCGGCGGCAAGGGCAAGATCGACGTCCAGCGCTTCAAGGGCCTGGGCGAGATGGACGCCAAGGACCTCAAGGACACCACCATGGACCCCGCGACGCGGCGGCTGATCCGGGTGTCGCTCCACGACGACGAGCCGGGGGAGACCGAGGACCTCGTCGAGCGGCTGATGGGGAAGAAGCCGGAGATGCGGTTCCAGTTCATTCAGGAGAACGCAAGGTTTGTTGAGGAGTTGGATGTGTGAGTTGGGGCAGTTCGATCTAGCGGAAGACTTAGAAGTATCCAAGCCGATAGCCGCTGAGATATAAGCGCCAGTGATCCGAAATTGATTGCAAGCTGCAAGCTATGCGGTCAGCTAAAGGAATTGCAGAAGAGTCACGTTATCCCGGCTTTGTGTTCGTTGGATGAAACAAACGAGCGGGACTGATTACCTTAGAAGCGGGGGCTAGTCCTAATCGTCGGATCCAAGATGGCGCCAAGGCACCCCTGTTCTGCTGGGATTGCGAACAGATGCTTTCCTCTTGGGAGAAAGAGTTTGCAGAGAAAGTCTTCTCGCAAATCTCATCAAGTGACGGGCCGAGAGGATCATATAGCGAGTGGTATTCTAAGTTTGCCGCATCCTTGCTCTATCGAGCCAGCCTATACTCGATCAGTGAGGGAGGTGTTTTCGCTCGCGTCGATCCGTCGCTGGAAGCTGACCTAGCTAAATGTATGGAAGTTTGGAGACGCTTCTTAATAGGAGAGCTTAGCAACCCAGGAACGAACGAGCTACATATGGTGCCAATTGGGTGGTTCTCGGACGTCAAGTCTGACGATACCCCGGTCTACTGGAACCGCTACATAAAACGGTCTGTCGAAATCGACATCCCGCATTCTGACAGTTTAGATTTTGTAGCAGTTTACTGTAAGATCGGACCGATTGCATTTTTCGGCCACGTCCGCAACTATGGGAAACTTTGGAAAGGCACACGGCTCAGCATTAATCATGGACTGCATAGCCCAAAATTTGTTGTCCTACCCGGCAACTTGCTTGATTACTTCTTCTCTCGAGCAAAGATGGCGGAAGCTATGGCACGTTCGGTGAATCCGAACCAAAGAGTGAAGACTGACCGAGAAGTTCGAAAGAACCTTGAACGAATGCGCACCTCTCCATTATTTGAGGCCATGCAGGCTGACGCGGAACGTTTTGGAGTTGCCGCGATAACTCATGCAGAAGAAGACGAAAGAACTGATTAATTTCGGAGGCGAGCCTTTAACGCGTCGATTAACTCTCTCGTCTGCCCTTCGTAGTCCTGCATAAGCTATCAAAGCAGTCAGAACACCCTCTCCACCCCCATCCCCAGCGCCATCCGCCCCGCATACTCCGCTTGCGGGCCCTGCTGCATCGGGTGATACCTCGCCCCCTGGAGGTCCCGGAACCGGCGCTCCACGCCGTTCTTGCGGTAGAAGGCCGCGCCGCCGGCGGCCTCCATCGCGAGGTCGGCCACCGCGAGGGCGTGGCGGGCGCAGAGCGTCCGGCCCATCATCACGCGATTGACGGTGTCGGCCGAGGGCGCGTTCTCGGCTACCACGTCGAGCATCCCCTGCAGCGCGAGGCGGGCGCCCATGAGCTCGGTGTCCATGCGGCCCACGAGGGGGATCGTGTGCGGCGTCGGGCGCAGGCGGGCCAATGCCACCGCGGCGTCGCGGGTGGCCTCGGCCACGCCGAGATAGGCCGAGTAGATCAGCGGGATCGCGGTCGTGGCGACGATGTGCCAGAACGGGTGCCACTGGCCGGCGGGACGGCGGAGCGCGACGCCGGCCTCGGGGACCACGTGGCCGTCGATGAGGACGTCGTGCGAGCCCGTGGCCCGCATCCCGAGCGTGTGCCAAGTGTCGAGGCGCTTCACCTGCGGCGAGGCGAAGGGCACCGCGAAGTGCAGCACTTCGTCGGGGGCGCCGTCCTCGCCCTTGAGGATCGCGCTGGCCATCAGGAGGTCGCCCACGGGGGAGCCCGAGGAGAAGATCTTGCGGGCGTTGATGCGGTAGCCGCCCTCGACGCGGACAGCCTCGCCGCTGCCGCCCACCCAGTCGGAGCCGCCGGTGGCGACGAGGACGAGCCGCTCGGCCGCGACGCGCCGGAGCAGGGGCTCGACGGCGGCGACGCCCTGGTGGCGCCAGCGCCAGGCGGGGACCGCGACCAGATGGGTGTGCATGGCGAGCGCGAGCGCGGTCGATCCGCAGTGACGCGCGAAGGTGCGGAGCATCAGGGAGAGCTCGGGGATGTCGGCCCCGCCGCCGCCGAGCTCGGCGGGGACGGCGGCCTCGAGGAAGCCCGCCTCCTTCAGGTCGGCGTAGTTCTGGGCGACGAAGGCGTCCTCCTCGTCGAGCCGCTGGGCGCGGTCGGCGAAGACCGCGCCCAGGGCCTCGGCCCTCTCGACGAGGGTCGGCGGAGCGGCAATGTGCTTGGCGGTAGTCGGCGCATCAACGAGGGTCATGGAATCCTCCAGGGGATGAATGCCGGGGAGTGTCCTCCTGTCGCGCGAATCGGTCCAGTCTCGAATCTATACTGGACCGGCGGCGTCCTCGGGCGCATGATCCGGCATCCTCGATGGAGGCGGGTCATGAGCTCCTCCTACGGCCAGTTCTGCCCGGTCTCGATGGCGGCGGAGGTCGTCTGCTCGCGGTGGACGATGCTGGTGGTGCGCGAGATGCTCTGCGGCTCCACGCGCTTCAACGACCTGCGACGGGGGGTGCCGCGGATGTCGCCGGCGCTCCTGTCCAAGCGCCTCAAGGAGCTGGAGCAGGCCGGGATCGTGCGGGTCGAGCCCACCGGGCAGCCCGGCATCAACGACTACCGGCTGACTCGGGCCGGGGAGGAGCTGCGGGGGCTGGTCGAGGGGCTCGGGACCTGGGGCCAGCGCTGGGTGGAGTCCAACCTGTCCCTGAAGAACCTCGACCCCTCGCTCCTCATGTGGGACATGCGGCGGCGCGTCGACCCCAAGTCCTTCCCACCGGGGCGGACGGTGGTTCACTTCCACTATCCCGAGCTGGACGAGGAGCGGCAGGACTGGTGGCTCGTGGTCGCGGACGGGACGGTCGACCTCTGCCTCCACGATCCGGGCTACGACGTGGACCTGGAGCTGCGCGCGCCCCTGCGCGTCATGACCGCGATCTGGATGGGCCACTGCTCCCTGCGGGCGGAGATGGCGGCCGGCACGCTGGAAGCCCATGGTCCGCCGGCGCTGGTGCGGTCGATCTCGACCTGGCTGGGGCTGTCCAGCTTCGCGCCGATCAAGCGCGAGGTCGCCTGAGCGGGGCCCTTGCCCTCGGCCGGCCCGCGTGGCCAAGTGGTCCGATGCGCCCTGCCCTCCTTGCCTTGCTCCTGCTCGCGGCCTGCGGGCGGCCGCTCACGCCCGACGAGGTGGCCTTCCTGTCGGACCTGCAAGGACCGGCGCTGGACACCTCTCGGGTCAGGCTGCACGACTCGCCGCGCCTGAGCGCGGTGCGCGTGCTGCCCGCGCCGCCGAGGCTCACCTGCCAGTCGCGGATCTTCCCGCCGCCCCGGGGCGACACGATCCGCACGGCGACGGGGGCCATCTCGATCTTCGAGGACGTCTACGTGCGCCGGGACCTCTACCGCGACGACATGGTGGAGGGGTGGCCCCGGGTCCTGCCCCTCGCGGACGCGATGCTGCTCGCGCACGAGATGGTCCATGCCTGGCAGTGGCAGCACCGGGACCTCACGGGATACTTCCCGCTGAAGGCCGCGTTCGAGCACGTCGAGACGGCGGACCCCTACCTCTTCGACCTCGACACCTCGGCCGACTACCTCGACTACGGCTACGAGCAGCAGGGCGCGATCATGGAGGAGTATGTCTGCTGCCGGACGCTGGCGCCCAAGGCTGGCCGGACGGAGCGGCTGCACGAGATGCTGTCGCGCTACTTCCCCCTGAAGCCGCTCGACGAGCCGATGACGGAGTGGGTCGAGCTGCCGTGTCGGGCGCGCAGGTGGAAGGTATCTGCGACGGGGAGCCTTCCGGAGAAGCGGAGCCATACCTACGTCGGGAGTGACGACAGGGAGGGTGCCATGAGGGGACTTCTGCTCGCCGCCGCGCTGGTCACGGGGGCGCCGCTGTGGGCCGAGGGGCGGGACGTGGCCCCGGTGATCCAGGGGATCGAGGACGACATCGACACGATCCGGGGCATCATCGAGGACATGGACGTGGCGCCCGAGACCTCGCTGCCGCTCCTGTCGGACAAGGAGGACTACCGTGAGGACCTGAACCGGCAGCTCGACCGCGTGCTGGGGCTGGTGCTGGGCGACCTCTACGGCGAGAGCCGGTCGGCGCTGTTCTCGCTGGACGAGGAGCGCGTGAGGATCGACGCGCGGATCGCGGAGCTGCGGATCGACCGGATCACGGCGCCCCGGAGCGCGGACGCGGTCGGCGTGATCGACCGGACGCTGAACCGCTACGCGGAAGGCTCCATGGAGGCCATCGACGCGGAGATCGCGCAACTTCAGGCGCAGAAGGAGGAGCTGGAGCGGCGGCGGGCGGCGCTGCTCAGGGACTTCGCGGACCGGCTGATGGCGGAATACGGCGTCGAGATCACGCCGGAGGAGGCGGAGGCGGCGCTCTATCAGGTGAACGGCGTGACCATCGTGGAGTCGGCGATGGCCTTCGAGGTGGTCCGCAAGATCGAGGAACGGCTGCGCGAGATCCAGGGCGTCACCGACGACGACTCGGTCCTGCGGCGCTACTATGCGGTGGCGGCGGTGACGCGGCTGCTGGTCGAGCGGCTCTACGAGCGGCACCTGCAGGATTACGAGGAGCAGTGGCTGCCCCGGCTCGCGGAGATCGAGCAGCGGAACGACGCCCTCATCGCCGAGACGGAGGCTGCCATCGGCGAGGCCGACGAGTCCCGTAAGCCCATCTACGAGGGGAACCTGCGGGTGCAGCAGCAGGTGGCGGAGGTGATCGACGCCTACCGCGCGATGCTGCTGGAACGCGAGGCGCTGACCCGGGACGGGCTGGAGGTCGCCCGCGCGGACGCCGACGTCGCGCTCAACACGCTCAAGACGCTGGAGGCGGCGGTGTCGCTCCAGTCGCAGATGCTGTGGTCGTCGTCGGAGTTCGAGAGCCTGATGGAGATCTCGCCGCCGGAGCTGATCCCGCTGGATGATGAGGAGATGTTCCAGCGGTTCCTCGAGGTCTCGCGGGAGCTGGCGACGAGCTAGGGGGAGGGCGCAACTCCCCCTACCCCGCCGGGCGGCGACCCGGGGACGGGATCACCATGGCAGAAGAAGGTTGAGAAACCTTTAACGGCTGAGAAAAAGCCGAGGGGAAGCCGTACCCTGCCCTAGCCCCTCAAGGCTGCTGGATGCTCTCCAGATAGTCCGCGAGCGCGAGCAGCTTTTCCGGAATCGGGGTGCCGACGCCCGGGGTCGTCCTCCACCACGACGGTGTCGCCTAGGTCGGTCCGGCCGAACTCGGGCATGGCGGGGCTGAAGTGGGCGCCACGGGCGAAGCCGTCGATGGTGCTCATCACCCGGTCGCGGGGGAAGGTGCCGCCGTTGCGGGCAGAGATGCGGGTGAGATCGGCGGGGTGCGGATCGAGACCGGCGGCCAGAGGGCCGTTGCCGGTGGCGTCCTCGCCGTGGCAGGCGGAGCAGGACTCGAGGAAGGCCGCGCGGCCTGAGACGGGCTCGTGCGGGTCGGGCACGCAGGCCATGAGCGCCAGCGGCGCGAGGAGGATGAGGGGGCGGCGCATGGGGGCTCTTGCTCGTTCTGTCCCAGGTTCGGCTGGCGAGCTGTGAGTCGCCTTGAGGTGGATCATGCCGGAACGACGTGGCCGGCGTCGAGCCTGAGGACCCGGTCCATGCGGGCGGCGAGCTGGAGGTTGTGCGTGGCGATCAGTGCCGCGAGGCCGGTCGAGCGGACGAGGACCATGAGCGCGTCGAAGACCCGGTCCGAGGTGGCGGGGTCGAGGTTGCCCGTGGGCTCGTCGGCGAGGAGCAGGCGCGGCGCGTTGGCGAGCGCCCGGCAGAAGGCGACGCGCTGCTGCTCGCCGCCCGAGAGCTCGGCGGGGCGGTGCGTGGCGCGGTTCCGGACGCCGACTCGGTCCATGAGGTCGAGGGCGCGGGCCTCGGCCTGGGCGCGCGGGGTGCCGTGGGCGAGCTGGGGGAGCACCACGTTCTCCAGCGCCGTGAACTCGGGCAGGAGGTGGTGGAACTGGTAGACGAAGCCCACGAGGTCGCGCCGCGCCATGGTGCGACGGCGGTCGCTGAGGCGGGTCATGTCGGTGCCGTCGAGGAGCACCTGACCCGCGTCCGGCGTGTCGAGGAGGCCCGCGACGTGGAGGAGCGTGGACTTGCCCGCGCCCGAGGGGGCGACGAGGGCCACGACCTCGCCGGGGGCGACGGCGAGGTCCACGCCGCGCAGCACCTCAACGGCGGTGGGCTTGCCGGGGTTGTAGGTCTTGGTGACGCCCGAGAGCCGCAGGGTGTCACTCATAGCGCAGGGCCTCGACGGGGTTCATGCGGGCGGCGCGGCGCGCGGGGAAGAGCGTGACGACCCAGGACAGGAACAGGGACAGGGACACCGCCGAGAGCACGTCGCCCCATTCGAGCTTGGCGGGCAGGCGATAGATGCCCCGGATCGAGGGGTCCCAGACGCCCCCGCCCGAAAGGTAGTTCACGGCGGCGAAGATCGGGTCGATCCAGATGGCGAAGGCGCAGCCGAGGAGGACGCCGAGGATCGTGCCGATGGTGCCGATACTTGCCCCGCAAAGGAAGAAGACGCGCAGCACCGCGCCCTCGGTCAGGCCCATCGTGCGGAGGATGCCGATGTCGCGGCCCTTGTTCTTCACCAGCATGATGAGACCCGAGATGATGTTCATCGAGGCGATCAGCACGAGGACCGAGAGGATCACGAACATCACGTTGTCCTCGACGGTCAGCGCACTCAGGAACGCACCGGAGGAGTCCTTCCAAGTCCAGGCGAGCGTCATGGGACCGGCGGCCTGAAGGATCGCGGGGACGATCGCCTCCACGTCGTCGGGGTCGTCCAGCATGACCTCGATCTCGTCCGCGACGCCGTCGCGGTTGAAGAACTTCTGCGCCTCGGGGAGCGGCAGGTATGCGCGGGTGCGGTCGATGTCGTAGCGCCCGGCTGGTGAAGATGTAGGTCACCGTGTAGGCCGAGACGCGGGGGCTGACGCCCATCGGCGTGCGGGCGCCATCGGGCGAGATGATGCGGAGCTTGTCGCCCACCATGATGCCCAGCTCGCGCGCGACGCCGGAGCCGATGGCGATGCCCTGCGGGAAGTCGTCGAGGCTGCCTTCGGCCTCTTCCGGGTGCGCGACGCGGGGGATCGTGGCGAGGTCCTCGGGCGCGATGCCGAAGACCTCCACGCCCGAGTTGCGGCCCTGGAACGTCGCCATGACCTGCCCGCGCACGAGGGGGGCGGCGCGGGTCACGCCGGGGACCTGAGCGATCAGGTCGGCCATGGCCGAGGCGTCGGCGATGGTGGCGACCTGCCGACCGTTCGCGTCGATCTCGGGCTGCTTGTAGACCGTGACATGGGCGTTGGCGCCGAGGATCGTGTCCACGAACTCCTCGCGGAAGCCCGAGCGGACGGCGAGCGTGGCGATCAGCGCAAAGACGGCGAGGGTGACGCCGACGAGGCTGATCCAGGTCATGACCGAGACCCCGCCCTCGGCCCGCTTGGCGCGGAGGTAGCGCCAGGCGATCATCCATTCGTAGGGGCGAAGGGGCGGCTCATCCGGGGTCCTTTCGGTCGCGTGGGACCATTGCCCCCGGGCGCGGGCAAGGTCAACGCGAGGCGGCTGACGGGCGCTCACCAGTCCGCTAGCATGGCGCCGGGCCAGCACGGAGGGACGCGATGCGGATCGGGATCGTGGGCGGCGGGTCGGTGGGGCAGACGCTCGGGGCGGGCTTCGCCAAGGCGGGGCACGAGGTGGTGCTCGGCATCCGCGAGGTGACGCCCGAGACGCTGGCGCAGCCGCGCAACCAGGCCAGGACGTTGGCCGAGTGGCAGGACGAGACGGGTGCGCGGGTCGTGACCATGGAGGAGGCGGCGTGGCGCGGCGAGGCCGTGGTCAACGCCACCAACGGGGCGGGATCGCTGGAGGCGCTGCGGATCGCGGGGACCAGGAACCTCGCGGGGAAGGTGCTGATCGACGTGGCGAACCCGCTCGACTTCTCGAAGGGGATGCCGCCCTTCCTGATGGCGGAGTATTCCGGGCCGACCTCGCTGGGCGAGCAGGTTCAGGCGGCGTTCCCCGAAGCGCGGGTGGTGAAGTGCTTCAACACCGTCACGGCGTCGGTGATGACCAATCCGGGCCTCGTGCCGGGGGAGCACGACCTGTTCCTCTGCGGTGACGACGAGGCGGCCAAGGAGGCGGTGCGGGAGCTGGCCCGTGGGTTCGGGTGGAGCCGGTTCGTGGACCTGGGCGACATCAAGGGCGCGCGGGCGCAGGAGATGTTCGTGGTGATCTGGGTCCGCCTCTGGATGGTCAGCGGGGACCCGATCTTCGGCTACCGGATCGTACGGTAGCGCCTCACCAGTGGTTGCCGGGGCTCTGGAACTGATCCACCCCCTGCCCTTCGGCCAACGCCTTGCCCTTGGCCGCCCAGACGAGGCCGCGACGGAGCATTTCGTAGGGCGCTCCCTGAGCGATGACGTTCGCCTTGTGGCCCAGCGCGTTGTAGTAGACGCGGCCGAGGCCCCACTGGCGGGTCCAGACGACCGGCATCTCCACGGGGCCGTTGGGCGAGTGATACCAGCTCACCGTCGGGAAGGTCGTCCTGGCGAGGATGCGGTTCGCGGGGTCGACGTGGAGGTAGTACTGCTCCGTCGCGACCTCGAAGTCGCCGATGCCCTGAATCAGCTCGTGGTCGGGCTCGGTCATGCGGACGGTGTAGCGGACGCCATCGCCGCCGGGGTGGGCGACCCATTGGCCGCCGGTGACGAACTGCCAGAGGGGGTTGCCCCGGAAGGCGTCGCACATCCCGCCGTGGCAGCCGCCGATCCCGGTGCCGCGCGCCACCGCTTCGGAGACGTTGGTGGCCCGCTCGCGGCTCAGTTCGCTCATGGTCCAGACGGGGACGATGAGGTCGAGGGCGCGCAGCCCCTCGGCGTCGTCGAAGGCGTCGAGGGAGTCGGTCACGGTGACCTCCATCCCCTCGCCTTCCAGCATCCGGCGGAAGATGTCCGCCACGAGGTCGGGCTCGTGGCCGGCCCAGCCGCCCCAAGTGATGAGTGACTTCGTCATTCATGGTCCTCCCAGATCGGGCGCCAGAGTTTCCGAGCGGTGGCCGGAATGCAAACGGTTCGCGTGACGGGACGGTGAGTCCACCTAGGTTCCTGGTCCGATCGGAAGGGGAGCAACCGGATGGCGCTGGACGAGGACCAGGAGTTCCCGACGACCGCCGGCATCCTGCTCGGGGCGGGCCTCGGGGGATTCTTCGACGGCATCGTCCTGCATCAGGTGCTCCAGTGGCATCACATCGCCACCAGCGCGGGCTATCCGGCCGACAGCCTGGAGAACCTGAAGCTCAACACGCGTCTCGACGGACTCTTCCACGTCGTGACCTATGCCCTTGTCGCGCTGGGGCTCGCGCTGCTGTGGCGGACTGCGCGGCTACGGCATCGCTGGTGGTCGTCCCGACTCTTCGTCGGGACGCTGCTGATGGGGTTCGGGCTGTTCAACCTGGTCGAGGGAGTGGTGGACCACCAGCTTCTGGGGCTCCACCACGTCAACGAGACGGCCCCGCGCGAGCAATGGCTCTGGTGGGACCTGGGATTCCTGGCATGGGGGGCCGCCATGCTGGCCGTCGGATGGGCCTTGGTGCGGAACGGCCGCCGCGCGACGAAGCGGCCGTCCTGAGGGTCAGATGCCCTCGTAGATTTCCGCGATCCGCGCGACGGCGGCCTCGGGCGACATCTCCTCGCTCTCGCCGGTGCGGCGCGAGGTCAGCTCCACGACGCCGTTCTTGAGGCCGCGAGGGCCGACGGTGATCCGCCAGGGCAGGCCGATCAGGTCCATGGTCGCGAACTTCTCGCCCGCCCGCGCGTCGCGGTCGTCGTAGAGGATGTCGAGGCCCTTGGCCTTGAGGCTGCCGTAGAGCATCTCGCAGGCGGCGTCCGCGTCGGTGTCGCCCTGCTTGAGGTTGACGATGCCGGCGGCGAAAGGCGTCACGCCTTCGGGCCAGATGATGCCCTTGTCGTCGTGGCTGGCCTCGATGATCGCGCCGAGGAGCGCGACACGCCGATCCCGTGCGAGCCCATGTGCACCGGAACCCGCTCGCCAGTCGCCGTGGTGACGAAGGCGCCCATCGGCTCGGAATACTTGGTGCCGAAGTAGAAGATCTGGCCGACCTCGATCCCGCGCCCCACGCGGCGGCGCTCCTCGGGGATCCGGTCGAAGAGAGCGGGGTCGTGCGTCTCGTCGGTGCGGGCGTAGAGCGAGGTGAACTCGTCGCAGATGGATTGCACCTGCTCGGGGTTGCCGTAGTCCACGTCGCGGGCGCCGAGTTCCAACTCGGTCACGGCGCTGTCGTAGAAGACCTCGGATTCGCCGGTGGAGGCCAGCACCAGGAACTCGTGGGTGTTGTCGCCGCCGATGGGGCCGGAGGCGGCGCGCATCGGGATCGCGGTCAGGCCCATCCGCTCGTAAGTGCGGAGATAGCTGACCATGTGGCGGTTGTAGGCGTGGAGCGCGCCTTCCTTGTCGATGTCGAAGTTGTAGCCGTCCTTCATCAGGAACTCGCGCCCGCGCATGACGCCGAACCGGGGCCGGACCTCGTCCCGGAACTTCCACTGGATGTGGTAGAGCGTGAGCGGCAGGTCCTTGTAGCTGTTGACCCCCGAGCGGAAGATGTCGGTGATCATCTCCTCGTTGGTCGGGCCGTAGAGCATCTCGCGCTTGTGGCGGTCGGTGATGCGGAGCATCTCCTCGCCGTAGTCGTCGTAGCGGCCGGATTCGCGCCACAGCTCGGCCGACTGGAGCGTCGGCATCAGGAGCGGGATGTGCCCGGCGCGCTGCTGCTCCTCGTGGACGATCTGCTCCACGCGCTTGAGGACTTTGAAGCCGAGCGGCAGCCAGGAGTAGATGCCCGCCGACTGCTGCTTGATCATGCCCGCGCGCAGCATGTAGCGGTGCGAGACGATCTGCGCCTCCGCCGGGTTTTCCTTGAGGACGGGGAGGAAGTAGCGGGTCAGGCGCATTGCGGGTCCTAGCGGCGGGTTCCTTGGCCGCGCCGGTCTAGGGCAAGCGGACCGGCCGGGCAAGCGGCGGCCCCTCCGCAAAAGAAGCGGGCGCCGCGAGGGCGCCCGAAGTGGGGGACAGGACAGCGGAGGACGGGCGCCGGAGCGCCCGCCCGGGAAGGTTCATTCGGCGGGCGTCATCGCCGCGTCGCGGGCCATGCGCCCGGCCCGAGTCGGAGCGGTGCCGAAGCCGAACCGGACCACGGTGAACAGGAAGAGCAGCATGGACGCGGCGGTCAGCAGCGAGCCGACCTGCAGCGCGGGGATCAGCCCGTTCCGCCCGGCGATCTCGCCCGCGAGGCCGGACGCCATCGCGATGATGCCGGTGATGGCGAGCACCGCGTGGATGCGGGGAAGCCAGCCCTGCGCCGCCTGCGGCGTCAAGCGGTAATAGATGGCGAAGAGCGCCATGGTCGCCCAGCCGACGAGATTCAGGTGGGCGTGCACGGGGGCGAACTGGAACTGCTGGGCCATGCCCATCCAGATGCCGAGGCTCATGCCCGTCATCACGCAGAGCACCGCGGCCAGGAAGAAGACGAAGGGGATATCGCGCATGGAATCCTCATGAGAAATCGCAACATCAAATCGGTCATCGGGGCCGGAGGACCGGCCCCGGTAATCAGGATGCGAAATGCATCCGCGCTTCGGGGGCGATGAACACCCGGCCCCTGCCCTGCGTCAAGCCGCCGCAAGGGCCGGGTCAGGAATACCCGACCTCAGAGCGGCGGGCCGGTGAAGGTGAGGTTGTGGCGCGTGGCGCTCTCGGTGATCGGGCCCATGTCCTCGGGGATGCGGTAGGCGTTCCGCGCCATGTCGGCGAAGAAGCCCTCGAAGCCGCCGGGAGTCAGGATCACGAGGTGGCGGCACTCGGTGAGGGCCTTGAACGTATGCTCCGTCCCGCGCGGGATGAAGGCCGTCTCGCCCGGGCCCTTGCGGAAGGTCCGGCCCGCGAGCCAGAACTCCATCTCGCCCGAGAGGAGGATGAAGGTCTCGTCCTCGGCGTGATGGACGTGGCGCGGCGGGCCCGAGAGCGCGGGCGAGGTGCTGTCCACGATGCTCATGGCCCCGCCTGTCTCGGCAGTGGACAGGATGGTGCGGTAGGTGACGCCGCCCCAGTCCAGGGTCTCGGGGGCAGGGCTCGGGGGAAAATGCTTCATCTCAATCTCCGTGGTTAATTCGGCGGAACCGATGCCAAGGGAGATAACTTCGGACGAAACTTATGGAAAATGGATTGATCGTATAGTCATCATCCGTCCCATGAATATGGCGACCTTCGACTTGAACCTGCTGCGCGTGCTGGATGCGCTGCTGCGCGAGGGGTCCACCACGGCGGCCGGGCGTCGCGTCGGCCTTTCGCAGCCCGCCGTCTCGGCGGCGCTGGCGCGGCTCCGGGATGCTCTCGGCGATCCCCTCTTCGTCCGGCGGGGACCGAGGCTGGAGGCCACCGACTACGCCCGGAGCCTCGCGGTGCCGCTGCGCGAGCATCTCGATTCGCTCCAGCGGCTCCTGTCGGGGCCGGAGGCCTTCGATCCGGCGACCGCCAGCGTCAGCTTCCGAATCGCGGGGTCGGATTTCTTCGGCGAGATGCTGATGCCGGAGTTGGGGCGGACGCTGCTGGCCGAGGCGCCGGAGGTGCGGGTCCACCTCCTCGACCTCGTGCCCACGAACTACGCCGACACCCTCGACCGCTACCTCGCCGACCTCGCGCTGATCCCTCGGCAGGACGCGCCCGACTGGATCGAGTGGGAGCCGCTCTTCCATTCGAGCTTCTGCATGATCGCGCGGCGGGGGCATCCCCGGCTGGCCGGCGTCGAGCCCGGGACGCCGGTGCCGCTGGACCTGTTCTGCGAGCTGGACCATGCGCTCATGTCGCCCGAGGGGCGGACGCGGGCGATGATGGACGACGCGCTGGAGCGGGTCGGGCGGGCGCGGCGGGTGGCGATGACCCTGCCCTTCTTCGGCGGCATCTGCCGGAGCGTCGCCACGACCGACATCGTGGCGATGATTCCCGGGCAGCTCGCCCGGCACATGGCGCCCATTCTGAGGCTGGAGGTCTACAAGGCGCCCCTGCCCCTTCCCGCGCCGCTGATCGGCCTGGTCTGGCACCGTCGCGCCACGACCTCGCCCTCGCACCGCTGGCTGCGCGAGCAGGTGGCGCGCATCCTGAGACCGCTCAACGAGGGCGAGGCGAACCTGCCGGGCTGAGCCGTCCTTGCCAGCGGGCGGGGGCTCGGGCACATCTGGGCGACGGCAACAGGGAGTCGAGCCGCCATGGCGGTCACGATGGGGCAGCAGGCACGGATCTGGGGCATCGCGGCCCTGGTCTTCCTGCTGCTGCTCTGGCTGCTGGGCGACGTGCTGCTGCCCTTCGTGCTGGGGGCGATCCTGGCCTACCTGCTCGACCCGCTGGCCGACCGGCTGGAGCGGATGGGGCTCAGGCGGGTCTGGGCGGTGGTGCTCATCACCCTGACGGCGGTGCTGGCCATCGCCGGGGCCATCGTCCTCCTGATCCCGACGCTGATCGACCAGGCGACCGCGCTGGTCGCCATGACGCCCGACCTCGTCACCCGCATCAGCGAGAGGCTGCTGGAGCGATTCCCCGAGCTCACGGACGAGAGCAGCGCGCTGAGGCAGCAGATCGCGGACCTCGCGGCGGGGCTGCAGGAGCGGGCGGGGCAGCTCCTCAACACGGTGCTGACCTCGGTGTGGGGGTGCTGAACTGGCTGCTCATCGTCGTGGTGGTGCCGGTGGTGACCTTCTACCTGCTGCTCGACTGGGACGCGATGGTCGAGCGGATCGACGACCTCCTCCCGCGCGAGCACGCGCCGACGATCCGGGCGCTGATGCGCGAGAGCGACGACCGGCTCGCCGCCTTCATCCGGGGGCAGGCGCTCGTCTGCCTGATCCTGGGGACCTACTACGCGGTCGCGCTGGTCATGGTCGGGCTCAACTTCGGGCTCGTGGTCGGGGCCATCGCGGGGTTCCTGACCTTCATCCCCTATGTGGGCGCGCTGGTGGGGGGCGTGCTGGCCATCGGCCTCGCGCTCTACCAGTTCTGGGGGGACTGGGTCTGGGTGATCGCCGTCTGGGCGATCTTCCAGTCGGGGCAGTTCGTCGAGGGCAACTTCCTGACGCCCAAGCTCGTGGGCGAGCGGGTGGGCGTGCATCCGGTCTGGCTGATCTTCGCCCTGGCGGCCTTCGGTGCGCTGTTCGGCTTCCTCGGCGTGCTGGTCGCGGTGCCGGTCGCGGCGGTGATCGGGGTGCTCGTGCGGTTCGCCATCGGCAAGTACAAGCAGAGCCGCCTCTATCAGGGCACGCACGGCAACCCCCTCCCATGAGCGACGAGCAACTGAGCTTCCTGGGGGCCGAGGGCTGGCCCGAGAAACCGCGCCGCGTCACGCGGACCACCGCACCCGCACTGGACGCGGAGCAGCTCAGCTTCGACTGGGCGCTCCCCGTGGCGCTGGGGCCCGAGGACTTCTTCGTCTCGGAGGCGAATACGGACGCCCATGCCATGATCGCCGGGGGCTTGCGCTGGCCGGACGGGAAGCTTGCGCTCGTGGGGCCGGAGGGATCGGGCAAGACGCACCTGGTCCGCATCTGGCAGGGTCTGGCCGGGGCCGAGCGGCGCGACGCGCGGGATCTGTCGGGGGACCTGCCTCCACCGGGCGCGGCGGTCGCCGTCGAGGACATGGAGACCCTGCCGCGCGAGGCCGAGGCGGCGATGTTCCACCTGCACAACCACATCCTCGCCACCGGGGGCCGGCTGCTGCTGACCTCGGACCGGCCGCCGGCGCGCTGGGGGATCAGGCTCGCCGACCTCGCCTCGCGGATGCAGGCGACGACGGTCGTGCGGCTCGATTCCCCCGACGACGCGCTGATCGAGGCGCTGCTCGCCAAGCAGTTCGCGGACCGGCAACTGTTCCCCGCGCCGGGGGTGCTGGCCTTCGTGGCGCGGCGCATCGAGAGGTCCCATGCGGCGGCGGCGGCGGCGGTGGCCTCCATCGACCGGGCGAGCCTCTCGGAGGGGCGCAAGGTGAGCCTTCCGCTGGCCCGCCGGGTGCTCGACTCCGCCGAGCCGGCTGCCTAGGCTGGCGGCCCGAAGAGGACCACGATGCCCGACGCCGACTTCCTCAAGGCCCCCTTCCCCGCCCCGGTCGCGGCGCCCGCCGACATGACCGGACCCGCGCGGTTCTTCAACCGAGAGCTGTCGTGGCTGGGCTTCAACTGGCGGGTGCTGGAGGAGGCGCAGAACCCGCGCGTGCCGCTGCTGGAGCGGCTGCGGTTCCTGTCGATCTCGGCCACCAACCTCGACGAGTTCTACACGGTGCGGGTCGCGGGGCTGCGGGAATTGGCACGGGCCGGGAACGTCACGCCCTCGCCCGACGGGCTCACGCCCGCGCGGCAGTTGACGCTCATCGACGCGGAGGCGCGGCGGCTCATCGCGGCGCAGCAGGGCAACTGGGAGGGGCTGAAGGCCGAACTCGCGCGCGAGCGGATCGTGATCCTGACCCGCCAGGAGGTCGAGGACGGCGACCGGGCCTTCCTGGAGGACGTGTTCCTCAATCGGGTCTTCCCGATCCTGTCGCCGCTCGCCATCGACCCCGCGCACCCCTTCCCCTTCATCCCGAACGAGGGCTTCGCGCTGGCGCTCGCGCTCGAGCGGTCGGGCGAGCGGCGCAGCCTGCGCGCCCTGCTGCCCGTTCCGTCGCAGATCGACCGCTTCGTCGCGCTGCCCACGGCGGGGGGCACCGGTTCCTGCCGCTGGAGGAGCTGCTGCTCCTGCATCTCGACCGGCTGTTCCCGGGGTATCGGCTCACGGGGTCCTGCGCGTTCCGGGTGCTGCGGGACAGCGACATCGAGGTCGAGGACGAGGCCGAGGACCTCGTGCGCGAGTTCGAGACGGCGCTGAAGCGGCGGCGGCGGGGCGAGGTCGTGCGGCTCAAGATCACCGCCAACGCGCCGCCCTCGCTCAAGACGCTGGTCATGGACAATCTCCATGTCGAGCCGCAGGAGGTGGTCGAGGTCGACCGGATGATCGGCATCGGGAACCTCAGCGAGCTGGTGCTGGATTCGCGCCCCGACCTGCTCTGGCCGTCCTTCGTGCCGCGCGTGCCGGAGCGGGTGCAGGACCACGGGGGCGACATCTTCGCGGCGGTGCGGCAGAAGGACATGCTGCTCCACCACCCCTACGAGACCTTCGACATGGTCATCCGCTTCCTGCAGCAGGCGGCGCGCGACCCGGACGTGGTGGCGATCAAGCAGACGCTCTACCGGACGTCGCGGAACAGCCCCATCGTGGATGCCCTCATCGAGGCGGCGGAGGACGGGAAGTCCGTGACCGCGCTGGTGGAGCTCAAGGCGCGGTTTGACGAGGCGGCGAACATCCGGCAGAGCCGACGCCTGGAACGGGCGGGCGCGCATGTCGTCTACGGCTTCACCAGCCTCAAGACCCACGCGAAGATGAGCGTCGTGGTGAGGCGCGAGGGGGAGAAGCTTGTCACCTACACGCATTTCGGGACGGGGAACTACCACCCGATCACCGCGCGCATCTACACGGACCTGTCGCTCTTCTCGGTGGACGGGCGGCTCGGGCGGGATGCGACCAAGGTGTTCAACTACGTGGGCGGCTACGCCATGCCGGAGAACCTGGAGAACCTCGCCATCTCGCCCCTGACGCTGAAGCCGCGGCTCCTCGAACTGATCGCGGCGGAGGCGGAGCACGCGCGGGCGGGGCGGCCGGCGGCGATCTGGGCCAAGATGAACTCCATCATCGACGAGGACCTGATCGACGCGCTCTATGCCGCCTCCCAGGCCGGGGTGCGGATCAACCTGATCGTGCGGGGCATCTGCGGGCTGAGGCCCGGCATCGCGGGGCTGAGCGGGAACATCCGCGTCAAGTCCATCGTGGGTCGGTTCCTGGAGCACAGCCGGATCGTCTGTTTCGGGAACGGGCATGGGCTGCCGTCGCGGCGGGCGCGGGTGTTCCTGAGCTCGGCCGACTGGATGGGGCGCAACATGGACCGCCGCGTCGAGACGCTGGTCGAGGCCATGAATCCCACGGTCAAGGCGCAGATGGTCGATCAGATCATGGCGGCGAACCTCGCCGACGTGGCGAATTCCTGGGTCATGTCGCCCGACGGGAGCTTTGCCCGGGCCAGGGTCGAGGAGGACGCCTTCTCGTGCCACCGCTTCTTCATGGAGACGCCGTCGCTGTCGGGCCGGGGGTCCAAGGGGGCGGCGGATGTGCGCCCGCCGGCCCTGGGCGCCGTCTGATCCGTCGTTGACGACCGCGTGTTCCGCCCCACCTAGCGACTGCACAGGACCCTGATGCCGATGACCATGGCCCCCGACGACACCTTCCGTGCCGACGTGCCAAGGACCCCGGGCTGGGGCGCGGGACGGCCGCTGTTCGAGCCGAACGAGAGGCTGCATGTCGGCGTGATCGACGTCGGATCCAACTCGGTGCGCTTCGTGGTCTTCGACGGCGCGGCGCGGAGCCCGGCGTACTTCTACAACGAGAAGATCATGTGCGCGCTGGGCGCGGGGCTGTCGGAGACCGGCAGGCTCAATCCCAAGGGCAAGGCGCGCGCGCTGGACGCGCTCTGCCGTTTCGCGGCGCTGGCGCGGGGGATGGGGCTGCAGAGCATGATGGCGGTCGCCACCGCCGCCGTGCGCGAGGCCGAGGACGGGCCCGCCTTCGTCGAGGAGGTGGAGCGGACGACCGGCCTCTCGCTGGAGGTGATCCCGGGCGACGAGGAGGCGCGGCTCTCGGCCCAAGGGGTGCTGCTGGGCTGGCCGGGCTCCTATGGCCTCGTCTGCGACATCGGGGGCGCGTCGATGGAATTGGCCGACCTTGCCCGGGGGCAGGTGGGCCGGCGCGTGACCTCGCCTCTGGGCGGGCTCAAGCTGCAGGAGGTCAAGGGCGGGCCTAAGGCGCTGAGCAAGCACATCGCCGAGGTGATCGGCCGGCTGCACGAGGAGATGGGCGGCGAGACGGGGATGCGGCTGTTCCTCGTGGGTGGGTCCTGGCGCGCCATCGCACGGGTGGACATGCACCGGCGGGACTGGCCGCTGACCGTGCTGCACGAGTACCGCATGACCCCCGCCGCCGTGGCCGCGACGCGGGCCTACATCGCGGACAAGGATATCGAGGCCATGCGACGGCAGCTCGGCATCTCCGAGGACCGGATGGCGCTGGTGCCCGTCGCGGTGCAGGTGCTGGACGAGCTGGTGCGGGTGTTCAAGCCGAAGGACATCGCGGTGAGCTCCTACGGCATCCGCGAGGGGATGCTCTACGAGCGGATGCCCAAGGAGCTGCGGGAACGGGACCCGCTGCTCGAGGCCTGCCGGTTCCAGGAGCGGCGGGACGCAAGGCTGCCGGGCTTCGGGGAGACGCTGTTCAAGTTCGTGCTGCCGCTGTTCCCGGAGGCCGACTGGCAGCGGCGGCGCATCATCGAGGCGGCCTGCCTGCTCCACGACGTCAACTGGCGGGCGCATCCGGACTACCGGGCCGAGACCTGCGTGGACGCGGCGACGCGGGCGAACCTGGGCGGGGTCAAGCACGAGGAGCGGGTCTATATCGGGCTCGCGCTGCTCTACCGCTACTCCTCGCGCCGCGAGGGGACGCGGTTCGACGCGTTGTTCAAGCTGCTCTCGGATGCCGACGCCAAGGAGGCGGAGGTGCTGGGGCGCGCGATGCGGCTGGGGGCCATGCTGTGGCTGGGGGCGCACGACGCGCCGGGGGCCTTCCTGTGGAAGCCCGAGAGGAAGGCGCTGACGCTGAGCCTCGAGAACCGGGCGCGGCCGCTCTTCGGCGAGGTCGCGCAGGCACGGCTCAAGGCGCTCGGGCAGGCGATGGGGGCCGAGGCGCGGGTCGTCTTCGCGGACTAGGGGCGTGGTGGTCACTGGGGTCTCCGAAGGCCGGGGATGCGGCCCGGGCCTTGTCTGATCTGTTGCGAATCAGGATGCCGGAGAGAGGTTAACGAATTGTGGGACCTGCGTTCGGTGGGGGGCTGGGGGACGCAACACCCCGAGGGTAAGAGCCTGGATTGACAGGTGAAGTCCCCCGGCGGGGGTCGTTGCGCGGCCCAGTAGGGTGCGCTTCAGCGCACCGCTTGGCCGTGGCCTATGCGATTCGGGCAGGGGTCGGCTCCGAGCGAAGCCGATGCTCCAGGATGCCCTGATGAACGGTGCGCTGAAGCGCACCCTACGGTAGCAGGGCAGCCTCTGTCACAACTCCATGTCGCGGCTGGGGTCGATGTGGAGCTGGTTGTCGGGCTCCGCCTCGGGCGGGGGGCGCGTCCAGGGGGCGGCCTCGTCGTCGGGCTCGCTCGGCGCCGGGGCGCGCAAGGTCGGCTCGGAGGGCGCGGGCTCGGACTCGTCCGGGGTGGCCTCGGCCGGCTGCCAGGGCGGGGCGTCGGCGCGGCGGCGGAAGACGATGTCGCCGTTGGGGAGGATCTCGGGCGGCTCGTAGTAGGTGACGGAGTCGATCTGGCCCACCACCTCGGCGAAGGCGGGGCCCATCTCGTCCAGGAAGGCCTGGAGCGCGGCGAGGTGCTGGACGGTGATGCCGGCCAGCTCCTGCAGGGGCGGCTGCACGTCCTCGAGGAGGCCGCGCAGGAAGAGGTTGGCGCCTTCGCGCAGGAGGTCGTTGCCGTCGTCGGAGGAGTCCTGGGCATGGCCCGCGAGCGGGGCCGCGACCAGCGCGGCGGCGAGGATGAGGCGTCTCATGCGGCGCAATATAGCGCCGATGGACCCGTCCCCCAAGTCACAGGTCGATGTCGAGCGTGACCGGGAAGTGGTCGGAGGCGTGCAGGAGCGCGCGGCGGAGGGCTTCGTCCGCCCAGCATTCGGGGTCGTCGAAGGGGTGCCAGATGCGCCAGGCGGGCTTCCTGGCGCGCAGGTCGGGCGAGACCATGACGTAGTCGAGGAGCGCCGAGAGCCAGCGGCCGTCGGGGGGCACGCGGAAGCGGGCGGTGGTGGGCGAGGCGGCGGTGGGGCCGCAGAGCGCGAGGCGGGCGTGGGGGTCGTAAAGGTGGACGGCGCCCTTCTCGCCCATGACGATCTCGACGCCGGAGCGGCCAAAGACCTCCTCCTGGTCGTCGAGGCCGGGGCCGTCGTTGAAGTCGCCGAGCACGATCAGCGGGTCGCGGGCGGCGAGGTGGCGGTCCACGCGGGCGCGCAGCCAGACGCATTGGGCGAGTTGCTTGCGGCGGTTCTCCAGCGCGATGCGGGCGGCCTGGGCCTCGTTGCGGGCGCCGTGGGGGGCCTTGGACTTGGCGTGGACGCCGATGAGGCGCAGGACGGAGCCCTTCGTGGTCAGGGCCTCGATCTCGAGGGGGGGCTTGGACCAGATGATCGGGTCGGGCGGGTTGCCGTTGAAGCCGACCCGGTAGGTGCCGTCGAAGCGCGGCGGGTCGCCGCCCTGGGGGTCGTGGCGGACGGTCAGGACGGCGGGGTCGTAGAGGAGCGCGATCTCCTGCTGGGAGTTGGAGTGGAAGCCCATCAGGACCTCGCGGGTGCGGAGACCCATGACCTTGGCGAAGACCTCCAGGGCCGGGGTGCCGTCGCGGGCGCGGTGGCGGGCGTCGGGGGCCTCGACCACGAGGATCGCGTCGGCGTCGAGGGCGCGGAAGACGTGGCCCAGGCCCTGCGTCTGCTCGGCGCGGGTCACGCCCTCGCGCCCGCCGCGGCCTTCGTCATTCCAAAGGCGGGCGTGGTCGTCGAAGAGGTGGTCGAACCACTGACAGTTGTAGGTCGCGATCCTCAAGATTCGGGCCTCACGGCGCGGGCCGGGGGCTGCCGCCGCTGATGTGCTCCCAGGCCTGATTCACGGCGATGAGGCGCTTCTCGGCGAGGCGGAGGCATTCCTCGGGGAGGCCGTGGGCCATGAGGCGGTCGGGGTGCGTCTCGCGCACGAGGGCGCGCCAGGCCTTGCGGGCCTCCTCGACGGGGGCGCCGTGGGGGACGCCCAGCACGTCGTAGGGGTCGCGCTCGGCGTCGGGGACGAACTCGGCGCGGATGCGCAGGAACTCGTGCTCGGGGAGGCCGAAGATGCGGGCCACCGCGTTCAGGAACTGGTTCTCCTCCGGGTGGTAGTCGCCATCGGCGACGGCGATGTGGAAGAGCCCTTCGAGGAGGTCGGCGAGCTGGGCCGCGCCTTCGCCGAACATCCGGCGGATGCGCTGGGCGTAGTCCTCGAAGCCCGCGACGTCCTGCCGGGCGAGGTCGTAGACGCGGGCGACGTTCGCCTCCTCCCCGTCGGGGATGATGAAGACCTCGCGGAAGGCGGCGACCTCGTTCCGGGTCACGAGGCCGTCGGCCTTGGCGATCTTGGCGCCCAGCGCGACGGTGGCGATGGCGAAGCCCACGGTCTTCTCGGGCGGGGTCCTGAGGCGGTCGAAGAGGGTGGACAGGGCCTCGCCGCCCTTGAGGCGGGCCAGGGTCTCGGTGACGCGGGTCCAGACGGACATGAGGCCCCCTTTCGGGACGACGAGGTTCACAGGCGGCGCCCCATCAGGACGAGGTCGAGCCAGCGGCCGAACTTGTAGCCCACCTCGGGCAGGCGTCCATGCTCCTGAAAGCCGCAGGCGGCGTGGAAGGCGAGGCCGGCGGCGTTCTCGGCGGAGATGGCGCCGATCATGGTGTGCTTGCCCTGGTCGCTCGCGGCCTGGGCGAGGGCGTCGATGAGCTGGCGGCCGATGCCCCTGCCCTGCGCGTCGGGGGCGAGGAGGATCGTGTGCTCCACGGTGCGGGTGTAGCCGTTGCCGGCGCGGAACGGGAAGCAGCGGGCGAAGCCCCCGGACGCGGGTGCCGTCGTCCCAGACGAGGAAGGGGTCGGGACCCTGCGTGAGGGCGGCGATCTCGTCGGGGGTGCGCTCGGTGGTGTGGAAGATCGAGGTCGTCTCGCGGATCACGGGGGTCCAGATGGCGTGGAGGTCGGCGGCGTCGCGCGGCTCGGCGGGGCGGATCACAGCGAGACCTCGCCGTGGAGGGTGGAGAGGCGCGCGCGCAGGGTCGGCGAGTCGCTGGTAACGACGGTCACGCGGGGGTCGCGCAGGCCTGCGAGGAGCTCGCGCAGGCGGGGCGCGCGGGGATGGCCGACCTCCAGCGCGAGGAGGCGGACGCCCCGGTCGGGAAGGCGTTCGGCGGGGTGGCCGCCCGCGCGCCACTGGATCAGCGTCGGGAAGGCCGCGCCCCAGGGGAGGCTGCCGTCCGGGGGGACGGCGACGGTCCAGGCGAGGTCGCCGCGCGTGAGGTCGAGGGGCTGGCCGGCCTCGGGCGGGGCCTCGGCGAGGGCTTGGGCGTGGTCGGGGACGCGGGCGATCCAGTTGCCGAGCGCGGGCTCGCGGGCTTCGTCCAGGGCGAACCAGCGCGGGCGGCCCGGGTCGGGCGCCTCGGGGTCGGGCGCGATGACCTCGAGGTAGAGGCCGGGACCGAGGGAGAGAAGGCGGTTGTGCGTGCCGAAATGGGCGTGCTGGCCGCCGGGCTCCAGCGGGACGCCGAGGCGGGACTCGGCCCAGGCGGCGCCGTCCTCCAGCGAGGCGCAGGTGATGGCGAGGTGGTCCAGCTCCATCAGGGCGCACCTCGGGGCGTCGTTGGGGTCGTCTGGGGCATCCGGGGCCTCCCGATCACGTCGGGGCGTTTGTGGCATGGCCGGGAGCGGTCGCCAAGGCAGGGTGCCCCGCCCCCTTCGCGGAAGCGTCGGCCGCGCCTATATCGTAGGCATGATCCATGCCCTCGCCGCCCTCCTCATCCTTCTGGCCGCACCGCAAGCCGCCCTCGCGCAGGATTTGCCGGGGAGCGAGGCGTCGCAGAGCGAGGCGGGCCTGGCCGGCGATCCCGTCGCGATGTGGCAGGCGGAGCCGACCGGCGTGCTGTCGGCCGAGGGCGTGGACCTCGCGGCCTTCCGCTACCTCGCCCGGCCGCTCGTGGTCTTCGGGGACAGCCCGTTGCAGCCGCAGGTGGTCGAGCAGCTCCGGTTGATCGAGCGGGAGATCGGCGACCTCGCCGGGCGGGACGTGGCCGTCATCGTGGACACCGACCCCTCGGCGCGGAGTGCCGTGCGGCAGGCCCTGCGGCCCCGGGGGTTCGCGCTGGTGCTGCTCGACAAGGACGGGCGGGTGACGCTGCGGCGCCCGGCCCCGCTGTCGGTCCGGGAGATCGCGCGGGCCATCGACCGCACGCCGCTGCGGCGGGAGGAGCTGCGGAACGGGGCCGGGGACGAGCCGATCAACTAGGGGCTGCCCTGAAAAGGACAGGGCCGCCGGAGGTTGCCCCCGGCGGCCCTTCTCGATCAGGGGCCGTGGGCCCCGGGGATCAGTAGCAGTTCGGAGCGCCGGGCGCGACGTTGCACGAGATCGCGCCGGCGGCGGCGCCGTAGAGCGCGCCTTCGGCCAGGTTGCCGTCGGTCGCGGCGGCGACGGCGCCACCGATGGCGGCGCCGGTGGCGGCCCGCTCGACGTCGGTCTCACCGCAGGCGGAAAGCGCGGCGGCGAAGGCGAGGACGGCGAGCGTCCGGATGGTGAGGGTCATTGTGGTTCTCCAGAATGATGGTGGCCCCAGATGCGGAGAGGGATGCCACTCCCGCCCATGGCGTGCAAGGCAGGGTTTCCCTCCCATGCGGAAAAACCCGCCGACCTGATGCAAGGGGCTACGAATGGGGTGGGGGTGGTCCTGCCTCTCGGCAGAACCACCCCCTGGGGAAGGGTGACGATTTGGGTGATCAGCGGGAGGCTGCCTGCTGGAGCATCCCCCCGCGAACACAATGTGGCACGACCGGCGCGATTCGGTCATCACCTAAATCCCAGCGTGTATAAATCTCGGCAACTTCCCGCCTAGGTTGCGGCGCCTGGGTCACTCCTCCTCGTCGAGGAAGACGTCCGGGAAGGCGGCGCGGGCCTTGGCCACGTCGATGCGAAGGAGGGCGTCGTAGCTCTCGGGATCGAAGTTCTCCTCCGCCGGGACGACCTCGCGGCCGAAGAGCCAGCTCAGGCGACCCGCGTCGAGGTTGCCGCGCACGAAGGGCTCCTCGCCGAAATGGTCCCAGAGGGCGGCCATGAAGGCCTCGTCGGCGGCGCGGTCGAGGGCCTTGCGGTCGCGCCAGCGTTCGCGCGCGACGATGCGGGTCGCGCCCTTCTTGGAGCCGTGGCGGATGGTGAACTGGAAGTCGGTCCCCGGCAGGCGGCCCGGGAAGCCCTTGTGTTTCTCCATCAGAGGGACTCCGTCAGAAGGCTTGGGCGATGCAGGCGCCGTCGGCGATACGGAAGCCCTCGAAGAACTGCACGGCCTCGGGGTCCGCCTCGCCGAAGGGGACCTCGCGATCGGAGAGGGCGATCACCACCTCGGTCGGGCTCCAGCCGTTGGCGTCGAGAGCGGGGAGCGCCAGCGACTCGCAGAGCCAGGCGAAGTCCTGGGCGACGTCCTCGTAGGCCGCGCCCTCCCCTCCCAGTCCCGGGACGACGAGGCGGAAGCGGGCGAGGCCGCCGGTCGCGGCACCCCCCTCGCCCGCGTCGGCGGCGGCCTCGGGGTCCTCGGCGGCGTCCGGGTTGTCGGGCGGCGGCTGGTCGAGGGGTTCGCTCTCGTCGAGCTCGCCCTCGGGCAGGGCCTCGGGGTCGGTGCCGGCGTCGGGGGCCATGACATCCCCGGCCTCCTCCAGCACCACGTCGAAGAGGGTCGCGGCGTGGCCGGAGGGGAGCTGGAATTCCTGCGCGGCCAGCGGGCCGCCGACGCCGAGCGCCATGGCGAGCGCGCCCGCGCGCGCGGGCCAGTCAGAGCGGGATGTTGTCATGCTTCTTCCAGGGGTTCTCGAGCTTCTTGTGGCGCAGCATCGCGAAGGCGCGGGCGACGCGGCGGCGGGTGGAATGGGGTTGGATGACCTCGTCGATGAAGCCGCGCTCGGCCGCGACGAAGGGGTTGGCGAAGCGGGATTCGTAGTCCTGCGAGCGCTGGGCGATCCGGTCCGGGTCGTCCTTCTCGGCGCGGTAGAGGATCTCGACGGCGCCCTTGGCGCCCATGACGGCGATCTCGGCGGTGGGCCAGGCGTAGTTCACGTCGCCGCGCAGGTGCTTGGAGGCCATCACGTCGTAGGCGCCGCCGTAGGCCTTGCGGGTGATGACGGTGACCTTGGGGACGGTGGCCTCGGCGTAGGCGAAGAGGAGCTTGGCGCCGTGCTTGATGATGCCGCCGTATTCCTGCGCGGTGCCGGGGAGGAAGCCGGGCACGTCCACCAGCGTTAGGATCGGGATCGAGAAGGCGTCGCAGAAGCGGACGAAGCGGGCGGCCTTGCGGCTCGCGTCGATGTCGAGGCAGCCGGCGAGGTGCATGGGCTGGTTGGCGACGACGCCGGTGGTGGAGCCTTCGAGGCGGATGAAGCCGGTGACGATGTTGGGGGCGAAGTCCTTCTGGATTTCATAGAGGTCGCCCTCGTCCGCGACCTTCAGGATCAGCTCCTTCATGTCGTAGGGGGTGTTGGCGTTCTCGGGGACGAGGGTGTCGAGCGAGGGCTCGACGCGCGCGGGGTCGTCGAAGAAGGGGCGGAGGGGGACGCCGGAGCGGTTCGAGAGGGGCAGGAAGTCGATGAGGCGGCGGGCCTCGGCGATGGCCTCCACGTCGTTCTCGAAGGCGGCGTCGGCGACCGAGGAGCGACGGGTGTGGGTCAGCGCGCCGCCCAGCTCCTCGGCGGTGACGACCTCGTTCGTTACCGTCTTCACCACCTCGGGGCCGGTCACGAACATATAGGAGGTGTCCTTCACCATGAGGATGAAGTCGGTCATGGCGGGGAGTAGACGGCGCCGCCCGCGCAGGGGCCCATGACGAGGCTGATCTGGGGGATGACGCCGGAGGCGAGGACGTTGCGCTGGAAGACCTCGGCGTAGCCGGCGAGCGAGGCCACGCCTTCCTGGATGCGCGCGCCGCCCGAGTCATTGATGCCGACCACGGGGGCGCCGTTGCGGACGGCCATGTCCATGATCTTGCAGATCTTCTGGGCGTGGGTCTCGGAGAGGCTGCCCCCGAACACCGTGAAGTCCTGCGAGAAGACGTAGACCGTGCGGCCGTTGACCGTGCCCCAGCCGGTCACCACGCCATCCCCCGCCGGGCGGTCGGCGTCGATGCCGAACTCGGTCGCGCGATGGGTGACGAACATGTCGAATTCCTCGAAGCTCCCCTCGTCGAGGAGGAGCTCCAGCCGCTCGCGCGCGGTGAGCTTGCCGCGGGCGTGCTGCGCCCGGATGCGCGCCTCGCCTCCGCCCAGCCGCGCGGCGCGGCGGCGGGATTCGAGCTCCTGAAGGATGTCGTTCATGGGGGACCCTCACGGACGGTGCGGAGGCCAGACAAGCGCAACCGGGGCGCAAAGCCAATCCCCGGCGGCGGGGGGCCCTCTATCGGGAGACGCACGATTCCGTCACGTCGTGTCGCGCTGGAACGGGCCTTCGTCCGGAAACCCGCAATTGTGCGGCACGACGCGCTTCGGCTAGGAAGCCGCATTGCCCGGAGTGCCCCATGCCTGTTTCCATCGTGACGATTGCCCTGTTGGCCGCCTCCAACGTCTTCATGACCTTCGCCTGGTACGGGCACCTGCGGTTCAAGGGCGCGTCCCTGGCGCTGGTGATCCTGGTCTCCTGGGGGATCGCCTTCTTCGAATACTGCCTGCAGGTGCCGGCGAACCGCTGGGGGTCGGCCGTGTTCTCGGCCGCGCAGCTCAAGACGATCCAGGAGGTGCTGACGCTGTCGGTCTTCGCGGTGTTCTCCGTCACCTACCTGCGCGAGCCGTTCACCTGGAACTACCTCGTGGGATTCGCCTTCATCGCCATGGGCGCGTTCTTCATCTTCCATAAGTGGTAAGCCGATGGTTGCCGTTCCCCAAGTCCGGTTCCTCGACCGGACGACGCCGCCCCACATCGCGACGCTGATCCTCTGCTCCGGGATCTCGTCGCTGAACCAGACGATCTTCCTGCCGTCGCTCGCGCATATGGCCGAGCATTTCGAGACGTCCTACGCGGTGATGCAGATCGCGGTCTCGGGCTACCTGGCGATGACGGCGGTGCTGCAGGTCGTGGTGGGGTCCGTCGCCGACACGCTGGGGCGGAGGCCGGTGATGCTGGGGGCGATCGCGATCTTCGTGCTGGCGACGCTGGCCGCGCTGGTCGCGCCCACGGCGGGGATCTTCCTGGCGGCGCGAATGGCGCAATCGACCGTCGTGGCGGGGATCGTGCTGTCGCGGGCGGTGGTGCGCGACACGGTGGGCCCGACCGAGGCCGCGTCCAAGCTCGGCTACATCACGATGGGCATGGCGCTGATCCCGATGGTCGGGCCGATGGCCGGCGGGGCGCTGGACGAGGCCTGGAACTGGCGGGCCTCCTTCCTGCTGCTCGCGGTCTCGGGGGCGCTGGTGCTCGCGCTCGTGGCGGCGGACCAGGGCGAGACGATGGGGCGGCGTGGCGAGGGCCTCGGGGCGCAGCTCCGGCAGTATCCGGCGCTGCTCGGGTCGCGGCGGTTCTGGGGCTACTCGCTCTGCTCGGCCTTCGCGTCGGGGGCCTTCTTCGCGCTTCTGGGCGGCGCGGCCTTCGTGGCGGAGCGGCTGTTCGGCCTCACGCCGCTCTGGACGGGGATCGCGCTGGGCTCGCCGTCCATCGGCTACGTCGCGGGGAACTACCTGTCGGGGCGCTACTCGATGCGGGTGGGGATCGACCGCATGGCGGCCTGGGGTTGCGTCGTGGCGGCGGCGGGACTCGGGGCCTCGCTGCTGCTCACCCTGGCGGGGCTGTCGCATCCCCTCCTGTTCTTCGGCTTCTGCCTCGCGCTGGGCCTGGGCAACGGGATGACGCTGCCCAACGCCATGGCGGGCTCGATCTCGGTGCGGCCGGACCTCGCCGGGACGGCGAGCGGGCTCTCGGGCGCGATCATGACGGCCGGCGGCGCGGCGCTGTCGATGCTCGCCGCCTCCGTGCTGACCGTGGAGACCGGTCCCTGGCCGCTCCAGGCGCTGATGGCGGGGAGCGCGGCGCTGGCCGGGTTCTCGCTCCTCCTCGTGCGGGGGACGTCGGAGGGCTGACGGGAACCGAGGCACGGACCGCTCCGTTGGGGCGAGTCCGCGCGGGCTGGCCGCGCCCGGCCGGAGGACCCCGCGATGAAGGACCCGATCCGCTACACGCTCGACCTCGAGAGGCCCGAGGCCGACGAGGCCGACACCGTCGCAGGCCTCGAGGAGGCGCTGCGGGAGATCATGGAGACCACGGCCAAGGATCTGGGCCATGCGATCCGGTCCGTGCACGCCAAGAGCCATGCGCTGATCGTGGGGACGCTCTCGGTGCTGCCCGGCCTGCCGCCGGAGTTGGCGCAGGGGCTGTTCGCCAGGGCCGGCGAGCACCCTGCCCTTCTTCGCATCTCGACCAATCCGGGGGACCTGCTGCCCGACCGCGTGTCGCTGCCGCGCGGGGCCGCGCTCAAGGTCCTGGAGGTCGAGGGCGCCCGGCTGCACGGGTCGGAGGACGAGGCCACGCAGGACTTCCTGCTGGTGAACGGGCCCGCGTTCGCCGCGAGGTCGGCCAAGCAGTTCCTGGGCAACCTCAGGATGCTCGCCAAGACGACCGACCGGGCGGAATGGGCCAAGGTCGCGCTGTCGGCCGTGCTGCGGACGGCCGAGAAGGGGCTGGAGGCGGTGGGGGGCGAGAGCGCCACGCTCAAGACCCTGGGCGGGGCGGCGAACGTGCATCCGCTGGGGGAGACCTACTTCTCGCAGACCGCCTTCCGGCATGGGGACTTCGTGGCGAAGTATTCCCTGGCGCCGGTGTCGCCGGCGCTGACGCGCCACGCGGGTGAGGAGATCGCGATCGAGGGACGGGACACGATCCGCGAGGTCATGGACCGCGACACGCGCGAGGGCGTCATGGAGTGGGAGCTGCGGGCGCAGCTCTGCCGCGACCCGGAGACCATGCCGGTGGAGGACCCGACGGTCGTCTGGGACGAGGCGGAGAGCCCGTTCGTGGCCGTCGCGCGCCTGCGGGCCGAGCCGCAGGGGTCGTGGAACCCCGAGCGGGCGGCGCGGGTGGACGATCCCATGCGCTTCTCGCCCTGGACGGGGCTGGAGGCGCACCGGCCGCTGGGCGCGATCAACCGGGTGAGGAAGCCGGTCTACGAGGCCTCGGCGGCGTTCCGGTCCCGCGTCAACGGCTGCCCGGTGCACGAGCCGTCGGTCGGGGAGCTGCCGGGCGCCGTGGCGGTCTAGCGCCGCCGCATGGTGGCGTCCGCAGGTCGGGCTTCGGCCCGTCCGTCCGTGCGCCGGTGGCCGAGGTGACGTGGCGGGCTGAAGCCTGCCCTGCGGACCGTGGGCTTCTTCCCTACCGCGCCGGACGCCAGCCGGCGGCCTCGGCCTCGTCGGGGGAGCAGAACCAGCGCTCGCCCTTCGACTCGTCGATGGTGGTGCGGCCGTAGAGGGCGCTGCCAGGGAGGTGGTAGATGCGGCCCGAAGGCGAGATGTTGCCCTTGATCTCGCAGCCCTCGGGCGCGCTCAGGACCTCCACGTCGGTGATCCCGATGTCCGCGTCGGCGACGATGGGGGCATCCGGGTCGCGGCGGTAGTCCTCGGGCCGCCGGAACTGGCCTCTCCAGACACCGACGCGGGCGCCCTGCGCGTGCGCCTCCTGCACGACGTAATCCGTGGAATAGTCGCGGTAGGCCAGCGCCATGCCGCCCGCGACGAGCATGGCGCCGATGTCCGCGCCCCCCACCATGCATCGGGCGACGGTGCGGCCGTAGCGGTCGGTGTCGAGCGCCTCGCAGGTGGCCTGGCGTCCCTCCCAGCGGGCGCGGGCCTGCTCGATGGCCCAGGCGCCGCAGTCCCATTCCGCGCCATCGGCGTCGAGGCAGGTCTGATGCTTCTCCGGCGCGTCGACGCCATGGAGGCGGACGCGGGTGTCGCCCACGTCGTAGGTGTCGGCGTCGATGACGCGGAGCCGGCCGTGGGGACCGGCGGGAGGTGCCTCCCGCTCGACCGAGATGCCGAACAGCGCGGCGATGGCCGCCAGGATGAGGAAGCGATGGGCCATGCCCAATATCTGCCCCAATTCCGTCTTAATTCAAACGCAAATATTAATGGAACGTTAATGGCCCCTTCACTTGGACGCCACGGCCCCCCGCACTTCCGGACATCGGGAGTTCGTTGTTGGGGAGGTCGGAAGGTGGTATCCTGAATCAGGGAAAATGCCTTCGCGACGTTCCCGGGATGGGAGGCCACGATGCCGCTGTCCTCTTGTGTCGTCTCCGTCCTCGTTGCCGTGACTACAAGTCCCGCCCTGGCCTGCCCCGACCCGGGCCCGGACTGGACCGCGACGCCCTTCCTGGGCGAGCTCACCTTCAGCGGGCACAACGGGCTGAGCGACCTGTCGATGTCGACCAAGGCCGGGGGCGTCTGGAACCTCCGGGACTGCGGCCTCGAGGGGGAGGCTCTCACGGGATTCCGAGGGGACGGCCTCGTCGACATACGGCCGGACCTCCTCCTGCACTGGCGCGGCGAGGCCGGGCAGCTCGTCGTCGGCACCGAGTTCGACGAGGACACCTTCCTCCTGATCCACGGTCCCGAGGGCATCTGGCTCTTCGACGACAATGGCCGGGGCCACGACCCGCTGGTCGTCATCGACGCTCCCAAGGCGGGGGACTATGTCATCTGGATCGGCACCCATGGCACCACTCGCTTCACCCGGACGGGCACGCTCCTCGTCAGCCAGGCGGGGCCATGAGGAGATGAGCCCGGTCCGCGCGCGCGTGGCTCGGGTTGCCGGAGGGGGCCTGGCCGTGCTGCTGGCGCTGGCGTCGCCTGCCGGGGCGGGCGGCTGCCGCCTCGCCCTCGTGCTGGCGCTCGACGTGTCGTCCTCCGTGGACGAGGCCGAATACGGCCTCCAGCGCGAGGGGCTGGCGCGGGCGCTGGTGGACCCGGAGGTGGCGCGGCTCTTCCTGACGGGCGACCCGGTCGCGCTCTACGTCTTCGAGTGGGCCAGCCCCTCGATGCAGGAGGCGCTGCTGCCGGACTGGGTGCTGGTGGAGACCGAGGACGACCTCGCGCGGGTGGCGACGACCCTCCTCGAGCATCCCCGGACGGGCGCCCATGACCGCCAGCGCTCCACGGCCGTGGGAGCGGCGCTGATCCATGCCGGGGAGGCGCTGGGCGCCGCCTCGGATTGCGCGGCCCGCACGGTGGACGTGTCGGGGGACGGGCGGAGCAACGTCGGCTTCGATCCGCGCTACGTCTATGCGAACTACCCGTTCGACGGCGTGACGGTGAACGCCCTCGTGGTCAGCAGCGGCGTTCAGGGTGGCGGCCATCCGAGCGGCGACGACGAGCTGACGCTCTGGTTCCAGTCCAACGTCCTTCGCGGCCGGGATGCCTTCTGGGTCCTGGCCGACGGCTACGAGGACTTCCAGCGCGCCATGACCGCCAAGCTCCTGCGCGAGCTCACGACGCCCGCGGTGAGCGGCTGGCCGGCGGAAGGGCACGCCGGCTGAGAACGGCTAGGCGCCCGTCAAAGACGCCCGGGAGCGAACCGCCCCCGGGCGCCCCGACGTCCCGTCCCTTGGGGGACCAAGGGCTCGGGCGTCAGTTCCCCGTGTCGGTGGCGGTCCCTTCCTCCACCGGCTCGGCGGTGCCCTCCGCCTGCGCGGCGTCGTCGCCCGTCATCGCGTCGGGCGCCTCGGCGGCGGTGGCCTCCACGTCCGAGACCTCGCCGGTCGTGGCGTCGGCCGTCGCCGGCTGGGCGGCTTCGGCACCGAAGGCGGCGCGCAGGTCGGCGATGGCGAAGTCCTCGGCTTCCTTGGCGGTGGGCACCACGGCGCCCATGCCGAAGAATTCGTGGGTGACGCCCGGATAGGTCATCTGGTGGACCTCGACGCCGGCCTGCTGGAGGTTCTGCGCCAGAATCTCGCCCTCGCTCTGGAGCGGGTCGATCTCGGCGTTGACGATGGTCGCCGGGGGCAGGCCCTGGAGGTCGTCGCGGTTCACGAGGTCGATGCGCGGGTCGGCGGCCTGGGACGGGTCGGTGAAGACGTTCTTCACGAACCACTCCATGGCCATCTTCGAGAGCGGCTGGGCGTCGGCGTAGGTGGTGTAGGACGGCGTGGTCATGTCCTTGCCCGCCACCGGGTAGACCAGCAGCATATGGTCGATGGGCGTGAGCTGGTTGTCCCGCGCGTGGACCGCCACGTCGAAGGCGAGGTTGCCGCCCGCGCTCTCGCCCGCGACGGCGAGACGTTCGGTGTCGGCGTTGAGGTCGCCGGAGTTCTCCACGAAGTAGTCGAAGGCCGCGTTCGCGTCCTCATGCGCCGCCGGGAACGGGTTCTCGGGGGCGTGGCGGTATTCGACGGAGACCACCACCGCGTCCGCGCCGGCCGAGAGCGCCCGGGCCGAGGCGTCGTAGCTGTCGATGTCGGCGATCACCCAGCCGCCGCCATGGAAGTAGACGATCAGTGGGAAGGGCCCCTCGCCGTCGGGCGTGTAGACGCGGGCTGGCTGCTGGGAGCCGTCGCCGGCCGGGTAGGTCACGTCGCGCGTCTTGATGGCGGCGAGCTCGGCCGGCATCTCGATGCCCTGGTCCTGCATCACCGCCATGACGGCATCGGCGGGCTCGGGCGCGGCGCGCTGCTCCTCGACCGAGACGGTGCCGATGGGCGGGGCGCCGAGCTCCTGGAGCTTGTCGAGGACGGCCTGCATCTGCTCGTTGGGCTGGTCCGGCGGGTTGGCCACCTCGCCCGCCGCCATGGCGTCGGCGGCCATCGAGGCGTCGGCCGTCATGGTATCGCCCGTCGTGTCCGCGGCGCCGGTGGCGTCCTGGGCGGTCATGGTGTCCTGGGCGGCGGCATCGCCGGTGGCCGGGGCGGCCGTGGCGGCATCGTCGGTGGCGGCCTCTTGGGCCAGGAGGGCAATGGGCGAAACGGACAAGGCCGCCGCGAGCGCCGCGCTCGCGGTCGTCGTCTTCAATAGAGATTTCATGGAAGTGGGTCCTTTCGGGATCCGCTGGGAACATGATGTTACAAATGTTAAAGCGGGGCGCCGGTTCCGGGCCCCGCCCTATCACAAGGTCGTATGGCGGCGCCTCAGCCGGCCTTCTCGTCCCGCTCGGTCTCGGAGACCCAGCGGTTCATGCGGGCCAGCACCGGCTCGGGCAGGACGCCCGCGAAGGTGGTGACGAGCTTGTTCATCAGGCCCGGCGTCATGCCCGCCCGGCCCGCCTTCATCGCCTCGTAGCCAAGGCGCGCGGTGTGCTCGGGCGTGTCCTTGAGCGAGGTCTCGCCCATGGGCGAATCCTCCATGTCGCCGCGCCGGAAGATCTCGGTGTCCACCGGGCCGGGCATGAGGCAGGTGACGGTGACGCCCCGCTCCCTCATCTCGTCGTTCAGCGCGAAGGCGAGGCTGTCGAGATAGGCCTTGGTGGCGTTGTAGACGGCCTGGTAGCTGCCCGGGATGAAGCCCGCGATGGAGCCCGTCACCAGCACCCGCCCTTCGCCCCGCGCCTGCATCCGGGGCAGGACCCGGTGGAGCAGGAGCGTGGTGCCCAGCACGTTGAGCCCGATCAACTCGCGGATGCGGGGCCATTCCTGATCGGCGAAGGCGTGGCCGAGGGTGAGGCCGGCGTTCGCCATGAGGTAGTCCACCTCCCGCGCGCCGACCTGATGCCAGAGGGTCAGGACCCCCTCCTCGGTCGAGAGGTCGGCCTGCACCACATCGACCTGGCCGCCGAGCTGGCGCACGTCGCGCGCCGCCTCCTCGATCGCGGCCTCGTTGGCGCAGATGACGAGGTCGCAGCCGTCCTCGGCAGCGCACCGGGCGAGCTCCCGCCCGATGCCGGAGGAGGCGCCGGTGACGACGGCGAGCTTGCGGTCAGGCATCGACCACCGCCCCGGAGCCGGCCGGGACCGAGCCCGGCGCGCTGGAGAGCCCCGCGCGGTTGGCGATGTTAGCGCGGCCCGCCTCCTGCCGTCCTTTCGCCCATTTGGGCTTGAGCACGACCTTGGTCCATTCGTTCTGGTTGTAGGCGAAGTTCTTGTAGCCCTGGGCCGCGTCCTCGAGCGACATCGTGTGCGAGATCAGGAAGGTGGTGTCGATCTGCCCTTCCTCGATCCGCTTGAGGAGGTCGCGGTAGTAGCGCTGGACGTGGGTCTGGCCGGTGCGCAGCGTCAGGCCCTTCTCCATCAGCGCGCCGGTCGGGAACTTGTCGGAGAAGCCGCCGTAGACGCCGGGGACCGAGACGCGCCCGCCCTTGCGCACGGCCAGGATCGCCTGCCGGAGCACGCCGATGCGGTCGGCGCCCATGCCGACCTTCTGCTTGAGGGTGTCGATCGGGTTGAAGTTCTCGAATCCGTGGCTCTCCATGCCGACGGCGTCGATCACCGCGTCGGGCCCCTGCCCGCCCGTCATCTCGAGCAGCGCCTCGAGGACGTTGGTCTGGGTGTAGTCGATCACCTTGGCGCCGATCTGGCGGGCGAGCTCCAGCCGGTGCGGGTGGTGGTCGATGGAGATGACTTGCTCGGCGCCCATGACCACGGCGCTCTGGGCGGCGAAGAGGCCCACGGGGCCGGCCCCCCAGACGACGATGGTGTCACCGGGCTCCACGGTGGCCTGGTCGGCGGCCATCCAGCCGGTCGACAGGATGTCGGTCAGGAACAGGACCTTCTCGTCCTCCAGATGGTCGGGGACCACGAGGGGACCCACGTCCGAGAAGGGGACGCGGACGTATTCCGCCTGCCCGCCCGGATAGCCGCCGGTCATGTGCGAGTAGCCGAAGAGCCCGGACATGGGGTGGCCGTAGAGCGACTCGGACATATCCTGCTTCTCGGCGGGGTTGGAGTTGTCGCAGTGCGAGAACTCCTGGTTGCGGCAGTGGAAGCACTGGCCGCAGGAGATGGTGAAGGGGACGATCACCCGCTGCCCGACCTGGAGCGTCGAGGAGGGGCCGACCTCGACCACCCGGCCCATGAACTCGTGGCCCAGGATGTCGCCCTTGAGGACGGCGGGGATGACGCCGTCGTAGAGGTGCAGGTCCGAGCCGCAGATGGCCGTCGACGTGATCTCGATGATGGCATCGCGGGGGTTGACGATCTGGGGGTCGGGATGGGTGTCCACGCGGACGTCGTGCTTGCCGTGATAGGTGAGAGCGCGCATCGGGGGTCCTCCTCAGACGGCGGCGATGTTGTTCTGGATGTCGCGCTCGACGGCCTTCTGGAACTTGCCGCCCTCGCCGCGCTGGTTCTTGTTGGTGGCGATCTCGCCGGTCTCAAGGAGCATCTTGAGCCGCTTGAGGTCGCGGCGGGACTGGATGGAGGGCTCGGCCGAGAAGACCTTGGCGACCATCTGGCCCAGCGCGCCCATGGGCGGCCGGTAGGCGACGTGCGCCTCGACGATGGTGCCGCGCCCGCCGGGGGCATCGCGGAACGAGACCTTGCCCTCGGTCTCGATCTGGGAGTCCTCCGTCGACCGCCAGGCGATCTGCTCGCCGGGCTTCTCGTTCACGATGCGGGACGTGACCTGCATCGTCATGCCGAGCGGGGCGCGGATGGTCCAGGCGGTGACCCCGGGCGAGACCTCGCGGACGTCCTCGATGTTCTCCATGAACTTGGAGAGATTGCGGAAGTCGCGCCAGAACTCGAAGATCGCCTGCCGGGGGCGGTCGATGGTGACGCTGCGGCCGGCGACGGCGTAGTCGCCGAAGCGCGCCTGCTTGGCCGTGCGGCCCGGGGCGTCGTCGGGCAGGCGCGGAATCTCGGCGTGGCGCTGGACCTGGGGCTGGGACGGTCCCATCAGCGAGTAGGCGGCGAGACCCGCGAGCGCGCCGAGGCCCAGCACGGTCGCGGCGGCCACGGCCTTGTGCTCGGTGAGCTGATCGGTCAGCCGGGACACTCGCCCCTGCGACAGGTGCTCGTCGATCCGGCGGTTCACCGCGGAGAAGCCGGGGTCGGAGGATATGGGGTCCCGGGACTCGGGGGGCCAGGTGGGACGGGGCTGGTGGAGCCAGTCGGAGCGATCTTGGTCCATGGGAACTCCTGTGGATGGTCGGGCGCTTGGCCGGTCGGGCCCCCAACGCGGAAGGTGGAACTTGGGTCCGATCGAGGGGTCGCCGCAGGAGGAATTCGGCCGGGACAGGCGCGGCACCGCGCGGTTGGAAACGAGGGGCCGGGCCTGCTAGGCTCGGGTCGCGGCTTGCGGGAGGACGGCGTGATGGGGCGGCACGACTGGGAGCGGGAGATCGAGATGGCCGTGCGGCTCGAGCCCTGGACGCGGACCGGGCCGAACCGTCTCGTCAAGGTCGTGGACGCGCCGCCGACTCTGCCCGCGGGTGCGCAGCCCCGGCTGGGTCCGGTGCCGTCGACCACGCACCGGGTCTCGGGCTACTTCACGATGGCCCGGTTCCTGATCGGCCTGACGCCGGAGTTCATGCGGCGCGACCTGGGGCTCCATGTCGACTCCCTGCGGAACGGCGCGGTCGTCTACGACCTTCTGCGGCTGCCCAACCCGTCCGAATACAGCTACGAGCTGACGGCGGACTTCCCGGGCGGCCTGGCGGCGGGGACGGGCAGCCCCGACTTTCCGGCCGGGGCCCGCCACGTCCATCAGTGGGCGCTCCGGGAGACCGCGTCGGTCCCCGTGAACATGGACCGCGCTGTCGTGCTTGGGCCGGGGCAGATCTTCCGGGGCTGAGCCCCTTGGCCGCGACCCCGCCCGGGCGGAGTCGCGATGGTCCGGTCACTCCGCCGCGGTGGAGGCGGCGCCGGTCTGGATGGCCATCCGCTCGGCGAGCCGGCGGTAGGTGGCGAGCGCCTGCCCGACCACCTGGTCCATGTTGTAGTAGCGGTAGGTGCCTAGCCGCCCGAGGAAGATCACGTCGTCCCGCTGGTTGGCGAGGGCCTCGTACTTCTTGTAGAGCGCCTGGTTCTCCGGGCGGGGGATCGGATAGTAGGGGTCGCCCTCCGCCGAGGGATACTCGTAGGTGATCGAGGTCCGAGGCGCGACCTGGCCGGTGAGGTGCTTGTATTCGGTGATCCGGGTGTAGGGCACCGCCTCGTCTGGGTAGTTCACCACCGCCACCTCCTGGAAGCGCCGCTGGTCGAGGATCTCGTGCCGGAAGTGGAGGCTCCGGTAGGGGAGCGGCCCGAAGCGGTGGCCGAAGAAGGCGTCGATGGGGCCGGTGTAGACCGTCAGCGGCGCGAGCTCCGAGGGCTTGAGGTCGTGGTAGTCGGCGCCCAGCGCGAGGTCGATGTTGGGGTGGTCGAGCATCTTCTCGAACATCCGGGTGAAGCCGTCGCGCGGCATGGCCTGGAAGCTGTCGAGGAAGTAGCGGTCGTCGAGGTTCGTGCGCGTGGGCACGCGCGACGTGACCGACTTGTCCAGCTCGGACGGGTCGAGGCCCCACTGCTTGCGGGTGTAGCCCTGGAAGAAGGTCTCGTAGAGGTGGGTGCCCACCGCGTTCACGACGACGTCGCGGCTGGTCTCGATCTTCTCCACCGGCTCGGCCTGCGCGGCGAGGAAGGCGGCCGCATCCTCGTCGGTCTGGAGGTTCAGGTCGTAGAGGCCGTTCAGCGTGGTGCGGTTGATCGGCATGGGCAGGAGCTTGCCATCCACCTGCGCGAGCACGCGGTGCTCGTAGGGGCGCCAGGCGGTGAAGCGCGACAGGTAGTCCACGACCTGATCGCTGTTGGTATGGAAGATATGGTGGGGCCGTACTGGTGGATCAGGATGCCCGCCTTGTCGTGGTGGTCGTAGGCGTTCCCGGCGACGTGGGGCCGCTTGTCGATGACGAGGACGCGCTTGCCCGAGCCCTCGGCGAGCCGCTCGGCCATCACGCTGCCCGCGAAGCCCGCGCCGGCGATCACCACGTCGTAGGGCTTGGCCCCGCCCCGCTTGATCCCCGGCGCGGCGAAGCGGTCGGGCGCGCGGCGGGCGCGGCGCATCTGGGCGGCCTCGGTCACGAGGCGGTCCATCCGGCGGAAGGTGGCATCCCAGCTCATGTCGGCGAGCACCTTGTCCACCTCGGGGAGCCAGATCTCCGGGGCCTTGGACAGGGCGAGCGCCTCGTCGCAGGCTTGGACGAAGGCCTCGGGCGTGTCGGCGATCTTGACGCCGTCGAGGTTGCCGTAGTGGCGCACCACGTCGCGGATCGGCGTGGAGACCACGGGACGCCCGGCCGAGAGGTATTCGGGCGTCTTGGTGGGCGAGATGAAGCGCGTGGCCTCGTTGATGGCGAAGGGCATCAGCGCCACGTCCCAGCCGGAGAGGTAGGCGGGAAGCTCGGCGTAGCCCTTGCCGCCGAGGTAGTGGATGTTCGGCCGCTTGGGCAGGTCGGCCTCGCTGATCTTCACCACGGGGCCGACCATGACGATGTGCCAGTCGGGCCGCGCCTGCGCGAGGTGGTCGAGGAGCGCGAGGTCGAGTCTCTCGTCGATCACGCCGTAGAAGCCGAGGCGCGGGCCGGGGATCGTCGCCATGTCGTCGGGCATCGGCATCCCCTTGCGGGCCTGCGCGAAGTGCGGGCCGTCCACCGAGGAGGGGAAGGGGTGGATGTTGTCGTGCTGGAGCTTCTTGGCCTCGTAGATGCTCCAGCCGCCGGTGAACACGGCGTCGGCGGCCTCGAGAAGCGCCTGCTCGCGCGCCTTGAGCTCGGGCGGGGCGAACTTGAACTGCGAGAGCTCGTCCATGCAGTCGTAGACGATGGCCTCGGCCTCGACGCCCTCGGCCAGCGGCCACATCATCGGCGTGTAGAACCACAGGACCGGCTTCTGCGCGCCGAGGAGCTGGCGGAAGTCGTCAAAGAGCCGCTTGACGATGGACTCGCGCTCCCCGGGCGGCGCGGCGTTGGGGATGGCCGGGCGGATCGCCCGGACCGACGTGCCCTTGACGGGATGGACCTCGTAGAAGGGCTTGTCATAGGTCGTGGGGACCGGCTCCTCCCAGACGTAGACCGGGCGGGTCCGGGCGAAGCGACCCATCAGGTGCTGCGGCCGCTGCAGGACGAAGTCCCAGCGCAGGTGAGAGAAGCAGATCAAGGGGCCGGCCGAGAGGTCGTTCAAGGGAATAGGGGTCGCGTCCGGCATCGTGTCTCCTGATCCAAACTGTCCACGGTTGGGACCCGACCCGGAAGGGCTGGCCAAAGCGGCGAAATCTGTGGGGCCTGGTCCGATGCGCCTTGCAAATCAGCGCGGTCCCTAAACGTCGTCACCCCACCAAGGTTCCGGGAGGTGGCGGAAGACCGCCGATCGGACTCGCCCGACACGCGAATCCGGCGGAACCGGGATCGCGCTTGACGCGAGTACGGGCGGGATCCCGCGCCCTGGAACAGACCTCCCGTCCCGCGTGTTTGCTGCTGGAACGGTGGCGCCTGCAGCTTCGAGGTCGGGCCGGCGCCCGAGGCGGGAACACGACATGATCAACGGAATACCCCTGGGGCTCGAGGCCACGCGGCTCCTTGCGCTCTGGCGAGACGGGGGCAGGACGCCCATTCTCCATGCGACGGCCGGCGAGACGCGGGCGGAGGACATCGCCCGGCTGCTGCGCGAGGTCGCGCCGGAGACACGCGCCGTGGCCTTCCCGCCCTGGGACGTGCTGCCCTACGACTGGGCGGCGCCCTCGCCGCAGGCCATGGGGCGGCGCATGGCGGTGCTGCGGCAGCTCGCCGACCCCGGCGCCGCGCCGGGGATCGTCGTCGCCACGCCCGCCGCCCTCCTCCGCCGCGTGCCCCCTGTGGGCGCGGAGCGACAGTTCACGGCGCAGGTGGGCGAGCCGCTGGATCCGGAGGCCCTGCGCGCGTTCTGCGCGGGCGCGGGCTATCGCCTCGACGAGCGGGTGGACGAGCCGGGCGAGGTGGCGATCAGGGGCGAGGTCGTGGACCTCTTCGATCCCGACGAGGGCTGGCCCTACCGGATCGAGGTCGGCGACACGGTGACGGCGATCCGCCGTTACGACCCCGCGACCCAGCGCTCCGTCGAGGACATCGACAGGCTGGTGATCGACGCGGCCTCGGAGGTTCCGGGGCGTGCCGAGGACGAGGAGGAGCGCGGCATCGACCGGCGCCTCCTCGACGCCTATCCGACGCTCGTTCCCTTCTTCGACCACCTGCCCGGGGCGCGGCTCACGCTTGGCCCCGGCGCGGCGCGGGCGCGCGACGGAGCGCTTGCCGTGATCGCGGAGGCCTTCGCCGAGCGGCGGCGCCACGACGGCCCCTCGGGCCGCGTCCCCGGGCCCGAGAGGCTCTATCTGTCCGCCGAGGACTGGGACCGTTTCGCATCCGAGCGGGGGACCGTCGAGATGGACGCGGCGGGGGCGGGATCGGTGCCCGCCTTCGCCGAGGCCAACCGGCCGCGCGGGGCCCTCGCCGGATTCCTGCGCGCGCAGGGCGAGGCGGGCCGGCGGATCGTCCTGATGGGCCATGCCGGGCGGGACAAGGCAAGGCTCGCGCGGCGCCTGCGCGAGGCGACCGGCGAGAGCCCGGCGACCGTGCCGGACTGGGACGCCGTGCTGGCGGCCGAGCCGGGGAGGGTCGTGGCGCTGGCGGCGGGGCTCGACCGGGGCTTCGTGGACGAGGCCCGGAGGCTGGCCGTGATTTCCCCCCGCGAGGTGCTCGGGAGCCGTGCCGGCGTGGCCCGCGCCGAGGGCTCGGCCACCGCCTGGGCCGTCGTGGCGACGGAGCTGCACGAAGGCGACCTCGTCGTCCATCTTGAGCACGGGGTGGCGAAGCTCGACGGGCTCGAGTCCGTGGAGGTGGAAGGGCTCGACGGCGAGGCCATCGCGCTCGGCTATGCCGAGGGGCAACGGCTGCTCGTGCCGTCCTCGGAGGCGGGGCGGGTCTGGCGCTACGGCTCGGACGAGGGCGAGGTCGCGCTCGACAGGCTGAACACGGCGGGATGGGACCGCCGCCGCGCCAAGGTGATGAGGGGACTCGCGGAGACCGCGCGGGGGCTGATCCGCGCCGCCGGGGAGAGGCAGGCACGGACGGCGCCGAAGCTCGTCCCCGAGCCCGCGCCCTACGAGGCGGTGGCCGCGCGCTTTCCCTACGAGGAGACGCCGGACCAGGCCCGGGCGATCCGCGACGCCCTCGCGGACATGGCCTCGGGCACGCCCATGGACCGGCTGGTGATCGGCGACGTGGGCTTCGGCAAGACCGAGGTGGCGATCCGCGCGGCGGCGGCCTGCGCCTTCGCGGGGCGGCAGGTCATGCTCTTGGCGCCGACCACGGTGCTCGCACGGCAGCACCACCGCAACCTCCAGCGCCGCTTCGAGGGGTCGGGCGTCGAGGTCGCCCACCTGTCCCGGCTGGTCGGCGCGTCGCAGGCCAAGCGCGTCAAGGCGGGCCTGCGCGACGGCGGCGTCCGCATCGTCGTGGGGACCCAAGCCCTGCTGAGCGACACGGTGGAGTTCGCCGACCTCGGCCTCGCCATCATCGACGAGGAGCAGCGGCTGGGGCTGGAGCACAAGAACAGGGTCCGCGCGCTGGCGGGCGACGGGCACCTCCTGACCATGACCGCGACGCCGATCCCGCGCACGCTGCAATCGGCGCTGGTGGGTCTGCAGGACCTGTCGGTGATCGCCACGCCCCCCGCGCGACGGCGGCCGATCCGCACCACCATGTCGAACCGCGACGCCGCCACGCTGCGGCAGGCCCTTCTCCGCGAGAAGCGGCGCGGCGGGCAGAGCTTCGTCGTCGTCCCGCGCGTCGAGGACGTCGGGCCGATGGCCGAGGAACTGCAGCGGCTCCTGCCCCGGTTCGACCTGAGGGTCGCGCATGGGCAGCTCCCGGCGAAGGAGATCGACGAGGTCATGGTCGCCTTCGCCGAGGGCGAGGGGGACGTGCTGCTCGCCACCTCGATCATCGAATCCGGGCTCGACGTGCCGCGCGCGAACACCATGGTCGTGCTGCGGCCGGACCTGTTCGGGCTCGCGCAGCTCCATCAGTTGAGGGGCCGCGTCGGGCGTGGCGGCGCGCAGGCCTACTGCCTCCTGATGACCGAGGAGGGGCAGGAGCTGTCCCCCGCGACGGTCAAGCGCCTCGGGACGCTCCAGGCGCTCGACCGGCTGGGGGCGGGCATGGCGATCAGCGCGCAGGACCTCGACCTGCGGGGCGGGGGCGAGCTCTTCGGGGAAAGGCAGACGGGGCACGTCCGGCTGATCGGCCTCGCGCTCTACCAGGAGCTGCTGGCCGACGCGATCCGCGCGGCGCGGGGCGAGCCCGCGATCCGGCGCGAGGTGGAGTTCCGGGCGGAGGCGATGGGCACCCTGCCGCCGGACTACATCCCGGAGCCCGAGGTGCGGGTCAACCTCTACCATCGCCTCGCGCGGACGCTGGCGGCCTCCGACGTGGAGCGGATGGAGGAGGAGGTCGCCGACCGCTTCGGGCCCCCTCCCCCGGAGGTCGTGGCCCTCCTGCGCGCGGCGCGCATCCGGGCGCTGGCGCGGGCCCTGGGCGTGACCCGCATCTCGGCCGGGCCCGAGGCCGTGGCGCTCGACTTCGAGCCGGGGAGCGGGGCGGAGGAGCATCATGCCGAGACGGTCGAGGCCTCGGGAGGGCGACTGCAATGGCTCAAGGGGCGGCTGGTGCTGCGGCAGGCCAGCGCGGACGCGGATGCGCGGATGGCGCTGGTGCTGGACCTGCTGGAGGAGATCGCCTGACCCGGAGGCGTCCGGAACAAGCCCGGACCCGCCGGGTTGAGTCGGCGCCCGAAGGAGACGCCGCCATGAGCCACGCCGCCGATCCCGTCCGCACCCGCACCCTCCCCGAGATGATCGCGGAGGCCGCCGAGCCCCTGCCCGCGTTGGACGACCCCGCCTTCGGCCGTCTGTTCGATCGTTGGGGCGACCGGCGCGTCGTGCTCCTGGGCGAGGCGAGCCACGGCACGGCCGAGTTCTACCGCGCCCGTGCGGCGATCAGCCGGCACCTGATCGAGCATCATGGATTCGACGTGGTGGCGGTCGAGGCCGATTGGCCCGATGCGGCGGTCCTCGACGCCCATGTCCGTCATCGTCCGCGCCGGGACGGAGAGGAGCCGCCCTTCCAGCGCTTCCCGACCTGGATGTGGCGCAACACCGAGGTCGCGGCCTTCCTCGACTGGCTTCGAGGGTTCAACGCGAACCGCCCGCGCGAGCGGCAGGCGGGGTTCTACGGCCTCGATATCTACAACATGAGCGCCTCGATCCGCTCCGTGCTGAGCTACCTCGACGAGATCGACCCCGAGGCGGCCTCCGTGGCGCGCGAGCGCTATGGCTGCCTCATGCCCTGGCACGGCGAGCCCGCCGAATATGGCCGGGCCGTGCTGACCGAGGGCTACCGCCGCTGCGAGAAGCCCGTCGTGCAGCAGTGGCGCGACCTGCTGGAGAAGCGCCTCGCCTACGCGGCGGAGGACGGCGAGGGCTTCCTCGACGCGGAGAGGAACGCCCGCCTCGTGGCGGCGGCCGAGCGCTACTACCGGATCATGTACCACGGCGACGCGGAGAGCTGGAACCTGCGCGACTCGCATATGTTCGAGACGCTCCAGAGCATCCTCGAGTCCCGGGGGCCGCAGTCGCGCGCGGTGGTCTGGGCGCACAACTCCCACATCGGCGACGCGCGGGCGACCGACATGGGGATGCGGCGGGGCGAGCTGAACATCGGCCAGCTCTGCCGACAATGGTGGGAGGACGAGGCCGCGCTGATCGGCTTCGGCACCCACGCCGGGATCGTCGCCGCCGCCACCCATTGGGACGGCGACATGGAGGTGAAGCAGGTCCGCCCCTCGCGCGAGGGGAGCTACGAGCGGGTCTCGCACGATGCCGGGATCCCGCGCTTCCTCCTCGACCTCAAGCGCGACGAGGACCTGCGGCGGCGACTGGAGGAGCCCCGCCTGGAGAGGTTCATCGGCGTGATCTACCGGCCCGAGACGGAGCTCGCGAGCCACTACGCCAAGGCGGTCCTGCCCCGGCAGTTCGACGGCTGGGTCTGGTTCGACGAGACCACCGCCGTGACGCCGCTGGAGCCCGAGCACCACACCGGCCGCACGCCCGAGACCTGGCCTTTCGGCCTCTGACTTGTTCGTGCCACGCAGGCCTGCCACACCAAGCCCATGCGCGCCTTCGTCGCCATCGACCTGCCGGACCCGGTGATCTCCGCCCTGGAGGCGCTGCAGGAGGCCATGCCGCTGGGCAAGCCGGTGGATCCCGACCAGATGCACCTGACCCTCGCCTTCCTGGGCGAGCAGCCGGACGATCTCATCGAGGCGGCGCATCACGCGCTTGGGGGCATCCGCTTCCCGGCCTTCGAGCTGCGGCTCTCGGGTCTCGGCACCTTCGGCAACCGCGAGCCGACCGTCCTCTGGGCGGGCATCAGGGACGCGACCCAGGTGAAGGCCCTGCACGACCGCATCCTGCCCGCGCTCCATGGCGCCGGGCTGCCGCTGGAGCGTCGTCGCTTCCGCCCCCACGTCACGCTGGCCCGCTTCGACCGCTCCGGCCCTCCGGAGCACGAACGGCTGGCGCGCTTCCTGTCGCGCTGGGAGGGGTTTCCCTCCCCGCCCTTCATGGTCACGGACTTCGGCCTCTGGCGCTCGACGCTGCGGCCCAAGGGCGCGATCCACGACGAGCTGGCTCGGTATCAGCTCGAAGGGTCCTAGGACGGGCCTCGGCCTGCCCCGCGCTCGGGACCGGTGGAGCATGGCGAGCCGAAGCCCGCCCTGCGGATCGCGGGCCCCCCGCGGCTCATCCGGCCCGCGCTTCCTGGCGCTTGCCCTCGGCCAGCGCCTCGCGGAAATGCGCGATCGTGCGCGCGAGCCCCTCGGCCAGGGGGACCGTCGGTGCCCAACCCAGCTCGTCCCGCGCACGCGAGATGTCGGGGCGGCGCTGCCGAGGGTCGTCCTGAGGCATGGGCCGGTGGACGACCGGACTGTCCGAACCCGTCATCTCCAGCACCATGTCGGCGAGCTCGCGCACCGTGAACTCGCCGGGGTTGCCGATGTTCACGGGTCCCTTCGCATCCGATGCCATCAGCCGCGCGAGGCCCTCCACGAGGTCGTCCACGTAGCAGAAGCTCCGCGTCTGCGAGCCGTCGCCGTGGATGGTCAGCGGCTCGCCCGCCAGAGCCTGGCAGACGAAGCTGGAGACCACGCGCCCGTCCTCGGGGCTCATGCGCGGTCCGTAGGTGTTGAAGATGCGGACCACGCGCACCTCGACGCCCATCCGCTCGTATTCGAAGAACAGCGTCTCGGCGGCGCGCTTGCCCTCGTCGTAGCAGGCGCGCGGGCCCCAGGTGTTCACGGAGCCGCGGTAGCTCTCGGCCTGCAGCGTCACCTCGGGATCGCCGTAGACCTCCGAGGTCGAGGCCTGGAGGATGCGGGCGCCCTTCTCGCGCGCCAGCTCAAGGAGGTTCAGGCTCCCCTGGATGCAGGTGCGGAAGGTGTGGAGCGGATCGCGCTGGTACTGGGGCGGAGAGGCCGCGCAGGCGAGGTTCCAGATTTCGTCGAGCGGGCCGTCGACCGAAAGGGGCTGCCCGATGTCGTGCCGGTGGAAGGAGAAGCGCGGCTCCCGCATCAGCGGCGCGAGGTTCGGCAGCCGCCCGGTCTGGAGGTTGTCCACGCAGATGACCTCGTGCCCCTCCCGCACGAGACGCTCGGCGAGGTGGGAGCCCAGGAAGCCGGCCCCGCCGGCAAGGAGGACCCGACGGGGGCGGGTGGTCTTCAGGTCCGACGAGAGTTGTTCCTTGCGGGCCATGAGCACCTCGATTGGGGGGCGCGGATCGCGCCGTCATGCGGCCCGCCGCTCGCGGCGGTCCTCCGCCACGGGCCTCCCGGGCCGCGCACGGAAGCTTGAACGAAGAACCTAGATCTAAGTTCCCTGAATCAACCCGTTGATGGAGCGAGGGGAAACGGCGGCGGGCCGGACGGGCGGAGCTTGGCCGACGCGGCCCGCGCGACGATCCTCCCTTGACCGAGCCGTTCCGCCCTCGGGCTCTCGGCCCTCAATCGAAGGCGATCCAGGCCTTCACGAAGCCGTCCAGCTTGTCCCGCGTGGCGTTCAGCGCCTCGTCGAGCCGCTCCAGGGGAAAGCGGTGGGTGACCAGCGGCCGGGGGTGCGATCCGTCCGCTCGCGGCGGCCTCGACGGCCTCGCGCAGGCCGCGCAGGTTGACCTGCGGGTCGCGCTCGTGCGCGTTGACGATGTCGAGACCGCGCCAGTTCCAGCCGCCGATGTTGAGCGTCCGGGACCCGTCCTGGTGGTAGCCCGCGATCACCAGCCGCCCGCCCTCGGCGACGATGTCGCCGGCGAGGTTGAGCGGCCACTCCTTGCCCACTGCCTCGACCACCACGTCGCACATCCGCCCGTCGGTCACGCGCCGGACCTCCTCGATGATGCCCCAGTGGTCCTGCATCGGGATCGTGTGCGCCGCCCCCATCTCGCGCGCCAGCGCGAGCGAGCTGTCCCGCCGCGAGATGGCGATGACGGTGGCCCCGGCCTGCGCGGCAAGCCGGGTGACGGCGGCCCCGATGAAGCCGATGCCGATCACCGCCACCGTCTGCCCGGGCTCGATCCGGCTCCGGCGGGCGATGTTCACCGCGCAGCCGAACGCCTCGCCGGGAAAGGGAACACCGGCGAGCCCGGGAGGGAGCCGCACGGCCTGCTCGGCCCGGACGACGTCGTGGGTGGCGTAGCCGTGCTGGTTCAGGACCGCGACCCGGTCCCCGGGCGCCAACCCCTGCACGCCATCCCCCACCGCGTCCACCACGCCCCAGCCCTCGTGTCCGAGGCCCCCTGGCTCGGTCGGGAACTGCATCCAGTCGGGTCCCGCCCAGGGCTCGAGGTTCGAGGCACAGACGCCGCAGCCCTCCAGCCGGACACGGAGCTCGCCGGGCCCGGGCTCGGGCAACGCAAGGTCCACCACCTCGACCTGCCCCGGCCCGACGATGCGCGCCGCGCGCATCCCGGCGCTCATCGGGACGCCTCCGGGACGCTGGGGAAGGAGGGCAGGCATCGGCGCATGGCGACTTCCTTTCGGCGGCCCGCGCGGCTCGAGCAAGGGAAACCGCCGGGCAGGGATTGCGTTCCGGGGCCGCACGGCCCCGCTTCGTCCTGAGCGAGCTGGTCGGCGCCGGCTCTCCCATGAGTGATAGGGCGGAATGCGCCCGGGTCCCGTCCGGCGCGCTGCGTCACGTCTTCGGGAACCTTAGTAGCTCACCGGAGTTTGGGCACCACGGGCGCGAACGGGCGTCACGGCAGGGGTCCCCATGACGAAAGTACTCATTACCGGCGGCTGCGGCTTCATCGGGCGGCACGTCGCCGAGGAGATGCTGGCGCACGGCCACGAGGTCCGTCTCTACGATGCCATGATCGACCAGGTGCACGGCGTCTCCCAAGTTCACCTCCCCGAGGGCGCCGAGGTCGTGCGCGGCGACGTCCGCGACGCCGACCGGATGCGGCAGGCGATCCAGGGCTGCGACGGCGTGATCCACCTCGCCGCCGAGGTGGGCGTCGGGCAGTCGATGTACGAGATCGCCCGCTACGTGGGCGCCAACGACCTCGGCACGGCGGTGCTGCTCGAGGCGATGCTCGACCACCCCGTGCAGCGCATCGTCGTCGCCTCCTCCATGAGCGTCTATGGCGAGGGCTATTACGCCACCCCCGACGGCCGCCTGCTGGAGACGATCCGCCGCCGCCCCGAGGACGTCCGCGCCGGGCGCTGGAACCCCACCGGCCCGGACGGCGAGCCCCTGACGCCCCGGCCGACCGACGAGAACAAGCGCGTGGACCTCGCCTCGATCTACGCGCTGACTAAATACGCGCAGGAACGCGAGGTCCTGATCTTCGGCGAGGCCTACGACGTGGAGGCCGTGGCGCTGCGGCTCTTCAACGTCTTCGGGGCCGGGCAGGCGCTCTCCAATCCCTACACCGGGGTCCTGGCCAACTTCGCCTCGCGCCTCGCCTCGGGCGAGCGGCCGACGATCTTCGAGGACGGCGAGCAGCGGCGCGACTTCGTCCACGTCCGCGACGTGGCCCACGCCTTCCGCCTCGCCTACGAGAGGCCCGAGGCCAAGGGCGAGCTGTTCAACGTCGGGTCCGGTCAGGCCTACACCATCTCCGGCGTCGCACGCCTCCTGGCCGGCGCCATGAACCTGCCCCATCTCCAGCCCGAGATCCTGGGCAAGTCCCGCTCGGGCGACATCCGCAACTGCTTCTCGGACATCGCCAAGGCGCGCGACCTGCTGGGCTTCGAGCCGAAGCATCGCCTCGAGGACTCCCTGGACGAGTTCGTCGAATGGGTCCGGGGCGAGGCCGTGGTGGACCGCGGCGCCGAGATGCAGCGCCAGCTCCAGGAGCGGGGGCTCGTGTCGTGAGCGGGCCGGTCCTCGTCACCGGGGGCTCGGGCTTCATCGGCTCGAACCTGGCCGACAGCTTCCTTCAGGACGGCCACGAGGTCTTCGTCCTCGACAACCTCTCCCGCCCCGGCGTCGAGCAGAACCTCGACTGGCTCAAGGCCCGGCACGGCAACCGCGTCCACCCGGTGACCGCCGACCTGCGCGACGAGGACGCCCTGCGCGACGCCATGCGCGAGGCAGGGGCCGTCGTGCACCTCGCCGCCCAGACCGCCGTGACGACGAGCCTCGCCGATCCTCTCGCGGACTTCGAGGTCAACGCGCGCGGCACGCTGAACGTGCTGGAGGCCGTGCGGGCGACGGGCCGTCCCATCCCCGTCCTCTTCGCCTCCACCAACAAGGTCTACGGCTGCCTTTCGGACCTGCCCATGGCCGAGGCCGCCGACCGCCACCTCCCCGCCGACGAGACGCTCCGCGCCAAGGGCATCGGCGAGGATCGGCCGCTCGACTTCCATTCGCCCTACGGTTGCTCGAAAGGGGTCGCGGACCAGTACGTGCTCGATTACGCTAGATCCTATGGGATCCCTTCGGCGGTGCTCCGCATGAGCTGCATCTACGGCCCCCGCCAATTCGGGACCGAGGACCAGGGCTGGGTGGCCCACTTCCTGATCCGGGCGCTCTCGGGCGAAGGCATCACCCTCTACGGCGACGGCAGGCAGGTGCGCGACATCCTCCACGTCTCGGACGCGGTGGCGGCCTACCGGACGGTCCTCAAGGACATCAGCCGCCTCAAGGGCCGCGCCTTCAACCTGGGCGGCGGTCCCCGGAACGCCGTGAGCCTCCTTGGCCTCCTCCGCGAGATCGAGCGGGTCGCGGAGCGGCACGTGCCCGTCTCCTTCGGCGACTGGCGGCAGGGCGACCAGCTCTGGTTCGTGGCCGACACCTCGCGGCTGCAGGCCGAGACCGGATGGCAGGCGCGCACTGGCTGGCGCGAGGGGCTCCAGGGCCTCGCGGACTGGCTGAGGGCCAACCGCCCCGGCCTCGCGGCGCCCGAGCCCGAGCGCATCCGCGCATGACCGAGAGACTCAGTCTCCTGATGACCCTCGACTCGGTCGGGGGGGTATGGCGCTACGCGATGGACCTCGCGGGGGCCCTGCGCCCGGCCGGCGTGGAGACCGTCTTTTTGGGCTTCGGCCCTCCACCCTCGCCGGCGCAGCGCGCCGAGGCCGAGGTGCTGGGCAAGCTCGACTGGGCGGACGCGCCGCTCGACTGGCTGGTGCAGGACGAATCCGCCCTGGCCCGCGTGCCCGGCTTGATCGACGATGCCGCGCGGCGGCACGGCGTGGACCTCCTCCAGGTCAACATGCCCACCCAGGCGGCGGGGCTGGAGACCGACAGGCCGCTTCTCGTCGTCTCGCATTCCTGCGTGACCACCTGGTTCCGTGCCGTCCGGAACTCGGGCCTGCCTCCCGGCTGGGAGTGGCAGGGCGAGCTGAACGCCCGCGGCCTCGCCCGCGCCGACCTGATCGTCGCCCCGTCCCAGTCGCACGGCGAGGCGCTCCGGGCCTGCTACGGCCCCCTGCCCCGGCTCCGCGTCGTCCTCAACGCCGTCACCACGCCCGAGCCCACGCGCCTGCCCGAGAAGCCCATCGTCATCGCCTCCGGTCGCTGGTGGGACGAGGGCAAGGGCGGTCGGGTCCTCGACGCGGCGGCCGATCTGACGAACTGGCCGGTCCGCCTCCTCGGCCCGACCCACGGCCCCAACGGAGCGGCCTTCGCCGCCGAGAACGCCCGGCTCGACGGCGAGCTGCCCCACGCGGAGGCCATCGCTCTCATGCGGGAGGCGGGCATCTTCGTCTCGCCCTCGCTCTACGAGCCCTTCGGCCTCGCGGTGGCCGAGGCAGGTCGGATGGGCCTGCCGCTGGTCCTCTCCGACATCCCCACGTTCCGCGAGCTCTGGGACAACGTCGCCTGGTTCGTCCCGCCCGGCGACCCGGAGGAGCTGGCCGTCGCGCTGGACCGCCTCGCCTCCGACCCGCACCAGCGCCGGCGCCTGGGCGAGGCCGCGCGCCTGCGCTCCCGCCGCTTTACGGCCGAGGCGCAGGCCCAGGCCATGCTGTCGCTCTACGAAGGGCTCGTCCCCGTCCCCGCGAGGTGAGATGCGCTTCCTCTTCTATACCCATTCCCTGATCTCGGACTGGAACCACGGCAACGCCCATTTCCTGCGCGGCATCATGCGCGACCTCCTCCGGCGCGGCCACGAGGCGCTGGCGCTGGAGCCCGCAGGCGCCTGGAGCCGCGAGAACCTCGTCGCCGACCGGGGGGAGGAGGCCGTCGCCGCCTTCCACCGCGACTTCCCGAAGCTTGCCACGCGCATCTACCCCGAGGAGTTCGACCACGAGGCCGTGCTCGACGCCGCCGACGTGGTGGTCGTCCACGAATGGACCGAGCCCGCGCTGGTCGCCCGCATCGGTGCGGCGCGGAAACGCGGGGGCCGCTTCACGCTCCTCTTCCACGACACCCACCACCGCGCCGTCTCGGCCGAGGGCGACATCGAGGCGATGGACCTCTCCGGCTACGACGGCATCCTCGCCTTCGGCGAGGCGCTCCGCGAGCGCTACCTCAAGGCCGGCTGGGGTCGCCAGGTCTTCACCTGGCACGAGGCCGCCGACGACGCGCTCTTCCATCCGATGCCCGGCGAGCCCGAGGAGGGCGACCTGATCTGGATCGGCAACTGGGGCGACGACGAGCGCACGGCCGAGCTCTACGAGTTCCTGATAGGGCCCGCCCGCGACCTCCACCTTCGGACCAGCGTGCGTGGCGTCCGCTACCCCGAGACGGCGCTCCGCACCCTCTCCGAGGCCGACATCGCCTATGGCGGCTGGATCCCGAATGCCGAGGTCCCCCGCGCCTTCGCCCGCCGCCGCGTGACCGTCCATGTCCCCCGGCGCCCCTACGTCGAGCAGCTTCCCGGCATCCCGACCATCCGCCCCTTCGAGGCGCTGGCCTGCGGCATCCCCCTCGTCTCCGCCCCCTGGGACGACGCCGAGGGCCTGTTCCGCCCCGGCGACTTCCTCTGGGCCAAGGACGGCGCGGAGATGCGGAGCCACCTGCGCGCGCTCGTCAACGACCCCGCGCTGCGCGCCGAGCAGGCCGCCGGGGGCCTCGAGACCATCCAGGCCCGCCACACCTGCCGCCACCGGGTCGAGGAGCTGCTGGGCATCCTCTCCGATCTGCGCGCCCCCGCAAGGAAGACCGCATGACCAAGACCATCGCCTTCTACGGCTCGTCGCTCCTCTCGGCCTACTGGAACGGGGCGGCGACCTACTATCGCGGGATGATCCGGGCGCTGGCGAAGCGCGGCTACCGCACGACCTTCTACGAGCCCGACGTCTACGACCGGCAGAAGAACCGCGACATCGACCCGCCCGCGTGGGCCGAGGTCGTGGTCTACGACGGCACCGTCGACGCGCTGAGGAAGGTCGCCGCCGAGGCCGCCCGCCACGACATCGTCGTCAAGGCATCGGGCGTCGGCTTCGAGGACGACCTCATCCTGCAGGAGGTGATGGCCGCCGCCCGCCCCGATGCCCTCAAGGTCTTCTGGGACGTGGACGCCCCCGCCACCCTGGCCGAGATGCGCGACTCCCCCGACCATGCGCTCCGCCGGATGCTGCCCTCGCTCGACCTCGTCCTGACCTATGGGGGCGGCGACCCGGTGGTCGCTGCCTACCAGGGCTTCGGCGCCCGCGAATGCGTGCCCGTCTACAACGCGCTCGACCCGGACACCCACCACCCCGTCCCGCCGGACCCGCGCTTCGCCTGCGACCTTGCGTTCCTGGGCAACCGCCTCCCCGACCGCGAGGCGCGCGTGCATGAGTTCTTCCTGCAACCCGCCGCAAGCCTTCCCGACCGGAGCTTCCTCCTCGGCGGCAACGGCTGGCCCGGCTCGAACCTTCCCCCGAACGTCCGGGCCATCGGACACGTCCCCACCGCCGATCACAACGCGCTCAACTGCACGCCGCGCATGGTGCTGAACGTCGCCCGCGACAGCATGGCGTCGAACGGCTTCTCCCCCGCCACCCGCGTCTTCGAGGCCGCCGGCGCCGGCGCCTGCCTCGTCACCGACGCCTGGGAGGGGATCGAGCTGTTCCTCCAGCCCGACGAGGAGGTGCTCGTCGCCCGCGACGGGCAGGACGTGGCCGAGCTCGTCCGCACCGTCACGCCGCAGCGGGCCGAGCGGATCGGCCAAGCCGCCCTGAAGCGCGTCCTCGCTCACCACACCTACGACCAGCGCGCCGCGCAGGCCGACGCGCTGTTCCAGGCGCAGGCCCGCCGGGAGGCCGCCGAGTGACGCCGCCCCTCGACATCGTCATCCTGGGGCTCTCGCTCTCCTCCTCCTGGGGCAACGGCCACGCGACGACGTTCCGCGCGCTCCTCAAGGGGCTCCGCGAGGAGGGCCACCGGGTCCTCTTCCTCGAACGCGACGTGCCCTGGTATTCCGGGCCGAACCGCGACCTGCCCGAGCCCGACTTCTGCGAGTTCGACCTCTACGACGACCTCGGCGGGATGCTGGCGGCGCACCGCGCCAGGCTGCGTGCGGCGGACGCCGTCATCGTCGGATCCTATGTCCCCGACGGAATCGAGCTCATCGACCGCCTGGCCGCCATGCGCCCCCGGCAGCTCTGCTTCTACGACATCGACACGCCGGTCACCCTCGCCGCCCTCGACGCCGGGCGCGAGGACTACGTGGCCGCCCGCCAGCTTCCCCTCTTCGACATCTATCTCTCCTTCTCCGGTGGCGAGGTCCTCGACCACCTCGAACGGGAGCGCGGCGTGAGGCGCGCCGAGGCGCTCTACTGCTCGGTGGACCCCACGGCCTACGAGTCCGATCCCGCGGCCGCGAAGCGCTGGGACCTCGGCTATCTCGGCACCTACAGCGACGACCGCCAGCCCACGCTCGAGGCGCTGCTCCTCGAGCCCGCGCGGCGGCGCCCGGACCTCGGGTTCGTCGTCGCCGGCCCCATGTATCCCGACACCATCGACTGGCCCCCGAACGTCGAGCGGATCGACCATCTTCCCCCGCCGGCCACGCGGGCTTCTACAACGCGCAACGCTTCACGCTGAACGTGACCCGCGCCGCGATGCGCCGGATGGGCTGGTCGCCCTCGGTCCGACTCTTCGAGGCCGCCGCCTGCGGCACGCCCATCGTCTCGGACCCCTGGCGAGGCCTCTCGGACCTACTGCCCGAGGATTCCCTCGTCGTCGCCCACGGCACCGAGGACGTGCTGCGCGCCCTCGCCCTGCCCGAAGGCCAGGCGCTCGCGCTGGGTCGGGCGGCCCGGACGCGGGTCCTCGCCCGCCATACCGGCCTCGCCCGGGCGCGCGAGCTGGCCCGGGCGCTCCGTCCGCAGGACCTCGCGGCGACGGGGACCTGAGCCGCCCCGTCCATGCTGGCCACGCTCCGCGAACTCTATGAAGGCCGATCCGAGCGGGCGCACCGCTTCCGCCGGGCCCTCCTGATCTTCGACCTCGTCACGCTGGCCTTCATCGTGGCGACCTCCTTCGCCCCGCGCGCACCGCTGGTCGAGCACATCGACGTGGTCCTCGGTATCCTCATCGGCCTCGAGTTCGTCGCGCGCATCGCCGCCAGCCGCGCCCGCGGGCGCGAATTCCTGCGGCCGAGCACCTGGGCCGACCTCGTCGCCATCGCCTCGCTGGTCGCCCCGGTCACCGGCGAGGCGGGGGGCTTCCTGCGCGTGCTGCGGACGCTGCGGGTCCTGCGCACCTACACGATGCTGAACGACTTCCGCGACCGCCAGGGCCCGATCACCCGCAACGAGGAGACGGTCATGGCGATCGCCAACCTCCTCGTCTTCATCTTCGTGATGACAGCCGTCGTCTACGAGACCCAGCACTGGCGGAACCCGGACATCGGCAACTACGCCGACGCGCTCTACTTCACCGTGACGGCGCTGACGACGACGGGCTTCGGCGACATCACCCTCCCCGGGACCTCGGGGCGGATGCTCACCGTCCTCATCATGATCTTCGGCGTCACGCTGTTCCTGCGCCTCGCGCAGGTGCTGTTCCGGCCCCACAAGGTGCGCTTCCGCTGCCCCACCTGCGGGCTCCTCCGGCACGATCCCGACGCGGTCCACTGCAAGGCCTGCGGGACGCTCCTCAACATCCCGGACGAGGGGCTCGACTGAGGCCCCGGGAGGGGCCGCCCGGGGGCCATGAAGGAGACATGGGGAACGGGGACGCGGCCCCCGGGCGGCGGGTGCCCGGCAGCGCCCACATGGGATGCCGCCGCATCCCGACGCCGCCGGGCGAACCCGACCGGACCAACCTACACGACACGGAAACTGGGCCTACTCGTCGAACTCACTCGGCAACCCATCCGGCTGGTCCCGGATCGCACGATTCGCGCCCCCGGGTCTGTTACCTAGGTGACACCCCGCTCGATCCCTCCCTCGGGAGAGGCACCCCTCACAGCGCCAGCAGCAGCGCCGAATAGGCCGCCGCCCCTCCGGCGAAGGCCCAGAACCGGCTCTGCCGCTCCGAGGGCACCTCCTCCTTGAGGACGTTGAGCACGACGCCCCCGCCCAGGAAGGCCGTCAGCACCGCGACCGCCGCCTCCGGCACGTCGGTCAGCAGGCCCAGGAGCCACCCCGCCACCACCGCGGCGACCAGAACCCAGCGCCCGATCCGCCGATAGGGCTCCTTGTCGTCCTCGTTGAGCCCGTAGTCCGTGACCACGAAATGCAGCGCCATGGCTGTGGCGAAGAAGGCGAGCGACCGCAGCGTCATCACCTCCCGGTGGAACAGCAGGTAGCCCACCAGCGCGTTGTAGACCGAGAACGAGGCCATGTGGATCCAGAACACCCGGGGGCTCGTCGAGGCCTCCGCCCTCCCCTCCGAGCCGCGCCCGCCCTGCACCGGCTCGCCCTCCCGCCTGGACCGCGAGGTCTGCGCGAGGCGGTGGAGGCCATAGAAGGTGAGGAGCCCCGCCAGCGCGATCAGGAAGACGTGCCGGTCGGCAAGGCCCAGCTCCCCCGCCGCCTTCGCCACCGTCTCGCGGCTCTCGGCCAGCTCGGGCATGAAGTGGACGAAGACATAGGCCACCGACACGCCCCCCGCGACCGAGAGCCAGATGCTGCGGGGCGTCCCCTCCAGGAACCTGAGGTAGGGCGTCACGACATGGACCAGCACCAGGGCCAGGAGCGCGACGAGCGCGGCGATCACGAGCGGCGACATGGCATCCTCCCTCACCCTCCCCCGAGCACCTTGGACAGCGCGAAGGCCGTGAGCAGCCCCAGCACGACGAAGAGCCCGGCGAGCCCGCCTTCCCCCTCCACCGCCTCGGGGACCATCGTGTCGGCGATCATCGTCAGCAGCGCCCCCGCCGCCAGCGCGCTCACCATCGCGAGGAGGTCCGGCGAGGCCCCGCCCATCAGCGCCGCCCCGGCCGCCGAGGCGAGCCCGGAGGCGACCGCGATGCCGATCCAGAGCCCGAAGACGTAGAGCGCGCTCCGCCCCGCCTTGCGCATCCCCACCGCGCTCGACAGCCCCTCGGGCAGGTTCGACAGGAAGATCGCCGACAGCACCGCGAGGCTCACGCCGCCACCGCTCAGCAGGCCCACGCCCAGCACCACCGATTCCGGGATGCCGTCGAGCAGCGAGCCCACGGCGATGGCGAGGCCGCCACCGTCGCCCGCATCCGTCTGCTGCTCGCCCGACCGCTTGCGGTGCCGCGCCTTGTCGGTCACGGCGCCCTGGCTCACCAGCCAGTTCGCGCCGGTATAGGCGAGCGAGCCCACCACCGTCCCGATCAGGATGGGCCGGAAGCTGGCCAGCTCGAAGCCTTCGAGGATCAGGTCGTAGGCCACCGCCGAGATCAGCACGCCGCAGCCGAAGGCCATGATGCTGGCCGTCACCCGGCGGGGCAGGTTCGCGATGTAGGCCAGCGCCGCCCCGATCACGAGGGCCGAGCCGCCCAGAAGGCCCCGAAGGCCCGCCTGCACCCAGACCGCCACGGCCCCTCAGCCGTCGCGGCGCCGGGGAGGGGCGGCATGGGACATGGGAAGCTCCTGAACGACTTGGCGTCGGTTTTTCAACGGCAGTGCCACGCCCTTGTTCCCGGGCAGGAGCGGGAAGAATCCGGGAACACTGGATGGAAGGGCGCAGTTGAAGGGTGCCGGACCACCTCTCCACCGGCCTTGTCAGGACACCACGGATGACCGCCACCGCGAAGGACACGCCCATCCCGGGTCGCCCGGCCAGCCCGACCTGGCCCCCGCCCAGCGCCTCGGGCCTGAGCTCGGTCCTCGAGCGCAACATCCAGTCGCTCACCGACCGCAAGCGCCGCGAGGAGGCCGAGGCGACGGTCCAGGAGAAGGTGGCCGAGGCGATCACCCGCTTCACGGGCTCGATGCTCTTCGTGTACATCCACCTCGCCTTCTTCGGCTTCTGGATCGTGGCGAACCTCGGCTGGATCCCCGGCGTGCCGCGGTGGGACAAGTCGTTCGTGGTGCTCGCCATGTGGGCCTCCGTCGAGGCCATCTTCCTTTCGACCTTCGTGCTCATCAGCCAGAACCGCATGGCCGCCAGCGCCGACAAGCGCGCCGACCTCGACCTGCAGATCAGCCTCCTGGCGGAGCACGAGATCACCAAGCTCGCGACCCTCGTCGCCGCCATCGCCGACCGGCTGGAGGTCCGCACCGAAGCGGACGCGGACCTGGCCGAGGTCCAGCAGGACGTGGCCCCGGAGGCCGTCCTCGACGAGCTGGAGGCCGCGAACGGCAACGACAGGGGGGGCTAGGCGATCGCGTCGCACACCTGCGTGAGCGCCGCTCTCCGGGACCTCAGGCCCGTTGCCGAGCCTACCGCCGCTCCCCATTTCGCGTCGCGGGACAACTGCATGAGCCTTCGCGATGATCCGGCCCAAACCGCGCCCGGTCCGCCCTGGACGCACACCTGCCTTCGGCCCAACCGGCCGCACACCGAAATGTGAGCGAGCCGGAGGGAACCGGACGCAGACAAGTCTCGACGGCGTGGTTCCTGCCCTGCTATCTCGACCTCGGATCGGGTTCGTCCCGGTTCCAGACTAATCCCGGAGGGTCGGCTCCCATGACACGGCAGGACCAATCCCGCTTGGGATGAAGCCGACAGGCAACAATCAAGCGCGACGACGCGGATTGTTTCCAAAGAAACAACAAAGAGACCACATTTCGCCATAATATAAGGCGATGAACCGCCGAAGAAGCGGTCCAGGGACCCCGGTCCCCTCTACTCGAGCGAGGCGAGCATGAAGACCCGAGCGGACGACTTCGGACTGAGCGCGCTGCCGGTCCTGACCCGGGACACGGCCCCCAACCCCGCCCGGATGCGGCGCGAGACGCTGCCGCTCGACGGGCTATGGAACCTGTCCGTCAACGGCGGCGCCATCGAGCCCGTGCAGGTTCCGTTCGCGCCCCAGGCCAAGGTGAACGGCATCCGCGTCCCCGACGGCGACGCCGTGCTGCGCTACTCGACCACCTTCGAGCTGCCCTCCGACTGGACCGGTGCGCTCCTTCACCTCGAAGGCGTGGACCACGAGGCCGAGATCCTGGTGAACGACGTCCCTCTCGCACGCCACACCGGCGCCTGGGACCCCATCGGCGTCTTCATCCCGCGCGAGGTGCTGGCCCGCGGCCTCGCCGCCGAGGCGACCATGCTTCACAAGGTCGAGGTCACGGCGCGCGACAACTCCCGCGCCCGCACGATCCTCTCGGGCAAGCAGGAGCGTCAGGCCGCCGAGGGCGTGATCTTCTACGGCAACATGTCCGGCATCTGGAAGTCCGTCTGGATCGAGCGCGTCTCCGAATGCCGCATCCATGACTTCCTCGTCGTGGCCGAAGCCTCGGGCCGCCTCTGCGTCACCGTCGAGGTCGCCGGCGCCCGCGAGGGCCACGAGGTCGCGCTCCACCTCGCGCACGAGGACGGCAGCGCCATCGCGCTCCGGGGCGAGGTCGTCGGCGGGCGCGCGACCCTGATCGGCCGCGTCGAGGACGTGCAGGTGTGGTCCACCGCCACGCCGAACCTCTATTTCGGCTCGCTCTCGCTCCTCGACGGGGACGGACGCTCGGTCGACGAGATCGAGACCTACGTGGGCTTCCGCGACTTCGTCATGAAGGAGGGCTACTACCGCCTGAACGGCCAGCCCTTCTACCTCCAGGGCCTCCTCAACCAGGCGATCTACCCCGACACGCTCTACACCCCCACCGACGCCCATACCCTCACCGACTACGAGCACACTCTCCGGCAGGGCTTCAACGGCGAGAGGCGGCACCAGACCACGCCGCGCCACCGCGACCTCTGGCTCGCGGACCGGATGGGCTACTGGCTCTCCATCGAGATGCCCTCCGCGCGCAACCTCCTCGACCGCCGCGTCCGCGCCGAGGCCGTCGAGCAGTGGAAGCGCATCGTCCGCGCCTATGCCTGGAACCACCCATCGGTGTTCTTCCTCGCTCCCGGCAACGAGGACTGGGGCCTCCTCGAGCACCCCCACCACCGCGTCCCCGCCACCCCCAAGCACCGCGAGGGCTTCCAGTTCGAGCTCGCGGAGGCGACGGAGAAGGTGGCGCCTCCCGGGATGCCCTACGCCGCCAACGACGGCTGGCGCGTCGTCACCGCCCGCAGGCGGGGGCAGAAGGTCAGCCGCGTGGACACCGAGCGGCTGATGCTCAACATCCACGAATACGCGGGCAACGACCTGATCCGCCGCATCTACGGCCGGATCCCCCGCTTCCCTGCCCCCGGCAGTTGGGGCAAGAACCCCCGCCATGTCTTCCACTCGCCGGACTACAGCTATGACGGCCGAACCCCCATCGTGATGTCCGAGATCGGCGGCCGCGCGCTCCTCAACCGCACCGCCAAGGGCGTCTTTGCCTATGGCCGCATCCACCGCGACCCCGACTCCTGGGCGCAGGAGCTCTCGGACCTCATCACCCTCATGGGCGAGCTTCCGGTGGTGCGCGGCGGCTACGTGCTGACGCAGACGCGCGACGCCGGCAACGATCCCGACGACGAGTCCTCGCGCGGGGAGATCAACGGCATCCTCGACGGGCGGGGCAACCCGAAATACGCGGGCGAGGCCGTGCGCCTCGCCAACCAGCGCGCGCGGGAGCTCTGGGCGCAGGGCTTCTGACCGCATGGGGGGCGGGCGACCGCCCCCTGGCTCACGCGCCGCCGATGGGCGTCGTGACCTTCCCGGTGCCGCCGCAGTCCGGGCAGTCCTTCCCGTCCACCCTGCCCGTGCCCTCGCACCTGCGGCAGGTGTTCTCGCCTGAGCCCACCGTGCCGGGCGGGACTTCCTCGGGTGTCTCGTCGCTGGCCATGATCGCCTCCCTGCCGGTCGCGCCCCGTCAACCGGGCCGCCGCTCCGATGGTTCCACCCTCATGAGAAGGTATGCGGGTCCGGCCCGGTCCGGTGCCCGTTCTCCAACGCCTCGATGGCCGCCACCTCCTCGGGCGTCAGCTCCACCTCCAGCGCCCGCAGGTTCTCCTCCAGCCGCTCCGGCTTCGTGGACCTCGGGATGACCGAGCAGCCCAGCGCCAGATGCCAGGCCAGGATCACCTGCGCCGGGCTGGCCCCGGTCCTCTCGGCGGCCTTGCGCACCGCCGCGCTCCCGAAGCTCCGCGACTGCCCCAGCGGCGTCCAGCTCTGCGTGACGATCCCGCTCTCCGCGTGCCGCGCCCGCAACTCCCCCTGCGGCAGCTCCGGGTGCAGCTCGACCTGGTTCACGACCGGCACGACCCCCGTCTCGGCCACGATCCGGTCGAGGTGCTCCGGCAGGAAGTTCGACACCCCGACCGAGGTCACGACCCCCTCCTCGCGCAGCCGCACCAGGGCCCGCCAGGTCTCGACGTAGAGGTCCCGCGCCGGGGCCGGCCAGTGGATCAGCACGAGGTCCACCCGGTCGAGCACCAGCCGCTCCAGGCTCTCCTCCACCGCCCGCAAGGTGCTGTCATAGCCCTGGCGGTCGTTCCACACCTTGGTCGTGACGAAGATGTCGTCGCGCGGCACCTCCGCGTGGCGCACCCCCTCCCCTAGCCCCCTCTCGTTCCCGTAGAGCGCGGCACCGTCGAAGAGCCGGTATCCGACCTTGACCGCGTCCACGACCAGGCGCGCCGTCTCGCGCTCGGGCACCTGCCAGAGGCCGAATCCCATCTGGGGCATGGTGCGGCCGTCGTTGAGGGTCAGGAGGGGGGATGGTGGCGTCATCGGTCTCTCCTCGGGTTGCTCCCGCTCAAAGCTAGCGGTCCCGGCCCGGGGACAAGACCGATCTCGAAGGGACCGGGCCCGCCGCTTCGGGCAAGGCCGCCATGCTCCCTCGTCAAGCGTGTCGCCGTGTCGCAGGGCGCCCTGACCCCGCCGCGCCCAGGTATCGGCCAAGGAACCCCCGGCGCCCCGCGCCCAGAAAGGAATCGGCATGGCCCTCAAGCTGAACGTCATCATCGGATCCACCCGTCCCGGCCGCGTCGGCCCCTCCGTCGCCCGCTGGATCGCCGACGTCGCCGCCGAGCACGGCGCCTTCAAGGTGGAGCTGGTGGACCTCGCCGACTTCGGCCTGCCCCTCCTCGACGAGGCCGCCCATCCCCGGCTCCAGGCCTACGCCAACGAGCCGACCCGGCGCTGGAGCCAAAGCGTCGACTCGGCGGACGCCTTCCTCTTCGTCACGCCCGAATACGACTTCTTCCCGCCCGCCGCCCTCGTCAACGCGGTGCAGGTCCTCATCAAGGAATGGGCCTACAAGCCCGCCGGGGTGGTGAGCTACGGCGGCATCTCGGGCGGCCTGCGCGCCGGGCAGGAGCTTCGCCAGCTCCTCGTCAACGTGAACGTCCACCCCCTGCCGCAGGCCGTCCCGGTGCCCTTCGTCCCGCAGCATCTGGCCGAGGATGGCGCCTTCCGGGCCACCCCGCCGATGCAGGACGGCGCCCGCCTCCTGCTGGACGAGCTCCACAAATGGGCCGTGGCGCTGAAGACCCTGCGGCCCGGGTCGGCCGAGGAACCCACCCGCCAGGACAAGGCCGCCTGAGGCCGGACGGCAGCCGGGCCGTCACTCGACGCTCGGCTGCCCCTCCCTCCAGTCCCAGCCCTCCATCAGCGGCAGGAACTTCCGCACGCCACGCCCGTCGAGCACCGGCTCCTCGAAGCGGTAGGCCGGCAGCTCGGCCGAGCCGATCTCGCCCCGCGCGAGGCGCGCGTAGAGCAGCGACAGCTCCGATCCCCTCCGATTGAAGGTCCCGTCCAGGTAGTAGATCCCCTGCGGGTCGATGGCCCGGTCCGGCTGGCGGCAGAGCGAGCACCAGTCCGTCGAATCGAGGTAGGGGTACCAGCAGAACCCCTCGAAGGGCAGGCCGCGCCGCTCCAGCTCCGGCACCAGCGCCTCGCATTCCTGCACCATGTACTTGAGCCAGCTCATCCGGTCCTCGATCCGGCCCCGGACGTTGGTCTCGGTCAGCATGACCGGGAAGGGATAGCGCTCCACGTAGTCCAGCGCGACCTGCCTGAAGCCCACGGGCCGGAACTCGTCGCTCTGCCCATGCACGTTCCAGCCGAGCTCGCTGTGCGCGTAGTAGTCGAGCCCCAGGACGTCGATCCGCGCCGGGTTGTCGCGGAACCAGGCCGCTTCCTCGACCGAGAGCCCGTGCTCGACCAGCGTCCCCCAGAGCGGATGCCGCTCGTCCACGCGCCCCAGGATCAGGTCCAGCACCACGAAGCGCAGGTCGTTGCCGAAGTCGGTGTGGTACTGCGACTGCGGGTCGAGCGCCTGGTGCCTCTCGCAGGTGTCCACGTGGACGATGCGCAGGTTCGGGACCATCCGCTCCAGCATCGGCGTCACGAGGCAGATCGCGCGGGCCTTGCCGAGGATGATCGGAACGATCCCCGCCCTGTCGCGCCAATGCGGATACCACTCGCCCATGAACCCGGCGAGCACGGCGGTCGCCAGCGGTTCGTTGATGACGGTGTAGTCCGTGACCCAGGGATAGCGCCGGGCGAAGGCGCGCACGAAGTCGCGGTAGGCCTGCGGGAACTCCGGGTTGGCGAAGCCGTGCTCCAGCCACTGCGGGAAGCTCGTGTGGTGCAGCGGATCGGCGATGGGCCGCAGCCCCAGACGGCGGACATACCCCAGGTAGCGGTCCGTCCAGGCCCAGTCGTAGACGCCGCGCACCCTCTCGATCTTGTGCCAGGGGATGCAGGCCCGGAACGTGTCGATGCCGTCGGCCACGAGGAGCTTGAGGTCCTCCTTGTAGCGCACCGTATGCTCGGTGGTGTCGAGCACGTCGGTCGCGTGGCCGAACATCTGCGTCCCCTCGAATCCCGTGAGGTAGGTCAGCCGCGGCACGGCGGTCTGGGGCCGCTCCCTCGGCTCGGACGCGAGGACGTCTGCGATGATCTGTCTGGACAGGTGTCTCGTCATGTGGGTTCCGGGTTCTCTGGCCAGTGGGTCGGGCTGGACGTGGATGCCGGCGCCGGGGCCCGCGGAACGGCAGTTAGCCCGGAGCGCCCCGCGCACAACCCGGAGGCGTCCCGCTTTTCCTGTCCATCCCCGGCCCAGGCCGTCATGCGGAGCCTCGTCCTTCCCCTGCACGACACTGCCCTAACGCCCTCTCCCGCCGGGAGAGTTCCCGTCTCGCCTCGCTGATCGGGCGGGTTTCCGACGATTTCCCTCGGGGTGGCCCGACGGCAAACCGCCCTATCTCCTGCGGGGGCCGGACGGGGCCGGTCGACAGCACGGAGGGGCGACATGGAATTTCGGCGGATGGGCCACAGCGGCACGGCGGTCTCGCACCTGTGCCTCGGCACGATGACCTTCGGCGCCGAGTCGACCGAGGAGCAGTCGTTCCGGATGATGGACGACTACGTGGCGGCGGGCGGCAACTTCATCGACACCGCCGACGTCTACACCGCCGGCGCCTCCGAGGAGATCATCGGCCGCTGGCTCAAGGCCCGCCCCACCGAGGCCCGAGGCCTCGTCCTCGCCACCAAGGGCCGCTTCCCCATGGGCGGCGGGCCCAACGACCTTGGCCTCTCGCGCCACCACCTGACCCGCGCCCTCGACGCCTCCCTGAGCCGCCTCGGCGTGGAGATCGTGGACCTCTACCAGGTGCACGCCTGGGACGCCCTGACGCCGCTGGAGGAGACCCTCCGCTTCCTCGACGACGCCATCCGCCAGGGCAAGATCGCCTACTGGGGCGTCTCCAACTACCTCGGCTGGCAGATCACCAAGGCCGTCCATGTGGCCAAGGCCCACCTCTTCGCCCCGCCCGTCACGCTCCAGCCCCAGTACAACCTCCTCGCCCGCGACATCGAGCACGAGGTCGTCCCCGCCTGCCTCGACGCCGGCATCGGCCTCCTGCCGTGGTCGCCCCTCGGCGGCGGCTGGCTGACGGGGAAGTACAAGCGCGACCAAAGCCCCACCGGCGCCACCCGCCTCGGCGAGGACCCCAACCGCGGCGTCGAGGCCTACGGCCCCCGCGCCACCCGCGAGCAGACCTGGACGATCCTCGACACCCTCCAGCAGATCGGCGGGCCGCAGGGCCGCTCCCAGGCCGAGGTGGCCCTCGCCTGGCTCGCCCAGAAGCCGGCCGTCACCTCCGTCATCCTCGGCGCCCGCACGCCCGAGCAGCTCGCCCAGAACCTCAAGGCCGCCGACCTGCGCCTCTCCCCGGACGACATGGCCCGCCTCGACGACGCGAGCCGCCCCTCGGTCGGCGACTACCCCTACGGCCAGAAGGGCGTCGACCAGCGCCATCGCCGGATCGAGGGCGGCCGATGAGCGGCTTCATCTTCGCCACCGGGGTGGAGAACAGCTACCCCACGGTCGGGGGCCGCCGCGTGGACGAGATGGAGAAGTGCGGCCACTATCTCCACTGGAAGCGCGACTTCGAATGCGTGACCGAGATCGGCATCAAGTTCCTCCGCTACGGCCCGCCGATCCACCGCACCTGGCTCGGCCCCGGCCGCTACGACTGGGACTTCGCCGACGAGACCTTCGCCGAGCTCCAGCGCCTCAGGATCATGCCCATCGTGGACCTCTGCCACTTCGGCGTGCCCGACTGGATCGGCAACTTCCAGAACGGCGACTTCCCCGCCCTCTTCGAGACCTACGCCCGCGACTTCGCCACCCGCTTCCCCTGGGTCCAGCTCTACACGCCGGTGAACGAGATGTTCATCTGCGCCCAGTTCTCCGGCCGCTGGGGCTGGTGGAACGAGCAGATGACGACCGACCGGGGCTTCGTCACCGCCCTCAAGCACCTCGTCCGGGCCAACGTCCTCGCCATGCGCGCGATCCTCGAGCCGCGCCCCGACGCGCTCTTCATCCAGAGCGAGTCGTCGGAATACTTCCACGCCTCCTCGCCCGCCGCGATCCAGATCGCCGAGATGTACAACCAGCAGCGCTTCCTGTCGCTCGACCTCAACTACGGCCAGCGCGTCAACAGCGACATGTACGAGTTCCTCATGGACAACGGCATGACGCGCGACGAATACCACTTCTTCCTCGAGAACCGGCTCAAGCGGCACTGCGTGATGGGGACGGACTACTACGTCACCAACGAGCACCGCGTCTTCGCCGACGGCCGCATCGAGGCCTCGGGCGAGATCTTCGGCTACGACGAGCTCACCCGCCAGTATCACGAGCGCTACCAGATGCCGGTCATGCACACCGAGACCAACCTCGTCGAGGGTCCGACCGGCGAGGAGGCGGTGAACTGGCTCTGGAAGGAATGGGCCAACGTGCTGCGGGTGCGCAACGTCGGCATCCCCATCGTCGGCTTCACCTGGTACTCGATCACCGACCAGGTGGACTGGGACTCGGCGCTGCGCGAGGACCGGGGCAACGTCAACGCGCTGGGCCTCTTCGACCTCGACCGCAACATCCGCAAGGTCGGCGAATGCTACCGCCAGATCATTCAGGACTGGTCGAGCGTCCTCCCCGCCATGAGCCACGCCCTGGTTCTGCCACTTGATATGCCCGACGAATCCGAATCGGAGCGGGACGGCGGCACCAAGGACGAGCGCCTCCGGCGCCACGCCCTGCGCCACGTCCGCCGCCCCGGCAACCGCTCCGGTCCCAGCGGCCCGATCCGCTCCCCCGGCCCTCCTGGCGGGTGGTAGGCAGCGACCGCCGTCCGGCCGCAACGACCTGCGCGATGCGAACGCCCTTCGATCCCGCCGCCGCCTCGGCCCGGCGAGCGGGGCCGCCCGGCTCCACGGGACCTTCTGCCCCGCGCCCCGCGACGGTGGTCGGTCACGCGCCGGGTGAGCCGGGCCCGCCCGCTCCGCGAATCACCCCCGTGCCCTTTCGGCCACTCCCAAGCCCGTCTGCTCGGGGCGACGCAACGCGCGCAGCCGTAGCAATTCGTTAACCCCGCTCCGGCATCCTGGGCTTCGAATCACCCATCTTCCAGGATCCCGCCATGTCCCTTGCACCCTACGCGCGCCCGCCCCGATGCTCCGGCCGTCACGACAGCGCCGCCCACCTCGTGCGTCGGCGACGGAGCATTTCCGGCCAGCAGGCCCGATCAGAAGATCAGCAACGCGAGGCCGATAACGCCCGCGATCCCGATGAGAAGCGCGCAGCCGAGCATCCGGGCCAGGGCGAGGTCATCCTCCGGCTCGTACGGCACCGGGTCGCCCCAGGGCGACGGCGGCTCCTTCTCATCCTCCGGGTCGGGTTGGGGACGCGATCCCTCCCGAGGCTCGGACCGTCGCGGTCCCGAGGGATGCCAGGGTCGTTTCGTCGGCCGCTCGGTGCCCATTACAGAGGCAATCGTCATGTTCCACCCGCCAGCGCTGATCCTGGCCTCCAAACAATATCATAGAGCTTACAGCTAGGTTAATGACATGCAGGGCATAAGTGTCGAATCCACACAATGCGATGGAAATTACAACTACGGATTGTTTCCATTCCAAGCTTTGCAATCGCCAGCATGGGCCAGGGGCCCGGGCCCAGCCACCCCCGACCGTCTCCAACAATGGCGCGGATCAGGGCGTGGCGCCGTCGGTCCTGATCCGCACCGGCACGCCCTTGTAGGCCGGGGTCTTGGACAGCTCGTCGTGGTAGCCGACCGGGATCAGCGGGTTGGCCTCCGGGTAGTAGGCCGCGACGCAGGCGTCCGGCAGATCGTAGGGCACGACCTTCAGGCCGGCGACCTTCCGCTCCGTCCCGTCCGCCACCGCGCATTCGACCGTGACCCGCTGCCCCTCCGACAGCCCGCGCCGCGCCATCTCCTCCGGGTTGACGAGCAGCACGTCGCGCGGCCCGTCAAGGCCTCGCAACCGGTCGCGGAAGCCGTAGATCGTGGTGTTGAACTGGTCGTTCGACCTCAGCGTGACCAGCGTCAGCTCCTCCCCCTCCGGTGCCTGCCCCAGCGAGGACAGCACCTTGGGCGCGGTGAACTCGGCCTTGCCGCTCTCGGTCTTCCACGTGCGGTCGCGCGCGGCGTTGCCCTTGTAGAAGCCCCCCGGCGTGAAGAGTCGCCGGTTGAAGTCGCTGAACTTGTCGGGGTAGGTCGCCTCGATGGCGTCGCGGATCAGGCCATAATCGCCCACCCAGTCGTCCCACCGCACCTTGGGGTTCGGCGGAACCGTCGCCTTGGCGATCCCCGCGACGATGGCCACCTCGGACCTCAGATGCGGCGAGGCGGGCTTCCGCTTGCCCAGCGAGCCATGGATCATGCTGAGCGAATCCTCCATGGACACGGCCTGCGGCCCCGTCGCCTGCAGATCCTCCTCGGCGCGCACGAGGCAGGGCAGGAGCCAGCTCGCCTTCCCGGGGAACAGGTGCGAGCGGTTGAGCTTCGTCGCGATCTGGACGTTCAGCTCCAGCCGCTGCCACGCCGCCTCGATCCGCCGGTTGTCCGGGATCGCGCGGGCGAAGTTGCCGCCCAGGGACACGAAGCCCTTCACCGACCCGTCGAGCACCCCCTCCGCGACCTCCACCGTCGTGCGCCCCGTCTCGCGCGGGGGCTCGAAGCCGTAGAGATCCTTCAGCTTGTCGAGAGGGACGAGCTCCGGCTTCTCGCTGATCCCGACCGTGCGCTGCCCCTGCACGTTGGAATGCCCGCGCACCGGCGAGATGCCTGCCCCCTCGCGCCCGATGTTGCCGCGAAGCAGCAGCAGGTTCACCAGCATCCCGATGTTGAGCCAGCCATGGACGTGCTGCGTGAGGCCCATCCCGTAGATGCCGATCACCTTCTCCGACCGGGCATAGAGGTCCGCGACCACCTCCAGCTCGGCGCGGCGCAGGCCCGATTCCCGCTCGATCTCCTCCCAGGACACCTCGCCCAGCCGCGTGGCGAGCTCGTCGAACCCCTTCGTGTTCTCGTCGATGAAGGCGCGGTCCAGCACGCCGCCCTGCATCGCCTCCAGCTCCAGCACGCGCTTGATGACCCCCGCGATCGCCGCGACGTCGCCGCCGGGCCGGACCTGCAGGTAGAGGTCCGAGATGGTCGTCGTGGGGCCGGTCGTCATCTGCACCGGGCTCTGCGGGTTCGCGAACTCCACAAGGCCCCGCTCACGGATCGGGTTGAAGGTGATGATCTTGCAGCCCCGCTCCTTGCACTCCTGCAGCGTGTGCAGGAAGCGCGGGCTGTTCGACCCGGTGTTCTGCCCGAAGAACAGGATCAGGTCGCAGTGGTCGAAGTCCGAGAGGATGCAGGTCCCCACCGGCGACCCCGTCACCTTCTTGAGGCCGACGCTCGTGGTCTCGTGGCACATGTTCGAGCTGTCGGGCAGGTTGTTGTGCCCATAGAGCCGCCCGAACAGCGCATAGAGATAGGCCGTCTCCAGGCTGCCCTTCCCGGACATGTAGAAGACCGTGCCCTTGGGATCGAGCGCCTTCAAGCCGGCCCCGATCCCCTCGAACGCCTCGTCCCAGGTGGTCTCCACGTAGCGGTCCGACGCGTGGTCGTAGCGCATCGGATGCGTCAGCCGCCCCGTCTCCTCCAGGTCGTGGTCCGACCAGCCGCGCAGCTCGGCCACCGTGTGCTCGGCGAAGAAATCGGGCGTGCAGCGGCCCAGCGTCAGGTCCCAGATCGTCGCCTTTGCGCCGTTCTCGCAGAACTCGAAGAGGTGCGGCTCGGCGGGCTTGGTCCAGGCGCAGGAGGTGCACATGTGCCCACCCGGCTTGTTCTGCCGCATCAGCGTTCGCATCGCCCCCGCCGAGGGCTTCTGGTCCGCCAGCACGCTCGCGATGCCCCGCAGCGAGCCCCAGCCGCCCGTCGCCTGGTCGTAGTACGGCGTGTCGGGGTTCTGGCGCAGCTCCTCGTACCGGTTCCTCGGGTCCCCCGAGTCCTCGCGGTCGTTCATCGGATCCTCCCTCGGGATGACCGCGCCCGGCAGACCGGAGCGGACCGGTTCAGGCCGGAAACGTCCGCTCCCACCAGGGGTTCCTCGCGCAGCGCCTCAGCCCGCGAATGTGATGCCCCGCGCGCCGAGGTAGCCCCGGAGCGCCTCGGGCGAGCCCTCCGCATCCGCGAGCGCGACATGGCTGTCCGGTCGGACCAGATAGGCGGCGTCCTGCGCCAGCCCTGCCCTCGCGGGCCCGGGACCCCAGTCGAAGACGTGGAGCGGGAGTCGCCCCGTCGCACCAGTCCCGCAACCCGGCGCTCGGCCGGGCCCGTACACATGGACCTGCCAGGCGATGTCGTTCAGGGGCTCGTGGTTGTCCATCTCCCTGACCCAGGGCAGCCGATCGCCGCCTTCCACCTGCCCGGCCCGGCCCGCGCTCAGCGGACCTCCGCGATAGTTCACCAGGGTCTGCGACACCAGGCGGAACATCATCTCGCGCAGCGGGGCGAGGCGGAAGGCGGTCCCCGTCAGGACCGGGACGACGCGCGTCCGCACGAGGTCGGCCAGCGTCCCCTCGGCCGTGGCGAGGGTGAAGGCACGGTCCGTGGTCGCCACCAGCGTCCGCGCGAAGGCCATCCGCTCGGCCTCGTAGCTGCCCAGCAGCGCATCGGGCGCCTCGCCCCTCCGCACGGCCGCGAGCTTCCAGGCGAGGTTCACCGCGTCGCCGATCCCGGTGTTCATCCCCTGCCCGCCGGCCGGGCTATGGACATGGGCCGCGTCCCCCAGGAGGAACACGCGCCCCCGCCGGAAATGCCCGGTGACGCGATGGTGGACGCGGTAGGTCGAGAACCAGTTCACCTTTCGGATCCGCAGCCCCAGGCTCCCGATCGCCACATGGCTCACGTCATCGAAGCCCAGCCGCTCCTCCGCCCCCGCGCGGTCGTCGCGCACCGTGCCGATCAGGCGCCCCTGCCCTTCGTCGCCGGTGGCGAACAGCAGGACGAAGTCCGAGCCCTGGAACGCGACGTTCACCTCGCCGTTGACCGCCGGGCCCGAGACCTCCACGTCGGCCACGTAGAAGACGCGCGGGTAGGTCCCGCCCTCGAAGCCGGTCCCGGTCCCGTGGCGCACGGTCGAATGCGCCCCGTCGCAGCCGGCAAGCCAACTCACGGCCTCGGTCACCTCCACCCCGTCGGGCCCGTGCAGGCGCGCCGCGACATGGTCGCCCCGGTCCTCGAAGCCCACGAGCTCGGTCTTTCGTTCGACCCGGACGCCCATCGCCTCCAGCCGCGCGGCGAGCAGCCTCTCGTGCCGGTCCTGCGGGTAGACCAGCACGAAAGGAAAGGGCGTGAGATCGGCGCCCGCCGAGCCGAAGCTCACCCGCACGCGTCGCCGCCCCCGGGCCCAGAGGTTGAGGGCCGGGTTCGGCCGACCGTCCGCGATGACCTGCTCCGCGAGGTCGAGCTGCCGATAGAGCTCCAGCGTCCGGGCATGGACGACCATCGCGCGGGAGGTGGCGGCCACGCCCTCGCCCCGGTCGACGATGCGGACGGACAGGCCCTGCCGAGTGAGCCAAAGCGCCAGCACGAGGCCAGTGGGCCCCGCCCCGGCGATCAGGACGTCGTGCCGTGCCATCTGGGGACCTCATCCCTGCCGACCCGGGTTCATCCGCAGAATCCGCCCGAAGGCGCGATTCGTGCAAGGCTTCTACGCAGCGACGAGGACGTCGATGCCGCGGCGTTCGAAGGCCTGGGCGTCGCGGTCGGAGATGCCGCTGTCGGTGAGGAGGGCGTGGACGACCTCGAGGCTGCCGAGGCGGGTGAAGGCGGGCTTGTCGATCTTGGTGGAGTCGGCGACGAGGTAGACGCGGGCGGCGGCGCGGATCATCGCCTGCTTGAGCTGGAGGTCGGCGAAGCTGGGGTAGGTCAGCCCCGAGTCGAGCCCCACGCCGGCGGTGGCCAGGAACAGCTTGCCGGCGAAGATGCGCCCGAAGTACTCCACCGAGGCGTCGCCCGAGAGCGACAGCGTGGGCGCCTTGAACTGGCCGCCCGGCATGTGCACGGCAAAGCCCGGCACCGCCCCCAGGATCAGCGCGATGTTGAGCGCCGGCGTGATGACGGTGAGCTCGCGCCGCTCCCGCAGCCGCAGCGCCACCTCGGTGGTGGTGCTCCCCGCGTCCAGGATCAGCGTCTCGCCGTCCGCCACCAGCGAGGCCGCCAAGGCCCCGATGCGGCGCTTCTGCTCCATGTTCTCGCTGTGCTGGAGCGCCAGCGCCCCCACCTGCTGCGGCACGGTGTTGAGATAGGCCCCGCCGTGCTCGCGCGTGACCTGCCCCTCCGCCTCCAGCCGCTCCAGGTCCTGCCGGATGGTGGCCTCCGACACCTGAAAGGCGGCCGCAAGGTCGCGCACCCGCGCGCTCCCCTCCTCCTGCAGCCACTCCAATATCCGACGCCGCCGCGGCTCCGACAATAGGCCGGGCTGCACGTCCATCCGGAACTCGCTCGGCTTCGTGTCCACTCCCGGCACCCTCTCGGCGTCGCGTCCCCAGTCATGGTGCCCGGCGGGGCCTGGCCATCCGGCCGCGCGTCACCGCCCCAGCGCCGCCTGCCGCTGCAGCACCACGCGGGCCTGGAGCTTGCTCTGGGCCTGGTCCACGACCACGGCCGCGATGATGACGAGGCCCTTGATGACCGTCTGCCAGAAGGACGACACGCCCATCATCACGAGCCCGTCCGACAGGATGCCGATGACGAAGGCGCCGACGATGGTGCCGCCGATCCTGCCCCGCCCGCCGGACATGGAGGTCCCGCCCAGCACCGCCGCCGCGATGGCGTTGAGCTCGAAGGTCTCGCCGGTCGCGGGGTGCGAGGCCTGGAGCTGCGAGGAGATGACCAGCCCCACGAGCGCCGCGCAGAAGCCCGAGAACATGTAGACGGCCATCTTCACGCGGTTGACCTTGACGCCCGACAGCGCCGCCCCCCTCTCGTTGCCGCCCACGGCGTAGATGTGCCGTCCGAGCGGCGTCCGCCGCGCGACATACCCCGGCCGCGAGAGCCACGACGATCAGGAGCCAGATGGACACGGGGATGCCGAGCAGGTTCCCCGCCCCGAGCACCCGGAACGTGTCCGACCCGTAGTCCGGGGTTCCCGTTGAGGTTCGGGAAGGTCTTCCCTTCCGAGGACAGCAGCGCCGCCCCCGCGCGACATAGAGCGTCCCCAGCGTCGCGATGAAGGGCGCCACGTTGAGCTGCGTGATGAGGAGGCCGTTGACGATCCCCACGCCGACCCCCACCGCGATCACGATCAGGCAGATCTCGAACGTGTTGAACTGGATCGTCCATGCGAAGCCGAGGTCCAGCCCGTTCAGCACCAGCCAGCCGGCCACCATGCCGCAAAGGCCCACGATGGAGCCCACGGAGAGGTCGATCCCGCCGGTGATGATGACGAAGGTCATGCCGATCGCCAAGAAGGCGTTCAGCGCGACGTGCTTGGACATGATGAGGAAGTTCTCGGCCGTCAGGAAGTTCGGCGCCGCGAAGGCGAAGACCGCGAAGACCAGGAACAGCGCCACGAAGGTCCGCAGCCGCAGCAGGAGGAGCAGCGTGGAGCCCGAGGCAGGCGCCTCGCGGGAAGGGGCAGAGACGGCGGTCATGCGGCGTCCTCCAGTTGGGTGGGGGCGGCGGCCCGGGCGACGCGCGCGGCGTCGGCCTCCCGGGCCTCGAAGCTGGCCGAGATGCGGCCGTTCGCCATGACGACGATGCGATCCGACAGCGACAGGACCTCGTCGAGGTCCGAGGTGACGAAGACGATGCCGAGCCCCTGCGCCGAGAGTTGGCGCATGACCCGGAAGACCTCGGCCTTGGCGCCGATGTCGATCCCGCGCGAGGGCTCGTCCATCAGGAGGACACGGGGCTGCGTCATCAGCGCCTTGCCGATCACCACCTTCTGCTGGTTCCCGCCCGAGAGCGAGAACACCGGATTCTCGACCGAGGCTGCCTTGATCCCGAGCCGCTTCACGAAGTCGATGGCCTTGCGCGCCTCGGCCTTCAGGTCCAGCCGCCCGGCACGCGTGAAGTCGCGCAAGGACGACAGCGTCAGGTTCTCGCGGATGGCCATCGTGCCGATGAGCCCGTCGCGCTTGCGATCCTCCGGGATCAGCGCCACCCCTCGCCGGATGCGGCCCGCGACGTCGCCGACCAGGGCCTCGCCGCCGATGAAGACGCGCCCCGTCGCATGGGGATGCTGCCCCATGATGCAGTCCAGAAGCTCCGTCCGCCCGGCGCCCATCAGACCGTAGATGCCGACGATCTCCCCCTCGCGCACCGAGAGCGAGACGTGGTCCACGAGCCACCCTCCGCCCTGTCGCGGCAGGCAGACCTCCTCGGCCCGCAGCACCTCCGGCCCGAACTGGGCGGCCCCCTCGCGCGGAAAGTCCTTCGAGGCGTCGCCGATCATGTTCCGCACGATCCAGGGCACGTCCACGCCCGCCATCGCCCGCGCGCCCGTGATGACCCCGTCGCGCAGGACAGTGATGTAGTCGCCGATCCGGATCAGCTCCTCGAGCCGGTGGGAGATGTAGACGATCCCCACCCCATGAGCCTTGAGGTCCGCGATCACCCGGAACAGCACCTCGACCTCGGTGGCCGAGAGCGCCGAGGTCGGCTCGTCCAGGATCAGGATGCGCGCGTCGCGGGCGAGGCTCTTGGCGATCTCCACGATCTGCTGCTGCCCGATCCGCAGGTCGCCCACGGGCGTGTCGGGGTCGATGTCCTGCTCCAGCCGCTCCATGAGCCGCCCCGCGGCCTCGCGCTGGGCACCGGCGTCGATGTCCACGCCGACGCGCGTCTTCTCGTGCGCGATGAAGATGTTGTCCGCGACGCTCATGTTCGGGAACAGGTTCAGCTCCTGGAACACGATCCCGATGCCGTGCCGCTCCGCCTCGCGGGTGGAGCGGAAGCGGACGGGCTGGCCGTCCATCTCGATCCGCCCCTCCGTCAGCTCCTCCACGCCCGCGATGACCTTCATCAGCGTGGACTTGCCGGCGCCGTTCTCGCCCACGAGGACGTTCACCGCGCCCATCCGCAGGTCGAAATCGACGTCCTTGAGAGCCCGCGTCCCCGGATAGACCTTGGTCCCGCCCCGGATCGTTAGGCCGATGGGATGCTCGGTCACGCCCTATCCCCCAGCGTCAGCCTCGTCGGCACGACCTGGATCGGCTCGCTGGCCGAACGCAGCGCGAAGGCTCCCTCGAATCTCACGTGCTTGCCCGTGAGGTCGCCCTCCGGCAGGGTCAGAGCCTCGGTCGCCTTGGTGTTCAGCGCCCGCGCCAGGGCCGCGAACTCGATCTGATCCTTGAAGTCGGTGAACAGGTAGAAGGGAGAGGCATCGCGCAGGGCGGTCCCCTTCACCACGGGCCCGAGTTGGATCTGCACGTCGCCCGTGCCGTCCCCGTCCACGTCCACGTCGAGGGTCGCGGCCCGCGACTCGCGGTCGGCGCCCACCACCGTGCCCTCGCCCTTGGCAAGGAAGTTCCAGGCGCCTCCGCCCGCGGCCTGGTTGCCATGCGCCGCGCCGGCCGCCTCCAGCCCGCCCGCGATGGCGGCCTTCAGGTCCGCGATCTCCACCGCTCCCTGCGACACATGGGGGAACGAGCCGGGTCTCGTAGGTGTCCTGCACCACCTGCCCCACATGGTCGGCCGGCGCGGAGGCGGACGCGCCCTCCCCGGCTACGGCCTCGGGCATCTTCTGGACGATCTTGCAGCCACCCAGCATCGCGACCGCGACGAGGCAGGCAAAGAGGGAGCGGGTCATGGGGAGGGCCGGAGCAAGGAAGATGTCGCGGCCCGGCCCATAGGGGACCGGGCCGCCGGGAACGCTCAGTTGCCGAGCGCGAAGGTCTCGAGCTGGGCGGCGTTGTCGGCGTTGATGAGCGTGCAGTCCATGAGCTGCTTCTCCTCGAGGCCCGTCGAGCCCGTGGTCAGGTACTTGTCGGCCTGATCCACCGCCATCTGCGCCTGGGCGTAGGCCGGCTGCAGCACGGTCGCCTTGATCCCACCCGCGAGGATCGAATCGCGCACGTCGTTCGATCCGTCGAAGCCCACGACGATGACGTCGGTCCGCCCCGCGGCTTCGAGCGCCGCATAGGCGCCCATCGCCATGGTGTCGTTCCCGGAGATCACGCCCTTGAGGTTCGGGTTCGCCTGCAGCATCGACTCCATGACCGTATAGGCCTCGGTCTGCGACCAGTTGGCGGTCTGCTGCGCGACCATCTTGAGGTCCGGGTACTGGTCGATGATGTCGTGGTAGCCCGAGGACCGGATGCCCGCGTTGGTGTCCGATTCCTTGCCCAGGAGCTCGGCGTACTCGCCCGCCTCGCCCATGAGCTTCACGAACTCCTCGGCGCCGAGCTGCGCGCCCTGGTAGTTGTTGGACACGATCTGGCTGACGGCGACGCCCGACTGGGTGATCTCGCGGTCGATCAGGAAGCTCGGGATGCCGGCGTCCTTGGCCCGCTGCACGGCGGCCACCGAGGCGTCGGCCCCGGCGTTGTCGAGGATGATCGCCTTCGCGCCCTGCGCGATGGCCGTGTCGAAGAGCTCGGACTGCTTGTTGGCGTCGTCGTCGTGGACGAGCACCAGCGTCTCGTAGCCCAATTCCTTGGCGCGCGCGTCGGCGCCGTCGGCCTCGGCCTTGAAGAAGGGGTTGTCGGGGCTGGGCGTGATGATGACGATCAGGCCCTTAGATTCCTGCGCGAAGGCCGGCACCACGCCGGTCGCCCCCACGGCCAGGACGCCCAGCATCACGCGGCGGTTGATGTTCATGTGATTCCTCCCTCGATCGGCCCCTCCCGGGCCGCAACGGAGATCACAAGAGAACGAAAGTCCTCCCCATGTCAATTGTTTTCGTTTTGCCCCAAGACCTCGCTGTTATGGCACCGTGGCAACAGCCAAGCGATTCCGGGAGGGGCAACGCAACGCCCGTTGCGGTAACGAGCCATTAACCTCCGGCTGCTAGCTTCCTGTTGCAAGCTGACTTCAAGCGCGGTAAACGCAACCAAACGAAACCAATCGCAAGGCAGGCCAGGAAGGAGAGGAGGAGCCATGACGCTGACCATCATGGGCGAGAACGTCACGACGCAGGAGGCGGGTTCCGTCCCTGTCACTCCCCAGATTCGCCGCGAGGTGACCTTGGGCGTGGTGATCGGCAGCCGCGCCTTCTTCAACGGCGCCCCGTGCCGCCAAGCCCGCGAGGAGGTCCTCGGCCAGCTCCAGGCCCTCGGCGTCCGCGCCCTGATTCTCCCATTCGACGCCACCCACAACGGCGCCGTCCAGTCCATCTCCGACGCCCAGCTCTACGCCGACTTCTTCAAGCAGCACCGCGACGTCATCGACGGCCTCGTCATCTGCCTCCCCAACTTCGGCGACGAGATCGCGGTCGTCGAGCTGGTGAACCGCGCCAAGCTGAACGTCCCGATCCTGCTCCAGGCCTCCAACGACGAGAACGACAAGGTCTCGGTCAAGGAACGGCGCGACGCCTTCTGCGGCAAGATAAGCGTCTCGAACAACTTCTGGCAGTACGGCATCCCGTTCAGCGAGACGACGTTCCACACCGTCGACGCCGGCGGCCCGAGTTCGCCGCCGACCTCGACCGCTTCGCCCGCGTCTGTCGCACCGTGCGCGGCCTCCGCAACGCCCGCCTGGGGTCCATCGGCGCCCGCACCGGCGCGTTCCAGACGATGCGCTACAGCGAGAAGCTCCTGCAGGACTCCGGCATCACCGTCGTCACCGTGGACCTCTCCGAGATGATGGGCGCCGCCAACCGCCTGAGCGACAGCGACCCCGACCTCCTGGCCAAGATGGAGCGGATCAAGGCCTACGGCCGCATCCCCGCCCACATCCAGCCCGCCCAGATCCTGCGTCAGGCCAAGTGGTCCCTCACCGTCGACCGCTGGATCGTCGAGAACGGCTGCGACGCCTCGGCGATCCAGTGCTGGCGCTCGCTCCAGGACAACTTCGGCTGCGCGACCTGCGTGACCATGTCGATGATGGGCGAGGAGCTGATGCCCTCCGCCTGCGAGGTGGACATCATGGGCGCCCTCTCGATGTACGCCCTTGCGCTGGCCTCCGGCGCGCCGCCTGCGATCCTCGACTGGAACAACAACTTCGCGCGCGAGCCCGACATGTGCGTCTGCACGCACTGCGGCAACTTCCCCAAGAAGTTCATCGGCGACACCCCCGAGATCGGCGAGCTGGACGTGCTGGGCGAGACCATCGGCCGCGAGAAGTGCTTCGGCGCCGTCAAGGGCAAGGTGAAGGCCGGTCCAATGACCTACTTCCGGGTGTCGAGCGACGACCGCGCGGGCACGCTCAAGGCCTATCTCGGCCAGGGCGAGTTCACCGACGACCCCTACGGCATGGACGGCGGCATCGCTGTCTGCCGGGTGCCGCGTTTGCGCAACCTGATGCGCTTCGTGACCCAGAACGGCTTCGAGCATCACGTCGCCATGGTCCGCGGCCACCACGCCGAGGTCGTGAACGAGGCCCTGACCCGCTACCTCGGCTGGCCGCTCTACGACCACGACACCGCGCCCGAGCCCATGCTCGTCCCCCGTCCCCCCGCCCCGCCGCTTCTGAAGGGACTCCGATGACCCTCCCCAACGACCCCCTTCCCCTGATCCGCGAAAAGGCGCTCTGGATGCGCCGCCAGGCCTTCCGCATGGTGCACGAGGCCCAGCTCGGCCATCCCGGCGGCGACTTCTCGGCGACCGACATCCTTGCGACGCTCTACTTCGGCGTGCTGCGGCATGACCCCGAGGACCCGCGCGCGCCCGGCCGCGACCGCTTCATCATGTCCAAGGGCCACGCGACGGGCGCGATCTACACCGCCCTCGCCGCCGCGGGATTCTTCCCGGAGGAGTGGCTCGACACCTACATGAAGCCCAGGTCGCTCCTGAACGGGCACCCGAACCGCAACTACCTGCCCGGCATCGAGACCAACACCGGCCCCCTCGGCCACGGCTTCCCGGTCGCGGTCGGCATCGCCATCGCGGGCCAGATGGACAAGGCCGGTTTCCGCACCTTCGTCCTGACCGGCGACGGCGAGCTTCAGGAGGGCTCCAACTGGGAGGCGGCGATGACCGCCGGCCACCGCAGGCTCTCGCACCTCACGCTGGTCGTGGACCGCAACCGCCTCCAGCAGGGCGCGGGCACCGAAGAGACGAACGGCCTCGACCCCCTCGACGACAAGTTCCGCGCCTTCGGCTGGCACGTCGAGCAGGTGGACGGCCACGACCACGCCGCACTCCTCGATGTCCTGGGCGCCCCCATCGGCGACCGCGCGAAGCCGCTCTGCGTGATCGCGGACACGGTGAAGGGCAAGGGCGTGTCGTTCATGGAGAACAAGGCCTCCTGGCACCACGGCGTCCCCAACGCCCAGCAGTTCGAGCAAGCGATGAAGGAGCTCGTGTGACCATGGCGCAACCCGCTCCCCAGCAGGCCGGCCTCTACGACTGCCGCGAGGCCTGGGCCGCCACCCTCGAAACCCTCGCTGCCCAGGACCCCCGCATCGTCGCGGTGGTCAACGACTCGGTCGGCTCCTCCAAGCTCGGCGGCTTCCAGAAGGCCTTCCCCGAGCGGCTCGTGAACGTCGGCATCGCGGAGCAGACCATGGTCGGCGTCGGCGCCGGCCTCGCCAACGGCGGCAAGGTGCCGTTCGTCTCGGCCGCCGCCTGTTTCCTGACGGGTCGCGCGCTCGAGCAGGTCAAGGCGGACGTGGCCTACTCGAACGTCAACGTGAAGCTCGTGGGCCAGTCCTCCGGCATCGCCTACGGCGAGCTCGGGCCGACGCACCACTCCATCGAGGACCTCGCCTGGCTGCGGCCGCTGACCAACCTCACGGTCATCGTCCCCTCCGACCCCTGGGAGACCGCCGAGGCCATCCGCTGGGCCGCCGCCCACGAAGGGCCCGTCTTCATCCGCGTGAGCCGGATGCCGGTCCCCGAGCTCGACGTCCCCAACCGCCGCTTCCAGGCGGGCAAGGCCGAGATGGTCCGCGACGGCGGCGACCTCGCCATCATCGCTAGCGGGACCACGGTCCACCTCGCCGCCGAGGCCGCCGACCGGCTGGCCCGAGAGGGGGTCCGGGCGCGGGTCCTGAACATGGCTACGATCAGCCCGCTCGACCGCGACGCGGTGCTCGCCGCCGCCGGAACGGGCGCCATCGTCACCGTCGAGGAGGCCAACGTCCACGGCGGCCTCGGCAGCGCCGTCGCGGAGGTCACGTCGCAGAACCGCCCCGTCCCCATCGAGATGGTCGGCTTCCCAGGCTTCCTGCCCACCGGCTCGGTCGAGTGGCTCTTCGAGGAATACGGCCTGTCGCCCGAGGGCATCGCCTCTGCCGCGCGTCGTGCGCTCGCCCGCAAGGGGGCGTGATGGCGCCGACCCGCATTCTGGCCATCGACCAGGGCACGAGCAGCACCAAGGCAGTCCTGTTCGAGCCGGACGGGACCGCCGTCGCCCGTGCAAGCCATCCGCTGGCGTCGAGCTATCCCCGCGACGGCTGGGCCGAGCAGGACGCGAACGCGATCTGGGAGAGCGTCAAGGCAGCCCTTGCCGGCATCGTCGCGCAGGTGGGCACGGACGGTATAGCCGGCCTCGCCATCGCCAACCAGCGCGAGACGCTGGTGGTCTGGGACGCCGAGACCCACCGCCCTGTCGCCCCCGCGATCATCTGGCAATGCCGCCGCACGACTGGCGCCTGCGCGGCCCTCATCGCCGCCGGGCACGACGCGCGGGTGCAGGAGCTGACCGGCCTCGGCATCAACCCCCTCTTCCCAGCCTCGAAGCTTGGTTGGGTGCTGGAGAACGTTCCCGAGGCGAGAGATCTGCTTGCACAAGGACGCCTGCGCGCCGGGACGGTCGATAGCTGGCTCCTTTGGAACCTTACAAAGGGCGCAAGCTTCGCGACCGATCACTCCAACGCCTCGCGCACACAACTCTTCGACACCGGGTGGCTTGAGTGGTCCGAGGAGCTGGGCGAGCTGTTCGGCGCCCCCGTCGCGGCCCTGCCCGAGCCGCGCGCATCGGACAGCCGCTTCGGCGAGCTGGCGGAGGGGACCGCCCTGCCCGCCGGGACGCCGGTGCTCGCCATGATGGGCGACAGCCACGCGGCGCTCTATGGACATGGGGTGCGCGGGCCCGGCGCGGTCAAGGCGACCTATGGCACCGGCTCCTCCCTCATGGCGCTGACGCCGGGCCGGATCGCCTCCTCGCACGGTCTCTCGGGCACCATCGGTTGGTCGACCCGCGCCAATGGCGTCGCTTACGCGATCGAGGGCAACATCACCGTCTCCGCGCAGGCCGCCGCCTTTGCCGCGCAGCTCCTGGGCATCAAGGATGCCGCCGCCCTTTCGGACCTCGCGCAGACGGTGGAATGCTCCGAGGGCGTGACCTTCGTCCCGGCGCTAGCGGGCCTCGGCGCGCCGCACTGGACCGACGCGGCGCGCGGCACCGTCGGCGGCCTCACGCTCGCGAGCAAGCCCGCCCATGTCGCGCGGGCGACCTTCGAGGCCATCGCGCTCCAGATCGCGGACGTGCTTGCGGCCATGGAGCAGGATATCGGCCAGCGTCTCGACTCCCTCCGCGCCGACGGCGGGGCCTCGGCGAACGGCTTCCTGATGCAGCTCCAAGCCGACCTGCTCGACCGTCCCGTCCATCGCGGAGAGGTGGCCGAGGTCGGCGCGCTCGGCGTCGCGACGATGGCCTTCGAGTCCCTGGGGATATCGGTCACAGGCGAAGGGCAGACGACCACCTTCGAGCCCGACATGGACCCCTGCCGCCGCGAGGCGATCCTTAAGGGCTGGCGCCACGCCCTTGCGCAGGTGCTGGGGGCCTAGGGCTTCCAGCTCCGCTTGGTCGACACGGCCCGCTCGGCCGTGAGCACCGGATCCTCCGAGTAGTCTTCGAAGTTGCGTCCGCTGGTCTGGACGCGATGCAGGTTCACTGCCGGAGCGAGCGACACATGAGCTGACTTGGACCCCACTCCTCCAACAAGCGAGCCGCCACCCCGGGCACCGTTGGGCCCATCCACGATGCAGATCCTCCCGATCCCCAGCCGCACGAGGACGGTAGGGACCAGAAGTCCCGGCCCGGGAGAAGGCTGACTTGTTCCTCCAGCGCCTTGGCCTCCATTAGGTCGGCCATGCGAGCCTTGGTGTCGGCGTCGCGCATGGCATCTTCCTCAAGAACTGAATCGCTCCGGGACCGATACCCCCCGAGCGCCCGACGGAGCAGCACGCATCGGTCCTCGCCACCCCGCGTCAGCCCGATGCCGCACAGCGCCTGTGCATCCCGGCCCTTTACGCTGGACCTGGAGACCCATAGCTCCCGTTCCACACGCCCGGCACCCGGAGACCGCCATGACCGCCCTTTCCCTCGGCCTCGATACGTTCGGCGACGTCACCCTCGGGGCGGATGGCAAGCCAAAGCCCATGGATCAGGTCCTCCGCGATGTGGTCGAGGAGGCGGTGCTGGCCGATTCGGTCGGCATCGACTTCATCGGACTGGGCGAGCACCACCGCCCGGACTTCGCCATCTCCTCGCCCGAGATCGTGCTGGCCGCCATCGCTGGGCGCACCTCCCGCATTCATCTCGGCACCGCCGTCACCGTGCTCTCGACCGATGACCCGGTGCGGGTGTTCGAACGCTTCTCGACCCTGAACGCCGTGTCGAACGGCCGGGCCGAAGCGATCCTGGGGCGCGGGTCCTTCACCGAAAGCTACCCTCTCTTCGGCTTCGACCTTCAGGAATACGACCTCCTCTTCGAGGAGCGGCTGGACCTCTTCGTCCGCCTCCTGCGCGAGGAGAAGGTGACGTGGCAGGGCGAGACCCGCACGCCGCTCCAGAACGCGACCGTCTATCCACGGCTCGGACCCGAGGGGCTGACGACCTGGGTGGGGGTAGGCGGCAGCCCGGAGTCCGTCGTCCGTATCGTGCGCCACGACCTTCAGCTCATGCTGGCGATCATCGGCGGCGATCCCTTGCGGTTCAAACCCTTCGTGGAGCTCTATCACCGCGCCTGCCAGCAGCTCGACCGCGCGCCCCGCCCGATCGGCGTCCACTCACCGGGCTTCGTGGCCGAGACGGACGAAGCCGCGCGCGAGGCGCTCTGGCCCCACTACCAGACGATGTTCGGCCGCATCGGTCGCGAGCGGGGCTGGCCCCCGGTGACCAAAGAGCGCTTCCTCGCGGAGGTCGAGCAGGGTGCGCTCTACGTGGGCTCTCCCGAGACGGTGGCCCGCAAGATCGTGCGCACCGTCCAAGGACTCGGCATCCAGCGGTTCGACCTGAAATATGCGACTGGCACCCAGCCGCACGAGGAGCTGATGGCCTGCCTCCGCCTTTATGGCGAGAAGGTGATTCCTCGCGTGCGCGAGCTGCTGGATCTCGAGGCCGCGGCCTGAGGGCCGCGGAGGTTACTCCGCCTCGATGTCGTAGACGACGATCCCATCGGCACCCCCTTCGCAGAGCGCCACGAGACGCGCCCCCGCTGCCTTGTGCCGGGGGTGGCCGTCATAGGACATGTGCGCGGCCCTGTCGCGGAAGGCGATGACGAAACCGTAGGGGTGGCCCTCGCTCTTGGCCTCATAGTCGCGGTTCGGGCCGTGGCGGAAATCGAGCATCCCTTCGACGACGGCCCGCAAGGCCTCAAGTTCCGCCATCACGAAACGGAGCTCGCCCGGGTCCGCGTCGGAGCGGACTGCGCAGAAGACACAGTGCAACAGCAGGTTCGGACTCCTCCGGGACATGGGGTGATCTTGAACATCATCCATATCCCCATCTCCAATGGGCATGGAAGACTGGGATCAGCCTCGTGGTCTCTATCGGCCTGCCTGCTCTGATGTAGGCAAGGCGGCCCGACGTAGCTTCGGCTTACGTTTCAGCCGACATAATTCCTTCCCATCTGGATGGAATGAAATGCTCCGTATCGGGATTATCCTGCAAATCGAGAAGGTCTATTTGGTCCGCATACCCGCGAAGGGGAGAACGGACATGCAGGCTGCAATTCTCGGAAGCCGCAACATGGGCGGGACCTCAGCCTCGCCTTCCGCTGGGGCGAGGCAGCACGTCATGCTCGGCTATAAGGGTTCCGCCACGGGGAAGGCCACCACCGATAGGCCCGGCAACGCTGAATGCCCACCAAAGACCATGACTGACTTCGTATCGAGCCTCGGTCTCGATGTCCTCGGCGTAGGCGACCTCGCCGCCATGCGGCTGCTGGAACGGCCAGGGATGCTCAACATCCATAGGAGTCAAGGCTTTGACCTCGGCACCAAGATCGCGCCCACCTACCAGCGCGGGGCCTGAGCGGACGTTCCGCTCTCGACCCGGGCTCCCCATCTTCATGGAAGGAACGACAGATGCTCTATCAGGGACGCTGGGTGGCCGACTGGCAGCCCGTGCAGGCCAAGGACGCGAAGGGCGGATTCGTCCGCCAGGTCTCATCCTTCCGCAACTGGGTGACGCCGGACGGCGCACCAGGCCCGACCGGCATCGGCGGGTTCCCGGCTGAGGCGGGACGCTACCACCTCCATGTGGCCCTTATCTGCCCCTGGGCCTCGCGCACGCTGATAGGGCGGACGCTGAAGGGGCTCGAGGACGCCGTCTCGGTCTCGGTCGTGGAGCCCGAACTGACCGCAAAAGGCTGGCGCTTCCCGAAAGGCAGGGATCCGGTAACGGGCGCGACCTACCTTCACGAGATCTACACCGCCGCCGACCCGGTCTTCACGGGACGCGCCACGGTGCCGGTGCTCTACGACAAGCAGACCGGGACCATCGTCTCGAACGAATCCGCCGACATCCTGCGGATGCTCAACTCCGGATTCGGCACCCTCGCTTCCGGGGCCGACCTCTACCCCGAGGATCTGCGGCCCGAGATCGATGCTCTTAACGACCGCATCTATCCCCGTCTCAACAATGGCGTGTATCGAGCGGGCTTCGCCACGACGCAAGTCGCCTACGAGGAGGCCTTCGGCGAAGTCTTCGCCCAGCTCGACGAATTGGAGACACGGCTCTCGGACGGGCGCCGCTTCCTCTTCGGCGGCCGGCTGACCGAAGCCGACATCCGCCTCTTCGTGACACTCATCCGCTTCGACGTCGCCTACCACGGCCTCTTCAAATGCAACCTGCGCCGCATCGCGGACTATCCTGCGCTGCAGGGTTACATGATCAGGGTCCTAGATCTCCCAGGCGTGCGCGGCACGGTCAGCATCGACCACGTCAAGCGTGGCTATTACTCGATCAAGGCACTGAACCCCACCGGGATTGTCCCCAAGGGCCCGGCGCTGGACTGGCTGCGAGACGCCTGACCGTTCCGCTTCTCTCCGGTGGCGCCTGCTCCCAAGGGCGGCACAGTGTCAGGAAGTGGCATGGCGTGGTCCCCCCATCGAGGGACACTTCGGCCACGACAATCCACCTCGCGCGGCGCGGCGCACCCATTCCCCTCGCAGTGACTAGGGTTCCGAGGCCAGGTTCTGGAGTGCCGGGAACCTGCCGGATCGCAGTGGTCCTTCTGTCAGTTCCCGGCCAGTATCGTCGAACGAGTCGACCGTCGACAGCGAGGGCGACCGGGATCCCCCGACAGTGCCGACAAGATGACCATACACGAACTGCTCGGCTCAACAAACGCGCTGCGAGTTTCGTTCGGCCTCGGCCTGAGGCGGAGGCCTGCGTGAAGCGAAATCTTCACGCGAAGAGTGTCACGTCCATGTGGCAGGCCCGCCAGGTGCTGAGGTGTTCGAGCCACAAGCCACGGGTCACCAAGCCGCCCCGCTTTGGTCATCTTTTCGCTCCGGTTGTGGGGTGTTAACGGCCCGTTAACCCTGCGATCTGCGCGGGGACAGACGAGGGACAGCCATGTTGGGTTGGTCGAGCCAGATGCCGCGCGCGGGCGGCGTTCCTGTGGGGCCTGCGCCGGGGCTGCGGCGGCTGGGGGGGCGGCGCGCGGGCGCGGGCCGGGCCTATCCGCTGGCCAAGCGCGGCTTCGACCTTGTGGGGGCGGGGCTTCTGCTGG
>NZ_KK088614.1 GCF_000600335.2 Rubellimicrobium mesophilum DSM 19309 | reverse complement strand
CCCGCCTCGGCAGCCTCGAGGTCGTCCACGCCCTCCTCACCGACAGCGGCATCTCCGACCGCGACGCCCAGGCCTTCGAACGCCGCGGCATCGACGTCCTCGTCGCTGCGTAGAGATGTTGCATCACGACATGACGAGCCCGCCGTCCACGCTGATCGTCTGGCCGATGATGCCAGCGGTAACCTCGCTGGCGAGGACGACGACCCGAGCGCCCACCTCGGCCGGAACTCCGGCGCGCTTCATGGGGATGCCGACGGGCCAATCAGCCGTCAGCTCGCCTGCGCCGCGGTCTCCCCGCATCTGGCCCCGGACGCGGTCGTCATCCCATATGTCGGTGTTGATGGGGTCGGGGCAGATGGCGCTCACCGTGGTCCCTTCGGCCGCGACCTCCCTGGCCTGGCTCTGGAGCGGCCCGACGACGCCGAACTTCGAGGCGGCGCAGTACGGCGTGAAGATGACGCCGTCGCGTGGCTGACACCAGGCGGTGCTGAGGATGCGGCCTCTGGTCCCGGAGGCCCGAACCCGGCGGATCGCCCCCTGGCAGGGGAAGGCCCTCTCGGCGTTGGGGTCGAGATTCAGCTCCCACTCGCGCTCGGTCAGGTTCTCGACCTTGGCGATGGTGTTGACTCCTGCGTTCTGGACGGACACGCCGCTGGGCCCCAACTCCCGTTCGGCCTGGACGTAGGCAGCCGCGACCTCCGCAGGCTTCGTCTGATCGCAGAGGAGCGGCAGCAGGCGGCCGCCATGCTGCAAGGCAAGGCGTTCCGCGGCCTCGCGGCTCGACGGAAGCGATGGCCACCTGTACCCTGTCTTGGAGGAAGCGCTCGGCGATGCCGCAGCCGATGCCCTTATGGCCGCCCGTGACCAGGACCATGGTTCCCTCGAAACTTCGCATCCCAGGTCGTCGAGGCCATGGTCGGGCGCAGTCTCGCATGGATGTTCCCGCCGATCCCCATGCCGTCCGACGAGGTCGTCTTTTCCATCAGGAGCTCTCGGGTGCAGATGGCGTCTTTCCGGACATGAGCTTCAACGTGCGCCGGGGCGAGGTCTTCGGTGTCGCCGGCCGGCCGCACGGAACCGATCCGCGTTGTGGCCGGGGCGGACCCAGCCGCCGCTGGCGAAGTGCGGCACGACAGGCGGACCCTCCACCTCCGCTCGTCGGCCGACGCGACCTGAACGGGTGTGCTGAGTCCCTCGTCGGCCGCCATGTGCGGCCGGGCATGAACCGGCCTTCGGAGCGGCTCAGGCCTGATCGTCGCTCACGCTGGACGATTTCCTCGATATGCTGGCGGTCCTTGATTCCACCAACAACGCTTCTTCAATCGCGTCGGCGGAGTTCCTAGACCACCCGATTGTAGCCTTGGCGGGGCCATCGTTTGCGATGCCGGCGCATTGCGACCCGGAACCATCGGGCCAGGCGCTCCTTTCGGCCGAGGCCGAGAAGGCGGCTGGCGCAGATATGCATGATCTCGCCCTCAAAGGCAGGCCAGCCCAATGATGCGCGATACTTGCGGATTTCCGATTCCAGAGCGGAAAGCCCGTTATGCGCTGCCATCCGCTCATACACATGCGTTGCACGCGAAAAGGCCACCTCGACCTCATCGCTGAGCAACCTGCGCGTCTCGGCCTCGGCCCTCGCGTTACGAAGCACCCCGAAACTGTCATTCAACTTCGCTTCGGAGACGGTATTGCTGATCCGGTCCGTGCTGTTGTGGTGCCAATACACGGAAGTTCCGGTTTCCGCTGCGGAAATCCTTGCGCCTCGAAGGATCGCACGCAGAACCAGCTCGCCGTCCTGGTTCTTTCTCAGCGCCTCGTTCCATCCCCCGATCGTACGCACGAAATCCGTGCGCCAAAGAATGCCGCAAGGGGGGACATATCTCCCCGTCAACCAATCGCTCATGAACCTGTTGGGGCTCTCGACTCGGGGCAGGACCCGTGACGCGCGACGCCCTGTGGCATCGGCCTCGGCGACCTTGGTGATGACCAGATCCGCCTTGGCCTTCTCGGCGGCGCTGACGAGTCCTAGCAGCGTATCTTGTTCGAGGTAATCATCCGCGTCCAGGAACATCACGAATGGGCTTTTAACCAATTCGAGCCCGCGATTGCGGGCGATACAGGCGCCACTGTTTGGACCCGATTCCCAGCGGATGCTGTCGGAATAGCGACGGATCATTTGCAGGCTGTTGTCCGTCGAGCCATCGTCGACGGCGATGACCTCTGGCCGCACGCCTGCCTGCCGCAGGGCGCTCTCGATTGCCCGACTTACCCAGAGTTCGGAATTATAACACGGAATAACAACAGCTACGCTGGGAAGATCTGACTCAGGCATTGTGCACGAGAACCTCTTGTGCGAGAAGCCTTTCGAGGCTGCCGTGAGATCGACACCACTCTCGACGATCCTGTATCGAGCGCCCCACTCCCTTCCTGCACCAAGCCCCAGACAGGAGAAGAAGCCGCCGACCTAGGCCGGCACGACACGGCTGGTATTGGGTCGTACATGGCTTCTCGCAGACTGCAACCTTGGACTACCCTGGGCCGAGCGGATGGTCGAGCATCCGCAATACAGCCTAACGCAGAACCAGGTAACCGTCAACTTAGGTCCGACGCCTCCCCTTTGCGATATTCTCGTTCATTTCGACTATTCCGATGGCCCGGAGCAAACATTGCGCCCCAAGCCCCGAATACACACTAGGCAATGAGGCGCCTGCCCGCACTAATCCATGTTAACATTCCCCTTGTCACCTACTTCGACGAGTGGGCCAAAACATGTGTGAACTCATCGTCCGAATAGCCGTGGACGCGACGCAGGTCGATCTGGGTCGCGACGCATCCCAACGGTTCGACGCCCACGCTGTTGAGCGCCTTCAGCGCGCTCTGCACGCTGGCGCTGGAGGTATAATTCCAGCGAACGAACAACAAGGTGGCGTCCGCGACGCGGTAGAGCGGCAGCACGTTCGCGAGCGGCAGGATCGGTGGGGCGTCGATGAGGACGCGGTCGTACCGGTTTCGCATCCCGGAGACGAAATCCTGGAACGACTTGGACATCAGCAGCTCGGCAGGGTCGGTCAGGTTCGTGGGCGCGACCATGATGTCGAGGCTGGTGTTGGGCACGGAATGCACCGCGATCTCGCTTGCGCCGGGATCGCTCACCGTGTCCCAGTAGTCGGCCGTCGGCTGAGGCAGGAGGCCCTTGTATCCCGAGCGCCAAAAATCGGCATCGATCAGCAGGACCCTGTCACCCGTCGCGGCATAATTGATGGCCAACAGGGTGATGGAGAGGGTCTTCCCTTCCTGGTGCAGCGGAGACGCTCCGATCAGGACGCGGGGCTCGGGCTGCCCCAGGGCCTCGGCTCGGGTGATGATCTGGTTGCGGAGGCGGCGGATGTTGCGATCGACGACGCTGTCGGCCCGCTTGGGATTCGTCAGAATGCCCTTCAGCCCCTGGCCGAGGCGCGTCGTGGAGGGAATCATCCCAAGCACGGGCAGGGAGGTGGCCTCCTCGTATTCCCGGACCGTCCTGAGGCGACGGGTGACCGCCTCCTTGGCCATCGCCAGACCGACGACGGACATGGCTGCCAGGACCGCTGCGACGAAGGCCAGCCGCGCCCGGCGGGGACCGCTGGGGTAGAGGGGCAGGCGCGCGTGCGAGATGATGCGGGCGTTGGGCTCGACGAAGCGTTCCTGGTTGGACTGCCGCCGGAGCAGCTCCACGAAGCTCTCGTAGACCCGCTCCGCGACCCGGATCTGGCTTTCCAGACGGCTCACGTTGGTGGTGTACTCGATCTCTTCGGCGATGCGGCGTTCCTGCTCCGCGATGCTCTGCTGCAGGGAGGTGACCAGGGTCCTCTGCTGCTGAAGCTGCGATTCCAGCGCATTGCGCCGACGGATGTCCTGGGCGTCGGAGCCGCTTGCGGCGTTTCCGACGGCCGCGTCGTCCGGCAGAGCGGGCGTCCCGGTCGCGTCAGGCGAGCCGCTCGGGCCCAACGTCTGCTCGAGGGAGGCGAGCCGGGCCTGGGCCGAGGCCAAGCTCTCCGCATATTCTCGCCGCTGCTGCTGCATGACCTCCAACGGCTCCCCGGTCGAGGTCGGCGAGGTCACCTGTTCGGCGAGCTCGACATTCAGGCGGAGCAACTCGTCCTCGGAATCCTTGGTCCGGCTGATGAGCCACTCCCGCAGCCTCCCACCCGTCGCCAGGACCTCCTTCGTCTGGGCATCGATGTAGGTCTCCGCCAACGCATTGGCAACGTCGGCGGCCTTCTTCGGATCCTCCGACGTGAAGCTTATCGTATAGACCGCCGAAAGGGGGCTGAGCTGGACGACGCCCACGTTGCCGGCGATGGACTCCAGAATGACCTGCTGGTACCCGCTCTCGTCCAGGTCCTCGGACGCCTCCGAGGAGGCGGCCTCGTCCGAACCCAGGAGGGCGTCGACCGCCGACGAGAGAGTTTGCCGCACCCAGGCCTTCGCGCTGTCGATGGCGGTGGCGATCGAGCTCTCGTCCTCCGAGCCCGCGAACTCCGGGTCGGTATAGAGGTTCAACTGCTGCGCGACCGTATCGATCAGGTCGAGCGAGCCCATCACCTCGATCTCGGACTGGAGGGTCGTCGGCGACATCGACAGGACCGGCAGCAGTGGGCCGACCGGCTCGGGCTGCTGGGGCGGAGCGCTCGTGTTGAGCATGACCCGGGCCTCGGCGGTGAACGACTCCTCGAGCGTCAGGCTGTACAGATAGGCCACGATGCCGCTGAGCAGCGCTGCGACGAACGCCCAGTACCTGACACGCCAGATCGCGCGCCATAGGCGTCCGACGAACCGCAGCTCCTCGCTCTCCGAGATGCGGAGGGGGTTCCGCGCATGCATCTCGAGCTCCAGGTCTGTCGGAGCGTGAAGGTTCATACTCGCCTCCCAAGAGGTTCAGTAACTGGATAAAATCTCGCAGGGCCGAAGGAAAGTCAAATATCGTGGGGCGGAGCCGATATCTTCTCGGGTTGCGGGTCTCAAGCCGCATGATCCTGATTTAGGCTCCTAGCCTTTTTCTTGGGCGAAAGAAATGACGATCTTGAGCAACTTGCAGTCCAAGTCGTGGCGATCCAGGGACGGGCAATCGATTTTGTGGCAGTCCGGGGCCGAGCCGGGGGCAGCCCATCGCGCCACCGCCCGGCCGAGCCGGCCGGCACCGTCCCGCGCCGACGGATGTCCGTGCCGGCCATAACCCCGTCGCGCACTTCCGGCCGAACGCCGCAGGATTCGGACTGGACGAGGTGAGAAGAGAGGCCCAACTATTCGACAGATTTACCACATCGAGGAACGGCGGCATGTTGGGGCGGGTGAGCAGGACGGGACGTGCATCGGCCCGGTCGACGGCGGGGCCGGCCGTCGGGAGGACCATGAACCCGTAATCACCGAGGCGCCGTGGAACCAACGATGCTCCGGGACCGTGAACGCGACGGCAGGAGGAATGGGGCAAGCGCCCGCAATAGACCTGCGGTGCTCTTTAGTCTATCTGTTGCAGCGCCCGGGCTTTCCGCTAGGGCCAGAGAGGATCCGTTGATGACATTGGGCGGAAAAGGAGGCGCGAAGCTAAAGCAGCGCCGACTGGGCGGCCTGGCCGTAACAGTTGCGGGTACGGAAGACCTTCTCGAATTGATGGCTTCGGACGTCGGGGAAAACAGGACCGGCCGTCTCGGGCGGCCGCGCGTGGTCACCGACATCAACGGCGAGGCGGTATCGCTCTACGCTCGCTCCGAGGATTACCGGGCTGCCTACGACCGAGCCGACGTGTGGCATGCGGACGGCGCGTTCATCGTGGCCTTGTCAAGGCTCCTTCCGGGCCCGACCATTCCGGAGCGGACCGCCACGACGGATTACATCCATGCCGCAGCCAAGGCGGCGCAGGATGACGGCATCAGCTTCTATCTCCTGGGCGGCCCGGAGGACATCAACTCCGCATGTGCGGCGGAGCTGATCCGGCGCTACCCGCGTCTTCGGATCGCCGGACGGCATCACGGATACTTCAGGGACGACGAGCTGGACGCCATCGCCGCTGACATCAACTCGTCCGGCGCGGACGTCGTGTGGCTGGGGCTGGGCAAGCCCCGAGAGACCATGACGGCGGTGCTCCTCCGGGACAGACTCGACTGCGCCTGGATCGTCACCTGCGGGGGATGCTTCCATTTCGTCGCGGGGGACTACAAGCGCGCGCCGATCTGGATGCAGAAGGCAGGCCTGGAATGGCTCCATCGGATGCTGACGGGGCCGCGCTACCTCATCAAGCGCTACGCCGTCACCATTCCGCACGCGCTGTACCTCGTCCTGCGCAGCGCACTGTTCGAAGCCCCACGGCAAAGCGGGCCCTGACGCGCCGACCCGGAGCCAGCCCATCCGCACTCTTGCGAGCCAACTCTTGAGGGAAGCCTTTATGACGGTGAGGTTCTTGGAAATCGGCGTGCAGCGGGGCGCGGTCGTCCTGTCGCGGTGGACATTGCCACTCCGACGGGGGATGGGGGCGAGAGGTCCGACGGGGCCGCGTCCTTCGTGGTCCGATCCATCGCTCGTGGGGCCCGTCAATGGCTGAGGGCCTGAAGGACCAGCTTCGCGCGGCGCGCGTGGGCGACCTGGGGGCCTACCTGCGCCGCCTGGCCGGCAGGCCCTATCTCCGCCAGGAGGACTTCGCGCCCTCTGTCTCGCCCGACGAGGCGAGGCGGCTGGAGGACCTGTCCCTCCGTGCCCGGGGAGACGGGCCGGCGCCGATCATCGTCCTCGGAATCATGCCCCGCTCGGGCACCAACTTCGTCCGGGACATCCTTGCGCTGCACCCGGACACCTGCGCCGATCCGGGCAATCTCTACGAGTTCCCGTTGCTGCACGTGGCCAAGCACGCCGCGATGTTCCGAAGGGACTACATCCAGTACTTCCCGCGTTCGGCGGGATCGATCGGCCGATGGGATCTCCTGGCCATGCTCTCGGGAGCCTGGCTGCGCGAGTTGCAGCGCGAGGCCGGAGATCGGCAGATCGTCCTCAAGAGCCCGCATGTCCAGAACCTCACGCTGGCGCCGTACATCTTCGCGGGCGCCAAGCTCATCGTCTGCATCCGTGACGGGAGGGACGTCGTCGTCAGTTCGATGAACACCTTCGACCGTTTCAGCCTCGGGCGGAAGACCTTCGACCAGTTGGCGACAGAGTGGAGCCTGGCCGCTGCGGCGATCCTGGATTGCGAGCCCGGGGGGCGCACCTATCATCCCAGCATGATGGTTGTCCGCTATGAGGAGCTCCAGTCGGGGGACACCGCTCCCGTGGAGAGGATGCTCGCGCATTCCGGGCTCTCGGCCCAGCGCTACGACTTCGACGCATTCAGGGCGCTGCCGGTCCGGGGATCGTCCCGGGAGACCGACCTGACCGACGGACGATGGGCGCCGCATGAGAAGAGCGAGGACTTCAAGCCCGTCGGACGCTGGAGGTCCTGGTCCGACAAGCGGCTCGCCCGCTTCAACTCGATCGCCGGTTCCGTGCTGGAGAGGGCCGGTTATGGCCTTGCCTGACGGCGACGACGTCGGGGCTCCCACGGTTGCCGTCTGCGTCGCGACCTTTCGCAGGCCGCAGGGAATCCGCTCGCTCCTGGGGAGCCTCGACGAGCTGCGGTTTCGGGGCGTGCCGCCCGACCTCAGGGTGGTCGTCGTCGACAACGATCCCACGCAGCCGGCCTTCGGCAGCCAGGAGGATGCGCAGGGGGCATGCGGTTGGCCCGTCACCTATGTGCATGAGCCGGCGCGAGGGCTGGTCGCGGCCCGCAACCGTTCCCTCGAGGCCGCTCCGACCGAGGCGAAGGCGGCTCTCTTCGTCGACGATGACGAGGTGGTGGCGCCAGGCTGGCTGGAGGCGATGCTCGACGTCTGGACCAGGACCGGGGCGACCGTCGTCCAGGGGCCGGTGGAGCCGCTCTACGAGGAGCCCGCGCCGCGATGGGTGGAGGACCTCGGCATTTTCCGCCTGGGACCCTTCGGCGATGGCGCTCCGCTACATTTCGCGGCCACCAACAACTCCCTCGTCGACCTGGAGTTCGTGCGTCGGCATGGTCTCCGTTTCGACCCGTCCTTCAACTTCGCGGGGGGCGAGGACGAGGAGTTCTACGGCCGGGTCCGTGAAGCGGGCGGCCGCATCGTCTCGTCGGCGGATGCGGTCGTCTACGACGCGATCCCCGGACGGCGGATGACGCGCGACTGGGTGCTCAGGCGGAGCAAGCGCAAGGGGAACACGATCGCTCGAATCGCGCTGAAGCGACGCAGGGGCAGGGTTGTGCGCTTTGTCAAAGCCTTCAAGTCTGTTACCTTCGGCGTGGCGAGGGCCGGCACCATGGGCCTATGGAGCTCGACGGACGCGATTGCCGGCCGAATGGAGATTGCGAGAGGGCTCGGAATGTTCAGTGCCTTTTTCCGTATAGTGGTCACGGAATACAGTCCGCAGCGTGTCGATGCCGACCGGGGAGAGAGTGCTTGATCGTAAAGAGTGACACAGCTCTCGTCTCGGTCGTGATTCCCGCTCGCGATGTCCAGGACTACATCGGCGACACGATCGCGAGCCTCAAGGCGCAGACGGAGGGCGCGTTCGAGTGCGTCGTGCTGGACGACGGGTCCAGGGACGGGACGGCTGCGGTCGTGGCGGAGGCGATACGCGAGGACAGCCGCTTCGCCTTGAGGCAGGCTCCGGGCCAGGGCGTGAGCGCGGCACGGAACCTGGGCGCCGGCCTGACGCGGGCGCCTTACCTTCTTTTCCTCGACGCCGACGACCTTCTGGCGGCGGATGCGCTCCGCAGGATGATCGATGCCCTGTCCGGGCCGCATTCGAGAGCTCCGGCCGCCCTGGGCCGCGTGGGCCGGATCGACGAGGCCGGTCGCGCCTTGCCCTCGAACGACAACACGTCGCTGATGCCTGATCGCGAGCAGCTCGACGCGCTCTTGCGAAAGAACTTCGTCGTGAATGGCGGCGCGCTCCTGATGCGCCGCGAAGCCTTCGAGGCGGCGGGAGCCTATGACACCACGCTGGCCTTCGGGGAGGACTGGGAATTCTGGTGCCGGCTCTGCTCGCTCGGCGACTTCGGCAGGGTGGAGGGCGGGCCGATCCTGCTCTATCGACAACGGGCGAGCGGGGCGAACCATCAGGCCCACGGTCTCGACCTGCGTCCCGGGCGCTCGTGCCTGGAACGGATATCCGGCAACCGGGTGTTCCGTGAGAGATATGGCCGCAGGCTGGACTGGTTGCTGCGGGCGCGCCAGATCGACATGTTCTGGTCGAAGGTCCGAAACGAATACCTTCATGGGAGGCAATCCAAGGCCCTGTATCTTGCGGCTCTGGGGATCGCCACTTACCCGGACAGCGTGCTGCGCCCGACCTTGGCCCGGCGGCTGCTGGGTTCGATCCGGCCCTAGGTCCTGTTGATCGGCTAGCTCATGGCTTCGATGTCAGATTTCTCGCCACTGCAGAAGGCCATCGTCGTCCTGGTGGTTCTGGGCGGGACCGAGACCATCCGGACCTTCGCCGGCGCGGCGGCGGAGCGGTCGCTGATGCTGGCGCTTCTCATTCCGATGGTCGCGATCACCGTCCTCTACACCAGGCATCTTGTGCGCACGTCCCTGGCCGTGCCCGAGCTGATCGTGCTGCACGTCTTCGCCGTCGTCTCCGTGAGCTGGAGCGTCGCGCCGCACCTGACCCTCATCCGGGCCTTGCCCCTGCTCGTCACGAGCTGCTTCATGCTGACCATCGCGAGCATGTTCTCGATGAGGCAGGTCCTCCTGCTCCTCGGGGCCATCGCGACCTGCACGGCCCTGGCCAGCCTCCTGGCCGTGGCCCTGATCCCCTCCGCGCGCGGCACGCCGCCTTGGGATACGGTCTGGCGCGGGGTCTTCAACCACAAGAACGCTCTCGGGTCGTCGAGTTCGTTCGGCCTGCTGCTGGCGGCCGGTGCCGCCCTGGTCTCGCAGGGCCAGGGGCGCCTTCGCAAGTTCCTGATCCTGGGCGCGCTGCTCAACGCCTACCTTCTTCTGGTGAGCGAGTCCCGCACCTCGCAGATCACGACGATCTTCGGCTTCGGGCTGCTCGGCGTTACCCTGGTCACGCGCCGAAAGCTCGCCTCCGCGGCCATCATCCTCCTCGTGGTCACCCTGACCACGATGGTTGTCTACTCCGCCTTCTCGAACGGCTGGCTCGATCCCGTTTTCGCCATGGTGGGACGGAAGCCGACCCTGTCGGGCCGGATCCCGCTCTGGGAGGTGACATGGCCCTTCGTGAAGCTGAGGCCGTGGCTCGGCTGGGGCTACCTCGCCTTCTGGGATCCCGAATCCACCCGCGTCATGGCCATCTCCCAGAGCCCGGCGATCTGGTACGTGCCGTTCTACTCGCACAACGGGCTGATCGAGACGCTGCTCAACGTGGGCGTCGTCGGCCTCATGCTGCTCGCCCTTCTCCTGACGCGGGTCTTCGGCGGCATCCTGGGCATCCTCGGCACGACGGCCGACCGGCGGGAGCTTGTGGTCTTCTTCGCCTTCATCCTGTGCTTCCTGCTGCACAACGCGACCGAGAGCAGCATCCTCGAGCGCGACGGCATCATGTGGATGCAGTTTACCCTGATCACGGCGAAGCTGGGCCTCGTCGCGAAGGCATCCTCGCGACAGGGTCCGGCACTGGCGCCCGCTCCATCCCTCCGGCGTGCTGGAGCCTAAGAGATGTTCTGGTTCGTCCTCCCCCGCCTGATCGCCGCGCTGTTGACCTTCGCGACGATGATCATGTTCTCCCGCATGCTGGGTGCGGTGGAGTTCGGCCACTACAACATCGTCATCGTCCTGGGGACGATGGTGCATATGTACCTGTTCTCATGGGTCAACACTTCCCTGGCCAGGTTCTACTTCGCTCCGGAATTCAAGGGTGAGCTCGTTGCGTCCGCCCTCGGCATCCTGACGCTGCTCGCGGCCGTCCTCGGGACCGCCTGCATCGGCCTCTACGTCTTCGGGCCGGAGGCCGGCGTGACGATCGCGCCGGTGCTCATCATCGTCTACGGCCTCACCCAGATGGTCCACGAACTCGCCGTGACCATCCTTCGGGTGCTCAACCTGAAGCGGGTCTATGCCGTCGTGGTCTACTTCCGCCCGGTGGTTGCGCTGGCATTGGGCGCGGTCCTCGTGCTCGGGGGGTATGGCTGGGTCGGGGCCGTGGGCGCGGCATCTGCGGGCGCGGGGATCGCGGGCCTCGTGATCCTGTGCCGCTTCACCGCGACTCGCCCCCGGCTGCCCGATCTCCGCACGCTTCGCGTCCTTCTGAGCTATGGCCTGCCCCTCACCATCGTCCAGTCCTTCGAGCTGGGGCTGCTCCTGATATCGCAGGCCCTTCTCCTGTTCTTTTCGGACGCTGCGGCGGTCGGCCTGTTCACCGCGGCCCACGTGCTCTGCTTCAGATCCATCAGGATGCTGATGACCGAGGTGAGCAAGGCATCGAGCCCGGAGATATTCGCCGCGCATGAGGGGGAGGGGAAGGCGCATGCCGACATCGCGCTGTCGCGCTACCTCTCGCGCCTCCTGCTTCTCTCGGTCCCGCTCACCGAGGTTCTGATCCTGGCGAACGACACCATCGCCCACCTGCTGTTCCGGCCCGAGATGGCCGCCGGCGTGGCTCAGCAGCTTCCATGGCTCGCCTGCGCCGCCTTCGGGTTCGGCCTTCAGGGTTCGTTCTTCAGCTATGCCTTCACCATCACGAGGGGAACCTTCCGGCAGTTGCTTGTCGTCTGCGCCGCGACGGCCCTTCATGCCGCCTTCACCGTCCTGGGCGCGTGGCTCGCGGGTCCCCTCGGCGTGGCCCTTGCGACGTTGGCCACGGCCTGCTCCACTCTCTGGCTCTCGGTGCTCGTCGGGCGCGAGAAGTATCGGGTGCCCTACTCGAAGTCGGAGCTCCGGAAGTTGCTCGTCGGAGTCCTGGCCTTCCTGCCCTGGGGCGTCGCGGCGGATTACGCCGACCTTCCGGCGCTGGCCCTGGCGCTGCTCGTGGTCGGTGGCATCGTCGGCATCTCGGCCCTGTATCTCTCGGGGTACGAAGGCATGCGACGCCTGAAGGCGCCTCGCCATAGCCCCTAGGAGGCCCTGATGCCTGAATCCTTGAATCCGTCGGCAAAGTCGCCGGCCAGGTCTCTCAGTCGGCGGGCGTTCCTGCTGGCCGGCGTGTCGGGACTTGGAATCGCGGGGGGGCTGGGTGCATTCCCGGGGGAGCCTGTGCCCGCCAGCGCCCAGTCCGCGAACGCCCTCGTCGGCCTGAGTCGGCTCGGGCCCAACGGGTTGCAACTCGTCCTGACGGATGGAGACGTCACGCTGCCACCAGCGGTGCCTCTGGCGGAGCCGCCGTCGTCATGGCACCCGGACCCCTTCGAGCGGCTGAGCAGCATCGTCGAATCGAACGGAATGAGCGGAGCGCTTTCCGGCAACCGCAACCTCCACCAGCCGCAAGTTTACTTCCCCTGGGCTGTCTTCCGCCCGAATCCCGACCTGGGGGTGTTTCGCGGGGGAACCGGCCCTCAGGAGGGGGACGATCCTCAACGCTGGAGTGTCGCCAGCGATGGCGTGCCTGTCGGCGTCCGCGCGGTCTGGCGCAAGTCCACCCCTATCCGCACCGTCCGAACGGGGCCTCGGACCTACGCGAGCGCGGTGCGCCACGTCGTCACCTTGGCCCTCGACGCTGACCTGCCGGAGCGGGCCGACGTCACGCTAGGATTGCCGGGCGGCCTCCGTCTCGATGGCGCGATCGACCCGGGCAGCCTGTCGGAGGTCATTCACGTCTGCCAGGCGGGATACGCCACCTCGGGCCCGAAGAAGGCCTATCTGGGGGCATGGCTTGGGCACGACCAGGATGGACGAAGCGCAACGACCGACGAACTTCTCTCTCCTGAGAGTCATTGGCAACTGCGTGACTTCGATACGGGGCTGGTGGTCGCCGAGGGGCGCCTGTCGGTCGCGAAGGCGTTCGACAGCCCGCACCAGGAGGGTCGCAACTTCAACGGCTGCACGATCTATGAGGCCGACTTCTCTTCGGTCGGACGGTCCGGTCGCTTTCGCCTCGAGGTTCCCGACCTGGGATCCTCCTTCGTGTTTCCCGTCACGTCGTCTCCCTACGAGGAGGTCGCCCGCCTGGCGGCCCGATGGTATTTCCATCAGCGATCCGGATGCGAGATCAGGGCGCCCTACGGGGAGGGTCGGGTCAGGCCCCGTAACGGTCACCCGGCCGATGGCTTGACGGTCCGGCAGAGCGACGTCCGACTGGGACGGACCTCCGAAGGCTTCACGCGCAAGGCCAGCGTGTTCGATGCGCTCCGGGACTTCGAGGAACGCCGGGGGGACGACCAGTCCCTCAACGACGATGCTTGGGGAGGGTGGCACGACGCGGGGGATTGGGACCGCCGGATCCAGCACTGCGAAGCGGTCTATGCGATGGCCCAGATCATCGAGCTGCTGCCGAGCGCCAGGCGGATCGACCTCAACATCCCTGAAAGCGGCAAGACCTTCTCCGATGAGGCGGTCCAGGCGAGGAAGGACGCGTCCGACAGGGGCGACGGGTCGACCATCCTCCCCGACCTGATCCACGAGGCGCTTTGGGGCCTGTCCATCTGGAGGCGCACGCAGGGCGCCGACGGACGCATCATTGGAGGAGTGGAATACTCCTTGGACGGGATCCAGGGGTCCGTCTCCTGGAACCCCGTTCAGACGACCTATGCCTACGGGGCCGAGGAATGGTCGGCCTACAACTTCGCCATGGCCGCGGCAAAGCTCGGCCATGTCGTCAGGACCGTCTGCGGTGACTCCGTCCTCGGCGGCGCTCTCGTGTCCGAGGCTGCCGCGGCCTGGGACTGGGCCGAAGGCGTTGCCCGATCGAACTCGTCGGCCGAGGACGAGGACGCAGCCTCCCAGTTGTTCCAGGCCCGTCTGGCTGCGGCGGGTCCGCTCTACCGGGCCACGGGGCGGCAAGACATCCGTGCCACGTTCGAGGAGTCGAACCCTTTTGCCGCCAATGCCGGCGGCGCACTGCGAAACAATATCGCCTTCCAGGCCTGGGACTACGTCCTGGCAGAGAGGGAGGGACATCCTGCGGACGATGATCTCGCGGCAAGCGTGGCGAGGTGGTCGGCCGGTCAACTTCAGCGCGAGGAGCGCATGGGCCAGGACTATGGCCTGCACGCGAGCGCGCGCTTTCCGTGGGGAGTCAGTTGGATGCGCTTTGGCCCGGGCTCCAACTGGCCCGCGCGACGGAGCTGGTTGCAGGTCTTGGCCGATGAGGAGGTGTCGTCCGAGGTCCGCGAGTGCGTTCTGGAGGGGATGTGGTTCGGACTGGGCTGCAATCCGTCCAACGTGAGCTTCATCCAAGGCGTCGGATCGCGGGTGTTCGGCGATCCGCTGCTCATCGACCCCACCGGGAACGATCCCATTCCCGGGCACATCGTGTTCGGCGTGGCCGCCGGGGACCTTCATGACTTCGAGCGCAAGGCCATACAAGGTACGCTGTACCCCGCGGACGAGACGCACTGGCCGGAATACGCAAGGATATTCGAAAGCCGGCGCGTCATCGGCTGCGCTGAGCACGGCATGAAGTCCAATGCGCTTGAATGGCTGTATGCCTCGTTCGCGGCTTGCGAGGTCCTCTCGGAGCCCAACCAGCTTTGACGGAGCGCGTTGTCACAGGCAGAGGTGGATCGCTCCCAGCCGTGCCGATGGCAGTTCCGGGTCGCCTTCGTTTCAGCGAACGGCCGACGCGCTGCGGCACCATCCCGACAGCACCTTGGTGCAACTAGGCGGAGTCTTGCCGACGCTGAGCACAACCTAAAGTAATTTAGGCGCAGTTAAGGCGCACGTCGCGTGGCAGCCACATCTGTGCCTCCCTCCCGACATTTCGAGAAGGTCCCCTCAGTCCCATCGGCCTGATCGGAAATCGGCCGCGAGAGGGGAATCCATGTTCAACACCAACAACGATCTGGTCTACGCGGGCCAGAACTTCACGAGCGGGGACTGGCAAGTTTCGGAATGGGGCGCTGGTTGGCTGAGCTCGATCACGACCTGGACGCGCAACCGGGTGAGCATCGCCTCGGACGGGGCCGCCGAGGTCAGCCTGGGCGCGGCCTCGGACGGCTCGTACTCGACGACCGGCGGGGAGATGAGGTCGGGATCGTTGGCGGACGTGGGCACCTTCGAATGGACCGCGCAGGCGCCCCGCATGGCGAGCGGCACGGTGTTCGGGATGTTCGCTCTTGCGGCGGGGGGCAAGAACGACCGCACGCTCGAGTTCGACTGGGAGTTCGTGGGCAGGGACACCACGAAGGTGCAGGTGACGGTGCACATGGAGGATGCGGCGGGGAACCACATCCGCAACCTCGAGAATACGATGGTGGATCTCGGCTTCGACGCCGCCGCCGGGGTGCACGACTACGAGATCACGCTGACCGGCAAGGGCGCGGTGTTCCGGGTGGACGACACCCCGGTGGCCTATTTCAGCGGCGACGACATGCCCGGCGACGTCTGGTACACGGGCAACCTCCGGAGCGTCGTGAACCTCTGGGCGGGGGATTCGCGCATCAACGACTGGGCGGGGACGTTCAGCGGCCTCTCCTCGCCCATCAAGGCCCGCATCGTCGATGCCGGCGTCCACGACGGCGACGTCTCGGGCTCCACCCCGCTCCTGGGCGACGACGGCGCGAACGTGCTGACGGGCACCGACGGGCGCAACGTCATCGACGCCTTCGGGGGCAATGACACCCTCGTGGGGGGCTTGGGCATCGACCACATGAAGGGCGGTGCCGGCAACGACACGCTGAGCCTGGACGGCGGCGACGACTACGTCAACGGCGGCGTCGGAACCGACACGCTCCTGGTCTCGGGCAGCAGCGGCGTGACGGTGAACCTGGGCATCAAGAGCGATCAGGTCACCGGCCTGGGCACCGACGTGATCCGCGGCATCGAGAACGTCGAAGGCACTTCGGGCGTCGACAGCTTCTTCGGCAACGCGGATGCCAATGTCCTCCGGGGCGGCGCCGGCAATGACGCGCTGCGTGGCCAGGGGGGGGCGGACACGCTGGACGGCGGGCTCGGGCGCGACCTGATGGCGGCGGGCTCGGACGGGGTGCGCGACGTCTTCGTCTTCAACTCGGCCGCCGAGAGCGCCGTGGGCGCCACCCAGCGGGACCTCATCAACGGCTTCGTCCACGGGACCGACGACATCGACCTGCGCGGCATCGACGCGAACGCCGCCCTCGCGGGCGACCAGGCCTTCGGCTGGGGCGGCACCACCGCCAGGGCCTTCGCCCTCTGGGAGGTGGTCAACTCCTCCAACATCATCCTCAAGGGCGACGTCACCGGCGACGGCAAGGCCGACTTCGAGATCCAGGTCAACAACATCCATACCCTGGACCTCAGCGACATCCTGCTCTGACCACCCCAAGGGTCGAAAGGCTCGTGGATGCGCTCGTGCTAACGACCGAGCCCACCCGGAACGAGCCAAGGCAAAGTCGCGAAGGATCGAGACCCCCACATGCGGATCGCATCGGGGGTCTCGCGTTCTTGGGCTCCGTCGGCGCGACCTGCTCGTGCGGGCCGATGCGAGCGAACGTTCACCGAATCCGACGGCAACCGGCCACAGGCCCGGGGCCGGACAGGGCATGCCTGCCGCCGACCTGACGTTGGGCAATGGCCCAGGCGACTCGGACTCTGTGGTCGCTCGACGTCAAAGCTCGAAGTCACCTTGGTTGAGGGTGCCCGTGAAGCCGTTCAGCAGGATCGACATCTCGGCCCTGATGTCGTGGTCCACATTGAGCTCGATCCGCAACCCGTCGCTGACCTCGCGGAACCGAATCTCACCCGCCCGGAACCCGCCACCTTCGTCGAAGGTGAAATGCTGATTGCCGGCTTGGTCGCTCACCGCGTCGATCGCCGTGAGCACGATGACGTCCTTCCCATGGAAACCGAAGATCTGGTCGGTCGTGGCCTCGCCGGGACGGCTGTCCTTGACCCTGGCGAACACGAACTCATCGGGACCGCCGCCGCCCTTCAGAAGGTCCTTGCCCCCGCCACCCCGAAGGACGTCGGCTCCTCCGCCGCCTTGCAGCAGGTCATCGCCTGCGCCCCCGCGAAGGAGGTCGTCGCCCCGGCCCCCTTGAACGGTGTCGTTCCCGGACAGGCCGTTGATCCGATCATCGCCGCCATTGCCACGAAGGAAGTTGTCCTCCTTCCGGGCGCCGGTGATCCGGTCATCGGCTTGGGAGCCGCTCGCCCATTCGACGTTCACGAGAGTGTCGACGTGACCGGATCCATCCTGGGCCCGATCCTTGTTCAGATTGATGACGACGCTTTCATTCTCCTGGTCGTACTCGACGCCGTCCAGGCCTCCGCGACCGTCGAGGAAATCGTTCGAGCCGTTCTGGTTCCTAGGCGTGAATTCGTTGCCGAGTTGATCCAACGAGAACCACTCGACCAGATTCGTGCGGTCCGTGCCGAATATCCGGTCGGAGAAGTTCGAACCGCCCACGCCTTCCATGTCGACGAGAGTGTCGTTCCCTTGACCGCCAGTAGCCGTCCCTGCGGCAAGGTCGACCACGACGCCAGACGTGGCGCTCCCGTACCAGACGAAGTCCCAGCCGTCGCGGCCGTCGATCAGGTCATCTCCCGCACCACCCGAGAAGACGTTGGTCGCATCGGAGCCGAGCAGCGTGTCGGCCAAGTGGCTGCCGGTAACCTGCTGAATGTCCTCGAAGGTGTCGTTGTCGCCCCAGCCGTCCGTGCCGGTGCCGGCGGCCAGGTCAATGGTCACGCCATGCACGATGCCGGCATCGTTGCGGTATGTGACCTCATCGCCTTCTCCGGCAATCCTGCCGGTCGCATTGCCCACGAAGTGGTCATCTCCGCGACCGCCACGCAGCCTGTCGTCGCCATCGCCGCCGATCAGCGTGTCGTCACCACCACCGCCAGCCAGGTTGTCGTCTCCACCGAAGCCTTGGATGAGATCGTCTCCCAGCCCACCTCCGAGGGTGTTGTCGTTGTCGTCACCGTTGATCGTAGCCACGCTTCGCTCCGTGTAAGACAAGATGCTTGGTATGCACGTAGTACAGTCGCTGAAAGTTGCAGCGCATGAGAAGTCCTTAATTTGGGAAAAGATCGGTTTCCAGATGCTGCGTCCGGAATGTCTTCGCATCGAGGCCATGGTTTTCTTGATCTTCCCATTAAATATAGAGGCTGGCCGAGGGAGAACGCCGGCGGACGAGGCGATCAACGTTCGGTGATGTCCAACTCGCCCGGGGTCCGAGGATCGCAATGTGGGTCGGGGTGGCCAAAGGCAGCCTCGTGGCGGGATGCGGCTGTCGGCACAGGATCGGCGCCCCAACCTCCGCCCGTGGCGGGGCAGGGCAGGGAGGCCGGAGCCGTCTCGCGTCAGCCGATTTGGGGCACAAAGGCGCGATGGACATCCTGCGAGGTGGATGGCGCGCGGGACTCTGCGGTGCAGGGCTTCCGTTGCGACCGTCACGACGGCGGCTGCCAAGCTCAAGGCAAGGTTCATCTCGCAAGGCCCGATGCGGGCCTCTGAAGACAGCGCTTCGCTGACCGGCTTGGATCGTCCGGAAGGTTCGAGGCTGCGTCCGTTCAAAGGTAAGCGCTGTTTTCAGGCCACGGCCGTGAGGGCGGATGGGCTGGGATAGGCCCAGGGCAGGAGTTCATCGAGGCGGCTGTTCGGGTGGCCCTCGACGATGCGGGTGATCACGTCGGCCAGGTAGGCGTGCGGCTCGACGCCATTGAGTTTGCACGTCTCGATGAGCGAGGCCAGCACGGCCCAATGCTCCGCCCCGCCATCCGAGCCGGCGAACAGCGCGTTCTTGCGAC
>NZ_KK088613.1 GCF_000600335.2 Rubellimicrobium mesophilum DSM 19309 | reverse complement strand
CCCAAGGCCCCGCTTCGCCTCCGCCCCTCCCCCGACCACCCCCGCCCGTCGAGGGCACCCCGGGTGCAGGAGGGGCGCAGACCCCGGCCCCTCGTGTGACCACCTTTGGGTGCGGAGGGGACGGGTCGGACAAGCGGGAGAGCCCCGGAGCCGCGCCGCTCCGAGATCCGACAGGGCAAGGGCCTGAGGACGGCAGCGCGCGGCAGGGGGGCGGAAAGGGAGAGGAGCGATGGTGTAGCGATAGCGCGCGGGGGTCCTGCTGACGCGGCAATGTCCCGGGAGCCCTGGGCGGACGATACGTGGACCAAGGTGAGATGTCCCCAGGACCCCGACCCGCTCTTGACTGAGCGGTCCGGCCCTCCCCCTCGCGCGCCCTGAACCCGCGAGGCCGGAGCCCCCCGGTGGCCACGCGGGGCAATCGTATTTCCGGGGGGCCGCAGGCCGCGCCTCTCACGGCCCACGCCCCGATCCACGCAGCCGCGCGTCACGGCAGGGTCCTCGGCCCCGGACCTCGGGCGGGGAAGCTCCCGGCGGGGCGCCCTTCGACCGAACGGCCACCGCATGGCCCCCCCGATCCTCCGGCCGTGCCGCGCCCCGTAGCGACCTCTCAATCCCCGACTCACCCAACCGAGCCGTTGACTCCGCCCCCGCCCCTGCCCTTCACTCCCCGCCAAACGGGGAGACCTCATGGACCTGGCGCCCGCGCCCGACCGCATCGCGGCGCTGCCCTGCTGGACGGGCAGGCCCCGCGCCGCGCCGCTCCCCGGCGGCCTCTCCAACGAGATCTGGAAGGTCGAGGACGAGGCCGGCGCCCATGTCGTCCGCTTCGGCCGGGACTACCCCTGCCACCACGTCTCCCGCGCGCGGGAGCAGATGACCACCCGGGCCGCCCATGCCGCCGGCTTCGCCCCCGCCGTGGAGTGGACCGCCGAGGGCGTCATGGTCACCGCCTTCGTCACCTCCCGCACCTGGGACGCGGCCGAGGTCCGCGCCAACCCGCAACGCCTCGCCACCCTCCTCCGCGACTTCCACCAGAAGATGCCCGAGGAAGTCTCCGGCCCCCCCTACCTCTTCTCGCCCTTCCTGATGGCCCGCGACTACGCCCGGACCCTCGCGGCCGGGAACAGCCCGCACCTCCCGCAGGTCCCCCGCCTCCTCGCGCTCACCCGCGCGCTCGAACGGACCCAGCCCCCACTGCATCTCGTCTTCGGCCATAACGACCTCCTCCCCGCCAACCTCCTCGACGACGGAAGCCGCCTCTGGCTCATCGACTACGAATACGCGGGCTTCGCCTCACCCCTCTTCGACCTTGCGGGAGCCGCCTCGAACGCCGGCATGGACAAAGCCCAGTCCGACGCCCTCCTCACCGCCTACTTCGGCCAGCCCCCCGACGAGCCCCTCCGCCGTGCTTTCGACGCCATGGCCTGCGCCTCGCTCCTGCGCGAGTCGATGTGGGCCATGGCCTCCGCGATCCACCTGAGCGCCCCCGGCGCCGACTACGACGCCTACGCCGCCGAGAACCTCGCGAAGCTCGACGAAGCCCTCGACGCCTTTCAATCCCGCCACGGACGCCTCGAATGATCCCCACCCACGCCCAGGTCGTCGTCATCGGCGGCGGCATCGTTGGCTGCTCGACCGCCTACCACCTCGCCCGCGACCACGGGGCCGAGGTCGTCCTCCTCGAACAGGGCAAGCTCACCTCCGGCAGCACCTGGCACGCCGCCGGCCTCGTGGGCCAACTGCGCTCCTCCGCCGGCGTCACCCGCCTCCTCAAGCACTCGGTCGAGCTCTACAAGCGCCTCGACGAGGAGACCGGCCTCGCCACCGGCTGGAAGATGACCGGCTGCCTCCGCCTCGCCACCAACCCCGACCGCTGGACGGAATACAGGCGCCTCGCCACCACCGCCCGCAGCTTCGGGATGGAGATGGAGCTGATCCCGCCGCGCGAGGTCAAGGAGATGTGGCCGCTCCTCGAGGTGGACGACCTCGTCGGCGCCTCCTGGCTCCCCACCGACGGGCAGGCCAACCCCGCCGACATCGCCGCCTCGCTCGCCAAGGGCGCCCGCATGGCCGGGGCGAAGATCGTCGAGGGCATCCGCGTCACCGGCTTCGACATGGACGAGGGCCGCATCCACACGGTCCAGACCACCCTCGGCCCGATCCACTGCGAGAAGGTCGTGAACTGCGCCGGGATGTGGGCGCGCGACGTGGGCGCGATGGCCGGCGCCGTCGTCCCCCTCCAGCCCGTCAGGCACCAGTACATCGTCACCGAGGCGATCCCCGACCTCGCCCCCAACGCCCCCACCCTCCGCGACCCCGACCGCCGCACCTACTTCAAGGAGGAGGTCGGCGGCCTCGTGATGGGCGGCTACGAGCCCGACCCCCAGCCCCTCGGCACGGGCGAGGTCCCGTTCCAGGAGTTCCACCTTTACGACGACGACTGGGACCACTTCGCGCCGCACATGGAGCAGGCGATCGAGCGCATCCCCGCCCTCGCCGAGACCGGGGTCAAGCGGATGATCAACGGCGCCGAGAGCTTCACGCCCGACGGCAACTTCATCCTCGGGCGGCCCCCGCACCTGAAGAACTTCTACGTCGGCGCCGGCTTCAACGCCTTCGGCATCGCCTCGGGCGGCGGCGCGGGCTGGGCCCTGGCGAGTTGGGTCATGGAGGACGAGGCCCCCATGGACCTCTGGCCCGTGGACATCCGCCGCTTCGGCTCCATCCACGCCGACCGGGACTGGGTCCTCCAGCGCACCTGCGAGGCCTACGGCAAGCACTACACCATCGCCTGGCCGCACGAGGAATACGAATCCGGCCGCCCCCGCCTCACCTCGCCGCTCTACCAGCGCCTCCTCGGCGCCGGGGCGGTCATGGGCTCCAAGCTCGGCTGGGAGCGTGCCAACTGGTTCGCCGACGAGCCCGGCGCGGAGGACGAGCCCTCCATGAACCGCCCCGCCTGGGCCGACGCCGTCGCGCGGGAGCACCGCCACACGCGCACCCACGCCTCGGTCTTCGACCAGACCTCCTTCGCCAAGTTCGAGCTCAGCGGCCCTGGCGCGGCCGAGGCCCTCGACGCCCTCTGCGCCGGCGACGTGCTGAAGGCCCCGGGCCGCCTGACCTACACCCAGCTCCTCAACTCGCGCGGCGGCATCGAGGCCGACCTCACCGTCGCCCGCCTCGGCCCGGAGCACTTCTACATCGTCACCGGCACCGGCTTCCGCACCCACGACGGCGCCTGGATCGACGACCACCTCCCCTCGGGCCTGCGCCTCCGTGACGTGACCGAGGAATGGGGCGTCCTCGCCCTCATGGGTCCCCGCGCACGCGACATTCTCCGCGCCGTCACCGAGGCCAACGTCGAGAACGACGCCTTCCCCTTCGCCCACTGGCGCGAGGTCGCCATCGCCGGGCAGCCCGTCCGCGCCCTCCGCATCACCTACGTGGGCGAGCTGGGCTGGGAGCTTCACGTCCCCCTCCACGGCCTCGCCGCCGTCTACGACGCGCTGATGGAGGCCGACCCGGACCTCCGCCCCGCCGGCTACCGCGCCATCGAATCGCTGCGGCTGGAGAAGGGCTACCGCGCCTGGTCCTCCGACATCACGCCCAACGACACGCCCCTGGAGGCGGGCCTCGGCTGGGCCACGAAGCTCCGCACCCCCCGCCACTTCCTCGGTCGCGAGGCGCTGGAGCGGCAGGCCCGAGGTCCGCTCACCAAGCGCCTCCTGGGCTTCCGCCTCGCCGACCTCGACGCCGTCCTCCTCGGCCGCGAGACGATCCTGCGGGACGGAGAGCCCGCGGGCTACCTCACCTCCGGCGGCTTCGGCCCCACGGTCGGCGCCCCCATCGGCTACGGCTACGTCCGCGACCCCGGGGGTCTCACCGACGAGGCCCTCCTCGGCTCCTCCTACGCCGTGGTCGTCGCGGGCGAGACGGTGCCGGCGCGGCCCTCCCTCCGGCCCTTCCATGACCCGGAGAACGCAGCGACAAGAATCTGACCAAACGGTCAGTTCGTGACAAACCCATTGTCACAAACCCGTTTCAGTCGTCTATTACCGGGCATAAGCCGGACGCACCGATGAGCCGGCACGACAAGGGGAGACACCAATGAGATCGACGATGTGGCTGGCCGCGACCGCCGGCGTGGCCCTCGCGGCGGGCATGGCCCAGGCGCAGGACGCGGCCGTGAACATGGACGAGCTCGTCGCCGCCGCGCAGGCCGAGGGGATGCTGACGACCGTCGCCCTGCCCCATGACTGGTGCAACTACGGCGCCGTGATCGAGGGCTTCAAGGCCAAGTATCCCGGCATCGAGGTCAACGAGCTGAATCCGGACGCCGGCTCCGCCGACGAGCTCGAGGCCATCCGCGCCAACCAGGGCAACACCGGCCCGCAGGCCCCCGACGTGATCGACGTGGGCCTGAGCTTCGGCCCGCAGGCGCAGGCCGAGGGGCTGATCCAGCCCTACAAGGTCTCCACCTGGGACACGATCCCCGAGGACGCCAAGGACCCCGAGGGCTACTGGTACGGCGACTACTACGGGGTCATGTCGTTCATCGTGAACACCGACCTCGTGGATCCGGTCCCGGCCTCCTTCGCCGACCTCCTCAAGCCCGACTACGCGGGCCAGGTGGCCCTGGCGGGCGACCCGCGCGCCTCGAACCAGGCGATCCTGGGCGTCATGGCCGCCGGCATGGCCCAAGGGGCCGAGCCCGGCGAGGCCGCCGCCACGGCCGGCCTCGGCTGGTTCAAGCAACTCAACGACGCGGGGAACTTCGTCCCCGTCATCGGCAAGGCCGGGACGCTCGCGCAGGGAACGACCCCGATCATCGTCGCCTGGGACTACAACGCGCTCGGCTGGCGCGACACGCTGGCCGGCAACCCGCCGGTCGAGGTCGTGGTCCCGTCCGACGCCTCGCTCGCCGGCGTCTACGTCCAGGCGATCTCGGCCTACGCGCCGCACCCGAACGCTGCGAAGCTCTGGATGGAGTACCTCTACTCGGACGAAGGCCAGCTCCACTGGCTCTCGGGCTACTGCCACCCGATCCGCTTCAACGACCTCGTGGAGCGCGGCGTCGTCCCGCAGGAGATGATGGACAAGCTGCCGCCGGCCGAGGCCTACGACGCCGCCGTCTTCCCGACGCTGGACCAGGTCAACGCCAACTCCGAGGCGGTCAAGGCCGGTTGGGACAGCACCGTCGGCGCCAACGTCACCGAGTGAGGCCCTGACATCGTCGCGCCCCGGCCTCCCGATCGGCTGGGGCGCGCCCTTTCGACGGAACCACCCCCATGCCCGAGGCCCTGGCGCAGGCCCAGACCGACTCCTCCGTGACGCGGCGCAGGCCCGGCGTCGCGACTGCCCTCGGGCGGGTGCTGGGCGTGACGCCCTTCGTGATCTTCACGGCGCTCTTCCTCATCATCCCGACGCTGTTCATCGTGCTCGGCGCCTTCCGCAGCCCGGAGGGGGCTTCACGCTCCGCAACTTCGTCGAGCTCAACACCCCGGCGGTCCGCACGGCCTACTGGAACTCCATCATGGTGAGCTTCCTCTCCGCCATGCTCGGGTGCCTCATCGGCTTCGCCATGGCGGCGGCCGTGACCTTCGGGAACCTGCCGCGCTGGATCCGCTCGCCGCTGCTGACCTTCTCCGGCGTCGCCTCGAACTTCGCGGGGGTGCCGCTGGCCTTTGCCTTCATCGCCACGATCGGGCCGGCGGGGCTCATCACGCTCTGGCTCCGCAAGGACTTCGGCATCAACCTGCGCGCCTACGGCTTCAACCTGCTGAGCACGCCGGGCCTGATCCTCACCTACCTGTTCTTCCAGATCCCGCTGATGATCCTCATCATCACGCCCGCCCTCGACGGCCTCAAGCGCGAATGGCGCGAGGCGGCCATGGTCCTGGGCGCCACGGGCGCGCAGTACTGGCGCATGGTGGCGCTGCCGATCCTGTTCCCCTCGCTCCTGGGGACGCTGGCGCTCCTCTTCGCCAACGCCTTCGGGGCGGTGGCGACCGCCTATGCCCTGGCCGGGCCGCAGTTCAACATCGTGCCGATCAAGCTCTTCGCGCAGATCCGGGGCGACGTGCTCGGGAACCCCAATCTCGGCTATGCCCTGGCCACCGGCATGATCGTCATCACCGCCGCCGCGAACGCCATCTACATCATCCTGCGCGCCCGCTCCGAAAGGTGGCTCAAGTGACCCGCGTCCTCGCCTGGGCCGCCCTGATCTTCGGGATGCTCTACTTCCTTCTGCCGCTCGTCGGCATGACGGAGTTCTCGCTCTCCATGCGTCGAGGGGTCTACTCGCTCGACGCCTACGGTTCGGTCCTGTCCGACCCCCGCTTCTGGGAAACCTTCGGCTACTCCGTCGCCATGGCCGTGGCCACCATCGTCTTCGGCGTCCTGCTGGTCGTGCCGACCGCCTACTGGGTCCGGCTGAAGCTGCCCTGGATCCGCCCCTACATCGAGTTCGTCACGCTCCTGCCGCTGGTGATCCCGGCCATCGTGATCGTGTTCGGCTACATCCGCCTCTACAACACCTCGTCCTGGCTGCCGCTGACCGGGACGCCGATGGGGACGAACCTGCTCCTGATGTTCGGCTACGCCACGCTGGCGCTCCCCTATATGTACCGCGCCGTAGACACGGGCCTCAGGACGCTGGACGTCGGCACCCTGACCGAGGCCGCGCAGTCCCTGGGCGCGGGCTGGGGCACGATCCTCTTCCGGGTGATCCTGCCCAACGTCCTCGTGGCGGTGCTCTCGGGCGCCTTCCTCACCTTCGCCATCGTCATCGGCGAATTCACCATGGCCGCCCTGCTCGACCGCCCGGCCTTCGGGCCGTTCATGCAGATCCTGGGCGCCAACCGCGCCTACGAGCCGGCGGCCCTGGCCGTCATCGCCTTCGCGATCACCTGGGCCTGCATGGGTCTGATCCAGCTCGTGACGCGCCTCCAGAAGCACACCCGGGCAGGAGCCTGATGGCCTACCTCGACATCTCCCACCTCGAGAAATCCTTCGGCGTCAACCATGTCGTGAAGGACTTCTCCCTTCCCATCGAGAAGGGCGAGTTCGTCTCGCTCCTCGGTCCCTCGGGCTGCGGCAAGACCACGGTCCTCCGCATGGTCGCGGGCTTCGAGAGCCCCGATCGCGGCGCCATCCGGCTCGAGGGCAAGGACATGGTCCCCCTGCGCCCCAACCAGCGCAACGTGGGCATGGTGTTCCAGGCCTACGCGCTCTTCCCGAACCTCACGGTCGCGCAGAACGTGGGCTTCGGCCTTCGCATCGCCGGCGTGGACAGCGCCGAATCCAAGGCTCGGGTCGCCCAGATGCTCGACCTGATCGGCCTGCCCATGGCCGAATACGGGGACCGCTACCCCTTCCAGCTCTCGGGCGGCCAGCAGCAGCGCGTGGCCTTGGCCCGCGCCCTCGCCCCGCGTCCCCGGGTCCTCCTCCTCGACGAGCCGCTCTCGGCGCTCGACGCCAAGGTGCGCGTCCGCCTGCGCGGCGAGATCCGAGAGATCCAGCGCCAGCTCGGCATCACCACGATCTTCGTGACCCACGACCAGGAGGAGGCGCTCTCCATCTCCGACCGCGTGGTGGTGATGAACGCCGGCATCGCCGATCAGGTCGGCACGCCCTTCGAGATCTACAACCGCCCCGCCACCCCCTTCGTGGCGAGCTTCGTGGGCACCCTCACGCCCTTCGAGGCCAGGGTCCTCGACCCCGCGACCGGGACCGTGACCTCCGGTGGCCTGACGCTGAACCTCGGCCGCCCCCTTCCCTCACAGGCGGGCGCCACCGTCCCCATCGCTCTCCGGCCCGAGGCGGTGCAGCTCGGCCGCGCCTCGGGGCGCGAGATCGTCCTGCCCGCCACCGCGCATTCGGTGGAGTTCATGGGCTCCGTGATCCGGGTCCGCGCCGAGGCGGCGGGCCAGACCTTCCTTCTTGACACATTCAACCGACCCGACTCGCCCCCGCCCCAGCCTGGCGAGCCGGTCGAGATCAGCTTCTCCGGCCGCGACGTGATCGTGATCGGGGCCTGATCCGATGACCCCCTGGGACCAGCCCGGCCGCTTCTGGCGCGGCAACCTCCACACGCATTCCACGCTCTCGGACGGGGTCCTGAGCCCCGAGGAGGTCTGCCGCCGCTACCGCGGCGAGGGCTACGACTTCCTCGCGCTGACCGACCACTTCGTCGGCCGCTTCGGCTACCCCATCGCGGACACGCTGCCCTTCCGCACCAACAGCTTCACCACGATCCTGGGGGCCGAGCTCCACTCCGGGGCCATGCGCAACGGCGAGCTCTGGCACATCCTCGCCGTGGGCCTGCCCCCGGACTTCGCGCCGACCAACACGCCGACCTTTCTGCCGATCCCCGACCAGGAGACCGCCCCGCAGGTCGCGCGACGCGCCGTCGACGCCGGCGCCTACGTCGCCATCGCGCATCCGCAATGGTCGGGCCTCACGCTCGACGACGCCCGCGACCTCGCCGGGATCGCCCACGCGGTCGAGACCTACAATCACGGCTGTGCGGTCGGCTGCGACCGTCCCGACGGCTTCCACACCCTCGACCTGCTGCTGAGCGAGGGCCACCGCCTGAACCTCTGCGCCACCGACGACGCGCACTTCACCGAGCCCGACCACTTCGGCGGCTGGGTCATGGTCAAGGCCGAGGCGAACGAGCCCGAGGCCCTCCTGGCGGCGCTGAAGGCCGGAGCCTACTACTCCACCCAAGGCCCCGAGCTGCGCGGCATCGAGATCACCGACGAGGCCGTCCACGTCGCCTGCTCGGCCGCCGCCTCGATCATCGTCTCCGGCCAGGGCACCGCCTCCCGCGCCATCCACGGCGAGTCGATGACCCGCGGCATGATGCCGATGGAGCGGTTCCGCGCCTCGCCTTGGCTACGGATCACGGTTGTGGATAGGGCGGGCCGGAGGGCGTGGTCGAACCCGATCTGGCGGTAGGCGGGACCGGGCGGAGGCACCGCAGCGCGGGCTTCAGCCCGCCACGCGACCTCGGCAAGCCGCGCTGCCCTGTCCGTCGGAGCATGGCGGGCTGAAGCCCTCCCTACGATCATCGCCAGGGGCCACCCTACCCCTCCTCGCGCTCCCCCTCGCGGTCGGGACGTTCCTCCTCCTCGGAGACGCTGCCGGGGATCACGTAATCCCCCCGCAGCCACCGCGCGAGGTCGATGTCCGCGCAGCGCGAGGAGCAGAAGGGGCGGTACTTCGGATCAGCCGGCTTCCCGCAGATCGCGCAGGCCATTCAACCCTCTCCCAGCAGATGCGCGAGCGGCAGCCGCTCCCGCTTCCGGGACAACTCGAAAAGGCCCATCGCGGTCCATCCGACGAGCGAGGTCTCGATAGGGTCGGAGCGGAACGAGTCCCGAAGCGACTGCTCGAGCTGCTTGCGGTGCCCCTTGGACATGTTGGCGAAGTCCACCACGACTTGCCCGCCGAGGCCCCGCAGCCGCAACTGCCTCGGCAAGGCCCGCGCCGCCGCGAGGTTCGCCTTGAGCGCGGCGGTGGGCGTGGTGTCGCCCCCGGTGTTCACGTCCACGGCCACGAGGGCCCGCGTCGTCTCGACTACCATCGAGCCCTCGCCCAAGGCCACCTCGGGCTGGCGCAGCGCGTCGATCTGCTCCAGCACGCCCTCGCGCGCGAAGCCGCCGGGCTTCGTGACCACCGTTGGCGCGCTCCACTCCCGCCAGGCCAGCAGGTGCGGCCCGTCCCCTTCGGCCAACATCTCGGGATCGCCCGAGGCGTCGACCATCACCTTCTCCGCGAGGTCGCGCATCGCGGCGATGTCCTCGGCGACCTCGTCCTCGTCGGCACCCTCGCAGTTCGACCGCAGGATCAGGCCATGCTCGGCGTCGAAGACATCCTCGGCGATGGCGAGCAGGCGCCCCCGCTCCTCCTCGTCGCGGATCTGGCGCGAGACGTTGATTCCCGGCGCGCCGGGCGTGACGATGGCGTAGCGCGACTTGAACAGGATGCGGTCAGTCACCGGCACCGCCTTGCCGCCCTCCGCGACGCCCGTGACCTGCACGAGCATCGGCTCGCCCGACCGCAGGCCCGAGGCGTTCCGCATCCAGGCCGTCCCGCCGGGGATGCGCAGCATCATGCCGCCCTGCCCCTTGAGGCCCCGGTCCGTCACCGCGCGATAGACCGTCCCGGGCCGAGGCGCGGAGTCGTCGTCGATCAGCAGGTCGTCGAGCTTGCCGTCCACCAGCAGCGCCGCCGCCTCCCGCCCGTGCAGGTGGTCGAGGACGATGGTCCGGCCCTTCATCGCATCCCTCCGGCAAAGCCCGCCGCCGTCAGCAGCCCCAGAGTCTCTGTCAGGGGCAGTCCCACGACCCCGGTGAAGGAGCCGTTGATCCACGGGATGAAGGCCCCGAAGGGCCCCTGGATCGCATAGGAGCCCGCCTTGCCGCGCCAGTCCCCGGTGGCGAGGTAGGCCGCGATCTCTCCCGCCGTCAGCGTCTTGACCGCGACGGTGGTGGTCACGATCCGCTCCCAGTGCTTCTCTCCGCGCCGCACCCCCCACGGCGGTGATGACACGGTGCCGTCGGCCCGAGAGCATCGCCAGCATTGCCCCTGCCTCGGCCTCGTCCCCGGGCTTCCCCAGGATGCGGCGGCCGAGTGCCACGGTGGTGTCGGCGCAGAGCACGACCTCCCCCTCGTCCGCCTGGACGGCGTCGAGCTTCTCGCGCGCGATGCGGCGGACGTAGTCGCGCGGCACCTCGGCGCGGCCAGGGTCCTCGTCGATCTCAGGGGGGCGGACGGCGAAGGGCACGATCCCCGCTTGGCGGAGCAGGTCCAGCCGGCGGGGCGAGGCCGAGCCCAGGACCAGGCGCAGCGCGGGGTCCGGGGCCAGCGTCGTCACGGGCGCCTCCACAAGGGCGGCGTCACTTGAAGCGGTAATTGATCCGCCCCTTGGTCAGGTCGTAGGGGGTCATCTCGACCTGCACCTTGTCGCCGGCGAGCACGCGGATGCGGTTCTTCCGCATCTTCCCTGCCGTATGCGCGATGATCTCATGGCCGTTTTCCAGCTCGACCCGGAACGTCGCATTCGGCAGGAGCTCCTTCACGACGCCAGGAAATTCGAGCAGTTCTTCCTTGGCCATGGGGTCTCCAAATGGAATCAGGCCGCGAAACGGCGGCCCGGCGCCTAGATGGCCGCCTTCGGCCGCCATTTCAAGGCCAATCGGCATCTGCATCCGTTTGACGCATGACGCCGCGTCCGGTTCCCTCAGGCGGGCGGCGACCAGCCCGACCGGGCCGGCCCGAACTTCTCCAGGATCCTGGCCAGGATCATGTCGCGCGTCTGCCGGTAGTAGCCCAGCCGCTCCTCCCGTCCCTGGCCCATGCCGGTGGGGTCGAGGATCGGCCAGTACTCCACATGGATCGCGTAGCTCCGGGTCAGGTCCAGCGCGCGGTGCAGGCTCGCCGGGGTCAGCGCCACCACGAGGTCGAAGGACGACAGGTCGTCCCCCCAGCCCCGCATCTCGTCCAGGCTGCGGACGCGGTGGCGCGACAGCTCCACCCCGATCTCCTGGCAGACGGCGATGGCGAAGCCGTCGATCTCGAGGTCGTTCTTCACGCCCGCCGACTGGACGTAGCAGCCCGTCCCGTAGAGCCGCTTCATGATGCCCTCGGCCATCGGGGACCGAACGGCGTTGTGGTCGCAGCAGAACAGCACGGACTGGGGCAGCGGGTCGGCGGGTTTCGGGAGGCCCTGTTCCGCGTTCACGTCTCAGCCCCCCGGATGCAGCACGCAGATCAGCGTAAAGAGCCGCCGCGCCGTGTCGGTGTCGAGCTCGGCCTTGCCCTCCAGCCGCTCCTGGAGCACGCGCGCCCCTTCATTGTGGATGCCCCTCCGGGCCATGTCGATGGTCTCGATCTGCGCGGGCGGCAGGCTGCGCACGGCGTCGTAGTAGCTCCGGCAGATCTGGAAGTAATCCTTCACGACCTGCCGGAACGGCCCGAGCGAGAGGTGGAACTCGCCCGCCGGCTCCCCCGCCTCGGTGGAGAGCGCGAAGACCAGCCGCCGGTCCCGGATCGACAGGTCGAGCTTCCAGGGCCCCTTGGCCGGACGCCCTTCCTTTTCGGGCAGCGTGAAGCGGTTCTCCTCCAGCAGGTCGAAGATCGCGACCCTCCGCTCCTGCTCCATCTCCGCCGAGGGGCGGGGCAGGCCCGTGTCGTCGATGTGGATGGCGACGAGCCGGTTCGTCATCCGTTGATCCGGTCCAGCCGCGCGCGCACCGACATCCCGTGGGCCTCCAGCCGCTCGGCTTTGGCGAGCGTCTCGGCATGGGGCCCCAGCGCCGCCAGGGCGGCGGGCGTCATCCGGGAGACGGTGGTGCGCTTCAGGAAGTCCATGACCGAGAGCCCCGACGAGAACCGCGCCGTGCGCGCCGTGGGGAGCACATGGTTCGGCCCGCCGATGTAATCGCCGATCGCCTCGGGCGTCCAGGGGCCGAGGAACATGGCCCCGGCATGGCTGATCCGGGACGCCAGCGCCTCCGGGTCCCCGACCAGCAGCTCCAGATGCTCCGCCGCGATCCGGTCCGCGATCTCCGCCGCCTCGTCCAAGCTGCGAACCGTGACGACCGCCCCGAAGTCGCGCCAGCTCGCCCCCGCGATGGCGCGGCGCGGCAGCGTCTCCAGCCGCCGCCCGACCGCCTCGGCTACTGCCCGGCCGAAGCCCTCGTCGTCGGTGACCAGAAGCGCCTGCGCCGATTCGTCGTGCTCGGCCTGGCTCAGCAGGTCGAGCGCGATCCAGTCCGGGTCGTTGTCCCTGTCCGCGATCACCAGGATCTCGGACGGCCCGGCGATCATGTCGATGCCGACCTTGCCGAAGACCCGGCGCTTGGCCGCCGCGACATAGGCGTTCCCCGGCCCGGTGATCTTGTCGACGGGGCGCACCGCTCCGGTCCCGTAGGCCAGCGCCGCGATGGCCTGCGCTCCGCCGATGCGGAACACCTCGTCCACCCCCGCGACCCGGCAGGCGAGCAGCACGAGCGGGTTCGCTACCCCGTCCGGCGTCGGCACCGTCACGACCAGCCGCTTCACCCCCGCCACCTTGGCCGGCACCGCATTCATCAGCACCGAGGACGGATAGGCCGCGAGCCCCCCCGGCACGTAGAGCCCCGCCGCCGAGACCGGGGTCCATCGCCATCCCAGCGTCGCGCCAAGGCTGTCGGTGAAGCTTTCGTCCCGGGGCATCTGCCGCGCGTGGTAGGCCCGGATGCGCTCCGCCGCGAGGCCGAGCGCCTCCCGCTCCGCCTCCGGCACCTGTGCGCAGAGGCGTTCGATCTCGTCGTCGGAAATGCGCAGCGTCTCGGGCGTCAGCCGTACCCGGTCGAATCGCTCCGTCAGCTCCACCAGCGCCGCGTCGCCCCGCTCGCGCACGTCCGCGATGATCGCCGCGACGGCCGCATCCACATCCGGGCTGTCCTCCCGCTTCTGGGCGAGGAGCACGCGGAACGCCTCCTCGAAGCCGGCATCACGAGTGGACAGGAACTGCGGCATCACGAGCCTCCTAGGGTCGGGCGTGGCTTAGCGGGCCGTCTGGAAGGCTTCAATCGCTCGCGCGGGGAGATTTCGCAGGGCGGGCTTCAGCTCGCCATTCGCCAGCGGACCGGAGGGCATCGCGTTTCAAGGTCGCCTGGCGGGCTGAAGGCGGCAGCCCGCCCCATGGCTTCCTGCTCCTCGGAGGGCAGACAGCCTCTTCTACTCCGGATGGTGCGGCGCCTTCCGAGACGGCGCGAGATAGGGCTTCGTCACGTCCTGCAGCAGCACCTCCAGCGCCTCGACCTCGATGGCCAGCGCCCCGTCCCCGGCCAGCGTCACGAGGATGCGCCCGGCCCCGTCCTCCCCCGGCTCCCAGCCGAGGGACAGGATCGACAACACGGTATCCTTGTCCCTGGGATCGACGCCCTGGCTCCTGACCGCCAGCACGTCCTCGATCACCAGCATCGACCGCACCCGTTCCGGCGTCCGCGTGTGACCCTCCCACCGGAAGCGGTTCACCAGCGCGGCGAAGCGGCGGTGCTGGCGCAGGTAGCTCACATCCCCGACCGTCACCACCGCGTCCTGCACTAGCGCCGAGATCACCGTCAGGTCCTCGCCGTCCAGCCCCCGCAGCCGCAGCGGCCCCTCGTCGGCATCGGCGAAGCTCGCGTCCCGCGGCGCGTCGTTCATGCGGCGACCCTTTCGATCCTCGCCCCCACGGCGGAGAGCTTCTCCTCGACATGCTCGTAGCCGCGGTCCAGGTGATAGACGCGGCTGACCACCGTCTCCCCTTCGGCCCCGAGCCCCGCGAGGATCAGCGACACCGAGGCCCGGAGGTCCGTCGCCATAACGGGCGCGCCGCGCAGGCGTTCCACGCCGGTCACCGTCGCCGTGCCGCCATGCACGTCGATCCGCGCGCCCATCCGCATGAGCTCGGCGCGTGCATGAAGCGGTTCTCGAAGATCTTCTCCTCCAGCACCGAGGTCCCCTCGGCCGTGCAGAGCATCGCCATCATCTGCGCCTGCAGGTCGGTCGGGAAGCCGGGGAAGGGCTCGGTCACGACGTCCACGGCCTTGGGCCGCCCGTTCGCGCGCTTCACCTTCAGCCCGCGCGGCGTCTCCGTCACTTCAAGGCCCGCCGCATAGAGCTTTTCCACGAAGGCACCCACGAGGTCGAGCCGCCCGCCCAGGCACTCGATCTCACCGCCCGTGAAAGCGGGCGCGAGCATATAGGTGCCCAGCTCGATCCGGTCGGTGACGACGGCATGGGTCGCGCCGCCCAGCCGGTCCACGCCCTGCACGGTGATCGTGGAGGTCCCCTCCCCCTCGATCTGCGCGCCCATCCGCCGAAGGCACTCGGCGAGGTCCACGATCTCGGGCTCGCGCGCGGCGTTCTCCAGAACCGTGGTGCCCTTGGCGAGCGTGGCCGCCATCAGCACGTTCTCGGTCGCGCCCACCGAGGCGAAACGCAGCGGGACACGCGCGCCCCTGAGGCCCCCCGGCGCGGTCGCGTGAAGGTAGCCGTCCCTCAGCTCGATCCGCGCGCCCAGCTTCTCCAGCGCGTCGATATGGATGTCCATCGGCCGCGCCCCGATCGCGCAGCCGCCCGGCAGCGACACCACCGCCTGCCCCTCGCGCGCGAGCAGCGGCCCGAGCACGAGGTTCGAGGCCCGCATCTTCCGCACGATGTCGTAGTCCGCGCGCGAGGACGTCAGCCCGTGCGACGACAGCGCCAGCACCTTGCCGTTCGCCAGCGTGGACACCTCGGCCCCCAGCGACTGCAGCAGCGTCGTCATCGTCCGGATATCCGAGAGCCGCGGCGCGTTGGTGAGCGTCAGCGGCTCCTCGCTCAGCAGCGTCGCGGGCATGAGCGCGAGGCAGGCGTTCTTGGCCCCGGCGATGGGGATGGCCCCGTGGAGCTCGGCTCCGCCGCGGACGATGATGGAATCCATGCGTTATTCTTCCTGCTCGGGGGTCGCGTCAGAGGCGTCGTCCTCGGGGGGCTCGCCCGGTTGCTCCAAGTCCCGGGCGCGGGCCTTGCGCCGGGCGATATTGGCCTTGAGCGCAGCCTTGAGCCGCGCCTCGCGTGAGTTCGTCGGGGGATTGCCCTGCCGCCGGTCCGCCATGGGGAGGGTCATAGAGCGGGCGCGGCGTCACGTCCAGCCGCGCGCGAAACCCCCTTGCGCTCGTCGCGCATCCCGCTAGAACGCGCCCCAGTGCTGCAGTAGCTCAGTGGTAGAGCACACCCTTGGTAAGGGTGAGGTCGAGAGTTCAATCCTCTCTTGCAGCACCACTTCAGCCCCTTGATCTTGTTAGAAATCCTCGTGAATACGGGGGTCTGAGCCGCCAACTGTTACACAAGGCGGTCACACATGGTCTTACGGATGGCAGCGGCGATGGAACGCGGCAAAACCTTCTACTTCAAGGAACGAGTCCCTGCCGATCTTGTAGCCAAGCTGAAGGGACAGAAGGTCTTTATCCCTGTGGACGGAGCCCCCCGTCCTGTGACGCTTGGGGAGTTCGCCCAAGTGTCTCTGCGGACCCGTCGTAGCGAAGATCGCGCGGGAGCGTTACCGCGAAGCTGCCGCAGCCGTGCAGGAGTTGTGGAACCAGTTCCGCCAAGCGGAGGCGACAGGCCCTGTGCGGTTGACCGGCAAGCAGGTCGAGGCGCTGGCAGGGCAAGTCTATAGGAACCTCGTTCGCCAGCACGAAGAAGAACCTGGCTCCTCGGCGTCTTGGGACGGTCCTATCTCGGCAGCCGAGGATCTTGTAGAGGGCTCCAGCAAAGCCCAGGAGCGCCAGTTCGGAGAGGAAGCCGACCTCCTCTTGCAGAAGGCAGGTCTGACCGTTGATGCGGGAAGCCGTCGCCGTCTGCTCGACGCCATGGCTCGGGCCGCTCTGGAGGCGCTGATCTGCCTGCAGCGGAGGGCGGAAGGTGACTACTCGCCGGACCGGAACGCCGAACGCTTCCCCGAACTGGTTCTGCCAGCCTCTGAAAAGGTGCCCGCATCACCCATAGCGAAGGTGACGCTTTCCGACTTGTTCGACCTGTGGAAGGCCGATCATCTGCTTGCGGGCGGGCCAGAGAAAACGGCCAGAGACTTCCGCCAGAAGCTCGACAGTTTGACGGAGTTCCTGGGCCACGAGGACGCCCAGCGCATCACACCCAAGCAGATCGCGGACTGGGCCGAGCATCTGCGCCATGAGAAGGGCCTGAGCGACAGCACAGTCAGCAACAAATACCTTGCTGCGGTCAAACGGGTCTTCACGGTCGGCAAGAAGAGGTTCCGCATCGCGGACAACCCCGCCGCTGATGTGACGGTGGAGGTCAAGAAGGCGGTCAAGACGCGATCCACCGGCTTCACCGATGAGGAGGCTAAGGCGATCCTCTCTGCGGCCCTGAAGGCCCCTAATGGCCTTGGCAGGATGGCGGAGGACAACAAGCGGGCGATCCGCTGGGGACCGTGGCTTTGCGCCTACAGCGGGGCGCGGATCACCGAGATGATGCAGCTGCGGAAGCAGGACGTGGAAACACATAAGGGCATCCCTTGCCTGCGGATCACCCCCGAGGCCGGATCGGTCAAGTCGGGCGAACAGCGACTTGTCCCGATTCACCCGCATCTTGTCGAAATGGGCTTCCTTGACTTCGTGAACAGCCGCCCCGAGGGCTATCTGTTCTTCAAGCTGCAGGAAGGGGACGTTCCCAAAACCCGCGCCGAGCATGTCGGACAGAAGATCACTGGCTGGGTTAGGAACGTGGTGGGGATCACCGATGAGCGCGTCCAGCCCAACCACGCATGGCGGCACCGGCTCAAGACAGAGGCCCGCAGGCTTTCCATCGAGCGGTGGGTTGTGGATGCGATCCAAGGCCACGCGGACGGGAGCGCATCGGCAGGCTATGGGGAGGTCCCAGTGGAGCCCCTTTACGAGGCTATCAAGCGGCTGCCTCGCTACGAGGTGTAGGGGGCCAGACGGAGAGCGATGCGATGCCCGACCTCGTCCTCCCGTAACCCTGCCACAAACACTATCAAATCAGTCGGGCATTGTTGATCCGGCCCCTTGGAAGAAGGGTGTTGTATAGAAGCAACATACCGTTTGAACACGGCTTCTGCTCCGGGTAGGTCCCCCCGCGCTCCATGACCTACCCGAGGGCAACCCCATGACCATCCAAAAGCCTGCCTCGTCCGTCCTGTTCGCCGCTCCCATGGCCGAACTCCTCCACTGCCCCTGTGAGCGAGGCGGCGCACCGGTTGACCAAGGTCCTTGTCGAGCTGACGCTTGCCAATGAGGAGTCCGTCCCGGGGTCTCGGGAGAGGAGACGCACCGCCAAGGCTATGGCGAGTCTGCGGGCCACCATCGCCGCGCTGACCCGTGACCTCCTCATGGCCCGGACAAAGGACGCCTCCGAGGGCTGGTGCTTCCGTCCCGAGAGCAGCCCCTACTTCACCGAGACCCAGGCCACGCTCCCCCAATACAGGGCCGTCAAGGCGGTCTGGCCCCGGCTCGGCCTCATGGAACGGCTAAAAGGCATCCGGCACGGGCATGAGTTCGATGGGGCTTATGTCAGCGGGTCCGGCAAGGTCATGGGCCGTGCCCCCCGCCTGCGGGCTACCACCAAGCTCCTGGCCCTGGCGGCAGACCACGGAATCACCCCGGAGAACCTGAGGGAACACTACGAGAGGTCCCACGACGCGACCTACCCGGTCATCCTGCGAAGGAACTTGGAGGGACCAGAGGGCCGACGCGGCGGGCGCAAGATCAAGGAGGCCGTGAAGTTCCCCAGGACAGCGGAGACCGACCGAATTGCCGAGGAGGTCCGCTCCTTCAACGCCTTCCTGGCGAAGCAGAGCTACGACCCACCGATGGCCCCCCAGCTCGTCGCCATCTTCGGGGAGGACAAGGATCGGCCTGGGGAGTTGGCGTGGGGAGGACGGCTCACATCCAGCAGCGAGGACAACTTCCAAAACTGGCCCAAAGAGGGCCGCAGAGCCCTCAGGATCAACGGAGAGGCCGTGGTGGAAGTGGACCTGAAGGCCAGCCACCCGACGATCTACCATGCCCTCCTGGGCGTTCTCCTGCCCGAGGGAGCCGATCCCTACCTCTTGGTCCCGCGCATCCCCCGATCCTTGGTGAAGAGGATGGTCAGCGTCCTCCTCAGCAACGGCCACCTGCGCGTGAAGCAATGGCCCCAAGGGCTGGCGGACGAGTATAGGGCCGAGACGGGACGGACCCTCAACCGGGATTTCAAGCTCCAGGAGACCGTGAACCGGATCGTAGAGGCCATCCCCGCCCTGGCCCAACTTCCTGACAGCGGGATCACCTGGGGCGACCTCCAGCGCGTAGAGGCGAGCATCCTGAGGGCCACCCTAACACGCCTGCGGGAGGCGGGAGTCCCGGGGTTGCCGATCCACGATAGCATCCTTGTCCCGGAGTCCCAGGTGGACCTCGCCGCAACCGTGCTGAGGGAGGAGTTCCAGAAGGAGACCAAGGCCACCCCGGGGTTGGTGCTGAACCGCCTTGGACAACCCTCGGTCCCTTGGACGGGTCCAAAGAGGGAATGAGGAGCAGCGGGGACAAGGCAGATACTTTGTCTGTTTTGTTTCTATTGCGTCATGGTGGAACCCAAGGGGCAGGGCCAAGAGGATGCCTTGGGAGGAACATGCCAGCAGAGGGGAACCCAAGGAGGGGCCTTGGGTGGGGACCTTGGGTATGACCTGTTATAGGGGGATCGCTATGGAAGATGATCTATTATGGATGATCTACCATGAAGGGTATTACCTTGGACACCTTGGTTCACCATAGATGCATGGGGGAACCGAGGGCATATCCCAACACGGTAAGGAACAGCCGTCTTCTTGCGACGGCCATGAGGCGGCACAAAGACCACTATGAGCCTTCTTCCCGACCCCGACCTCCCCACATCCAAGCTGGACCGTGTCAGGACCCTGGAAAGCATCCTGATCGACGCCGCCACTGGGGGAAGCCATGACGATTCCCGCTATCCCCTCCTGCGACGTGAGGTCCTGACGGACCCGGAGCTTCGGGACCGCATCCCTGACTTCGTCCGGCAATACCGCACCCTCAAGGCGTTCTGGCCTTTCATACGGGATGCCGTCTATGGCTACGCTGGCCGTCGCCAGTTCCTCACCGAGGCGTTCACCCCGCTCATTGACGATCTGGAGAACCCGCAGCGGAGTCCCAGTGACAGGGCGGTCTCTGGCGCTCTGACAGCCTTCAACGCCGCTGCCGTGGAGGAGGCTTGGACCAAAGCCCTCGCCCGCCGCACCACCGATCCCGAAGGAGCCATCACCGCCGCCACGACGCTGCTGAACTGGCCCCCATTTTGACCGGACACCTGGGCATGACCATGGAGGCTTAGGGACAGCCCTAAGCACGTGCTTATGTCTGACGTTGAGATCATCACCGACGGTGGCCGTCGCCGTCGCTGGAGTGGCGCCGAGAAGCTGCGGATCGTCGAAGAGACCCTAGACGAGCGATCCAGCATCTCGGTGGTGGCGCGCCGCAATGGCGTGGCTCCGAACCTGCTCTATCGTTGGCGACGCCTGATGCTGGAGGGGGGAG
>NZ_KK088612.1 GCF_000600335.2 Rubellimicrobium mesophilum DSM 19309 | reverse complement strand
GGATCGTAAATGGAGCGTTCGGTGGGGGGTGGGGGGACGCAACACCCCGGAGGTAAGAGGTTGATCGGGCCGGGAAATCCGCTCGGCGGGGGTGTTGCGTCGCCCGTTGGGACGGGATTTGGCCCGCATCGAGTCCCGGACCGATTCGGTGCCGGCTTGCGCAGTGCGTGCGAACACGGACTTCCTGGATGGGGAGCGGACGTGAGCCGGCGAGCCGTGAGGCGCCTGGACCTCGGCGGGCTAGCCGGGCTCGTAGGCCCGGCGGACGAGGTGGACGAGGGCGTGGCGCAGCCGCTCTCCGCCATCCGCGTCGAGGCCGGTGCCGCCAGAGAGGGCCAAGCCTTCGACGGCCGCGATGAGGACGGAGTTGAGGGCGGGGGCGTCGACGCCCTCGGGCGGGGCGAGGTCGCCCCGGGCCTGGCGCATCCAGTCCTGCATGGCGCGCCCCCTTGCCGCCTGGAACCGCAGGGCGGAGGGCGAGCCGCCCGCCAGCTCGGCGGCGCGGAGGAGGCGGAAGCGGGGGTCGGACCGCTGATGCGCGAGCAGGGCGAGCGCCAAACGCTCGATCATCTCGGCATAGGTGGCGGCGGGGGGATCGAGGGCCGGAGCGAGGGCGGCCACGAGATCCTCGGCCACGCGGGCCCCCATGGCGTCGAGGAGGCCGTCGAGGCCGTCGAAGTAGCGGTAGATCAGCTTCTTGTCGCAGCCGGCGGCGCGGGCCACGGCGTTGATGCCGAAGCCGGCGAATCCCTCCCCAGCTAGGGTCGCGAAGGCGGCGTCGAGGAGGCGCGCGGTGGTGGCCTGGCGGTCGCGGGTCATCGGCTCTCTCTATGTCACCGTTCGGTGACTTTCTCGTTGACGCGAATCGGTCTCCCCTGTATGTCACCGACCAGTGACAAACTGAACCCCCGGAGACCCCGACATGGCTGCCCAGACCCCCTCCCGCGTCGTCGGCGCGGGCTCGATCCTTCTCGCCCTCGGCCTGAACGTCCCCTATGCGCTGCTGGCGGTGCGGTTCGACTATCCGGCGATCCTGCGCGAACCGCCGGAGCAGATCCTGGCCGCCTTCGCGGCGGGGGGCGCGTCGCTCGTGCTGACCTGGTATGCCTTTGCCCTGGCGGCGATCCTGTTCGTGCCGGTGGGGCTCGGGCTGGCGCTGGGTGGCGGGCGGGTGACGCGAGTCCCGGCGCTGGCTGTCGCGGCGGCGATCCTGGCGGCGCTCGCGGGGCTCACGCAGGCCATGGGGCTCCTGCGGTGGACGATGGTCGTGCCGGTGCTGGCGGCCACGCCGGGTTCGGAGGGGGAGTTCGCGCTGATCCATGCCTTTGCGGGCACGGCGGTGGGCGAGCACCTGGGGATGCTGCTGACCGCGGCCTTCCTGGGGACGGTGGCGGCGATCCAGGTGGCGGAAGGGTCGAGGTGGCTGGCCAGCCTGGGCGCCGTCGCGGCGGTGGCGGTGGGGCTGGGGGCGATGGAGGGTGTCGCGATGGCGGTGGGCGCGGACGGATCGGCCTTTGGGCTGGCGGCGATCGCGGGCTACCTGCTGCTGTCGCTTTGGCTGGTCGGGTCGGGCGTGGTCCTGCTGCGCGGCGGGGCGGTCCGGGTGGCGCGGCTGGCCTGACGGCGGGAACGGAAAAGGCCGCGCCCTGTCGGACGCGGCCCTGCGATTCGGGTCGGGCGCTAGATCAGGCCGCAGCCCGGCCCAGCAGCACGTCGTCGATCTCCTTGGCGGCGGCGACCTCGTCGCGGCCGCCGACGGCGGCGATCTCGCGGGTCAGGCGCTCGCGGGCGGCCTCGTAGAGCTGACGCTCGCTGTAGCTCTGCTCGCGCTGGTCGTCGGCGCGGTGGAGGTCGCGGACCACTTCGGCGATGGCGATCAGGTCGCCCGAGTTGATCTTCTGCTCATACTCCTGGGCGCGGCGGGACCACATGGCCTTCTTGACCTTGGCCTTGCCCTTGAGCGTCTTGAGCGCGTGCGACACCACGTCGGGCGAGGAGAGGGCGCGCAGCCCGGCCTCGGTCGCCTTGTTGGTGGGAACGCGGAGCGTCATCTTGTCCTTCTCGAAGGAGATGACGAAGAGCTCGAGCTTGAAACCCGCGACCTCCTGCTCCTCGATCGAGATGATCTTGCCCACCCCGTGGGCGGGGTAGACGACGAAGTCGTCGGGGCGGAACTCGCTCTTCCTGGTCTTGGTCATGGGTATCCTTCCGAATCGTGGAGCTCGGGCCGTGAGGGGCAGGACCGGGGGCAACACAAAACCTGACGGAAACAGGTTCCCGTCAGGTGATAACTCGTGGAGGTCGGTTCAAGTTCTGTCGGGCCTCATATGCCCGTTTCCATAGCACAATTTTGCGAGCCACGAAAGCCCGCCCCCTGGGACACTATGTCCCACCGGTGATGTTCCGCCGGGTCGTCCCTCAACTGCCCTCGCCGGGCGCCTCGCTGAACATGGCCATCTTGCCGGGCTTGCCGTCCATCTCCTGGGCGCCGGGGAGCATGTCCTTCTTCTGGGTGATGACGGGCCAGCGCTCGGCGTATTTGCGGTTGAACTCCACCCACTTGGCCATGTCGGGCTCGGTGTCGGGGCGGATGGCGTCGGCGGGGCATTCGGGCTCGCAGACGCCGCAGTCGATGCATTCGTCGGGGTGGATCACCAGGAAGTTCTCGCCCTCGTAGAAGCAGTCGACGGGGCAGACCTCCACGCAGTCGGTGTATTTGCAGGCGATGCAGTTCTCGGTGACGACGTAGGTCATGGGGGTGGGTCTCCTGGTCGGGCGTGACCTACCCCCCCACGCCGGATCATTCAAGCGGAGGGGGCGCGGAGTCCGAGGAGGGCTGGGGAGCCTGCGGCGCGAGATCCTCGTAGAGCGCCTGCGCCTCCGGGGCGGGCCCGCGACGCTCGCCCACGTCGAGGATGCGGACCACGCGGACGCGGCCGTGGAGCGCGAAGGTCAGGACGTCGCCGGGGCCCACGGCGCGGGCGGGCTTGTCGGTGGGCTGGCCGTTCACGCGGACCTTGCCCTCCCCGATCAGGTCGGCGGCGAGGCCCCTGGATTTCAGGAACCTCGCCTGGAAGAGCCACTTGTCGAGGCGGATCGTCTCGCGGGGGGCCTCCCCCGTCCCGTCCGGCCGACCGTTGGTCACTTGGTCTTGAACCCGGCCAGGGCGGCGGCGAAGGGGTTGTCGGGGTCGATGCGCTTGCCCCTCGGCTCCTCGCGCGGGGGATGGGCCTCGAAGCTGCGGCCCCGGTCGCCCTTGTCGAAGCGGTCGGGACGCGGGCCGCCCTTCTCGGGACGGTCGCCGCGCGGCTTGCCCTTGCCTTGGGGCGGGCGGCCCTCGCGACGGGCGGGCTGGCCTTCGGCGCCTTCCGTCCGCTCGGGGCGCGGGCCCCGACGGTCGCCCTGAGGACGCTCGCCCTGCGGACGGTCGGCCCGCGCGGGCTGGCCGTCGCGGCGGGGCTGACCCTCGCGGCGCGGGGGACGGCCCTCGGAGCGGGCGCGCTCGGGCTGCTGCGGGCGGCGCTGGGCGCGGCCGCCCCAGGTGAAGGTGTAGAAGGACTCCATCTCCACCGGCTGAGCGGAGGCCTCGGCGGCCTGGGCCGTCATGTCCGGGGCCGTCATGTCCGGGGCCGGCGCATCGGCGGCCTCGGCCGAGGCGTAGGGGCTGCCCGGCACCTCCATCGGCGTGTTGATCGGCATCTCGGCCGGCGTGATGTCGGGGAGCTCCGAGGGGGTGATGATCGGCATCTCGGCGGGCTCGGAGCCCGGAAGCTCGGTCGGCGGCTGCGGGGCCTCCTCCGGGGGCTCCTCGACGGGAAGCTCCTGCGGCGGGAGGTCGGGCTCGGGGGGCTGCTCGGGCGTCTCCGGGACGTCGGGCGCGGGCGGGACCTCCTCGGGCTGGCCGGGCGGGGTCTCGGGCGTGGGGCTCGGGTCCTCGGAGGGCGTCTGCGGCGGCGTGGTGTCGGGGCCGGGCGGGGGCTCCTCCACGGGCATCGGCACGTCGGGCTCGCCGGCGGTCACCGGCGGCGGGGCCATGATGGCAGGCTCCTGCGGCATGTCGGAGGGGACGGGGGCGGGCTCGGTGGCCGGGACCAGGCTCGGCGCGAGGGTCTCGGCCTCGCGCGGGGTCTCGTCGGGGATCGGGCCGGGCTGCTGCGTGGCGGGCTTGGGCGCGCGGACCTTGGGACGCTCGGCCTTCTCGGCGCGGTAGCCCAGGCCCTCCATCAGGTGGGCGAAGGCCTCGAGCGAGAGGCCGGTGATGGAGAGCATCTCGGGCGCGGCCTCGAAGCCCTTGCGGGAGTCCTTGTCGCGCAGCATGTCGGCCAGCCGTTCCAGCATGTCGATGCGGATGGCGCGGTCGCCGGCGGCGCGGTAGCCGGCCATGGCCCAGAAGCCCTGCGGCAGACCCTGCGGCGCGGGCACGGTGACGTGGCCGGCGGGCGGGGCGGAGGGGAACTCGTCGAGGCCCTTCCAGAGCGACCAGAGCACGAGGCGCAGGCGCGTCGGCGCGGGCTTGAGGAGCGCGGGCAGGAAGACCGTAAACTGGCCGATGCGGACGCCGTGCTTGCGCAGCGCCGAACGGGCCTCGGGGTCGAGCTGCTTGACCTCCTCGGCGATCTCGCCGCGCGGGATGATGCCGAGATGCTCGTTCAGACGGAAGGCGAAGCCCTTGGCGAGCCCGGTGAGGGCCTCGTCGCGGCCCATGGTCAGCAGGGGCTCCATGGCGGCGGCGATCTTGCGGTCGATGAAGTGCTGGAGGCGGCGCTGGACCTTCTGCGCGACCTCGGGGCCCGCTTCCTCGTCCACGAAGGCCACGACCTCGGGCTTCAGCGCTTCGGAGCCCTTCGCCAGACGCCCGACGGCGTGCTCGCCCCACATGAGGCCGCCCTGCTCGGTGAAGTCGATCTCGGTGTCGGGGGCGTTGTAGAAGCGGTCGGCGCGCAGATGGAACTGGGGCGCGAGCGCCTGGGCCGCCGCCTGGCGCAGCGTTCGGGCCTCGTCGGGGTTGTCGGCGCGCTCCGCGCGGAAGCGGAAGCCCTCCAGCCGTCCCACCGCGTGACCTTCCACGGTCACGGCGCCCTTGTCGTCCACTTCGGCCACGAGGACCTCCCTTTGCCTGAGCCGCCGGGCGAGGGTGCTCGTCCGCCGGTCCACGAAACGTTCCGTCAGCGCCTGGTGCAGGGCGTCCGACAGGCGGTCTTCTACAGCGCGGGTCTCGTCGCGCCAATAACCCTCGTCACCCACCCAGCCCTTGCGCTGGGCCACATAGGTCCAGGTGCGGATGTAGGCGAGCCGCTTGGACAGCGTGTCGATGTCGCCGTCCACGCGGTCGAGCCGGCGCACCGCCTCGCCCAGCCATTCGGCGGGGACGCGGCCCTTCTCGTGCAGGAAGTTGTAGATCTCGGCCAGGAGCGCCGCGTGCTCGCCCTTGGAGATGCCCCGGAAATCGGGGATGCGGCAGACGTCCCAGAGGAGCTTGACGCTGGGCCCGTCGGTGGCGCGGGCCATGACCTCGGCGTCGGCGGAGAGAGAGCGGAGCGCGCCCAGGTCGTCGGATTCGCGCACGCGGCCGAGCCAGGGGTTGTCGGTGCGCTCCTCCAGGGTCTGGATCAGGCGCTTCACGCTGCCGAACTGCAGGCGGGAGTTGCGCCACATCAGGCGGGTGACGGGGCGGAACTGGTGCTCCTCGATGGACTCCACCACCTCGGGGTCGAGGTCGTGGGCCTCGCCGGTGACGCCGAAGGTGCCGTTCTGGGTGTGGCGCCCGGCGCGGCCGGCGATCTGGGCGAGCTCGTCGGGCTGGAGCTCTCGCATCCGGTGGCCGTCGAACTTGGTGAGGCCCGAGAAGGCGACGTGGTCGATGTCGAGGTTGAGGCCCATGCCGATGGCGTCGGTGGCGACCAGGAAGTCCACGTCGCCGTTCTGGTAGAGCTCCACCTGCGCGTTGCGCGTTCTCGGGGACAGCGCGCCCATGACCACGGCCGCGCCGCCGCGCGTGCGGCGGATGAACTCGGCGATGGCGTAGACGTTCTCGACCGAGAAGCCGACGATGGCGGCGCGCTCGGGCATCCGGCTGATCTTGCGGGGGCCGGTGTAGGTGAGCGTGGAGAACCGCTCGCGCTTCAGGAACTGGACGTTCGGCACGAGGCCGGCGATGGCGCCGCGCATCGTCTCGGAGCCGAGGAACAGCGTCTCGTGCAACCCACGGGCGTGGAGGAGCCGGTCGGTGAAGACGTGGCCGCGCTCGGGGTCGGCGCAGAGCTGGATCTCGTCCACGGCGAGGAAGTCGGCGCCCATGCCGTCGGGCATGGCCTCGACGGTGCAGACCCAATAGGCGGCGCGGTCGGGGACGATCCGCTCCTCGCCCGTCACGAGGGCCACCACCGAGGGGCCGCGCAGCTTGACGATGCGGTCGTAGACCTCGCGCGCGAGGAGGCGCAGCGGCAACCCGATGATGCCGGTGCGGTGGGCGAGCATCCGCTCGATGGCGTAGTGGGTCTTGCCGGTGTTGGTCGGGCCGAGGACGGCCGTGACGCGGGAAGGGGTCATGCGGGGTCCCGGCCAGGGCGGGGTCTAGAGCGTCTGGCCCTGGAGTTGCGTTTCGAGGCGGGTCACGGCGGCCAAAGCCTCGGGGTTCTGGGGATGCATGTCGTGCACCCGGTGCCACACTTCAAGGGCGTCCTCCTCCAGCCCCACCTCCTCGAGGACGGCGGCGAAGCCCATCAGCGCCTCCCACTGGTTGGGGTTCAGGACCAGCGCCTCCCGCAGGTCGTCGATGGCGGGACCGACCGCGTTGGTCATGTAGTAGGCCTGGGCGCGGCCGACATAGGCCTCGGCGAAGTCCGGGTCCCAGTCGAGGGCGGCGGTGAAGTGCTCCACGGCCTCCTCGGGCTTGCCGGCCTGGAGCGCGTCCTGGCCGCGCCTGTAGAGGAGGTCGATGGCGGCCGAGCCGCTGCGGGACCAGAGGGTCCTGAGCTCCCCCTCGATCATTGAGGCGGCGTGCGGGTCCTGGGCCTCGGAGAGCTGCTGGAGGAGGTCGGCCTCGCGCTCCCGGTCGGTCTGCTGCTGGGCGGCGAGGGGGGACGCAAGCCAGAGGGCAGCGAGAAGTGCCGTCACGGCAGATTTGATGCGGAGGGGGCGCGGTCCCATAGTGCTGATGTAGCGCGCCGGAGGGAACAAGTTCCAGAGGCCGGGCATCACATATGGGACATGAGGGAAAGGGGCCGCGATGAGCGCCATGCTGGACCAGGCCGTGACGGAGCTGAACCGGAAGCTCCAAGGCCGGAGCTACGAGGGAACGGCCATGTTCGTGCTGACCGGGGAGGGGAGCATCTTCCTCGACCAGGGGGAGGCGCGGGTCGGCGAGGGGCCGGCCGAGGTGACGCTGACGGCGACGCCCGACACCTTCCGGGGGCTGCTGGAGGGCGACATCAACGCCGCCTCGGCCTTCATGTCCGGGAAGCTCGCCGTCGACGGCGACATGGGGGCGGCCATGCGGCTCGCCTCGGCCCTTGCTTGACGGGCTGACCGAGACCCGGGCGCCGTTCCACCGGCGGCTCGCGCAGGGGCCGGCGGAGGCGGAGGCGCGCTGGGTGATGCTGCCGGACGGGGTGCGGCTGCGCGCGGTGCATTGGGCACGCGATGCGCCGATGGGGACGGTGCTCGTGTTCACGGGCCGCACCGAATACGCCGAGAAATATGGGCGCGTGGCGGGGGACCTGCGGTCGCGGGGCTATGCGACGCTCACGGTCGACTGGCGGGGGCAGGGGCTCTCGGACCGGCTGCGGGGGGACCGCAGCCTCGGCCATGTGGGCAAGTGGTCGGACTACCAGCGCGACGTGGCGGCGATGGTCGCGCATGGGCGGGAGCTGGGGCTGCCCGAGCCGTGGTTCATGCTCGCCCATTCGATGGGGGGGGCGATCGGGCTGCGGGCGCTGATCGAGGGGCTGCCGGTGAGGGCCGCCGTGTTCTCGGCGCCGATGTGGGGCTTCGCGATGACGGCGGCGCTGAAGCCGGTCGCCTGGTCGGTCAGCTCCATGAGCCGGGCCTTCGCGCTGAGCCACCTGCTGATGCCGGGGGCGGAGCCCTTCAACTACGTGCTCTGCTGCGACTTCGCGGACAACCTCCTCACCTCGGACCGCGAGACCTGGGAGTGGCTGCGGTCCCACATGACGGCCGAGCCGGACCTGGGGGTCGGGGCGCCGTCGCTCCACTGGCTGAACGAGGCGCTGCGGGAGATGCGGCGGCTGATGTGGGCGCCCGCGCCCAAGGTGCCGGCGCTGGGCCTTGTCGGGAGCGAGGAGGCCGTCGTGGACCCGGCGCGGATCGGGCGGCGGCTCGACGACTGGCCGGGGGCGAGGCTCGTGACGCTGCAGGGGGCGCGGCACGAGGTGCTCATGGAGCGGCCCGTCATCCGGGGGCGGGCGCTGGCGGAGGTCGTGGCTCTCTTCGAGGGGGCCCGGAAAGGCTAGGACGCGCGGGGCGGACGATTCCTTGGGTCGGGAAACCCTGCCTCGCGGGGGCCGCGCGGGGTGATAGGGTGGCGTCGCTCATTCCAAGGGAGACGTTCATGTCCGCGTTCCGGTCCGCCATTTCCATCGTCGCATTGATCGCCGCCGTCCCCGCGCTCGCGCAGGATGCCCCGGTGAGGCAGGTCACGCTGTTCGAGGCGGGCCTCGCGGAGCTCACGCGCGAGACGGGGGCGGCGCGCGCCGTGACCCTTCGCGTGCCGCTGCGGGACGTGAACGACGTGCTGAAGTCGCTCCTCGTGCGCGGGACGGGGGTGACGGGGGCGAGCATGGCCCTCGATGGGGAGACGCCGGTGGAGGACGCCTTTGCGTCGCTGCCCTTCCCGCCGGCGGCGGCAACGGACCTGTCGCTGCTCCTGCGGTCTGTGCCGGGCATCCGGGTGCGGATCGCCGACCGGGGCTATCCGGACGGGCGCGAGGGGGTGGTGATGGGCGTGGCTGACGACTGCGCCACGGAGACAGGCTGCCGGACGATGCTGACGCTCGTGGGCGACGACGGGACCGTGCGGCGGATCGAGCTGACCCCCGACGTGGAGATCACAATCCTCGACGCCGAGATCGCGCAGGCGCTGGCGCGAGGGCTTTCGGCGCTGCGCGAGGCGGCGTCGGGGACGATGCGCGAGGTCGCGGTGACGCTGGACGGGCAGGAGATCGCGGACGGGGCGGTGACCTATGTGGTCGCGGCGCCGGCCTGGAAGACCTCGTACCGCGCGCTGACTGAGGCCGATGGGGCGGTGGACCTGCAGGCCTGGGCGGTGATCGAGAACGCGACAGGCGAGGACTGGGACGACGTGAGCCTCACGCTCAGCTCCGGCAGCCCCCGGACGCTGACGGCGGACCTGCATGGGCGCGACTGGCGGTATCGACCCGAGGTGCAGCCCGAGCCGGGGATGCCGATGCCGGTGACGGTCATGGAGCCCGAGGCGCCGCGCTCGATCCTCGAGGAGGCGGTGGGAGGCTTCGCGGGGGACATGGCCGCGGCGGCGCCCCCGCCTGCGCCGATCGAGGCCAGCGCCGCGACCGAGGAGGGCGTGCTCGATTCGCGCTTCCAGTTCGCGGCGCCGGTGGACCTCGCGGCGGGGGAGATGCTGTCGCTGCCGTTCCTGGCGGATTCGCTGGAGGCGAGCCACCTGTCGCTGTGGCAGGGGCAGCTTTACACGCGGACCGGGAACCCGGACATGGTGCTGGAGATCGTCAACGACCTGGGCGTGCGGCTGCCCGCCGGGATCATGACCGTCTCGGACGAGGACGGCGGCTATGTGGGCGACGCGGACTTCCCGCTGGTCGGGCCGGGGGAGCGGAAGGCCGTGCCCTACGGGACCGACCGCAAGCTGCGGGTCGAGGAGACGGTGTCGGAGACGACGCGACAGGTCTCCGTCAAGGCCGCCGAGGGCGTGCTGCGGATCACGCAGGAGCAGGTGCGGGACGTGGGCTACCTCGTGACCTCGCCCTCGGGCGAGGCGCGGGAGGTGGCGGTGGACCACCCGCAGACGCAGGGCTGGGAGACGGAGGTCGTGTCAGGTCCGCAAGGGGAGGTGCGGCAGGAGGACGACGGCTCGCGCTGGATGCGGTTCGAGATGCCGGTGGCGGCGGACGGCGCGCGGCTGGTGCTGCGCGACCGCTACCCCTTCGAGCAGGTGGTGCAGATCGGGATGCTGGACGAGGTGACGGTGCTGGGCTGGGTCGGGCAGGCGTCCGACGCGGCGAGCAAGGCCTACCTGGAGGAGGCCGCGCGGCTGATGCGCGAGGCGAGCCGGGCCGGGGACGCGCTGGCGCAGGCCGAGGCGGAGGAGCAGCGGCTGACCTCAGAGCAGGAGCGGGCGCGGCGGAACCTGGGATCGGTGGAGAACCCGTCGGAGGCCTATGACCGGTTCCTCGCGCAGCTTCTGCAACTGGAGGACCGGATCGGGACGGCGGGCGAGGCCACGGCCGCCGCGCGAACGGCGTCCGAGCAGGCGCAGGCGGCGCTGGAGGCGCATCTGGGCGGGGCGGGGTGAGCCTCTCCTGACCCGGGCGGAGTCGGGGCCCGGCTGGCGCGAGGCGTGGGCCGGGCCCTAGAGCTTGGCGAGGAACTCCAGCATGGCGGCGCGACAGTCCCGGGCGGCCTGTTCGCCATGGTCGGGGAGGGTGGGGTCGAGGAAGTAGTGGCCGACGCCGTCGTAGCGGCGGAGGTCGAGCGCGGCGCCGGGGTTCCGGGCGACCCAGTCGGCGAAGAACTCCTCCCCGTCGAAGGGGTCGGGGTGGGCGATGTGGGACTGGACCGGGAAGCCCGGGCGGAGGTCCGGGGACCAGGGCGCGGGGCCGGAGATGAGGAGCGCGCCCGGGCAGCGGGGGCGCTGGCCCCAGAGGTGGCCCACGAGGTCGCCGCCCATGGAGACGCCCGCGAGGACCGAGTCCTCGGGCGCGCTCGCCGCGAGGGCTTCGCCCCGGGCGCGGACCCTGGCGGGGCCGATCTCGCCGTGGATCGCGAAGCCCGCGTCGTAGTCCTGGGCCGTGCGGCCGTCGTAGAGGTCGGCGAGGGTCACCGTGTGGCCCGCCGCTTCCCATTCGCGGGCGAGGTCGCGCTCGATGGGGCGGAGGCCGAGGATGGAGTGGAAGAGGAGGATGTGGGCCATCCGGATGGCTCCCTGGGGGTGACGGATGGAACGTAGGGGGAACAGAAGCGAGCCGTCAACGGGGAGCTCGGTGGGGAAGGGCGGATGGGTGGCGGCCCGCCGAGGGCGTCTGGCCGGATCATGCGTAGGGCGGCTTTCAGCCCGCCAGCCACATCGGCCCCGAGGCGCACCCGTTGCCAGCGGAGCATGGCGGGCTGAAGCCCGCCCTACGCCATTTCGACTGCTTGGCGTTCCGAGTCTGGGCCGAGACTCAGGCCCCGCCGCATTCGTGCTGGGCGTCGGGCATCTCCCAGGTCGCGCCGGTGCGGAGGTTGGTCGTGGCGTAGACCTTGCCGCGGTCGTCGCCGGGCGGGCAGTTCGCGGGGATGTAGACGAGGCACATCCGCACCGGGTCGCCGGGCTGGGAGTCGATGACCTCCTGGACGCGGTCGTAGCTGACCTGGCCGAGGCCGTTCGCGTAGGCGATGCCGACGCCGCTCTCGAAGTCGGGGTCGTCCATCAGGCGCGGGCCGATGTCGGCGATGGTGGTCTCGGCGCAGTCGCCGAGCCGGGTGGGAAGGGATTCCTGCGCGAGCGCGTGACTCGCGGCGAGGAGAGCGGCGGCGCCGGCGAAGGCGCGGAGGTAATGAAGGAACGGCAATCTGGACTCCTTGAAACGGCCCCCTCGGGGCTGTCGGAGTCGTAGGCCGGGCGCGGATGCCGGGAAAGTCAGGCTCCCCTGACCTCAGCAGTTCGGGACGTTGACCGCGAGGCCGCCGAGGCTCGTCTCCTTGTACTTGGTGTGCATGTCCTCGCCGGTCTGGCGCATGGTCTCGATGGCGGCATCCAGCGGGACGAAGTGGGTGCCGTCGCCGCGCAGGGAGAGGGAGGCCGCCGAGACGGCCTTGATGCAGCCGAGGCCGTTGCGCTCGATGCAGGGGACCTGGACGAGGCCCTTCACGGGGTCGCAGGTCATGCCGAGGTGGTGCTCGAGGGCGATCTCGGCGGCGTTCTCGACCTGCATGGGGGTGCCGCCCATCACCGCGCAGAGCCCGGCGGCGGCCATGGCGGAGGCGGAGCCGACCTCAGCCTGGCAGCCGGCCTCGGCCCCGGAGATCGAGGCGTTGTACTTGATGAGCCCGCCGATGGCGGCGGCGGTCAGCAGGAATTCGGGGATCAGGCGCGGAGTCGCGCCGGGGACGTGGTCGAGCCAGTAGCGGATCACCGCCGGCAGCACGCCGGCCGCGCCGTTGGTCGGGGCGGTGACGACCTGCCCGCCGGCGGCGTTCTCCTCGTTCACCGCCATGGCGTAGGCGGACATCCAGTCGTTGATCGTGTGGGGCGGGTTGATGTTGAGGCCGCGCTCGGCCAGCAGGGCCTGGTGGATGCCCCGGGCGCGGCGCCGGACCTTGAGGCCGCCGGGGAGGATGCCCTCGCCGGCGAGGCCACGGTCGATGCAGGCGTTCATCACCTCCCAGATGCGGGCGATGCCGCGGTCGAGGTCCTGCGCGCTGCGGCGGGTGAGTTCGTTCCTCCGCTTCATCTCGGCGATGGAGAGGCCGGAGTCGCGGGCCATGCGCAGCATCGCCTCGGCGGTGTCGAAGGGGTAGGGGACCGGCGCGCCGTCGTCCTTGGCCTTGCCGCCGGCCAGCTCGTCCGCCGTGAGGACGAAGCCGCCGCCGATGGAGTAGTAGGTCTCCTCGACGATCACGTCGCCCTGCGCGTCGGTGGCCTTGAGGATCATGCCGTTGGCATGGCCGGGGAGCGCGGGGCCGTAGTCGAAGCGGAGGTCGGTCGCGGGGTCGAAGCGGAGGGGCGGCAGGCCCTCGGGGTGGACCTCGTGGGTCTCCTTGATCCGCGCCAGCGTGGCCTCGGCCTTCTCGGCGTCGTAGTCGGCGGGGGTGAAGCCCGCGAGGCCGAGGATCGTGGCGCGGTCGGTGGCGTGGCCCACGCCGGTGAAGGCGAGGCTCCCATGAAGCGAGGCCCTGAGGCCCGCGACCTCGAAGGGCTGCGCGCGCAGGAGGTCGAGGAAGCGAGCGCTAGCGACCATCGGGCCCATCGTGTGCGAGGACGAGGGGCCGATGCCGACCTTGAACATATCGAAGACGGACAGGAACATCAGAGAGGGCTCCCCTCGGGCGGGTTGGGCAGGACGGGCGCGCTGAAGGGGGTGGGGCCGAGGCCCTCCGCCCGTTGCGCCTCGGCGGTCTCGGGGCGCGTATCCATCTTTTCGGCGACGGCGTGAAGGGTGGGCCAGCGCGTGAGGTCGAACCAGGCGGTGTCGCCCTGCGGGTAGAGGGCCAGCCAGCGGAGCTGCGGGCAGAGATAGCAGTCGAGGAGGCTCGATCCCTCGGCGCCGAGCCAGGGGCGCAGGCGCGGGGCCTCGGCCTCCAGCAGGTCCAGCATGGCGATGATCCTTTCGCGCGTCCGCGCGACCAGCGGGCCGGTGTCGCCCGCGACGTGACGCTCGGGGTAGAAAATGATCCGGAGCGCCGGATGCAAGGTGTTGGCGAGCCAGAAGAGCCAGCCGAGGAAGCGGCCCCGGTCGTCGTCGTCCAGCCCCGGCGCCAGCGCGGCGCCGTGCCGGTCGGCGATCCAGAGCAGGATGGCGCCGGTCTCGAAGAGGGGGCCGTCAGGGGTCTCGAGCGCCGGGATCAGGCCGTTGGGGTTGAGCGCACGGTAGGCGGCGCTGTCCTGCTGGCGCGATCGGCGGTCCACGAGCGCCGTCTCGAACGGGGCGCCCGCGCGGAGGAGGGCGAGGCGCACGCAGAGCGAGGCGTTGTCGGGGGCGTAGTGGAGTCGGTAGGGGGTCATGGTCCCCCGACATCGCCCAAGGGCGCGCGGCCTGCCTGCATGAAAGCGACGTTTCGCTTGTGAAACGGCGTCAGGCCACGAAGTCCCAGAGGAGCTTCAGGTTCAGGCCGACGATCACGACCGCCACGACGACCGCCGCCGCCGCGAGCCAGCCGGGCGCCACGAGGTCGCCCATCTTGCGGCGGCTCGTGGTGAACATGACGAGGGGGACCACGGCGAAGGAGAGCTGGAGGCTCAGGACCACCTGCGTGAGGATCAGGAGCTCGGCCGTGCCGGCGTCGCCATACCAGATGGTGACGAAGGCCGCCGGGACGATGGCGATGCCCCGGGTGATGAGGCGGCGCAGCCAGGGCGGCAGGCGCATCCGGAGGAAGCCCTCCATGACCGCCTGACCGGCGAGGGTCGCGGTCACGGTGGAGTTCAGCCCGCAGCAGAGGAGCGCGACGGCGAAGAGCGTGGGCGCGATGCCGAGGCCCAGGATCGGCGCGAGGAGCTGGTGGGCGTCGCCCAGCTCGGCCACGTCGGTGCGGCCCGTGGCGTTGAAGCTCGCGGCGGCCAGGATCAGGATCGAGGCGTTGATGAGCAGCGCGAACATCAGCGCGACGGTCGAGTCGATGGTCGCGAAGCGCAGCGCCTGACGCTTCTCGGGGAGGGTCTGGCCGTAGTCGCGGGTCTGCACGATGGCCGAGTGCAGGTAGAGGTTGTGGGGCATCACCGTCGCGCCGAGGATGCCCAGCGCGAGGTACAGCATCTCGGGATTCGTGACGATGTCGGTCCGGGGCAGGAAGCCGCGGATCACGCCGCCCCAGTCGGGGTCGGCCATCACGATCTGCGCGCCGAAGCAGACGGCGATCACGCCGAGGAGGGCGATCACGAAGGCCTCGAGCCAGCGGAAGCCGGCCCGCTGGAGCAGGAGGACGAGGAACACGTCGAGCGACGTGATGACGACGCCGAACGCGAGGGGGATGCCGAAGAGGAGGTTGAGGCCGATGGCGGTGCCGATCACCTCGGCGATGTCGGTGGCGATGATGGCGAGCTCGGCCAGGAGCCAGAGCGGCAGGGCTACCCAGCGCGGGAAGGCGTCGCGGCAGGCCTGGGCGAGGTCGCGGCCCGAGGCGATGGCGAGGCGGGCGCAGAGCGACTGGAGGAGGATCGCCATGATGTTCGACACCAGCGCAACCACGAGGAGCGCGTAGCCGAAGCGCGAGCCCCCCGCGAGCGAGGTCGCCCAGTTGCCGGGGTCCATGTAGCCGACGGCGACCATGTAGCCGGGCCCGAGGAAGGCCGCCATCCGCCGCCAGGGCGGGCCGGAGATGGCGACGCTATGGTAGACCTCGGCCAGCGGCGCGTCGCCCCGGCCCTGACGCCAGTCCGGTTCCGCCCGGTCGCGGCGGAGCGGGGCGAGGGCGTCGGTCATGGGTGGCTCCAAATGAAAATGATAATCATTCGCAAGTTGTAGGTCGGGCATGGCGCTGTCAAGGTGCCCTGTGGATTTCTCGTGCCCCCTCGCCCCCGCCGGTGGCCCGGCCTATACCCCCTTGGCATCCCGATCCCGCGAGGCCCGCCCATGTCCGACCTTTCCCCCGCCGATGTGGCCAAGCGCGCCGCCGCCCTGCGCGCGGCCGAGTTCGTCGAGGACGGGATGCGCGTGGGCCTGGGCACCGGCTCGACGGCGGCCTTCCTCGTGAGGCGGCTGGGGGAGCGCGTGCGCGACGAGGGGCTGCGCCTCCGGTGCGTGCCGACCTCGGAGGCGACGGCGCGCCTCGCCGATGAAGTGGGGATCGAGGTCGTCGCGCTGGACGAGGTGGGTTGGCTCGACCTCACCATCGACGGCGCGGACGAGGCGGACGGGGAGCTGTCGCTCATCAAGGGCGGGGGCGGGGCGCTGCTGCGCGAGAAGATCGTGGCCTGCGCCTCGGACCGGGTGGTCATCATCGCGGACGGGGCCAAGGACGTGGCGGCCCTCGGGGCCTTTCCGCTGCCGGTGGAGGTCATCCCCTTCGGCTGGCAGGCGACGAAGCGGCTGATCGAGGAGATGTTGGTGGGCCTCGACGTCGGTGGGCGCGAGGTCGTGCTGCGGGAGCGGGGCGGGGCGCCCTTCGTCACGGACGAGGGGAACCGCATCCTCGACCTGCGGCTCCAGCGGATCGGGGACGCGCGGGGGCTGGCGCTGCGGCTGAACCAGATCCCGGGGGTGGTGGAGAACGGGCTCTTCATCGACATCGCCGACACGCTGGTCCTCGGGTTCGAGGACGGGCGCGTGGAGGTGCGGGACCTTTCGGGCGCGCAGGGAACGGTGCCGTTCCGGGACGCGGACAACGTCTTCAGCGATCTGGCGGACTGACATGGCCTTCGACTACGACCTCTTCGTGATCGGCGGCGGCTCGGGCGGGGTCCGGGCGGCGCGCATGGCGGCCTCGCACGGGGCCAGGGTGGCGCTGGCGGAGGAGTCCCGCATGGGCGGGACCTGCGTGATCCGGGGCTGCGTGCCGAAGAAGCTCATGGTCTTCGCCTCGCAGTTCAGCGAGGTCGCGGAGGTGGCGCCGCGCTACGGCTGGAGCTTCGGCGAGGGGCGGTTCGACTGGACCGCCTTCCGGGGGCACCTGCACAAGGAGCTGGACCGGCTGGAGGGGGTCTATCGACGGATGCTCGACGGGTCGAAGGTGAAGGTCCACGACGCGCGGGCCACCATCGAGGACCCGCACACGGTGCGGCTCTCGACGGGCGAGACGGTCACGGCGGCGCATCTCCTCGTGGCGACGGGGGGCGGCCGGTGCGGCCCGACATCCCGTGCGCGGAGATGGGGATGGTCTCGGACGACGTGTTCCTGATGGAGGAGCTGCCGAAGTCCATCCTGATCGTCGGCGGCGGCTACATCGCCTGCGAGATGGCCTGCATCCTGAACGGGCTGGGCGTCGAGGTCACGCAGATCTACCGAGGCGCGCAGATCCTGCGCGGCTTCGACGAGGAGGCGCGGGGGCTGGTGGCCGAGTCGATCCGCAACCGGGGGATCGACCTGCACCTGGGCGTGGACATCCAGATGATGGGCGCGCCGGAGGAGGAGTTCGACCTGCCCGCCGGGGAGGTGCTCGTGGCGCCCCCCAGGCACGAGGCGGGCGGGCCGGTGAAGGTCAAGACCACGATGGGCGTGGAGAAGGTCCACGACGCGGTGCTGTTCGCCACGGGGCGGGCGCCGAACACCAAGGGGCTGGGGCTGGAGGCGCTGGGCATCGAGCTCGGGCGCGACGGGCACGTCCCGGTGGACCAGTATTCGCAGACGAAGGTGCCCTCGGTCTACGCCATCGGGGACGTGACGGGGCGGGCGCAGCTCACGCCCGTGGCGATCCGGGACGCGATGGCCTTCGCGCGCACCGTGTTCGAGGGGGTGCCGACCCCCGTCGACCATGAGCTGATCCCCTCGGCGATCTTCACGCAGCCGGAATACGGGGCGATCGGCCTGACCGAGGAGCAGGCGCGGCAGAAGGAGCCGATCGAGGTCTACGCCACGGCGTTCCGGCCGATGCGCACGGCCTTCGCCGAAAGGCCGGACCGGGTGCTGATGAAGCTGATCGTGAGCCAGGCGACGCGCAGGGTCCTCGGCTGCCATATCGTCGCGCCCGAGGCGGGGGAGATGATCCAGCTCGCCGGGGTCGCCGTGAAGATGGGGGCGACCAAGGAGGACTTCGACCGCGTGGTGGCGGTGCATCCCACGATGGCCGAGGAGATCGTCACCCTTCGCCAGCCGGTGCGCCGGTCGGATTGAGGCTCAGACGAGGAAGTCGTCCCGGTCCCAAGTGGGCCTGACCTCGATGTCGGCGGCGGAGAGGGCAGTGCCGGGGTCGAGCTGCGCGAGGAGCTGTCGCACCGCCGCGCCCGAGCCGTCCGCGTCGATCCAGAGCTTGCCCGAGGCGCGGTCGTAGAGAAGGCGGTCGCTGGAATCCACCTTGCCGACGCTCAGGTCCTTGAAGGCGGCGCTGGCGAGCGGGCCGTTCGCGAGGCCGGGCACCAACCCCTGCGCGAGCCAGACCTGGTCGTCGGCGGCGAGGAAGTCCTCGACCCGGTCGCCGGCGGCGTCGGTGAAGTAGAAGCTGTCCCGCCCCGCGCCGCCGTAGATGGTGTCGAGGCCCGCGTCCCCGCCCAGGAGGTCGTTGCCCGCGCCGCCCCGGACCTCGTCGTTGCCCCAGTCGCCCCAGAGCCGGTCGGCCCCGCCCTCGCCCTTCAGGATGTCCTCGTGCCAGCTTCCCGAGAAGCTCTCGGCCGCGTCGGAGCCGCGCAGGGCGTTCCGGCTCTCGTAGCTGCCCTCGACGATCTCGATGCCCGAAACCGTGTCGCTGCCGTAACCGGTCATCGCGTGGGCCGTGAGGTCGAGCGTGACGAGAGGGACCGAGAGGTCGTCGAGGATGGTGAGCGTGTCGCGGCCGGCGCCGCCCAGGTAGGTGTCGTTCCCGGCTTCGGAGAAGAACCGGTCCGCGCCCGCGCCGCCGTCGAGGCGGTCGTTGCCGGACTGGCCCCACTCGTCGCCGCGCAGCATGTCCGAGCCGTCGCCGCCGCGGAGGTCGTCGTCGCCCGCGTCGCCGAAGAGCCAGTCGCTGCCGAGGCCTCCGCTCAGCGTGTCGTTGCCCGTGGGCGCGTCGGAGAGGACGTGCTTGGTATCGTCGCCGTGGAGCCAGTCGTCCCCCGCGCCGCCCCATAGGACATCGTGGCCGCCCGCGCCGCTCAGATGGTCGGCCCATTGGGTGCCGGTCAGGCTGTCGGTGCCGCGCGCGCCCTCGAACGTGACGCCGCCGTCGATCGTGGCGCCGGGGCTCGTGACCTTGGCGGCCGAGTAGGTGATGTCCCAATGGGCCACGAGCGCGTCGAGCGCCTCGGGCGAGTTGCGGGCGGCCCGGAGGCCCGCCACGTCGAGCGCGAGGCCGCCGGGCACCGCGTTCGCGAGGCTCGCGAGGGCGATGCCCTGCGGCGAGAGGATCGTGATGGCCGTGATCGTGCCGCCCCTGAGCTGGCCGTTCACGTCGTAGGTCAGGTTCTGGCCGGCGACGAAGACGTCGAAGCGGTTGTCCCACGGGTCGTCGATGGTGGCGGCGACGGCGGTGGAGCCGGGCCAGGCGAAGCCGGTGGCGACCTTGCCCAGAAGGGCGCCGCTGCGGGCGTCGGTGGGCGTGAGGATGTCGAGGTTGGGAACGAGCTGCTCGATGAGGACGGGGATCATAATGCGCTCCGGGAGAATATGGGGCGTCATCGCCTTGCGGGGCGGGGTCCGGCAAGTCCGGGAAACCCGTCCTTCCGAGGGGGGACGGGCGAAACCTTATGGGCTTGTCTTTTGCGCGCGGGATGACCAGCTAAGGGGCGACAGGATCGAGGGGATCAGGCGCAATGGCGAATGGAGGCCCGTGGGGCGGCGGAGGCAACCGCGGCGGCAACGGGGGCGGCGGCGACGACCGGCGACCCGAGGACAGGCGCCCGCCGCGCCGGCCCGGAGAGGGACCCCAGATCCCCGAGATCGACCGCATCGTGAGCCGTGGCCGCGAGCAGCTCCGGGTCCTGATGGGCGGGCGCAACGGGGCGCCGCCTCCGGGGCGCGGCGACGGGCCGCGCATGACGCGCGGGACCCTGGGGCTGATCGGGCTGGGCGCGGTGGCGCTCTGGCTCTTCGTCTCGGTCTACCAGGTGGACCAGTCCGAGCAGTCGGTCGAGCTGTTCCTTGGGAGCTACTCCAACACCGCCGGGCCGGGCCTCAACTTCGCGCCCTGGCCCTTCGTGACCTACGACGTCGTCAACACCACTACCGAGCGCAACGAGGCCATCGGCGCCTCGGCGGCCGGCGCGGCGGCCGAGGACGACGCGGGGCTGATGCTGACGACCGACGCCAACATCGTGAACATCGGCTTCCAGGTCGTCTGGAACGTCAGCGACCCGGCGAAGCTCCTGTTCAACATCTCGGACCCCGAGCTGACGGTGCGCGCCGTCTCGGAGTCGGTGATGCGCGAGATCATCGCCGCCTCGAACCTGTCGCCGATCCTGAACCGCGACCGGGGCATCATCGCCGACACCGCCCGGGACCGCATCCAGACGACGCTCGACGCCTATGATTCGGGCATCAACATCGTCCGCGTGAACCTCGCGCAGGCCGAGCCGCCGGCGGAGGTCGTGGACGCCTTCCGCGCCGTGCAGGCGGCCGAGCAGCAGCGCGACACGCTCGAGCGGCAGGCGGACGCCTACGCCAACCGGGTGCTCGCCGAATCGCGCGGGCAGGCCGCGCAGATCCTCGAGGGGGCCGAGGCCTACCGCGCCCAGACCGTCAACGACGCCGAGGGCCAGGCCTCGCGCTTCTCGGCGGTGCTCGACGCCTATCGCAGCGCCGAGGACGTGACGCGCGAGCGCATCTATCTCGAGACCATGGAGAGGGTGCTGGGCGACGTGGACAAGATCGTGCTCGACCCCACCGTCGCCGGGGGCGAGGGCGGGCAGGGCGTCGTGCCCTTCCTCCCGCTCGACCAGTTGATGAGGGGCCCCGCGGCCCCGGCCGGCAACGCC
>NZ_KK088611.1 GCF_000600335.2 Rubellimicrobium mesophilum DSM 19309 | reverse complement strand
CCTCGACCGAGCGGTCCTCCACCACGCGGGCGATGGTCTGGCCGGCCGGGACGCCCGCGCCCGCCACCGCCTCCCCGGCTCCGGTCGCCCAGGCGGACGGCGCGAAGCCCGCCACGGCTTCCCCGGCCGCCCCGGAGGACGACGCCCAGGCCGCCCCGGCCACCGAAGGGGTTGCGCCCCGGGCCGCCGCGTCCGATGAAGCGGCGCGGGCCGAGCCCTCCTCCGATGGCCGGGCGCCTTCGGACGGGCAGACGGGCGACGAGGACGAGGAGGGGACGGCGCGCCCCTGAGGGCGCCGCCGGGACGGGGACGGACGTGAACAGGACCGAGTTCATCATCGCCACGGCGGTCATCCTCTTCGTGGCCTTCAGCCTCGGCTGGTTCGCGGGCTGGCTCGTGAACCGCTTCACCCGCGTCACCCGCGCCGAGATCGGCGAGCTCGACCGCATGGCCCAGGCGCTCCACGACGCCGAGGAGACGCGCGACCAGGCGCTCGCCTATCTCGCCACCCGCGAGGGCGAGCTGGAGAGCCTCCTCCTGCAGAAGGACGCCGAGCTCCGCGCCGCCATGGACGGCCTCCGCGACGCCCGCCAGGAGGCCGAGGGCCTCCGCGACTGGATCGATCGCAACCACCGGCGTTAGTGCCCGACCGGCGCCTTTCCGCCGGGGACCGGGGCGCGGCCACAGGGGTCCGTCGCTCGGGCGGACGGACCGGCCTGCCCTCCTTGCCCGACGCGCGGCCCCGACCTAAGCTTCCCACCCAGGACGAGATGGTGGAGGCGCGCATGTGCCAAGTCTACGCCGGCCAGGCCCCCGAGACCTACGAGCCGGTCACGCGGCGGATCCGTCTCAACGGGCATTCGACCAGCATCCGGCTCGAGAGCAGCTTCTGGCGCATCCTCGACGACATGGCCCGGCGCGAGGGGATGACGACGCCCGCCTTCGTGTCCCGCCTCCACGACGAGGTGATGGAGCTTCGGGGCGAGACGCGCAACTTCGCCTCCCTGCTGCGCTGCGCCTGCGTGATCCACGCCTCGCGCGGGGACGCCCGCCCGGCCTGGGCCATGGCCGCCGAGTAGGCTCAAGAAACCGTCATGTAGTAGCCCGCTACTACCCGGGCGCCTCCCGCGCGCCCTAACCTCCCTCCAACGACGTCCGAACGGACGACACGGAAAGGGAGGATCAATGGCCAAGGCGGTCCATTCTATGATCCGCGTCCTCGACGAGGCGCGGTCGCTGGCGTTCTACGAGCGGGCCTTCGGCCTGACGGTGGACACCCGGCTCGACTTCGAGACCTTCACGCTGGTCTACCTGCGCAACCCCGAGGCCGACTTCGAGCTGGAGCTCACGGTCAACAAGGGCCGGACCGAGCCCTACGATCTCGGCGACGGCTACGGCCACCTCGCCGTGGTGGTCGACGACCTCGAGGGAGAGCACGCCCGGCTGACCGAGGCGGGCCTCGGCCCCCGCAAGCTGGTGAGCTTCGCCCCCGACGGCGGCGAGCCCATCGCGCGGTTCTTCTTCGTCGCCGACCCCGACGGCTACCAGATCGAGGTGCTTCAGAAGGCGGGACGGTTCCGCTGAACCCCCAAGGCACGAACGAACCCAGGGAGGAGGACACATGACCAAGATCGATCGCGCGGGCCTGACCCGCCGCGAGCTTCTCGCGCGCAGCGTCGCGGCGGGCGGAAGCTTCCTCGTCGGCGCCAGTTGGGTGACCGGGCAGTCGGCCGCCTGGGCAGTCGAGGTGGCAGCGCTCAAGCCCGAGACGATGGCCACGCTGGTGCAGATGGCGCGGGACATCTACCCGCACGACCGCATCCCGGACGACCGCTACGTGGTGGCCGTCAAGGGCTACGACACCCCGGAGCAGGCCCCCATGATCGAGGAGGGCATCGCCGCCCTGAACGCCGCCGCCAGGGGCAAGGGGTTCGACAGCTACCTCGCGGCCGGCTGGGAGGACGACCGCGTGGCGATGCTGAAGGCCATCGAGCAGGGCGAGTTCTTTCAGACCATCCGGGCGGGCCTCGTGACCGGGCTCTACAACCAGAAGGAGGTCTGGCCGCTCTTCGGCTACGAGGGCGAGAGCTACAGCCATGGCGGCTACATCGACCGCGGCTTCAACGACATCGACTGGCTCTGAGGCGGGGAGGCGCGGACCATGGTTGCGAAGTACGACCTGAACGACGACAGCGTGGTCATCATCGGCTCTGGCGCGGGTGGCGGGACGCTGGCCAACGAGCTGGCGCAGAAGGGCATCAAGGTGGTGGCCCTGGAGGCCGGCGGCCGCTACCTGCCGCAGGACTACATCAACGACGAATGGGAAAGCTTCGGCCAGCTCGCCTGGCTCGATACCCGCAAGGCGACCGGCGGCTGGCGCGTGGCCAGGGACTTCGGCGGCCTGCCCACCTGGATCGTCAAGGCGGTGGGCGGCACCACGACCCACTGGGCCGGCGCCTCGCTCCGGTTCCAGGACCACGAGTGGAAGACGCTGACCAACTACGGACAGGTGGCCGGGGCGAGCCTCCTCGACTGGCCCATCGACGCGGCCGAGATGGACCCCTGGTACGCCAAGGCCGAGGCCAAGATGGGCGTGACCCGCACCAACGGGCTGCCGGGCCTGCCGGGGAACAACAACTACCTCGTCCTGGAGAAGGGCGCCAAGGCGCTGGGCTACGAGGAGGTCCATACCGGCCGCATGGCGATCAACTCGATCGAGTACGGCGACCGGATGTCCTGCCAGCAGACCGGGTTCTGCTTCCAGGGCTGCAAGTGGGGCGCCAAGTGGTCCACCGCCTACACCGAGATCCCGCTGGGCGAGGAGACCGGCTTCCTCGAGGTGCGCGAGCGCGCCCACGCCGCGCGGATCGAGCATGACGACACCGGCAAGGTCACGGGCGTCGTCTACTTCGACGCCGACGGCCAGGAGCAGCGGCAGGCCGCGCGCCTCGTCTGCGTGGCGGGCAACACCATCGAGAGCCCGCGCCTCCTCCTCAACTCGGCCTCGTCGATGTTCCCGGACGGGCTCGCCAACTCCTCGGGGCAGGTCGGGCGCAACTACATGCGCCACACCACGGGCTCGGTCTACTCGGTCTTCGAGAAGCCGGTGCGGATGTGGCGCGGCACGACCATGGCCGGCATCGTGCGCGACGAGGCCCGGCACGACCCCTCGCGCGGGTTCGTCGGCGGCTACGAGCTGGAGACGCTGTCGCTGGGCCTGCCCTTCATGGCGGCCTTCCTCGACCCCGGCGGCTGGGGCCGCAGCTTCACCTCGGCCATCGACGGCTACGAGAACATGGCCGGCATGTGGATCGTGGGCGAGGACATGCCGCAGGAGACGAACCGGGTCACGGTGGACACCGACGTGCTCGACCAGCATGGCCTGCCCACGCCGGTCGTCCACTACGACGACCACGCGAACGACGTCGCCATGCGCGACCATGCCTACGAGCGCGGCATGGCCATCCACGAGGCGTCCGGCGCGGTGCGCAGCTTCCCGACGCCGCCCTATCCGTCGACGCACAACCTCGGCACCAACCGGATGTCCGACAACCCGAGGGACGGCGTGGTCAACCGCTGGGGCCAGTCGCACGACGTCGCGAACCTCTTCGTGTCGGACGGCTCGCAGTTCACCACGGGGGCGGCCGAGAACCCGACGCTGACCATCGTCGCGCTGGCCATCCGCCAGGCCGACCACATCGCCAGCGAGATGAGCGCGGGCAACCTCTGACGGGCTCCGCCCGCTGCGCTCGATCGGGGGAGCGGGCCACCGCTCCCCATTCCCGTCCGACCGCCGCGCTACTCGTAGTCGGCGTGGGCCAACGTGCCGGACGCGGAACGGTGGCAAGGGTCGGCCCGCCGCGCGCCGCGCTCGGCGGAACCCGGCCCGCTCCGGTTGGTTCGCCCCGGGAGGGGTCCGTCGAGGGCCTCGGGAGGAACGCCGGCGACCTCGGGGCGCGCGGCACGCAGAGGAGTCGGATCATGTCCCACCGCATCGCCGTCGCGGCCTTGGCGCTCCTTGCCCTGTCGGGGCCTGTCCTGGCGCAGGACGACCCCCGGACCGTGGGCATCAGCGTGGAGGGCACGGTCGTCGAGATCCCCGTGGACCTCGCGGCCCAGGCCTGCGGCGTGGAGGCGGAGACGCTCCTCGCCGAGTGGGACGCGCTCGGGACCGAGCTTTCCACCATGGCCGACACCTCGGTCCAGGCCGACGCCACCGACCTCGCGCCCGACGTGGCGGTGGACACGCAGATGGACTCCACCATCGACGGCCAGACGGTGGCGGACGGGGCCGACGCGACGAGCACGGCGGCGGGCGGCGCGGCGCCCGACATCGCCTCGGATGTGAACGCGGCCGGCAGCACCGACGCCGCCCCGGCCGAGGGGGCTGCCGACGCCGTGTCCGACGTCCAGGCGACCGCCGCCGACACCGAGCCGGGAACCGAGCCCGGCGCCCCCGCCGACGGCACCATGGACGCGGGCGTGGAGGTCGCGGCCGGCGCGGGCGACGACGCCGACGCGGCAACCTCCCAGGAAATCGCCGCCGGGACCGAGGCGGAATCCGGGCCGGCCACGCCGACGGTGGGCACCACGCTCTCCAAGGCCGCCGTCTGCGAGGTCGGCGCGGACACGGCCACCTCCCTCGGCATCGCCGGGCCTGGCTGAGTCGGTCGCCGGCGGCGCGTCCCGGCGCTCGGACGCGCCGCCCAACGCAACCCGGCTCCATCGCCGTGGAGGTCGCACCCACAGGGGCCGAGCCTCCGCCTCCGTCGCTCAGGGCAGCGCATGTCCTGCCTGCTCCCGGGACCCGGCTGGGGGCGGGATCCTCAGCCGCGCGGCGCCGCCGCCCGCCGCAGCCGGTCGTTGATCGCGCGGCCCAGGCCCCGGTCCGGCACCGGCGCCACCGCGATCCGCTCCGCCCCCATCGCGTCCAGCGCGTGCAGGCATCCGAACAGGTTCGCCGCCGCCTCCTGCAGGTCCCCCGTGGCCGAGAGCGTGAGCTGCCCGGGAACGTCCCCGAACCCGAGCATCACCTCGCCGGGCTCGGGCTCCCGGACGTTCAGCCGCATGCTTCCCCTCGGCGCGTAATGCGACGCCATCTGCCCCGGTGCTGCCACCCGCTCGGGGCTGGTGTCCACTCCGATACGCTCGCCCAGCGCCGCCTCCAGCGCCTCCACGGGAAGCCCCCCGGCGCGCAGGAGCCGAGGGGGCCCGTCCAGCGCCAGGATCGTCGACTCCACCCCCACCGGGCAGGCGCCGCCGTCCAGCACCGCGTCGATCCGGCCTGCGAGCCCCGCCAGCACATGGTCCGCCGTCGTCGGCGACACCCGCCCCGAGGGGTTGGCCGAGGGCGCCGCGAGCGGCCGCCCGGCCTCGCGCAGGAGCTCCCGCGCCAGGGGATGCGCCGGAGCCCGCAGCGCCACCGTGGGCAGACCCGCCTGCACCAGCGGCGACAGCCCCGTCCCTTCGCGCGCCGTCAGCACCAGCGTCAGCGGCCCCGGCCAGAAGGCGGCCATCAGGTCGGCCGCCTTGTCCGTCACCTCGGCGAGCCACCCGGCGGCCTCTGCGCCCTCGACGTGCACGATCAGCGGATTGAAGCTCGGCCGCCCCTTGGCGGCGTAGATCCCCGCCACCGCCCGCCCGTTCCCGGCATCGGCCCCGAGCCCATAGACCGTCTCGGTCGGGAAGGCGACGAGGCCCCCCCCGCGCAGGATCGCGGCGGCCTCCGCGACTCCCTTGGCGTCGGGCCCGAGACGTCGCGTTTCGCTGTCGGTCATGACGTGGCGTTCCGGTTTGCGCTGGCAACGGCCCCCTCTAGGCTCCGCCTCGCCGCTTGCCTAGCCCCGCCGCCGAGGGACCTCATGCCCTACCGCTCGCCGCTCTCCGAGTTGCGCTTCCATCTCGACCACGTGGCGGGCCTGTCGCAGGTGGCCGCGACCCCCCGCTTCGCCGAGGCCACGCCCGACACCGTGGGCGCCGTCCTCTCCGAGGCCGCCCGCCTCTGCGACGAGGTCCTCGCGCCGCTGAACCGCTCCGGCGACCTCCACCCCGCGAAGCTGGAGAACGGCGTCGTCCGCACCTCTCCCGGCTTCGCCGAGGGTTACAGGGCTATCGCCGAGGGCGGCTGGGTCGGCCTCTCCGCCGATTCCCGCTGGGGCGGCGCCGGACTGCCGCTGACGGTCGCCACCGCCGTCAACGACATGATGTCGGGCGCCTGCCTCGCGCTCCAGCTCAACCCGCTCCTCACCCAGGGCCAGATCGAGGCCCTGAGCCGCCATGGCTCTCCCGACCTGCAGACCTTCTATCTCCCGAAGCTGACCTCCGGCGACTGGTCCGGCATCATGGCCCTGACCGAGCCGCAGGCGGGCTCGGACGTGGGGGCGCTGACCACCCGGGCCGAGCCCGACGGCAACGGCGCCTTCCGCATCACGGGCGAGAAGATCTTCATCTCCTGGGCCGACAACGACTTCACCGAGAACGTCTCCCATGCCGTCCTCGCCCGCCTGCCCGGCGCGGCTCCGGGCACCAAGGGCATCTCGCTCTTCGTCGTCCCCAAGTACCTGCCCAACGGCGACGGCACCTCGGGCGAGGCGAACGCGCTCCGCGTCCTCAAGCTCGAGCACAAGATGGGCCTCCACGGCTCGCCCACCGCCGTCCTGGCCTACGAGGGGGCCAAGGGTTGGCTCGTCGGCCCTCCGCACGGCGGCATGGCCTGCATGTTCACGATGATGAACAACGCCCGCCTCGGCGTGGGCGTCCAAGGCATCGGGATCGCCGAGGCCGCCTTCCAGGCCGCGCTCGACTGGGCCACCACCCGCCGGCAGGGCGGCGCCGGGGCCATCGTGGAGCACGCCGACGTCCGCCGGATGCTCGCGCAGATGAAGGCCGACCTCTTCGCCGCCCGCGCCATCGCGCTCGACTGCGCCGTGGCGCTCGACATGGCGCAGGCGACCTCCGACCCCGCCTGGGCCGCCCGCGCCGCCGTCCTCACCCCCATCGCCAAGGCCTTCGGGACCGACGTGGGCCACGAGGTCGCGCAAGCAGGCATTCAGCTCCACGGCGGCATGGGCTTCATCGAGGAGACCGGCGCCGCCCAATACGCCCGCGACGTGCGCGTGACCTCGATCTACGAAGGGACCAACGGCATCCAGGCCCTCGACCTCGTCGGCCGCAAGCTCTCGGACGGGGGCGAGGCCGTGGGCCGCCTCCTCGACGAGGTTGAGGACGCCGCCGCCCGCGCCCGCGCGGACCTTCCCGACCTCGCCGGACCCGTCTGGCGCGCTGCGGAATCCCTGCGCGAGGCCACCGACTGGCTCCTCGACCACCCCGCCGACCGGGGCGCCGGGGCGGCGCCGTATCTCCGCGCCTTCGCCCGCGTCCTCGGGGGCCGGGCGCATCTCCGCGCCGCCATGGCCGGGGACGGCGCCCGCCGCCGCCTCGCCGCCTTCTACGCCCGCCGCTGCCTGCCCGAGGTGCCCGGCCTCCTCGCCCAGGCGCGGGACGGGGCCGAGGCCGTCCTCGCGGTCACGCCCGCCGACCTGTCCTCCTGAGGGGGGCGTGACAGCGCCCGGACGATGGGCTAATTCCCGGCCGGACCAGACCCAGAGGGAGCCGCCATGGCCCAGCACGCCCAGACCCAGGACCAAGGCGCCATCGCCCACGAGACCCTGGCCTATGCCACCAAGGCCCATGTCACCGGCACCCACGAGCTCGGCACCATGGACATCACCCGCCAGCAGCAGACCTTCGTGACCTTCATGCGCTTCGTCACGCGCATGTGCATCCTGGTCGCGGTGGTCCTGATCTTCATGGCCCTCGTCAACGGCTGATGCGCCGCCGCGCCCTCCTCCTCGGCCTGCCCCTCCTGCTCGCCGGCTGCGGCATGAACGCCGAGTCGGTCTGGGCCCCCGACGCGGACCTCGCCAAGGCACGCTACCAGGCCCCGGGCCCGACCTATCTCGCGCTGGTCACCGTGCGGAACGAGGGGGACGGCCAAGGCGCCCACACCGCCCTCCTCATCAGCGCGAGCGAGCGGGTCCTCTTCGACCCCTTCGGCGGCTGGACCCATCCCGGCGTGCCCGAGCGGAACGACGTCCTCTACGGCTTCTCGCCCGCCGTGGAGGCCGACTACCTCCGCTACCAGGCCCAGGACGGCTACTACTACGTCCGCCAGGAGGTGCAGGTCCCGCCCGAGGTGGCCGAGCAGGCGCTCGCCCTCGCCAAGGCCAAGGGTCCGGTCGGCATGGCCATGTGCACCAACGCGACCGCCGACATCCTGCGCCAGCTCCCCGGCTTCGAATCGCTCGGCTCCACCTTCTTCCCCGAGCATCTCGCCGCCCGCTTCGGCCGTCTCCCCGGCGTCACCACGGTCGAGGTCCACGGCGAGCCCCCGGCCGAGGCGGGCTGACGGCCCCCTCAGCCCCGCTCCCAGAGCACCCGCTCGACCCGGTCGCCCCGCATCCGCCGGACCCGCCGGACGACGCGCGCGACGTCCGGCACCCCGCCCAGCACCGCGAGCTCCACGACGGGCTCGCCCCTCCGGCCCCGCTTCCGCCGCCACTCCGCATAAGGGTAGTCCGCGATGGGCCGGAACGTGTCCCGCCCGCGCGGCGCCGGGAACGGGTCCGTCACCCCGCTGTTGATGGGCGAGAGCTCGATCCTCTTCCGATGCGCCGCGACCAGCGCCGCCGCCTCCACCTCCAGCACGTCGTGCGCCTCGTCCCGGTAGAGCTTCGCCCCCAGCAGCCGCCCGAGCCGCTCCTCCGTCAGCCAGAAGAACACCCGCCCGTTCAGCAGCCGCAGCCACTCCGCCACCGGCAGATCCGGGGGCAGGGCCCGCGCGAGCCTCTTGGCGTTCAGCGGCCGGTTGTCCCGGATCACCGCGCGGCCCAGGCCCGGGCTCTCCAGCACCACCGAGCCGGGCCGCCGCTCGGCCTCGATTGCCTCGCGCGCCGCCCCCTCCACCCCGTAGAGATCGAGCAGCGCCGAGGTGCTGAGCAGGCCGCTCTCCCGGATCGACGGCCAGCTCCCCGCCTCCGCCATGTGGTAGAGCACCGGATGGTCGGTCAGGAACTCCTCCAGTTCGGCCTCGGTCATGCCGCCCTCCCGGGCCGGAGATGGTTCGCCCCGCTCGCCCGTCCAGCCCCGGGGGCTGGCGTCCGAGCCCCCCAGGCCCTAGAGCGCGGGACGAGGAGGCCGCCATGCCCGATGCACCGCCCGCCGTCGTCCTCGCCGGGGGCCTCGCGCGCCGGATGGGCGGCGGGGACAAGCCGCTCCTGCCCTTCGGCGGGGGCACCGTCCTCTCCGCCGTCCTCGCCCGCCTCGCTCCGCAGGCGGGCCCCCTCGCCATCAACGCGAACGGCGATCCCGCCCGCTTCGCCGCCCATGGCCTCCCCATCCTCCTGGACCCTGTCGAGGGGCATCCGGGTCCCCTCGCCGGGGTCCTGGCCGCGATGCTCTGGGCCCGGTCGCTCGGCGCCGCCACGATCCTCACCGTTCCGGGCGACGCACCCTTCCTGCCGACCGACCTCGCGGCCCGCCTGACGCTGGCGGGCGCCCCCGCCTTCGCCACCTCGGGCGGCCGTCCCCATCCCATCGCCGCCCTCTGGCCCTCGGCCCTCGCCGGGGTCCTCCGCCAGGACCTCGCCGACGGTCTCCGCAGGGTCCAGGCCTTCGCGACCGCCCATGGCGCCCGGCCCGTCGAATTCCCCTCTCCCCTGGACGGCCCCGACCCCTTCCTCAACCTCAACACGCCCGAGGACCTGGCTCGGGCCCGCCGCTGGCTCTGAAAACGCTGGATTCCGCAGTCCCCCGACCAAGAATGCCCCCATGCGCATCGCCAAGGGCTTTCCCGACGCCGCCCGCCCCGCCATCGCCGCCCTCTACTGGGAGGCCTTCGGCGCGAAGCTCGGCCGCGCCTTGGGCCCCCGCGACCGGGCGCTTCGCTTCATCGAGGGGGTCCTCTCGCCCGACCATGCCGTCTGCGCCTGGGACACGGACGGACGCCTCCTGGGCGTCGCCGGCTTCAAGACCTACGACGGCTCGCTGGTGGGCGGCGACTTCGCCGACATGGCCCGCGTCTACGGGCGGATCGGCGCGACCTGGCGCCTCGGGCTCCTCGCGCTCCTCTCCCGCGACACCGACAACGTCCGCTTCCTGATGGACGGGATCTTCGTCGCCCCCGAGGCGCGCGGCCGGGGCGTCGGCACCCGGCTCCTCGACGCCATCGCCGAGGAGGCGCGGTCGCGCGGCTACCACGAGGTCCGCCTCGACGTGGTGGAGGACAACACCCGCGCCCGCGCCCTCTACGAGCGCAAGGGCTACCGCGCCGTGGCCCGCCACTCCACGGGGCTCCTGCGCTACGTCTTCCGCTTCGACGCCGCGACGACGATGGTGCTGCGGCTGGGCTGACCCCGCCGGTCGGCCCGCGCTACCGGCCAGTCACGAATACGAGACGCCCAGCACCTCGTAGCTCTTCTCGCCGCCGGGGTGCGGACCTCGACGCTGTCGCCCACGCCCTTGCCGATCAGCGCCCGCGCGAGCGGGCTCTTGATGTTGAGCCGGCCGTTCTCGATGTCGGCCTCGTACTCGCCGACGATCTGGTAGGTCCGCTCCTCGTCGGTGTCCTCGTCCACGATCTGCACCGTGGCGCCGAACTTGATCGGCCCCGACAGCCTGGCGGTGTCGATCACCTCGGCCAGCGAGAGGATGCCCTCGAGCTCCTTGATCCGCCCCTCGATGAAGCTCTGCTTCTCCTTGGCGGAATGGTACTCGGCGTTCTCGGAGAGGTCGCCATGCGCGCGCGCCTCGGCGATGGCGGCGATGATCTCGGGCCGCTCGACGCTCTTGAGGTGCTTCAGCTCGGCGTCCAGCTTCTCGTAGCCTGCGCGGGTGAGGGGAATCTTTTCCATAGGTCCTTTCCCGTGCTCACGGGGCAACAACAAGAGACAGGTTGATAACGCGGCGGGGCCCCCCGAAGTCAAGGGGCCGACTGGCCTGCCCATGGCCGGGCCCCGTGGCGCGGGGCTGTCCGCCGAACCCCGGGCCGGACATGGCGCCGGAGGCTCGGCGCCCTGCCAGGGCCCGGCGTTCCCCGCGGGGCTCCGACCCCCGGACGATGTTCTGGGCGCTCGTCACCGTGTCGCATTTGCGCTTTCGCGCGCGAATGTCTAGGTCAGGACCCCAAAGCGTGAGGGGGACGAAGCATGGCCGACGTGCAGCGGGAATCCATGGACTACGACGTCGTGATCGTGGGCGGCGGCCCGGCGGGCCTGTCGGCCGCGATCCGGTTGAAGCAGCTCGACCCCGACCTGTCGGTGGTGCTGCTGGAGAAGGGCTCCGAGGTCGGCGCCCACATCCTGTCGGGCGCGGTCCTCGACCCGGTGGGCCTGAACGCGCTGATCCCCGACTGGAAGGAGAAGGGCGCGCCCCTGAACGTCCCGGTGACCGAGGACAGCTTCTACGTCCTGGGCGAGGGCGGGAAGATGCGGATTCCGAACCGCGTCATGCCGCCGCTGATGGACAACCACGGCAACTACATCGTCTCGATGGGCAACGTCTGCCGCTGGCTCGCCACCCAGGCCGAGGAGCTGGGCGTCGAGATCTTCCCCGGCATGAGCTGCTCCGAGCTGGTGATGGACGGCGACCGCGTCGCGGGCGTCGTCGCGGGCGAATTCGGCAAGGTGCCCGATGGCAGCTTCGAGGGCGCCCCCGGCCCTAACTACGAGCCCGGGATGGAGGTGCGCGGCAAGTACGTGTTCCTCGCCGAGGGCGTGCGCGGCTCCCTCTCCCAGCAGGCGATCGCCCGCTACGACCTGGCCCAGGGGCGCGAGCCGCAGAAATACGGCCTCGGCATGAAGGAGCTCTGGGAGGTCGACTCGCCCCTCCACAGCCCCGGAAAGGTGCTGCACACGATGGGCTGGCCCCTGAAGAAGGGCGCGGGCGGCGGCGGCTTCGTCTACCACCTGAACGACCGGCAGGTCTACGTGGGCTTCGTCGTCCACCTGAACTACCGCAACCCCTACCTCTACCCCTACGGCGAGTTCCAGCGCTTCAAGCACCACCCGCTGATCGCGGAGCTGCTCACGGGCGGCAAGCGCATCGCCTATGGCGCGCGGGCCATCAACGAGGGCGGCTGGCAGTCGCTGCCGAAACTCGTGTTCCCCGGCGGCGTGCTCCTGGGCTGCTCGGCCGGCATGGTCAACGTGCCGCGCATCAAGGGCAACCACAACGCCATGCTCTCGGGCATCCACGCGGCCGAGGCGGCGCAGGCGGCGCTGGCCGCGGGGCGCGAGGGGGACCTCCTGGAGGACTACGACCAGGTCGTCCGCACCGGCGCCATCGGCCGCGACCTGCGCGCCGTGGCCAACGTCAAGCCGCTCTGGAGCCGCTACGGCCTGATGGCCTCGCTCGGCGTCGGCGGTCTCGACATGTGGACGCAGACGCTGCTCAACCGCTCGGTCTTCGGCGCGATCCGCCATGGCAAGACCGACGCCGAGAGCACCGAGCCCGCCGCCAAGCACAAGCCGATCCAGTATCCCAAGCCCGACGGCAAGCTTTCCTTCGACCGCGTGACCAACGTGGCCTTCTCGGGCACCAACCACGACCCCGACCAGCCCGCGCACCTCAAGCTCAAGGACCCCGCGATCCCGATCGCGGTGAACCTCCCCCTCTATGCCGAGCCCGCGCAGCGCTACTGCCCGGCCGGCGTCTACGAGGTGGTGGAGGAGCCCACGGGCCCGAGGTTCCAGATCAACTTCCAGAACTGCGTCCACTGCAAGACCTGCGACATCAAGGACCCGTCGCAGAACATCGTCTGGACGGCTCCGCGAGGCGGCGACGGGCCGAACTACCCCAATATGTGAAGGGCCGCGCCCTTCCCCGGCGCGATGTCCCGCCCATCTCCCCGGAAGGGCGGGAAATCGCCGGTCGCGGGGCCGGTCTCGCGATCGTGGCCCGCCCCCGATTGCACCCCCCGGCGCCGGCACCTAACCTCCGGCCCGGGACAGCACGACACGGGACAAGAGCCTTGCACGCGATGGGACGAGGAGCCGCCCTGCTCGGGGGGCTCGTGATGGCATGGGCGCTCGGCGCCGCCACGGGGGCCGGGGCGCAGACGGGGACTGGGGCGCAGGGCGCGACGCCGGCGGGAACCTACCTCGCCGCCCGCGCGGCCGAGGCGGCCAAGGACCTGCCTGCCGTGGCCGACCTCTACGCCCGGGCGCTCGGGCAGGACCCCGCCAACGCCCGCTTCCTCCAAAGCGCCCTCCTCGCCGACTTCGCGCTGGGCCGCCTCCCCGAGGCGCGCGCCCTGGCCGACCGCCTCGTCGCGGCGGGAGAGCCGAGCGCCGTCGCCGCCCTCGCCCGCGCCGTGACCGCCGCGCAGGCCGACGACTGGCGCGCGATCCTCAGGGACCTCGAGGCCGGACGTCGCGTGGGCCCCATCGCCGACGGCCTCGCGCGCGGCTGGGCCTGGATGGGCGAGGGCGAGACGGGCAAGGCCCTCGCCGCCTTCGACGAGCTGGCCAGCACCCCCAGCCTCAAGCCCTTCGCCCTCTACCACAAGGGCCTGGCCCTCGCCCTCTTGGGCGACCTCGACGGCGCCCGGGCGGCCTTCGCGCTCGCCGACTCCGAGGGGGTCCAGCGCACCCGCCGCGCCGTCCTCGCGGAGGCGGAGGTGCTGGGTGCCCTGGGCCGCCGCGACGAGGCGCTGCGCCTCATCGACGAGGTCGCGGGCAAGTCGCCCGACGCCCTCCTGGCCGCCCTGCGAGTCCGCCTGCAGGGCGATGCCCCGGTGGCCTTCGACCTGATCGCCTCCCCCGCCGAGGGGCTGGCCGAAGCCTACCTGAACCTCGCCGCCGTCGTGGCCGGCGACGACCCGACCAACGGCGTGATCCTCGCCCGCGCCGCCCTCGCCCTCGACCCGGACGAGGCCGACGCCGCCCTCCTCGCGGGCCAGCTCCTCGCCGACCTGGGCCAGCCCGACCTCGCGCGCGAGGCCTTCGCGAGCGTCCCCTCCGACGATCCCGACGCCCTCGCCGCCGAGCTCGGCCGCGCCTCGGTCCTGCGCAGCCAGGGCGAGGACGAAGCCGCTCTCGAGGTCCTCTCCCGCCTCGCCCAGGACCACCCCGACCTTCCGGAGGTGCAGGCCACTCTGGGCGACCTCCTGCGCGGCATGGACCGTCCGCAGGACGCCGAGGCCGCCTATGGCCGCGCCATCGACCTCTCGCCCGCCGATGCCGGCAATCTCTGGTATCTCCACTTCACCCGGGCGCTGGCCCGCCAGGCCCAGGACGACTGGCCCGATGCCGAGGCCGACCTGCGCCGCTCGCTCCAGCTCCGCCCCGACCAGCCGCAGGCCCTGAACCACCTGGGCTACACGCTCGTGGACCGGGGCGAGAAGCTCGACGAGGCGCTGGACCTGATCCGGAAGGCCGTGGCGCTCCGCCCCGACGACGGCGCCATCGTGGACTCGCTGGGCTGGGCCTACTACCGCCTCGCCCGCTACCCGGAGGCGGTGGAGCAACTGGAAAAGGCCGCCACCCTCGTCGCCACCGATCCCGTGGTGAACGACCATCTCGGCGACGCCTACTGGCGCGTCGGGCGCGAGCGGGAGGCCCGCTTCCAGTGGAGCCGCGCGCTCAGCTTCGACCCGGAGCCCGACGAGGCCGAGACGCTCCACCGCAAGCTCGCGAAGGGCCTCGATGCCGCCGACCCCCCGAAGGAGACCGCCGCCCTGCCGCCGGAGAGCACGGGTGGATAAGGGCTTCGCGCCGGCCAAGGTGAACCTCGCGCTGCACGTCACCGGCCAGGGGCCGGACGGCTACCACCATCTCGACAGCCTCGTGGTCTTCGCCGGCGCCGGCGACCAGCTCTCGGCCACCGTGTCCCGCGACCTGACGCTCTCGGTCGCCGGCCCCTTCGCGGCGGGCGTGCCGACCGACGAGACCAACCTCGTCCTGCGCGCCGCCCGCGCGCTGCGCGAGGCGCGGGGCGTCACCAAGGGCGCCGCCATCAGGCTCCTCAAGCACCTCCCCCACGGCGCCGGGATCGGCTCGGGCTCCTCCGACGCCGCCGCCGCGATCCGCCTCCTCGCCAAGCTCTGGGAGGTCGAGCCCCTCCCCCATGACGCGCCCGAGGTGCTGGCGCTCGGCTCCGACGTCCCCGTCTGCCTGCAGGCCCCCACCCCGGTGCGGATGCGCGGGCGCGGCGAGCGGACGGAGCCCCTGCCCCGCCTCCCCTCGCTCGGCCTCGTCCTCGTGAACCCCGGCGCGACGCTGCCCACCCGCGACGTGTTCCGGGCGCTGGCCCGCAAGAACAACCCGCCCCTCCCCGAGCCTCCCGAGGCGAAGAAGCCCGAGGACTTCGCCGCCTGGCTCAAGACCCTGCGGAACGACCTCCAAGCCCCCGCCGAGACCCTCGCGCCGGCCGTGACCGAGGTGCTGGAGACCCTTCGCAAGACCCCCGGCGTCCTCGCCGCCGTCATGTCGGGCTCCGGCGCGACCTGCGTGGGGGTGACCAGGGATGCGGGCGTCGCAAGGAACGCCGCCCGCATCATCCAGCTCGCCCGGCAAGGGTGGTGGGTCGCCCCCGCGCCGGTGCTGGCAGCGTGAGGGGCGGGGCCTGTCAGGCCGCCGCATCCACCTTCAGCTTCGCCGCGTGATCGCGGGCATAGGCCCTCAGGTCGCGCGGCTCCTGCCCCGTCAGCTCCGCCACGGCCCCCGTGACCGCCGAAGCCCAGCCTTCGCGGACAGGGTAGTAGATCGCGGCCAGGAAGCGGGCGTAGTCCTCGGGCACGCCCGCCTGCGTCATGATCCCGACGAAGGTCTCGTCGTCCACCGGCCGGTAGGTCACCGTCCGCCCCAGCGCGGCCGACAGCACCGCCGCCGCCTCGTGGTGGCTCAGCGCCTCGGGCCCCGTCAGGTTGAAGGCCCGCCCGTCGAAGCGGTCCGAGGTCAGCGCCGCCGCGGCGGCCAGGGCGATGTCCCGCGCGTCGATGAAGCTCGTCCGGCCCTCGGCCGCTGGCACCGCGACGACGCCCTGCCGCCGGATGCTCTCGCCCCAGTAGGTATGGAAGTTGTCCATGAACCAGTTCGGCCGCAGGATCACGAAGGGCACCCCGCTCCGCTCCAGCCGCAGCTCCACCTGCCGGTAGGGGATCGAGTCGTCCGCCTCCACGCCGAAGACGCTCTGGAACACCACCTTGACGCCCTTGCGCGCCGCGAGGTCCATGATCGGCCCCAGGGTCTCCACCACGTTCAGGTGCCCCGAGGGCATCAGCACATAGGCCCGGTCCACGCCTTCGAAGGCCGCCTCGTGCGTGCTCGGGTCGAAGTGGTCGAACCGCACCGCCTCGGCCCCCGGGACCTCCGTCGCGCGCCGGGACGCCGCCCGCACCCGCTCGCCCCGGGCCACCAGCTCGGCCACGAGAGGCGCCCCCACCGTGCCGGTCGCGCCCAGCACCAGAATCCGTCCTGACATCCGCGTCATCCTCGTCTATATGGTTTCCAATCGAAACCTGGTTTCTGCTGGAAATCACTTGGCACATCCGGTCAGCCTCGAAAAGAAGGCACCTTCGCGCCACTTGGTCACCCGCCGGAAACCGCCCCGGAGGCACGGATGCTCCCCTACGATGTCTATTCCGAGGCCTGCCCCACGCGCCTCGTCCTCGACCGCCTCGCCGACAAATGGACGGTCCTCGTCCTCGACCTCCTCGCGCAGGAGCCCCGCCGCTTCAACGCGCTCCGGCGCGAGATCGAGGGCGTGTCGCAGAAGGTCCTGTCCCAGACCCTCAAGCGGCTGGAGCGCGACGGCCTGATCGCGCGGCGGGCCTTCCCGACCGTGCCCGTCACGGTGGAATACTCGATCACGCCCCTTGGCCGGACGCTCTCCGAGACGGTCGCCGCCCTCGCCCACTGGGCCGAGACCCACATCGAGAAGGTCGTCGAGGCGCAGCGCGCCTACGACGCTCAGACCTCCCGCGCCACCACGTAGTCGGCGAGGTCCGCGAGCATCTCCTTCACCGGATGCTCCGGCAGCCGCTGGAGCGCGTCCTTCGCCCGCCCGACCCACAACTCCGCCTCGGCGCGGGTCGAGGCCAGCGCCCCGTGCCGCTCCATGAGTTCCCGGGCGCGCTCCACGTCGCCCTCCTCGACCTTCCCGCGCCCGATCACGCGCGTCCAGAAGTCCCGCTCCTCCCCGGAGGCCCCCGCCAGCGCCCGGATCACCGGCAGCGTGAGCTTGCCCTCGCGCAGGTCGTCGCCCCGGTTCTTGCCGATGGCGTCGGTGCCCTCGATGTCGAGGAGGTCGTCCACGATCTGGAAGGCGATCCCCAGCGCGTCGCCGTACTCGCGCAGCGCCTCCGCCTCGGCCCCGGAGGCCCCGGCGATCACCGCCCCCGCCTCCGTCGCCGCCGAGAACAGCGCCGCCGTCTTGCCCCGGATGACCTTGAGATAGGTCGCCTCGCTCGTCGAAAGATCCCGCGCCGCCACGAGCTGCAGCACCTCCCCCTCCGAGATCGTCGCCGAGGCGTTGGCCAGGATGTCGAGCACCCGCAGGTTCCCCGGCTCCACCATGAGCTGGAAGGCCCGGGCGAAGAGGTAATCCCCCACCAGCACCGAGCTCATGTTGTCCCAAAGGAGGTTCGCCGTCGGCCGCCCGCGCCGCTGCTTGGAATCGTCCACCACGTCGTCGTGGAGCAGGGTCGCCGTGTGGATGAACTCCACCGCCACCGCGAGGTGGACATGGAACGGTCCGCCATGGCCCAGCAGCCGCGCGGCGGCCAGCACCAGCATCGGTCGCAGCCGCTTGCCCCCCGCCTCGATCAGGTGCGCCGTCACCGCCGGGATGCGGGGCGCCGCCTCGGACTGCATCCGCTCGCGGATGAGCGCGCCCACGGCGGCGAGGTCCTCCTCCAGCGCCGCCGCAAGGCGGTCGTGGGGCTTCGCGCGGGCGTGATCCAGGCTCATATTCGGGGTCCAAAGGCTCGACATGGGAGGGCCCGGACGGCTAGCCTGCCGGGACCATGCGGGAGCTTCTGCGCACCACCGACCCCACCGTCATCGCCTTCGCCACCGCGCTCCTGCGGGGCGAGGGTATAGATTGCTTCCCGCTCGACCACAACATGAGCGTCCTCGAAGGCTCCATCGGCGTGCTGCCCCGGCGCCTCATGGTGCGCAGGGACGATTTCGACGAGGCCGTGACCGTCCTCGAGGACAACGGCATCGACCGGGGTGTCTGACCTCACGGAGGACGACTTCCTCGGCGGCCGCCTGCGCCTGAGGCAGCCCAGCAAGGGCTTCCGCTCCGGCATGGACGCGATGCTCCTCGCCGCCGCCGTCCCCGCCCGTCCCGGCGAGAGCGCCCTGGAGCTCGGCTGCGGCGCCGGCGCGGCGATCCTGGCGCTCGGGGCCCGCGTCCCCGGCCTGACCCTGGCCGGACTGGAACTCCAGCCCGCCTACGCGGCGCTGGCGTGCGCGAACGCCGCCCTGAACGGCTTTGCCCTGGAGGTCATCGAGGGCGACGTGGCCCAACCGCCGCCGGGCCTCCGCGCCCGCGCCGTCGACCACGTCCTGATGAACCCGCCCTACTACGACCGCGCCGCCTCCACGCGGGCCGAGGACCCCGGCCGCGACCTCGCCCATGGCGGCCCCGCCCCCCTCTCGGCCTGGCTCGCCCTCGCCGGCCGCCGCCTCCGCCCCGGCGGCATCCTCACCCTCATCCAGCCCACGGCCCGCCTGCCCGAGGCGCTCGCCGGCCTTCCCGCCACGCTGGGCTCCGCCGAGATCCTCCCCCTCGCCCCCCGTCCGGGCCACGAGCCCCGCCTGATCCTCCTGCGCGCCCGCAAGGGCGGCCGCGCGCCCTTCCGCCTTCTGCCCTCCCTGCCGCTCCACGACGGCCCCCCGGGCCCGGACGGCAAGGACTTCGCCCCCTGGGCGGTTTCGGTCCTGAGGGGTGGAACCAGCTTACCCTGGCCCTAGGTCCCCCTCGCACGGCGGCGCCCAAGCGGACAATCGCCCGGCCGCAGGATGCGACGCCGCGCAACGTGACAGTTCTGTGAAACTGTGCTCGACTCGGGCGGGCAGGCATCCACTGCACGGAGGACGACCCCATGAGCCTTAACGGTCACCTTGAGGAACTTCGGAGGAAGCACGACACCCTGTCGAAGGCCGTCGAGGAGGCCCAGCGAAGCCCTGGGACCGACGATCTCGAAATCGCCAAGATGAAGAAGCAGAAGCTCCAGCTCAAGGAGGAGATCACGCGCCTCGCCGCGCCCTGAGAGCCGCGAACCCTTCGGCCCGGGACTGCTGGCCCGGGCCCCCTGGCGTCCCGGGGCGTCGGGGCTCCGCCGGGATGGCCCTCGGGGGCCTTCGCCCCGGCCACGCCGCCAGCGCCGCGCCGCCCGCGACAAGGAGCGCGGCGACCCCCAGCCCCCAGGTCGCCTCCGCCGCGCCCCCCGCGACCAGCGCCAGCGTGGAGAGCAGCGGCGCCGCGTAGGACGCCACGCCCAGGAGCTGGATGTCCCCCCGCTTCACCCCCACGTCCCAGAGGAAGAAGGCGAGCCCCACCGGCCCCAGGCCCAGGAGAGCGACCGCGAGCCAGCCCCCGGCCGAGGCGGGCCAGAGCGTCTCCTCCAGCAGGAGGTGGGCGGCCAGCGACAGCGCCGCCGTCCCCGCGCAGGAGACGGTCACCCCCACGGTCGGCCACCGGCCGAGCTGGCGCGACACCACCGAATAGACGGCCCAGGTCATCGCGCAGCCGAAGGCCAGCACGAAGCCCAGGCCCGGGTTCGGCGCCGGTCCCGCCCCGCCCCCGCGCCCCAGCACGATCATCGCCACCCCCCCGAAGGCCAGCGCCCCGCCGGCCAGATGCCCCCGCCGCAGCCGCTCGCCGGGCAGGAGGCCCGAGAGCAGCACGATGAACAGCGGCCAGAGATAGGCGATCAGCCCCGCCTCGGCCGGCGGCGCGAGCCGCATCGCGCTGAAGTAGAGCAGGTGATACCCGAAGAGCCCCGCCACCCCGAAGGCATGGACGCCCCAGGGAATGCGCCGCAGCTCCCCCAGCGACCTCGTCGCCCCGCCCCAGGCGAGGCCCACGAGCGCCGCGATCCCGAAGGTCAGCGCGTTGTGCAGAAGGGGCGGCACCGGCGCCGTCCGCACGGTCAGGACAGCGAGCAGCGCCCAGAGCAGGACGGCGCCGAATCCGATCAGGGTGGCACGGAGGCGGGTCATGGCCGGGCTTCTAGCGGCGCGCGCCCCGCTCCGCGACCCCCGTCCGGCCCCTGTCCCGCCCTTCCAGGCTCCGTCGCCTTCCCAGCGCCCCCTCCCGGTCGCGCGCCCCATCGGCATATGGTCCGCCGTCCCGGCCCCTGAGCCACGTCGCCCGCACGAGGGCTCCGTCCGGCGGCGGCCATCCGATCTCCCCGGAGGATGCGCGCTCGCCGGCCCTACGCCCACGGCACTGATTCGCCCCGCCGCATGGGGGAGGCGAGCCCACGCCCGCCAGGGGCGACGCAACACCCCGGCCCGAGCGGTTTGCGAGCTGGATCAGAGCCTTGCCCCCGGGGTGTTGCGTCGCCCCACCCCCCACCGAACGCCCGGGTAACGGATCGTTAACCTCTCTCGCCCATCCTGGCCCGCATCAGGAGCGCCGCCCCGCGACGCCTCCCCCCCGGCCCGCTCACGACCTCAGAGCAGGAGAGCGCTTGCG
>NZ_KK088610.1 GCF_000600335.2 Rubellimicrobium mesophilum DSM 19309 | reverse complement strand
CCCCCGCCCGGGGGGGGGGCCCGCCATGATCGAGGCGGGGACGAAGGCCAGGAGCGGATAGCGGGCGAGGGCGGGAACCAGGGTCTCGACGGCGACCGTGGCGGCCACGAGAGCCACGGCGGCAGCGATCCGAAGGACGAGGGGTAGCCGGCGGAGATGCCGCAACAGGGGGAGCAGCACCGCGAACGGTCTGGTCAGGGCGTCCGAGTGCCGGACCGGGTCCCTCGTCAACATCGTCACCTGTTCTGGCGCACTAGGCCACAAGCGAAGTGGAGCGAATCTGATCCTTGCGTCAACCGGTTCCGAGACGGCCAGCCCTATCGTGAATGCCGGGATGCGCGATGGCCTGGCGACTCCCGCATCGTCGGCGTCCTTCGGCCTGAACGCTGGGGGACGGCGCGCCGGCCTTGCCTGACCAGGGTGGGTGCCTGCAGGAGCATCGGCCGGGGCGGTCCTCGCCCCGGCGGGGAAGCCTCGTGGGCCCGCGCGTCGGCGGCTCAGGCCGGTGCCAGCGCCCGATCGAGGCCGGCCTCGCGTGCCATGGACCGGAGGGCGCCGAGGCCCATGGACTGGTACTGGAAGGGCTGCCGTTGCGCCGGATCCTGCTCGGCCTCGATGACGAGCCAGCCCTGGTAGCCGTGCTCGGCCGCGACCTTCAGGACGGGCGCGAAGTCCACGCCGCCCTCGGCGTCGCCCGGGACGGTGAACACGCCCGCGCGGACGCCCTGGAGGAAGGAGAGCCGCTCCTTCCGGACCCGCTCCATGATCGCGGGACGGACGTTCTTGCAGTGGATGTGGCCCACGCGGCCCATGTAGCGGTGGGCGAGCGCCACGGGGTCGGTGCCGCCGAACCAGGCATGGCCGGTGTCGAGCAGGAGCTTCGTCGCCGGGCCGACCGCCGCCATGAAGGCGTCGATCTCCTCCTCGGTCTCCACGATGGTGCCCATGTGGTGATGATAGACGAGGGGCAGGCCCTGCGCGGCGGTGAACTCGGCCAGCGCCTCGATGCCGGCGCCGAACTCGGCCCAACGGTTCTTGGGCAGGACGGGGCTCTCGTCCAGCGGCGTGCCGTCCTGGCCGTGGATGCAGTTGGAGGTTTCGCAGGCGATGAAGACGCTGGCGCCCGCGCCCTTCAGGAGGTCGATATGGGCCTGGGCCGCCTGCTTCTCCTTCTCGACGGAGCGGATCAGCAGGTTGGTCGAATACCAGCCGCCGACGAAGCGGAGGCCGTGCGCGCCGAGGGTGGATTTCAGGGCGGCGGGCTCGTTGGGCATCTTGTGGCCCTTCTCGATGCCGTCGAAGCCGATCCGGGCGGCCTCGCTCAGGCATTGGTCAAGGGTGATGTCCGCGCCGAGGATCTGGTCGTCGTCGTTCGACCAGGCGATGGGGTTGGTGCCGTAGAGGATCATGGGAGAAGTCCGCTGAAGGGGAGTGGTTGGCCGGAGGCAGGGCCCCCGGCCGTGCCGTGGTCAGGCCGCGAGCCGCCGCAGGCCGCCCTCGATGACGCCGATGCTGTCGCGCAGGGCCTGGGTCGGGTCGGCGAGGTCGTGCACCTCGGTCGCGAAGGGCTCGAAGCTGAAGGGACCCTCGTAGCCCGCGTCGAGGAGCGCGCGGATCTGGGCGAGGTTCCCGAGCCGGTCGGCCCCGTCCACCAGCACGCGATGCGCGTCGAGCATATCCGCGACCGCGACGGAGGGATCGGTCACGCCCGAGATGTGGACGAGGCCGGTCCATTCGGGGAAGAACTCCGTCTCGCCCGCGAGGTGGTGGTGGAAGGTGTCGTGCACGAGCTTGTAGGTGCCCTGGCCGCCCGCCGCCTCGATGGCGCGGATGGCCTCGGCCTTGGTGCGGAGCGAGGAGACGGGGAAGCCCAGCGGCTCCACCAGCCCGGTGAGGCCGCGCGCGTCGAGGATCGGCTTCATGGCCTTGAGCGCCGCCACGAGGTCGTCGAAGGCGACGGGCGTGCCGTCGTTCAGCGGGCACATGACCAGCGCCTTGGGCCCCGCAGGCGGCGGCGTAGTCGGCCATCCTCTCGGCCCGCGCGGGCAGGTCGGCCGACCAGACGTTGAACGGGTAGAGCGCGTTGATGGAGACGATGGTGAGGCCGGCGGCCTGGGCGGCGGCCTTCACCTCCTGCGGCGGCACGGTGTCCACCACGTCGGGCAGGTCGTTGCGGATCTCGACCTCGGACAGGCCCAGCGACTTCGCCAGGGCGAGGAAGTCCTGCAGGCTCAGCTTGGGGGTGGTGATGTGGTTCAGGGCGTAACGGGTCATGTCGGGACCTTTCAGACGTAGAGGGCCGGACGTTCCGGCAGGGTGATGGGGACGATGGCGCCGGGCTTGCCTTGCGCGGCGACGCAGGCGTCGGCCGAGACGGCGGCGGCGAGGCCGTCCCAGGAGGAGGGGCCGGCGGCGGTGCCTTCGCTGGCGGCGTCGATGAAGTCCTGAAGCTCCACGTCGTAGCTGGCGATGAAGCGTTCCTTCCAGTCGGTCAGGATCGCCGAGACGCGCTGGGCGCCGACGCGGAGCGGCACGGCCATGGGCTCGGGAAGCCGGGCGGTGCCGGCCTCGCCCACGACCTCGCACTGGATGTCGTAGCCGTACTGGCAGTTCACGAAGACCTCCACGTCGATCCGCGCGCCCTTGGCGGTCTCAAGGAGAACGATCTGCGGGTCGGCGAGATGCGCGAAGGCGTGCCTGGACCGGCGCGGGTAGACGACCTGCGCGGACACGTAGTCGTCGTCGAGCAGCCAGCGCAGCACGTCGAGCTCGTGGATCACCGTGTCGTTGATCGCCATGTCGGTGGTGTAGCGCTCGGGCACGTCCGGGTTGCGGTGGGCGCAGTGGACGATGAGCGGGGCGCCGATCTGGCCGGAGTCGATCACCGACTTGAGCGCCCGGTAGCCCGCGTCGTAGCGGCGCATGAAGCCGACCTGCACCAGGCGGTGGTTCAGCGCGGTCTCGGCCTTGACGATGTTGAGCGCGCCTTGGGCGGTGGTTGCGAGCGGCTTCTCGCAGAAGACCGGCTTGCCGGCGGCGAGGGAGGCCAGCACGAACTCCTCGTGCGTCGGCCCCCAGGAGGTCACGAGCACGGCGTCCACGTCGCGGGAGGCGATGACCTCCTGCCCGGTGGCGAGCGCGCGGGCGTCGAGGCCGTAGGTCGCGATGGTCTCCTCGGCCGCCTTGGGCTGGACGTCGGTGACGGCCGTCACGCGGGCGCCCGAGAGGGTGTTGGTGATGCGCCGGATGTGGTCGCGGCCGATGGCCCCGGTGCCGATGACGCCGATGTTGAGAGTCATTGGTTCTGTCCCTTCCAATACGTGTCGATGTACTTCTGCATCTCCTGGCGCATGAAGCGGCCCGAGGCGTCGGCGCGGTCCTCCCAGGCGAAGACGCAGGCGGTCATGATGCCGTCGAAGCCGATCTCGTGCAGCGTGCCGAAGAAGGCGTCCCAGGGCACCTCGCCCTGGCCGATGTCGAGGTGCTGGTGCACGCGGGCGCTCGTGCCGGGTGGGTTGAGGATGTAGCGCAGGCCGGACGACGCCTTGTGGTTGAAGGTGTCGCCCACGTGGACGTGGGCGAGGACGTCGCGGGCCTCGCGCAGCATCGCCGCCGTGTCGTCGCCGAAGTAGAAGGTGTGGGGGGCGCAGTAGAGGAAGCGCACGCGCGGGCTGTTCACCGTGCGGATGAGGTCGAGCGCCGGCTGCAGGGTCTCGCACCAGTCCTCGGGGTGCGGCTCGACGTGGAGGGAGACCCCCTCGCGCTCGAGGAGGGGCACGAGCTCCTCCATCGAGCGCCACCAGGCGTCCTCGCAGGCCTCGATCATGCTCCCCGTATGGCAGCAGTAGCAGCCCCCCTTGTCCGGGTGCGGCCCCCGCCCGAACTCGGAGTTCATGGTGTCCACCTCGAGCTCGACGGCGATCTCGATGGCGCGCTTCCAGTGCCGCACCGCCGCCTGCCGCTCGGCCTCGTCGGGGCTGGCCCAGCGGTACATCGGCAGGAGCGAGGCGATGCGCACGCCCTCGCCCGAAAGCGCCGCCTTGAAGCCGCGCACCCGCTCGGGGAACACCCGCGGCGCCTTGAACCACTCCAGGAAGTCCCCCCGGGGCGAGAGCTCGATCCAGTCGTAGCCCAGCTCCCGCACCTTGGCCGGCAAAGCCTCCAGCGAGAGATGGCGGTGCATGAAGGGGTCAAGCGCGATTTTCACGGGACGGGGTTCCTTTCGATGGTGGGGAGACCGGCGAGGCCCCTCGCCCGAGTCGGCGCTTGGGGCTGGGCAACCGCTCTGCCGCGCCCTGGCGGAGGCTCGGTCCGGGGTTCGGCAAATCGATTGTGGCGTATCTTCACGAAGCTCTCCGCTGCGGCGCGGACATCTCTGGGGCAGCCCGGGGCCGGGCCGTTTGACCTAGATCAAACTTCTTGGGACGCGGCAACCGAGGCTGATGTATTTTCGTCAGTTGATATGGCGCAGTCTGAGGTGGAAGCCTCAAGAGAGCATCGCCTCAGCCGGAGATTGGATGGGTTGTCCCAACGCCGACGAGAGTGAGCGTAGAGCCGAACGGCTTGGTTGTGCAGGCTGGCTTAGCCAAGGCGCTGGCAAGGGGCTGGGCCGGGCCGAGTCATCAGAGGTCGAACAGCGGTGCGTTCCTGACGCTTTCGCATCATCTGCCACTCCGAGCTTTGAGGGCTCCTGAGGCCATCTCGGCGAATCGGGTGCTGCAAGAGGCGTCGGACGGAGCTCTCCCCCAAGCCCGAGGCACCGATGCGCGTGGGGGCTTTCGGCGTGCCTCGGCGGAGCGTGGCCGCTTCGCGCTCCGGACCTGCGGGGGGGCTCCGGGGCTGGTCCTGGTCGGCGAGCCGATGGCTCAGGTCGGCTAGCCTTCGGGGGCACCGGGCCCCCGATCCGGTGCGGGCCTCGGAGCCTGCCGGGCGAGGGGCCGGTTACTCGACGGCGGATTGGGCCGTGGAGATCAGCGACGGGAAGAACTGCTGGAAGGCCCGATTCCAGCGGGTAATGGGCTGCTCCTCGATGAAGACGATGTCGTTGGGCCGCATCTCGAACTGGGTGGCCAGGATGAGGTTGGCGGCGTTGCGGGCATCGAGGTGCCAGGCCGTGACCGGCTCGGTCGTGGCGGGATCGGCCGAGGCGCGCAGGACGTAGATCTGCGACGGGTTGCCCGTCTCGGTGTCGAAGCCGCCGCCGCTGTCGTAGAGGGCGTCCGCCAGCGTGGCGCGCCGGCCATAGGGCAGCGGGTAGCGCCCCTGCGTGGCCACCTCGCCCGCGAGGTAGACGTAGTCGCGCGTCTCCTCTCCCAGCTCGGCGCGGGCGCGGAAGACGTCGCGTGCCTCCTCCAGGGCGGCGCGGCGCAGGCCGATCTCGGTCGAGAGCTCGGTCAGGGCGGCGGTTCGGGCCTGACGGCTCAGGCCCGCGGCCTGGATCTGCTGGGCGTAGTAGTCCTGCGCCCGCTCCAGATCGTAGCTGGTGTCCACGAAGACCGCGTCCCCGGGCAGCAGCTGGACCCCACGGAGGTCGCCCCGCTGCCGATAGGATTCATAGGGAATCTGGTAGAGCGTGCCGTCGCGGTAGATGCGGATCGAGGCGTATTCGGGCGTCGTGCCCTGGACGCCGCCCGCCGCCGTGAGCGCCTCGTCGAGGCTGGGCAGGTTCAGCGTCACCGGAAGCGCCGTGGGCGTGCCCACCGCGCCGCCCACGGTGATGGTCTGCGAGTTGAACCCGGAGATCTCCAGGCTGAAGTTCGGGTCGAGCCCGGCCTCGATGAACTGCTCGAAGAGCCGCTGCTCGGCGTCCTCGACGGTGAGGCCGCCGACCTGGACCGCTCCGACCTGGGGCACCGACACCGTGCCGTCGTCGCGCACGGTGTAGTCCTGCCGGACCTCCTGGCCCGCGACCTCGCCGGTGACGACCGAGTCGAGGGTCTCGGTCGGCGTGGCGCGGGTGGCGAGCTGGATCACGTCGCCCACGCCGATCCGGTAGGGGCCGGGGGTGGCCGGCGGCGGGACGCGCAACTCGAGCTCCCCGGGCTCGAGGTCGGGGAAGTCGGGCTCGTCGGGAAGGGCGCCCAAGCCGCGCGGGCTGCCGCCGCCGGCGACCTGGGCGAAGGCATCCGGCAGCTCGCGGGGGGCGTAGGGCGCGCGGTTGGCCAGGGGCACGCTCTCCCCCGTCATGTCCACAACCGCGACCCCGTCGTCGGCCTCGTCCCGCACCAGCGGGCTCACGTAGGTCAGGCCGCAGCCCGACAGGCCCAGGGCGGAGACGAGGAGAAGGACGGAAAACGACGGGAGCCTGTCCATGCTTTGCCTTCGCTAGCTATGCCCTGCGGCCGCGCGGGTGGACGGGGCCGTGCCTCTGGCGGGGGCCTCCGCCCCTCGTTCCTTGATGGTTCTTCCCGGCTGAGTAGCCTTGCCGCCCAGGAAAGCACAAGTCCGGCCCGTCTGTAGAGCCTCGAAGGCAGCGGTCTCCCGCTACTCCGGTCGGGAGTGTGGCGCGCGCATGACAGGTCGGGGCCGCGAGCGGTCACCGAGGGCCGGGGCGGCGCGGCGGATGGCACCGCGAGTGGAGGGGCGAGGGCGCTGGCTCGGGGGGAGGGTTCCCGTGGGCGCCCCCCGCCCCTCCGTCGGCAGGGGCCTGGCGGGGGCCCGCAGCCTTTCGGGGGTGGCGTCCCCCGATTCGCGGCAGGCTCAGGATGCCCGAGCGGGGTTAAGATCCGGTTAACGTCGCGCGGGGAAAGCCGAGCCTCAGTGCGCGGCGGCCCCGGCGGGGGCGGCGGGCTTCCTCATCAGGAGCGCGGCCGCGGCGAGGCCCGCGAAGAGCACGGAGATCAGCAGGAAGATGTCGATGAAGGACATCACCGCCGCCTGGCCGTGGAGCCGCCGCGCCATCTGGGCGAGCGCGCCGGCCTGCCCGTCGATCCCCTGAGCCTGGAGGTTCGCGGCCATCATGTCGAGCTGACGCACGGCCTCGGGGTTGGCCCAGTTCACGGACTCGGCCAGGCGCTCGTAGTGGAGGTCGCGGCGGTCCGAGAGGATCGTGTTGATGAGCGCGAGGCCCACGGCGCCGCCGAGGTTCCGCATCAGGTTGTAGAGGCCCGAGGCGCCCTTGATCTTGGCGGGCGAGAGGGTGCCCAGCGCGAGGTTGTTGATCGGCACCATGCAGATCATCAGCGAGAGGCCCCGCAGGACCTGCGGCCAGAGGAGCTCGTGGAAGTCCCAGTCGGCGGTGAGGCCGGTGAGCATCCAGGTGGAGGAGGCGAAGCCCAGGAAGCCCAGGAGCAGCATGACCCGGAGGTCGAGCTTGCTCGACAGGATCCCGGCGAGCGGCGCCGAGGCGAACATCGCGAGGCCCGAGACGAACACCGTCTCGCCGATCATCAGGCTGTCGTAGCCCCGGATCGAGCCGAGGTAGAGCGGATAGAGGTAGGTCAGGCCGTAGAGGCCGATGCCCATGACGAAGCTGAACACGGAGCCCACGGCGAAGTTGGCGTTGCCGAAGGCCGAGAAGTCCACGAGGGGCTCGTCCCGGGTGAAGGCGCGCCAGAAGGTCGTGACGCAGCCCAGGACCATCACCAGGGCGGTGATCGCGACGGCGCGGTCGGCGAGCCAGTCGTTCGAGGGGCCTTCCTCGAGGACGTATTCGAGCCCGCCCAGGAAGGCCGCGAGCGCCAGGAGGCCCCACCAGTCGAACTTGCCGAGGAGCTTCCAGTTGGGCTTGTCGAAGTCGATCAGCATCCAGGCGCCGATGGTGACGGCGATGCCGGGAATGACGTTCACGAGGAACAGCCAGTGCCAGGACAGGTTGCTGCTGAGATAGCCGCCGAGCGTCGGGCCCACGGTCGGCGCGAGCGTCGCCACGAGGCCCACCATGGGCGAGACGATGCTGCGCTTGCTGGCCGGGAAGATCGTGAAGGCGGCGGCGAAGACCGAGGGGATCATGCCGCCGCCGACGAAGCCCTGGATGCCGCGCCAGAGGATCATCTCGCTGATCGAGCCGGAGGTGGCGCAGAGGAAGCTCGCCGCGGTGAAGCCCGCCGCCGCCAGCGTGAAGAGGAGCCGCGTGGACATCATCCGCGCGAGGAAGCCCGAGAGCGGGATCATCACCACCTCGGCGATGAGGTAGCTGGTCTGGACCCAGGAGATCTCGTCCGAGGAGGCGCCGAGGCCCGCCTGGATCTCGGGCAGCGAGGCCGAGACGATCTGGATGTCGAGGATCGCCATGAACATGCCGAAGACCATGACCAGGAAGGCCACGACGCGGCGTGGGGTCAGCTCCGGTTCGGCAAAGGCGGGCGGCGCGGCCGGGGCGGGCCGCGCGGGCAGGGCAGCGGTGGACATGGCGTCACTCCGTGACGGCGGATGGGCGAAAGGTCACTCCGCGGCGGCGGTGACCGTCGCGGCTCCCTCGGGCAGCGTGCGGCGGTCCACGGCGACGGTGGCGGAGAGGCCGGCGCGGAGGGCGCCGGTGTCGAGCGCCTCCTCGGGGATCTCGATGCGGACGGGGACGCGCTGGACGACCTTGGTGAAGTTGCCGGTGGCGTTGTCGGCGGGCAGCAAGGAGAAGACCGCGCCGGTGGCGGGGGCCGTGGAGGCGACGGTGCCCTCGAACTCCTGGCCGGGGAGGGCGTCGAAGCTCAGGTGGACGGTCGCGCCGGGGGCGACGTCGGCCATCTGCGTCTCCTTGTAGTTGGCCTCGATGTAGAGGCTGTCGTCGGGGACCAGGGCCGCGAGGCGGGCGCCGGGCTGGACGAGGTCGCCCTGCTCCAGCGCGAGGTTCGCGACGGTCCCGTCGGCGGGGGCGCGAAGGACGGTCAGGTCCAGGTTGCGCTGGGCCTGGGCGACGGCGAGCTCCAGCTCGTGCTTCTGGCCTTCGGATTCGGCGCGCTGGGCGGTGAGGACGTCCACCTGCGCCTCGGCGCTCGCGACGGCGGCCCGGGCCTGGGCGAGGCCGGCGGTGGCGGTCGAGAACGCTTCCTCGGCCTGGTCGAGCTGGGCCTGCGGGACGTTGCCCTGCTCGGCCAGCGAGCGCGTCCGCTCCACGTTCCGCCGGGCGTTGTCGAGCTGCGCCTCGGCGGCGTCGAGCCCGGCCTGGGCCTGGGTCACGGCGGCGCGGGCAGCCTCGGTCTGGGCGTCGATGCGGGCGAGGGTCTGGTCGGCGGTGGCGACGCGGCTTTGGGCCGTCTGGAGCGCGATCTCGTAGTCGCCCGCGTCGAGGCGGACGAGGACGTCGCCGGCCTTCACGTGGTCGTTGTCCGACACGAGAACCTGATCCACGTAGCCCTGCACACGGCTGGAGATGAGGGTGATGTCGGCCTGGACATAGGCGTCGTCGGTCTCCACCAGGAAGCGGCCCTCGGTCCAGTACTGCTCGCCCTTCCAGCCGGCGGCGCCGAGCGCGGCCAGGGCGACAAGGCCCAAGACGAGCTTCTTGCGGCCGGACTTCGTCGGAGCCTCGGGCGCCGGGGCGGCCTGCACGGGGGCGGGCGCCTCGGGCTGGGTCTCGCGGGCCAAGGGAACCTCGACCGGGGTCGGGCGGAGCGGTTGGGCGTCCAGCACGGAAGCTTGGCTCAGGCGTTCGGGTCGGGACATCGGAGAAGGTCCTGGCGGCTGCGCCGCGTCGGGCGGCGGATCATCGGGGAGGAACGGAGGTCACTCTACTGACCGAACCGTTCAGTTCGATCTGCAGATAGCGCATCACGTCGCGTCGATCAAGGGTTCATCGAACCGCCAGGTTCGATTATATGGGTGTCATGACACGAAAGACGCCCATGACCTCCAGACCTTCCGAGAACCCCGAAGGCGAGCCGATGGTTGCAGACCTTCCGACCGACTGCGAGGACCTCCGTCGCCGGCACGCGGCGGGCGAGGACCCGCGCAAGCGCGAGCAGATCCTGCAGGGCGCGCGGCAGGTGTTCATGGAGCAGGGCTACGACGCCGCCAGCATGGACGACATCCGACGGGCAGCCGGCGTGTCGAAGGGGACGCTCTACGTCTACTTCGCCAACAAGGAGGAGCTGTTCATCAGCCTGATCGCCGAGGAGCGGGAGCGGCTGTTCTTCGACGCCGACCAGTTCCTCCAGGGCGACCGGCCACTGGAGGAGAAGCTGCGGGTCTATGCCAGGCGCGCGACCGAGGCCATCTGCTCGGACGACGTGATCCGGGCCCAGCGCATCGTCATCGCCACGGCCGAGCGGATGCCGGACCTCGGCAAGCGCTTCTTCGACCGGGGGCGGGGCGCGCGAAGGACGGGCTGCGCGCCCTCTTCGAGAGGGAGGTGGCGGCGGGGCGGCTGAGCCTGCCGGACCCGGAGCTCGCGGCCTACCAGTTCCTGGAGCTGGCGAACGCGGGACTCTGGCGGAAGCGGCTGTTCGGCAAGGCGCCGGAGCCGCCCAGCCCGGACGCGGTCGAGGCGAATGCCGAGGCGGCGGTGACGATGTTCCTCGCGGCCTATGGCGTGAAGGGCTGACGCCCCCTCAGGCGTGGAGGGGCGGGGGCGCGGCGCGGTGCTCGCGCTTGAACTCCGAAGGCGTCATCCCGGCCTTCTTGCGGAAGCACTTGTTGAAGGCGGAGACCGAGCCGAAGCCGCTGTCCATGGCGACCTGAAGGATGCTCGCGTCGTCGCGCATCAGCAGCGCCTGGGCGTAGGACACGCGCATCAGGCTCACGTATTCGCCCAGCGACATCCCCGTGGAGCGCTTGAAGACGCTCATGGCGTATTTGGGGTGGATGTCGGCCGAGACGGCGATGTCCACGCAGTCGATGTCCTCGCGGAAGTTCTCGGCGATGAAGCCGCAGATGCGGCGGATGCCCTGGAAGCTCGCCTGCTCGGCCTGGGTGCCGGGGCTGGCCTCGGCGGGCTCCAGCACCTCGTGGGGCTCCAGGCCGATGCGTTCGAGGCGGAGGAGCAGCTCGTCGATGCCGTGGCGGACGAGGCGGGGTGCCGGCGAGGTCAGGTAGCGGGCGCGCCGGGTGAAGGCGGGGCGTCGTCGGGCTGGGGCTCGGTGGCGAGCAGCGTCGCCCCGCGCATGAGGCGCTGCTGCAGGTCGTCCGCGAGGCGCAGCCGGAAGAAGTGGAAGAGCGGCAGGTGAATCGCGTGGAAGTAGGTGTCCTCGCGCGTGTCGGTGACGCGGTGGGGCAGGCCGCCCCAGAAGAGCGCCACGGCCCCGGCCTCCAGCCGGACGCGGTGGCCGTGCATCTCGTATTCGAGGCCGCCGCGGAAGACGAAGTTGACCTCGGCCTGGGCGTGCCAGTGCGGCGCGGCCATGATGCCGGGCTGCTCGCAGCTCACCACGATCTCGTTGGGGACCCTCTCGACCCGGCTGGCCTTGGGGTCCCAGTAGCGCTTTCCGTCCATCTTACCTTTCGCGCAGTCCGCCTTTGGATTGGCCGAGACGCGGCCCCGTCCTGGCCTCAGGTTACGGGAAGGCCCCGGAAGCGGGCAACACACAATGGGAGGACTATCCATGCGCACCGCCACCGCGCCGCTGGCGCTCGGCTTCGCCTTCGCCGCCGGACTCGCCCAGGCCCAGGACCTTTCGGGCGAGGTCTCGATCTGGAGCTGGAACGTCGCCGCCTCCTCGCTGGAGGAGGTCGCCAAGGGCTTCATGGCCCAGAACCCCGGCGTGACCGTCACCGTGGAGGACCTCGGCAACGGGCAGGTCTTCGACCGGATGCTCGCGTCCTGCGCCGCCGGCGGGGCGGACCTGCCGGACATCGTGACCGTGGAGAACCACGAGTCCGAGATCTTCTGGTCGCAGTTCCCCGACTGCTTCGCGGACCTGCACGGGCTGGGCTACGACGACGCCACGGCGCAGCTCTTCCCGGACTTCAAGCGGACCGAGCTGGAGCCGAACGGCGTGGCCTACGCGATGCCCTGGGACTCGGGCCCGGTCGCGGTGTTCTACCGGCGCGACTACTACGAGAAGGCGGGCGTGGACCCGGCCACGATCCAGACCTGGGACGACTTCATCGCCGCCGGCCAGAAGGTGCAGGAGGCGAACCCCGACGTGGTGATGACGCAGGCCGACCTCAACGGCGACACCGAATGGTTCCGCATGATCGCCAACGAGCAGGGCTGCGGCTACTTCTCGAACGACGCGCAGAGCGTGACCGTGAACGGGCCGGGCTGCGTGGCGGCCTTGGACACCATCAAGAAGATCCATGACGCGGGCCTGATGACGGCCGCGAACTGGGACGAGAAGATCCAGTCGAACAACGCCGGCACCGTGGCCTCGCAGATGTATGGTGGCTGGTACGAGGGGGACGATCCGCTCCACCTCGCCCGAGGACCAGCAGGGCAAGTGGGGCGTCTACGCGATGCCGTCGCTGACCGCCGATGGGGCGCACGCCGCGAACCTGGGGGGCTCGGCGCTGGCGATCTCCTCGACCTCGGACGCGCCCGAGGCGGCCTATGCCTTCCTCAAGTATGCGCTGGCGACCAACGAGGGGCAGGTGACGATGCTCAAGGCCTATGGCCTCGTGCCGTCGCTGCTGAGCGCGGTGGACGACCCCTACGTGCAGGAGGCGCAGCCCTTCTGGGGCGGGCAGACCGTGTGGCAGACGATCCTGCAGACGCTGCCGGCGATCAACCCGAGCCGGGGCACGCCCTTCTTCGGCGACGCCGACGCCATCGTCCGCACGGTTCAGAGCCAATACCTGAACGGCGGCTACGACAGCGCGCAGGCGGCGCTGGACGACGCGGCGAGCCAGATCGAGGTGGTCACGGGCCTGCCGGTCGCGGCTGCGCAGTAACTGGCTTTCCGGGCCGCGCCTTCGCCGCGCGGCCCGGACCCTCGTCTCCGAGAGTCTTCCGATGCGTCGCAGAACCGGCACGGCCTATGGCTTCCTGGCGCCCTACCTGCTGATCTTCGCGGTCTTCTGGGTCTGGCCGATCGTGTATTCGTTCTGGCTGTCCTTCCTCGCGACCCGGCAGTTGCCTTGGACCTTTCGCCCGGCGATGACCTGGGGGCGGCTGGCCGTGGATCCGGCCTTCGTCAACGCGCTCAAGAACACGCTGCTGATCCTGGTCGTACAGGTGCCGATCATGATCGCACTGGCGACGGTGCTGGCAGTGCTCCTTAACTCCTCGCTGCTGCGGGCGCGGGGGCTGATGCGCTTCGCCTTCTTCGCCCCCGTCGTGGTGGGCGAGGTGGCCTATGCCGCCGTGTTCCGGCTGATGTTCACCGCCGACCGGGGGATCGTGAACAAGGTGCTGGAGGCGGCGGGGCTGCCCTCGGTGGACTGGTTCTCCAATCCCACGGCGGCGATGGCGCTCATCATCATGGCGGTGACCTGGCGATGGGCGGGCTACAACGCGATCATCATCCTGTCGGGGCTGCAGTCGATCCCGGACGACGTCTACGAGGCGGCGACGTTGGACCGTGTCACGCCGCTCCGGCAGTTCCTGTTCATCACGCTGCCGCTCCTGCGCCCGGTGATCCTGTTCTGCGTGGTGTTGTCGGTGATCGGGACCATGCAGCTCTTCACCGAGCCGTTCCTCATCACCAACCGGGGCGGGCCCGGCGGCGCGACCGAGACGCTGGGGCTGTTCCTCTACCGGCAGGGCTTCACGGTGCTGAACTTCGGCTATGCCTCGGCGGTGGCCTACACCATCGCCGCGCTGGCGGTGGTGATCTCGCTCCTCAACCTCTGGCTGGGGAGGGAACGGGCATGACCTCGAGGTCCTCGCGCCGGTTCTGGCGGCAGGTGGGGCTCCATGCGGTGCTGGGACCGCTGGCGCTGATCTGGCTCCTGCCGCTGTGGATGATGCTGGTGTTCTCGACGATGCCGGAGAACGGCATCTTCTCGCCCGACATCGAGCTTCTGCCCAAGGGCCAGTTCTGGGCCAACTTCCAGGAGCTGCAGGCCGAGACGGGGTTCCTGCGGACGCTGTTCGTGTCGGTCGTCGTGGCGCTGGTCACGACGGGGCTGTCGATCCTGCTGACCTCGATGGCGGGGTGGGCGCTGGTGCGCTACCGCTTCCGGGGGCGGTGGCTGGTGACGGCGCTGATCTTCGGGACGCTGACGCTGCCCTACTTCGTGGTGGTGATCCCGCAGTTCATCATGGTGGCGCGCGACATGGGCCTGCAGAGCACCTGGTTCGCGCTGATCGTGCCGCCGCTGTTCAACAGCCTGGGCGTGCTGTTCATGCGGCAGGCCTTCTCGATGATGCCGGGCGAGCTCTTCGATGCGGCGCAGGTCGAGGGGGTGAAGGAATGGCAGATCTTCACCCGCGTGGCGCTGCCGATGGCGAAGCCGACGCTGGCGGCGCTGGCGATCATCCTGTTCCTGGCGAGCTGGAACAACTACCTCTGGCCGCTGCTGATCGCGTCGGACCCGACGATGATGACGGCGCCCGTGGCGCTGGGCACGCTGATCGGGTTCACGCGGGTCTCCTGGGCCGCGATCATGACGGGGGCGGTGCTGCTGACGCTGCCGATGATCGTGGTCTTCATCTTCCTCCAGCGCTTCTTCATGTCGGGCATTACGGCGGGCGCGGTCAAATGAGGTCAACATGGCAGGCGTGACGCTGAGGGGCGTGCGGAAGGCGTTCGGCCCGCTCCAGACGATCCACGGGGTGGACCTCGACGTGGGCGACGGGGAGTTCGTGGTCTTCGTGGGGCCGTCGGGCTGCGGGAAGTCCACGCTCCTGCGGATGATCGCGGGGCTCGAGGACGTGACGGCGGGCGAGATCGCCATCGGCGGGCGCGTGGTGAACGACGTGGAGCCGGCAGACCGGGGGACCGCGATGGTGTTCCAGAGCTACGCGCTTTATCCGCACATGACGGTGGGGCAGAACCTGTCCTTCGGGCTGCGGATGAACGGCAACCCCACGGCGGATACGGAGAGGCGGGTCGCGGAGGCGGCGCGCATCCTGCAGATCGGGCCCCTTCTTGATCGCCGGCCCAAGGCGCTCTCGGGCGGACAGAGGCAGCGGGTCGCCATCGGGCGGGCCATCGTGAGGGAGCCGGAGGTGTTCCTCTTCGACGAGCCGCTGTCGAACCTCGACGCCGAGCTGCGGGTGCAGATGCGGGTGGAGATCGCGCGGCTGCACGGCGAGCTCGGGACCACCATGGTCTACGTGACCCACGACCAGACCGAGGCGATGACGCTGGCCGACAGGATCGTCGTGCTGCGGGCCGGGCGGGTGGAGCAGGTCGGGCGGCCACTGGACCTCTACGACGACCCGGTGAACCAGTTCGTCGCGGGGTTCATCGGCTCGCCCCGGATGAACTTCCTGGCGGCGGAGTCGCTGGGCGGCGGGCGGGTGCGGCTGACCGGGCAGGGCGGGGTGGAGATCGCGCTGCCCGTGGGCCGGGGCCTTGCAGCGGGGCAGAAGGCCGTGCTGGGCATCCGCCCCGAGCATTTCGAGGCGGCGGGACAGGGGGACTGCGACTTGGCCCTCGTCGTGGACGTGGCCGAGCATCTGGGGGCCACGAGCTACCTCTACGCCAACACCAAGGCCGGGGAGCCGGTCGTGGTGCAGGCAGGTGCGGCGAGGAGCGCGCAGGCGGGGGGGCGCGTGGCGGTCTCGATCCCGGCCGGGCGGGCCTACCTCTTCGATCCCGACGGCCTGCGGCTGGCCTGATCTTCCATCTTCACGAACCGGACTTCCCGGAAGGACTTCCCATGCGCTCCGACACGCCCTGCAACGATTCCTGGACCTTCGCGGAGGGCTTCGATCCCGCCTGGATCGCGGCCCCGCTTCAGGGGCAAGCGGTGGAGTTGCCCCATACGGCGGTCGAGCTGCCGATGAGCTACTTCGACGAGACCAGCTATCAGCGGCCTTTCACCTATCAGCGGGTGATCGCGTGGGAGGACCGCTTCGAGGGGCAGGAGGTCGCGCTGGCGTTCGAGGGGGCGATGGCGGACGCCGTCGTCTGGGTCAATGGGCAGGAGGTCGTGCGGCACCGGGATGGCTACACGCCCTTCGAGGCGCGGCTGACGGGGCACCTGCGGCGGGGCGACAACCTCGTGACCGTGCGGATCGACGGGTCGGAGAACCCGGAGATCCCGCCCTTCGGCGGGCAGATCGACTACCTGACCTATGCGGGGATCTACCGCGAGGTCTCCTTGCGGGTGACGGCGCCGCTCTGGATCAGGATCGTCAAGATCGAGACGCTGGAGCCGCTGGCGGAGCGGAAGGCCGTTCGGGCCCGGGTGTGGCTTGGGGGCGAGGGGCAGGGGGCGCGGATCGCGGCGCGGATCGTCGGGCCTGACGGCGAGGAGGTCGCGCGGGCGGAGGTGGAAGCCAGCGGCGGAGAGGCGCGGGTGGCCTTCGACGGGTTGGAGGGGCTGCGGCTCTGGCGGCCTCAGGACCCGGCGCTCCACACGCTGGAACTGACGCTGACCTCCGAGGCCGGCGAAGACCGGCTGGCGACGCGCTTCGGCTTTCGCGAGGCGCGGTTCACGCCGGAGGGGTTCCGGCTCAACGGCGAGCCCTTGAAGCTTATGGGGCTGAACCGGCACCAGAGCTTTCCCTATTCGGGCTACGCGCAGGGCCGACGCTCGCAGGAGCGGGACGCGGAGATCCTGAAATGGGACCTGGGCTGCAACACCGTGCGGACCTCGCATTATCCGCAGTCCAGGGACTTCCTGAACCGCTGCGACGAGATCGGACTGCTGGTCTTCGAGGAGATCCCCGGCTGGCAGCACATCGGCGGGGTCGAGTGGAAGGCCGAGTCGGTGCTGAACGTCCGGCGCATGGTCGAGCGGGACTGGAACCATCCCTCCATCGTCCTCTGGGGCGTGCGGATCAACGAGAGCCAGGACGACCATGACTTCTACCTGGAGACCAACCGGGTCGCGCATGAGCTGGACGCGACCCGCCAGACCGGGGGCGTGCGGTTCATCACCGAGAGCGAGCTGCTGGAGGATGTCTACACGCTCAACGACTTCATCCTGGGGGACTTCGAGAACCCGCTGTCGAACCGGCCCCGGACGGCGCTGCGGAGCCGGCGCGAGACGACGGGGCTGCCGCGGCCGGTCCCCTACCTCATAACCGAGTACAACGGGCACATGTTCCCGACCAAGGCCTGGGACCAGGAGCAGCGGCAGGCCGAACACGCGATCCGGCATCTGGAGGTGCTGAACGCCGCCTTCGGGGACTCGGAGATCGCGGGCGCCATCGGCTGGTGCTTCTTCGATTACAACACGCACAAGGACTTCGGGTCGGGCGACCGCATCTGCCACCACGGGGTCGCGACGATCTTCCGGGAGCCCAAGTTCGCGGCCCATGCCTATGCGAGCCAGCGCGATCCGGCGGAGCGGGTCGTGCTGCAGCCCGTCACCTTCTACGCGCGGGGGGAGCGGAACATCGGGGGCGTGCTGCCGCTGGTGGTGCTGACCAACTGTGACGAGGTGGAGTTGCGCTATGGCGACGGTCTTCGGAAGCGGGTGGGGCCGGACCGGGAGAGGTTCCCGCACCTGCCGCATGCGCCGGTCGTCATCGACCATCGGCATTTCTCGGCGGGTGAGATGGGGCTCTGGGGGATGAGCTGGGAGGACTGCGAGATCGTGGGCTACCTCGGCGGCGAGGAGGTGGCGCGGCGGCGCTATGTGGCCGATCCGCTGCCGACGACGCTGGAGGTCGCGCCGGATGCTTTGACGCTCAATGCCGGGTCGCGGGACGAGGTGCGGGTGATCGTGCGGGCTCTGGATCAGGCGGGGAACGTGCTGCCCTTCCTGCAGGACGCGGTACGGATCGAGGTGGAGGGGCCCGCGCGGCTGATCGGGCCGGGGACGGCGTATCTGGCGGGCGGGACCACGGGGTTCTGGCTGCGGGCGATGGGCGGCACGGGGCCGGTGCGGGTGCAGCTGACGACGGACCGGTTCGCGCCGGTCCAACTGGAACTGAACGCGGAGTGAGGATCATGGAACAGGTCAGGTGGGGCATCATCGGCCCAGGGAGCATTGCCCAGAACTTCGCGGATGGGCTGAAGGAGGCGACCTCGGGCCGCCTTCGGGCCATCGCGAGCCGCAGCGCGGAGCGGCGGGCGGAGTTCGGGGACCGCTACGGGATCGGGGCCGGGATGCGCTTCGACACCTACGAGGCGATGGTGGAGAGCCCGGAGGTGGACGCGGTCTACGTCGCGACGCCTCACCCTTGGCACGCGGAATACGCGCTGCTCGCCATCCGGGCGGGGAAGGCGGTAGTGGTCGAGAAGCCGATGGGCCTGAACCTCGCCGAGGTCGTGGCGGTGACCGAGGCGGCGCAGCAGGAGGGGGTCTTCCTGATGGAGGGCTTCATGTATCGCTGCCATCCGCAGGTCGCGCGGCTGGTGGAGCTGATCCGCGACGGAGCTATCGGCGAGGTTCGGCACATCCGCGCGACCTTTGGGTTCGAGGCGAAGTTCAATCCGGCGTCGCGGCTGTTCGACAGGTCGCTCGCGGGAGGCGGCATCCTCGACGTAGGCGGCTATCCGGTGTCGGCGGCGCGGCTGATCGCGGGGGCGGCGTCTGGAAGGCCGTTCGCGGAGCCGGAGACGGTGAAGGGCTCGGGCGTGCTCGGGCAAACCCGCGTGGACGAGGTGGCCTTCGCGCTGCTGACCTTCCCGGGCGGGATCACGGCGGAGGTGGCCTGCGCGACGCGGCGGGCGATGGAGAACACGGTCGTCGTCGAGGGGACGGAGGGGACGATCACGCTCCCGAACCCCTGGGTGCCGGGGCGCAACGCGGGGCCGTCGGATGCGGTGATCCGGATCACGAAGGGCGGGGAGGCCACGGAGGAGTGGATCCGGGACCCGCGCCACCTCTTCGCCTATGAGGCGGAGGTGGCGAGCCGGGCCATCGCGGAGGGCGCGAAGGAGGCGCCGTTCCCGGCCATGAGCCCGGCGGAGAGCCGGGGCAACGCGGCGGTGCTCGACAAGTGGCGGGCCGAGATGGGCGCCACGACCTTCGCGGAGGAGGCCGGGGGTGGTGCGGCTCCTCCCGCGCGTGCTGCCGAAGGGGCTGCCGGAGATCGCGAAGGTCCGCATCCCGGGGGTGACGCTGCCGATGAGCCGGCTCGTGATCGGCTGCGACAACCGCGACACTCCGGCCGAGGGGGCGGTGGTCTGGGACGCCTGGATGGAGGCGGGAGGCAACGCCTTCGACACGGCCTTCGTCTATGGCGGGGGCAAGCACGAGGCGGTGCTGGGCCAGTGGATCGCCTCGCGCGGGGTCGAGGACAAGATCGTCGTGATCGCCAAGGGGGCGCATTCGCCCTACTGCACGCCGCGCGCCATCGGGGCGCAGTTGGAGATCTCGCTGGGGCGGCTCGGGCTCGACCGGGTGCCGATCTACATCATGCACCGGGACAACCCGGACGTGCCGGTGGGCGAGTTCGTGGATGCGGTGAACCGGCTGATCGAGGCGGGCACGGTCGGCATCTGGGGCGGGTCGAACTGGGAGGTCTCGCGGCTGGCCGAGGCGCAGGACTATGCGGCGCAGAAGGGCCTCGTGGGGCCGGCGATCCTCAACAACAACCTGTCGCTCGCGGTGATGGAGAAGCCGGTCTGGGCGGGTTGCATCAGCTCGAACGAGCCGGGGACGCTGGGGTTCCTGCGGGAGCGGCAGGTGGTGCACCTGAGCTGGTCATCGCAGGCGAGGGGTTATTTCCTGCCCGAGGAACTGCGGAACCGCCTGCCGGAGGACACGCGGCCCGAGACCTGCTTCGGCAGCGACCGGAACGCCGAAAGGCGGCGGCGGGCGGAGGAACTGGCCCGCGAGCGGGGCGTCAGCGCGAACGCGGTGGCGCTGGCCTGGGTGCTGGCGCAGCCCTTCCCGTCGCTGGCGCTGGTGGGGCCCCGGAGCCCGGGGGAGATCGCGTCCTCGCTGCCCGCGCTGAAGGTCGAGCTGTCGCCCGAGGAGGTGGCGTGGCTGAACCTGGAGACCGGGGACCGGGCGCGGGGAGCGGCCTGACCGTCAGGCCGCGAAGCGGTGGACGCAGCCGTCCACGGCGATGCGCGAGACGGTGCGGAGGTTGATCGAGCGGGGCGCCCGGGCGCGGACGTCCCAGACGGGCAGGAGATGCGGGTGGCGCTCCTGCCGGGTGAGGGTGGCGCGCCGGGCGCGTTCGCTGGCGGCGGGACCCTTCTCGCGCAGGCGGAGGGCGGCGGGCTGGACCTGCATCCGGCGCTCGGTCCCGTCCTTCCTGATGAAGGTGACGCCGCAGAAGCGGCCGCCGGCGGAGGCGATCAGATCACGTTTTTGGGCGAGCTCGGGCGGGACGGGCCAGGCGAAGGGGGCGGGGGCCCGGGACGGTTTCCGGGGGGCGGCCATGGGCGGATTCCTCATGTGGAGTGTGAGCCTCATATGGGGATCTGGACATTCGATTTCAATGATTTAGCTCTGCCTCGGTCACGTCTGGAGCCCGCCCGATGCCCCGCCTCTTCCTCGACTGCGACGGCGTGCTCGCCGACTTCGACGCCTATGCGATCGAGGTGCTGGGGGCGCTGCCCCGGGACTTCGAGGCGCGACACGGGCGGCGGGAGTTCTGGCGGCGGATCGCCGGGCACGAGGACTTCTTCGCTCGGCTGCCGCTGATGCACGACGCGCGCGAGCTCTGGGACGCGGTGGCGCATCTGCACCCGATCATCCTGACGGGGACGCCGCAGGGAACCTGGGCCGCGCCGCAGAAGCTGCGCTGGGCGGCCGAGCACTTCCCGGAGGCCCGGATGATCACGACCATGGCGCGGGCCAAGCGCGACCACATGGAGGCGCCGGGGGACGTGCTGGTGGACGACACGCTCACCTACCGGCACCTCTGGGAGGAGGCGGGCGGCGTCTTCGTGCCCCACCGCAGCGCGCGGGAGACGCTGGAGGCGCTGCGGGCCTTGGGGTTCGACCCGCGCTAGTGGGCGAGCGAGGCCGCGAGGCGGTCGAACTCCCGCTCCACGATGGCGGCGGCGACGGAATCGGCCATGCGCTCCAGCTCGGCCCGGTCCTCGGGCGGGAAGTCCCGAGGGCGGGGGTCGAGGAGGCAGAGCGCGCCCAGCCGGACATGGCGCACGTAGTGGAGAGGGGCGCCGGCGTAGAAGCGGACGAAGGGACGCCCCCGCACGAGCGGGTTGGCGGCGAAGCGGGGGTCCTCGCGGGCATCGGGGACGACGAGGACCTCGTCGCCCTCGACGGTGTGGCCGCAGAACTGGTGGAGGCGGGGCGCCTCGCGCAGGTCGGTGCCCTCGGCGGCCTTGACGACGAGGCGGTCCTCGCCGACCACCGTGACCAGGGCCATGGCGACGCCGAACCTCTCGCGCGCGGTCTGGCAGATGGCGGCGAACTCGGGCGGGGCCGGGTCGGCGAGGAGCCCGGTCGTCTCAAGGGCCCGGAGGCGGTCGAGGTCGGGCTGCTCGTCCTGAGGGGTCATGGCGGGCCTTCGTTCCGGGGCCCCGTGCGGGGCGTTGCGATGTCCCGTGGAACCCCGGACCTCGCGGGATGTTCCGGGCCGGGCGTCGGCCGGTGGACGGACCTCGCGTCAAGGCCTGGCCACTGCGGAGGGCCGCAGGGGGCGGTGGGCCCGAGGCGGGAGGCCAGGGGCTGGGAGAGGGGTGCCGCCCCTGGCGCTGGCGCGCTTCGCCCCGGAAATCGGGGGCCGGACGAGCGAGCATGGGCCGGGGCTCTGGCGATCGGCCCCGGCCGGGTGGGTGGTGGGGAATGGGCGGGTGAAAGGGGTCTCGGGCCGTTACGGGGGCGCGGGGTTGGCGCCGCGCCGGTCCGTCGTGCCCGAGGGTCGCGCCGGGCGTGCCACGGCCAGGGCGCGAGGGGCGGGCTTCGGCCCGCGGCGGCTGGG
>NZ_KK088609.1 GCF_000600335.2 Rubellimicrobium mesophilum DSM 19309 | reverse complement strand
GGGCCAAGGGCGGCCAAGCCTGCTCCCCCTTTGGTGCGGCATAGATCGGGGCGAGATGGCGGTCGATCTCCGCCCAGTCGATCAGACTGGCAATCTCATCGAGGGATCCGGACCGGCGGCCCCGGTCCGCCTCACGCCTCAGCTGGTCCTGCCCGATCCGACGCCGCGCCATGGCCGCCCCCCTGTCCGGAGACGACGCATGGAATCACGTCCGCAGAACGCGTTCAAAGCCTTTCGCGCACAGGTCTCTTAGTAGAGGTGGAGCGCCGAAGGGATGTGGGCCGGGAGCGGGGTGCCCCGCAGGACGGCCCCCGCCGTCTCGATGGCCGCCGCGAGGGCGCGATCCGAGATCGGCTTGTGCAGGCAGCCCAGGGCAAGGCCGCGCCCCCTCTCGGTCGGGCAGTTGCCCGTCGCGAAGAGCACCGGCACGCCCCTCTCCTTGAGCGCGGCCGCCACGTCGAGGCCGCTCGTCCCCTGCGCGAGCTGGATGTCCACGAGGGCGAGGTCCGGCTTCTCGGACTCGGCGGCGGCCAGGGCCGAGGGCAGGTCGTCGGCCTGCCCCACGGGCTCGTGGCCGGCCATGGCCAGCATCCCCTCGATCTCCAGCGCGACCAGGGCTTCGTCCTCGACGATCAGGATGCGCAGGGCATCGCTCCTCGGGGCGGTCCTGAAGGCTCGCATCGGCATCTCGTTACTCCTTCACCTCCAGCGGAAGGTCGATCACGAAGCGGCAGCCGGGATCGCCCCTATCGGTCGACAGGCGCGCGCGCACCTGCCGGACCAGCGACGTGACGATCTTCATGCCCAGGCCTCCGGACCTCAGCGGGTCGAACCCCTCCGGCAGACCAACGCCGTCATCGGCGACTTCGATCCGGGCGCCCTTCGGAGTCCGCCGGAGTGCGACCTTCAGGCATCCCTCGGCGCGGCCCGCGAAGGCATACTTCACGGCATTGGTGACGAGCTCGCTGATGACCAGCGCCAGCGGCACCGCCTGGGTGAGCCGCAGGACGAGGTCGGGGGCGAGGTCGGCCTCGAGCCGCACCCGTTCCTCGGCGCCGAGCGCCCGCAGCGTCTCGGCGGCCATGTCGCGGAGGTATTCGCCGAAGTCCACGCGGTCGTGCTGGCTCGTGGAGTAGAGCCGCTGGTGCATGCTGGCCACCACCGACAGGCGGCCGCGCGCTTCCATCAACCCCTGGCGAAGCGCGGGGTCCCTGGCCTGGGCCGCCTGCAGCATCAGGAGCGAGGTCACGAGCTGGAGGCTGTTCTTCACGCGGTGGTTCACCTCGTGGAGGAGCACCTCCTTGGCGGACAGGGCCTCGGCCAGCTCGGCCTCGATGCGCTTCTGGTCCTCGATGTCGGTGCAGGTCCCCATCCAGCGCACGATGGTCCCAGCCTCGTCGCGCACGGGAAGGGCGCGCCCGAGCACCCAGCGGTATTGGCCCGAGCTGTGGCGCAGGCGGTACTCGATCTCGTAGGGGTCGCCGGTCGCGAGGGAATGGCGCCACTTCCCCCAGGCGCGGTCCTGGTCCTCGGGATGGAACATCCCGTTCCAGCCCTGGCCATCGGTCGAGCCGTAGGGCACGCCCGTGAACTCGTACCAGCGGTCGTTGTAGAAGTCGTGGTAGCCGTCCGGGCGGGTGGACCAGACCATCTGCGGCATGGCGTTCGCGATGGTGCGGAACTTGGCCTCGCTCTCGGCCAGGGCGGCGCGGGCGGTCCATTCGACGGCGATGCCCCGCGCCTCGAGGAGGGTGCCCACGATCTTCGAGGACTCGTCCCGGATGGGAGAGGCGGTGAAGGCCACCGGGTAGAAGCGGCCGTCCCTGTGGACGAACACCTCCTCGCCCTGCGTCTGGACGTCCTCGGGGTAGGCCCGGTCGATGGGGCACTCCTCGCGGGGATAGGCGCTCCCGTCGGGGCGCCGGTGGTGCACGATGTCGTGCAGGGGCTGCGCCCGAAGCTCGTCGAGGGAGTAGCCCGTCAGCCGCTCGGCCGCCGCGTTCGCGTAGGTGCAGTGCTGATGCTCGTCCAGAACGAACACGGCCATCGTCGTGTTGCTGAGCACCGCGTCGAGCCGCCGCGAGGTCGCGCGCAGCCGTTCCTCGATCCGGCGCCGCGCCTCCCGCGCGACCTCCCGGTCGGTCACGTCGCGGTAGAAGACGGCGATGTCCCCATCCACGGGGTAGGTGCGCACTTCCAGCCAGGCGTCGAGCGGGTCGGAGCCGCGGTGGTACACGACCTCGCCCGGCTCGCGCGCCTCGAGAGCGCGCCGGTAGAGCGGCCAGACCGGGCCTTCGTCGGCCCCGGGCCAGACCTCGAGGACATGGCGGCCCACGATCTCCTCGGCCGGCCGGCCGGCGATACGCAGGCCCTCGGCGTTGATCTGCTTGATCCGGAGGTCCCGGTCCAGGACGAGGAAGCCCTCGTTCATGTTCTCGACGATCGTGGCCGCCTCGCGCAGCCGCTCCTCGGCCCGGCGCTGCTCCGTGATGTCGCGCGAGATGGAGAGGAGCTTCTCGGGCCGGCCCTCGGCGTCGGCGATGGAGGTGACCACCACGTCCCAGAACTTGGGCGTCCCCTTGAGGGTCGCGGCCGCGGACTGGAAGCGACCGGTCCCGCCCAGCCTGGCCTCCTCGATGGCGGCCAGCGCCGCCTCCCGTCCGTCCCCGGCCCAGAAGTCGGGCCAGTAGGCGTTGCGGATCAGGGCGAAATCGTCGACCTCCATGACGCACATCCCGCCCGAGCTCATGCTCTCGAGCCGCGCGTCGAGCGACAGCACCTTGATGCAGTCGCCGGAGCTGCCGAGGATGCGGCGGTTGAACTCCAGCGCCGCCCGCAGCGCCTCTTCGGCCCGCTTCGCCTGGGTGATGTCGGTGGCCACGCCGATCAGGCCGGTGACGGTCCCGTCCTCGTCGCGCATCGGCGACTTGGTCGAACGGAAGATGCGCGTGGTCCCGTCCGGCGAGGTGAAGCGCTCCTCGATGACGCGCGTCTCGCCGGCCGCCATGACCTCGGCATCCGCCGCCATGATGGCCTCCGCCTCGGCGCGGTCGCCATGCCAGTCCAGCTCGCCGCGGCCCAGCACCTCGGCGGCGTCCCGGCCGATGGCCCGCAGCGTCGCGGGGTTGGCATAGAGCATCCGGCCCTGGCGGTCCTTGACGAAGATGAGGTCGGGCGTAGTCTCCCCCACGGCCGAGAGAAGCGCGGTGGCGCGCCGCTCCTCCTCCTCGGCCCGCTTCCGGCTGGTGATCTCCACGAAGGTGACGAGGACCCCGTCCGCGACCCCCTCGCCGTCCCGGTAGGGCAGCACGCGGCGGAGGAACCACCGGCCGTCCGCGTGGCGGGCCACGTGCTCCAGGGGCTCGGCCTCGGCGGCCACGCCCTCGAAGGGCGGCACGTCGGGGAGGTCGCGCAGGCGGGTCCGCAGCTCGTCCAGGGGGCGGCCGATGTCGGCGGGGCGCAGGTTGTAGATCTCGGTCGCCGCCGGGGTGAAGGTCCGCACCAGCCCCTCGCGGTCGAGGAACACGGTCGCGATCTGCGTCGAGCGCAGCAGGTTCTCGAGGTCCGAGTTGGCCTGCTCAAGCGACCGGTTCGCCGCCTGCACGTCCTCCTTGGAGGCCTCGAGCTCCTCGTTGGCGGACTGGAGCTCCTCGTTCATCGAGAGGAGCTCCTCGTTGGAGGACTTCAGCTCCTCGTTGGCGGCCTCCTGGTCCTGGACCGCGCGCTCGAGCTCCTCCCGCGCATGGGTGAGCTCGCGCTCCAGGCTCTCGACGACGGCCTCGGCGTCGGGCCGCGCGGCGCCGGGATCGGCCGAGGTCCGGGTCGCGCTGCCCAGGTCCTCGAAGACGAGCATGTAGAGCCCCTCGCCATGGCCGAGCTCGGGCATCGGCTGGGCGGTGACGCGGACCCGCGCCAGGCCTTCGGCGGTCTGGACGGCGGGGAGCTCGTGCACCACGGTCCGACGCCGCTGGACGGATTCGGAGAAGGCGCCGCGCAGCCCCGCCGAGAGGCCGCGCCGGGCCATGCGCGTGATGCTGCCGCTGAAGCTGCCGACCGGAGGCTGGAGATACTTGTCCACGCCCTCGCCGAGGTGAACGACGAGCCCCTGGTCCGAGACGATGGCGTAGCGGGGCGCGAACTCGGTCAGGAGGATGCGCTGCGCGATGGCGCCGAGGTCCGGTTCGGCCATCTGGTCGGGGCTGCGGGAGGCCGGCACGAGGTGGCCGCCGAAGTCGCGCAGGCTCCCCGGGGCTCCGCCGCCCGCCTCCTTGCGCTGGGCGAGGCGGCTCTTGGCGTCCAGGCTGCGGAAGAGCTCGCCCTGGCCGGCGAGGCTCTCGGACGACCCGAGGAAGAGATAGCCTCCCGGCTTCAGCGCGTAGTGGAAGACCGGGAACAGCTTCTTCTGGAGATGCGGCCCCATGTAGATGAGGAGGTTGCGGCACGAGATCAGGTCGAGCCGCGAGAAGGGCGGGTCCGACACGAGGTTGTGCGCCGTGAAGAGGCACATCTCGCGCAGCTCGGGCGAGACCTGCCAGCGGCGGCCCTTCCTGACGAAGAACCGCGCGAGGCGCTCCGGGCCCACCTGCGCGGCGATGCCCTGGGGGTAGCTCCCCCTCCGCGCGGTGGCGAGCGCCCGGTCGTCGATGTCGGTGGCGAAGATCTGCGTGCGGGGCGGCGACGGGAGCCCGTCCGCGACCTCGCGCACCAGCATGGCGATGGTGTAGGCCTCCTCGCCGGTGGCGCAGCCCGGCACCCAGATGCGCAGCTCGTCGCCGGCGGACCGCCCCGCGAGGAGGGGCCTCAGCACCTTGGCGGCGAGCGCCTCGAAGGCCTCGGGGTCGCGGAAGAAGCTCGTGACCCCGATCAGCAGCTCGCGGAAGAGCGTGCGAACCTCGCCCTCGTCCTGGGCCAGGCGGTCGAGGTAGTCGCCGACCTCGGCGACCCGGAGCACCTGCATCCGCCTCTCCAGGCGGCGCACCAGCGTGGTCGCCTTGTAGTGGCGGAAATCGTTGCCGGTGACGCGCTTCAGGGCGTCGCAGACCTGGGGCAAGGTCGCATGGATCTCGCGCTGGCGCGCTATGCCGGCCGCGCCGTCCGGCAGGCGGCGGACGTGCGACGCATAGCCCAGCAGCGTGCGCGCGATCTCGTCGGGGGAGAGGACATGGTCGCAGGCGCCGCTGGAGACCGCGCTGCCCGGCATCTCGGCCTGGGAGGCCGTCTCGGGGGTCTGCGCCATGGCGAGCCCCCCGGCGGCCCGGACGACCTCGAGCCCGAGGGCGCCGTCCGAGCCCGAGCCGGAGAGGACGATGCCGACCGCGCAGGGCCCGGCCGCCTCGGCCAGCGCCCGGAAGAAGAGGTCGATGACCGTGCGGCGCTCGATGGCGCTGCGGACGGGCCGCAGGACGAAGCGGCCCTCCCGGATCCTGACGAGGTGGCCGCCCGGGGCGACGTGCAGCCGGTCCGGCAGCGCCGGCTCGCCGTCGACGGCCAGGACGACGGGCATGGGGCTGACGGGCCGCAGCGCGTCGAGCAGGAGGCCGTCCTCCCCCGGTGCCACATGCTGGACGAGGACGAAGGCCATGCCGTTCCGGGCGGGGAGCTCCGACAGCAGGGTCTTGAGCGCCTGGAGCCCGCCCGCGGACGACCCGATGCCGACCACGAGGTGGCGATCCGAGGAGGGCGTCCCCGCCTTGGCCGCGTTGTCGAAGGACACGTTCATGGCAGGCGGCCTAGCATGGCCGGCTCCGCCGCCTCAATCGGCTTGTCGCGGCAAGCCACGGGGCAGCCGCCCCGGCGGAGGCGGCTACTTGCGCCGCGAGGGCCGGCGGCCGGATGGACCCCTTCGGCAGGGAGGGTCGGACGCCTCACGGATAGCGGACCGGCTCGGGTTCGGGCTCGGGAAGCGGGATGAACTCGGGGTCGCCCGGCACCGTGTCGAAGCGCGCGGCCTTCCAGTCGGCCTTGGCCTGCTCGATGCGGTCCTTGCGCGAGGACACGAAGTTCCACCAGATGATACGCGGCCCGTCCATGGGCTCGCCCCCCAGCATCATGAAGCGCGCATCGGTGCGGGCGCGGATCGTGATGCGGTCGCCGGGGCGGAACACGAGGAGCTGCATGGGCCCGAAGGCGTCGCCGGCGATCTCCACCTCGCCCGAGACCGTGTAGATCGCCCGCTCTTCGTAGTTGGGGTCGAGAGGGATGCTCCGGCCCGCCGCAAGCGTGACGTCCGCGTAGAAGAGCGGGCTCGAGGTCCGCACGGGGGAGCTGGCGCCCAGCACGGACCCGGCGATGACGCGCACGGTCGTCCCGTCGCCCGTGAGCACGGGCATCTGCCCCGCGTCGTAATGGACGAAGTCGGGTGTCCTCTCCTCGTCGCGGGCGGAGAGGGCGACCCAGCTCTGGAGTCCGAAGAGCCGGGGGCCCGTGGCGCGGAGCTGCGAGGCCGTCCTCTCCGAATGCACGATGCCGCGCCCGGCGGTCATCCAGTTGAGCTCGCCGGGCCGGATCGGCAGCTCGGTCCCGAGCGAGTCCCGATGCATGATCTCGCCGTCGAACAGGTAGGTGACGGTCGAAAGCCCGATATGCGGGTGGGGCCGGACGTCGAGCCCGTCGCCGAGCCGGAACTCCGCCGGGCCCATCTGGTCGAAGAAGATGAAGGGGCCGACCATCTGCCGCCTGGCCGAGGGCAGGGCGCGCCGCACCTCGAAGCCGCCCAGGTCCCGGGCGCGCGGCACGATGACCGTCTCGATGGCGTCGCAGGCGAAGGCGTCGCCGGGTCGCGGATCGTCGCTAGGCTGCCAGCTCATCCTGCCCCTCCCCGGGCCATGGTCCGATGCCTTGCGTCAACCTAGCGCGGCACCGGCGGTCTCAAGGCCGATCGGCCGGTTCGGCACGATCCTGAGCGGGGGCGCAGGGCGTCCCGTGTCCCGGACGGCGGGCGCACGGCTCTGGGCCGCCTGCTGGTCGCGCAGGCGCGCACGGTTGTCGGCGAGGACGGCGCCCTCTCCGAAGAGCGGACCCGGGAGCGCCTCCGCGCCTCCCTCGACGGCTTCATGGCCTTCGTGGCGTCGGATGGGGCACGCGGAAGCCGTGATGAGGACATCCCGCGAGGGATCCGGCCCGCCCCCTAGGGTCCGCGCCGCCGCAGCTTCGGACGGGAGCGACGCACGAGTCTTGACGTCGCGGACCCCGGTGTCGGAAGGTCGGACAAGGTCGGAAGGTCGGCAGCGCCGGGGACCAGGCCGCCGAGGAGCATCGCGACGAAGGGGGAAGGGGTGTCGGCAGGCGATCCCTCGAGACACCGCGGGAAGCCGCCCGACAGGCCCTGCCACCGGCCGCGAGTGGTCGGATGACCGAGGTCGCTCGGCCGCTGTCCGCGAGTCCCGAAGGCCGCGCCTCCATCCTCCTCGCGCTCGAGGACCGGATGCGGCATCTGACCGATCCGACGGCCGTGCTGGGCGCCGCCGCCGAGGTGCTGGGTCGCACCCTGGGGGCCGACCATGTCCGGCTGGAGCTGACCGGCGAGGAGGCGGCACCCCCGGGCCCGGTCGCGGACTGGCCGGCGCCGGAAGCCGGTGGCGGCCTGTCCTGGCCGCCCGCCGGAGCGGAGCTCCGCCCGGCCCGCCTGCGCGGGGACCTGGCGCCGGTGGCGACCGGGGCGGCCGACGACCTCCGGGCGCTCCTGCCGGCAGGGATGGCGGAGGCTCTCCTTCGCGTGCCGGTGCGCCGCCGTGATCGGACGGTGGCGCTTCTCCTCGTCGGCCAAGCCTCCCCGCGGGCCTGGACCGAGCCCGAGATCGCCTTGGCCGAGGATATCGCCGAAAGGGTCTGGGCTGCGGTGGAGCGGACACGGACCGAGGCGCGGCTGCGCCTGGAGGAGGCTCGCGCCGCCGCCCGCGCCGAGGAGATCGCGGCCCTGTACGCGAGCGCCCCGATCGGCCTCTGCGCGCTGGATCGCGAGGGTCGTTACCTCCGCATCAACGACATCCTGGCCGCCAGCAACGGCCTCCCCGCGGCCGACCACATCGGCAGGCGGGTGAGGGACGTGCTGCCGAGCCTCGCCGACCAGATCGAGGCGGTGCTGGCCCGGGTGCTCGCGGGGGAGGAGCTTCGCGAGGTCGAGCTCTCGAGCACGACCGCCGGGCAGCCCGGCATCCTGCGCTCCTGGCGCGAGACCTGGGCGCCCCTGCGCGACCCGGACGGCCGGATCACGGGCGTGACGGTTCTGGTCGAGGAGGTCACGCCACTCCGGGCGGCCGCACGGCGCCAGGCCTACCTGCTGCGGCTGGAGGACCGGCTCCGCTCGGCACCCGGCGCGCGGGAGGCGCTGGACGCGGCCTGCGAGGTGCTGGGCCGCGAGTTGGGCGTCGCTCTGGTGGGCTTCAGCACGCTCGAGGAGGCCGACGGAGGCGGCCTGGTGGCCAACGAGTGGCGGGCCGGGGCCACGCGCAGCGCGCTGGGTCGTCATCGGCTGGCCGACTGTGGCGAGGCGCGGATGGTCCCGCTGCTGGCGGGCGAGACGGTGGTGGTCGAGGATGCCGCCCGCGACTCCCGGATCGCCGATCCTGCGTGCTACGCAGCGCTGGGCGTCCAGGCCTCGGTGGACGTGCCGCTCGTCCGCGATGGCCGGGTCCGGGGCTTCCTCTTCGTGGCCGACGCCCGTCCGCGCATCTGGACCTCCGAGGAGATCGCCCTGGTCCGCGAGACGGCCGAGCGCGCCCGGGAGGCGGCGGAGCGCGCCCGAGCCGAGGCCGAGCTGCGCGAGAGCGAGGCGCGCTTCCGCCAGATGGCCGAGACCATCCGCGAGGTCTTCTACGTCCTCGAGGTGGACGAGCGCCGCATGAGCTATGTCAGCCCCGCCTACGAGGAGGTCTGGGGACGGCCGCTTTCGGAGATCTACGACGATGCGCAGACCTTCGTGGCCTCCATCCATCCCGACGACCTCCCCCAGGTCCAGGCGAACCTGCAGCGGCTCTGGACCGGCGAGGCGGTCGACGGCGAGTACCGGCTCCTGAGGCCGGATGGATCGGTGCGCCACATCCATGATCGCGCCTTCGTGACGGCCGATCCGGTCTCGGGCCGCCGGCGCGCCATCGGCCTCGCCGCCGACGTCACCGAGCGGCGGCGCATCGAGGAGCGTCTGCAGATGGCCACCGGCGCGGCCGACCTGGGGGTGTTCGACGTCAACCTCGTCACGCTCGACATGGAATGGGACGCGCGCCAGCGCGAGCTTTGGGGCGTGGGCCCTGGAGCGGTCATCACGGACGAGATCTTCCAGGCGGGCGTGCATCCCAAGGATCGCCCGATCATGCAGGCCGCCGTGGCAAGGGCGCTCGATCCGGCCGGGGATGGCAGCTATCGGGCCGAATACCGCATTTGCCCGCTCGACGGGGGCGCGGAGCGCTGGATCGCCGCGATGGGCCGCGCCCATTTCGAGGGCCGGCCGCGCCGTCCGCCTGATCGGGACCGTCCAGGACATCACGGAGCGCAAGGCGGCCGAGGCGGCCATCGCCGAAAGCGAGGCCCGCTTCCGCGCGCTCGCGGCGACCGTGCCGGCGCTGATCTTCGTGCTGGATGCCGAGGGCTCGACCACCTACGTCAACGAGCGCTACGGCGACTATACGGGGCTCGACGAGTCCGGGCTCCTGGGCACCGGCTGGCAGGCCGTGGTCCATCCGGACGATGCGGCGCAGGTCGCCAAGGCCTGGCGGGAGAGCCTTTCCGCCGGGCGCGACTATACCGTGGAGGGCCGCCTTCGCCGGGCGGATGGGGCCTGGCGCTGGCATCTCGCGCGGGGCAACCCCGTGCGCGACGCGGCGGGCCACATCGTCCAGTGGGTCGGCACCGCCACCGACATCGACGAGATGGTCGAGGCGCGCGATGCCCTGGCCGCGAGCCGCCTCGAGATCGAGCGCGCCAACGCCGCGCTGGAGGCGCGCGTGGCCGAGCGCACGGCCTCGCTCGTTCAGGCCAACGCCCTCCTGGCCGCCGAGATCGAGCGGCGGGAGGCGGCGCAGGCGGCCCTGGTGCAGGCCCAGAAGCTCGAGGCCGTGGGCCAGCTCACCTCCGGCATCGCGCACGACTTCAACAACGTCATCGCCGCCATCGCCGGCGGCTTCTCGGTGATCGAGCGCCGGACCCAGGACCCGCGCCTGATCGAGGTCGCCCGCCACGGCGCCAAGGCCGCCGAGCGGGGCGGCCTGCTGGTCAAGCAGCTCCTGGCCTTCGCGCGGCAGCAGGTGCTCGCCCCGCAGGCCTGCGACCTAGGCGCGCTTCTGCGCGAGGCCGAGCCATTGATCGCCCGCTCGCTCGGCCCCGGCATCGAGCTCTCCATCGACTGTCCTGGGGACCTGGGCGAGGTCCGCATCGACCCCGTCCAGCTCGAGGCGGCTCTCATCAACCTCGCGGTGAATGCGCACGACGCGATGGAGGGCGGTGGGCGCCTTGGCATCGTGGCGCGGGCCAGCGCCTCCGGGGAGCCGGGCCGACCGCCCGAGCTGGGCGCCGAGCCCGTCGTCGCCATCGCCGTCGCCGACACGGGCAGCGGCATCCACCCCGACCTGCTGCCCCGCGTGGTCGAGCCCTTCTTCACCACCAAGCCGCCGGGCCGGGGCACGGGGCTGGGCCTCGCGATGGTGCACGGCTTCGTCCACCAGTCGGGCGGCGCCCTCCGCATCGCGAGCCGCGAGGGCGAGGGAACCGTGGTGACGCTCTACCTGCCCCGGGCCGGCGAGGCGCGGCCCCAGGCCTTGTCCCCGCTCCGATCCGAAGCGGCGCCCCTCGCGGCCGGGCGCAGGGTGCTCCTGGTGGACGATGACGCCGATGTCCGGGGCGTCACGGCCGCCCAGCTCTCGGACCTGGGCTGCGAGGTCGTCGAGGCCGGAAGCGCCGAGGAGGCCCTGGCGCGGCTGGACGCGGATCCCGACCTCGACGCCGTGCTGAGCGACGTGGTCATGCCCGGCCTGGATGGCGTCGCGCTCGCCGCCGCGATCCGCGCGCGTCGCCCCAGCCTGCCCATCCTCCTGATGACCGGCCACGCCGACCGGGCGCGGCTCGCCGGCGAGGTGGTGCTCGACAAGCCCTTCACCCCGCAGGCGCTGGCCTCCGCCCTGGCGGACCGGATCGGGCCGTCCAGCCCCTAGGCGCGGGGGTCCGGCGCGGCGCCAGGGCGGCGGCGCAGCGTGTCTCCCGGCTCGATGGTCGGGGTGAGCTCCACCCTCTCGGCCCCGGGCAGGGAAGGGTCGGCCCGGCGCGCGGCGACGATGGCGGCGGCGCGGAGGCCGATCTCGCGCCGGCAGGCGTCCATGGTGGCGAGGCGGCGCGGCAGCCCGTCCAGGAGCTCGATCCGGTTGAATCCCGCCAAGCCCACCCGGTCGGGGATCGCCACGCCCTTCCCGAGGAGCCACAGCAGGCCCCCGGCGCCGATCATGTCGTTGGAGTAGTAGAGGAAGTCGAGGTCCGGGCTCCGAGCGAGGATCGCCTGCGTCATCTCGCGCCCCTTGAGGAGAGCCGAGCCTCCTTCGTAGAACTCCTGGTCCTCGATCCCGACCCCCGCCTCCGCGAGGCGCGCCCGGAACCCCTCGAGCCTCTTCCTCGCCCGGTAGTCGAGCGGCATCTTGGTGCCCAGGAAGCCGATCCGCCGGTAGCCGGCCGCGAGGATCGCGTCGGCCATCTCGCGTCCGGCGCGGACATGCGAGATGCCCACCACCGCGTCGATGGCCTCGCCGTCCACGTCCATGATCTCGACCACGGGGACCCCTGCCCGCGCCAGCATGGCGCGCGAGGCCTCCGAATGCTCCAGCCCCGCGACGATCACCCCCGAGGGGCGCCAGGACAGCATCTCGAAGAGGGCCTTCTCCTCGCGCTCGGGCAGGTAGTCGGTGAAGCCCACGACCGGCTGGAGCCCGCTGCCCTCCAACCCTTCCGAGATGCCCGACAGGACCTCCGGAAAGACCATGTTGCCCAGGGAGGGGATCACCACGGCGACGAGGTTCACGCGGTTGGAGGCCAGCGCCCCGGCGATGCGGTTGGGGACGTAGCCCAGTCGGCTCGCCGCCTCCTGCACGCGCGCCCGCGTCGCCTCGGACACGTCGCCCAGGCCCCGCAGGACCCGGCTCACCGTCATCTCGGAGACCCCGGAGGCTTCGGACACGTCGCGCAGGGTGAGCGGTCGTTTGGGAGTCTTGGACAAGCGGGCACTCTCCGGCCGGGGCATGACCCTGTTATGCCGTGCCCCGGGCCGCACTGCCAGCCCGCCGGGCCCCATGGCGGCCTCCGGCGTTGACCTCGGGCCCCGGAGCCGTCATGGAGGGGCCGAGGCCCCGTAGCTCAGGGGATAGAGCGGCCGCCTCCTAAGCGGCAGGTCGATGGTTCGAATCCATCCGGGGTCACCACTCAATCCTTTCTCTTCCCTATTGTGCGGTTTGGGGCGGTATTCCTGGCCTTTGCCCGAGGGTTGCGAGGGCTCGTCTCCCTCTGAGACGACGACAGCCACCCTCATGGCCTTCACCCTTCGCCTTTGTCTCTGCGCGCTTTGAGCGGCGGTTGGGTTTCGCCAGGAGTCCCTGTTTACAGGGAATCTACAGGGAAGATTGCGATTTCTGGCCACCTTCGAGCGTCTCGGCCTCTGGATAGCCCAGCAATCCTGGCAGCTTACAGGAAGATTCCCTGTGCACGGGAACAGGGAGCCGTTCCACGTGGAGCAGGGACATCTCGGAGCGGAACAGGGACGGGCGCAGATCGAACAGGGAGGATGTCGGCGGGTCTCGTGAGAGAGGTCGATCGGGTCTCGTGGGATCGCACCCTGATCCTTGAGCGGAGGCGCCCTCTCGGCGAGCTGGTCGGTCGCAGGGGATCCGAGCCGACTTGTCGCGAAGAATCAGCATCGGGGCAAGTTCGGCTCCTGGGCTCCCAGCTTCGGGGTCATTCGCCGCGTGTCGGCTTCGCCGAGGCTGAGCCTGTCGTGCCGACTGGGCTCAGTCCATCATCCCATAGCTCCTCACCTGCTCGTCCCATCCGAGCGGCACGCCCGAGCGCACGAGGCGCTCGAGCGTGAGGTGCACGGGCTGGGTGCCCGCGAGGATGGCACCTTGGATCGCAGGCGCGAGAAAGGCGAGGCGCGCGCGGGAGGCGATGTAGGACTCGGACAGACCGACGCTGGCCGCGATCTCGGCCAGCGAGGCACCCTGGCGCAGACGCGCCACCCAGGTGTGAGCGCGGACGAGGGCGGTGACGAGGCTCGAGTCCGGCTCGGGCTCCGGAGTGCCGGCGACGAGGCGCAGTTCCACCCCGCGGCGGCGTAAGGTGAAAGGGGTGGTGACGCAGAGGAGCGCAGGCGCGAGGTCGGTGGCTGGGACGCCGAGCACGGCGGCCAACGCGCCTGCGTCGATCAGCAGGCTCAGGCGGCCCGGACTCACCTGTCCCGAAGCTGCAAGACAGCGCAGCAGGTCGTCGCGCGTCGACGAGCCCGGCTCGCTCGGCTGCGCCGCGTCGCTGGCCTGCTCATCGCGCAGGCCCCGCATCAGGTCCATGACAGTCTCCCTGAGCGCCGAGGTCCGATGAATGTCCGGCACCGCAAGCAGCGCGTGCCCTTCCGCCGCCCGCTCCAGGTGCTCGGCCAGCGCACCGGCGATCGCCCGCTCGAGCGGCCGGGGCCGGGCAGCCGCCAGCCTGAGCGGTCGGCGGGGCCGGCCAACAGACGGTGCGAGACGTAGTAGCGAATGCGCTGCCCGTCCTTCACGGTGTGGGTGGGGGTGAGCCGGTCACCAGTGTCGTCACGCAGCAGGCCAAGAAGGGCGGCGGACGAGCCGCGACCGCTGCCTTGGCGATCCCGCTGGTTCCCCCCGCTTGGCCGACCAACCGCACCCCTGGCGGCCGTCGAAGGATCGCTTCCCGCGACTTGGGCTGCGAGCCGTCCCCATTCCCCGCGCGGACGCGCCGTGCGCTCCTGCAGCCGGGCCTGCACTCGGTCCCAGATGGCTTGATCGACGAGGGCCGGGTGCAGCCCTGGGTGGACCTCGTCCTTGTGTCGGATGAGCCCGCGGTAGGTGGTGTTGGTCAGCAGATAGTGCAGCTGCCCGCGCGACAGCAGTCGGCCGCCCCGCGTGGTGCCGTTTGCGAAGGTCTGATGCTTCGAGCGGCAGCCCATCTCGGTGGCCGCTTGCTCCAGCTTCCTCAGACAGCCCAGCTCGTCATAGAGCCGGAACAGCGTGCGCACGATCTCCGCTTCGGCCGCGTTGATGACTAGCTCGCGCCTCTGCGGATCGGGGTGGCGGTCGTAGCCCAGGGGCACTGTGCCGCCCATCCACATGCCCTTCCTCTTGGACGCGGCGATCTTGTCGCGGATGCGCTCGGCCGTGACCTCCCGCTCGAACTGCGCAAACGAGAGGAGCACGTTCAGCGTGAGCCGTCCCATGCTGGAGGAGGTGTTGAAGGCCTGGGTGACCGAGACGAACGAGCAGCCCGCCTTCTCCAGCCGCTCGACCAGCTTCGCGAAGTCCGCGAGCGAGCGCGTGAGCCGGTCGATCTTGTAGACCACCACCATCTGCACCCGACCCGCATCGATGTCGGCGAGCAGGCGCTGGAGCGCCGGGCGCTCCAGGGTGCCGCCCGAGAGGCCGCCGTCGTCGTAGCGCTCGGGCAGCATCCGCCAGCCTTCGTGCCGCTGGCTGGCCACGTACGCCGCGCAGGCCTCCCGCTGCGCGTCGAGGCTGTTGAACTCCTGCCCGAGCCCCTCCTCGGAACTCTTGCGGGTGTAGATGGCGCAGCGGAGGACGGGCTTGTTGCTCATGCAGCCGTCCTCCTCGGTTTGGCCAGTGCAGTTCTCGCCGACGTGCTGCTCTCCTGCAGGCCGAAGAACCGCGGCCCCGACCAGTGCGCGCCGGTGATCGCCCGCGCGATGGCCGAGAGCGAGCGATGCCGCTCGCCGCGCCAGAGAAAGCCGCCCTCTACCACGTCCACCACATGCGTGACCCCATTCCACTCGCGCAGGAGCCGGCCGCCGGGCTTGAGCTTAGGCGAGGTGGCCGTCTCCATCTTACTCTTCCGGCCTCCCACCTGCGTCGCCGCGAGGCTCTCCAACCTCCGCTTCACGGCTGCGGGCAGCCCGCCCGCTGCGCGGGTCTGTAGCTCCCAAGCGAGGATGCGGCGCAGGAAAGGCCGGCTCAGGCGGGCTGGGGGCTCGCCGCCCAGCGTGGCAGCCCAGAGCGCCAGAAGCGCCTTCCGGTCCATGCCCTCTAGATCGGGAAGGCCGCTCATGGGGCGGGCGCCTCACTGGGGGCGGTGGGCCGCGCGTCGGACGTGGTCAGGCCGATGCCGTCGTGAACCGGGAGGATCCGGTACACCGTCCTGCCCGCGTCCGAGCGGCTCCGCTCAATCGCGAGTCCTGCCTGCCGCAAGCGCGTGAGGGCGGCTCGCACAGTGTGCGGCTGCCAGCCGGTGGCGGCCCTGAGGTCGGCAAGCGTGGCGCCCTCAGGCCGGGCAAGCAGGCGCTGGACATGGCCGGCCTTGGTCGGACGGCGGGTCGCTGGTTCGGGGGCGTCGGACACAGCGGCGTCCTCTGACCCGGGCTGGCTGAGGTCGGGCTTGGGGTTGGCGTCGGCGCCAACCAAGACAACACCCTCCAACAGTCCGGCTTGCCCCACCCTGGCCGGGGCGGCCCTCGTCTTCGGCTCCGGGGTGGTGCTTTGCGTCCGCGTCCTGGTCACTCTGTCTCTCCCGCCGCATAGAGCCGGCTCTGTGCCATGGCCCTGTACTGCCGCGGGCCCGGGACTCAGGGCCGGGCTCGCGACCAACACCGCTCTGCTGGCGCGGGAAGTCCAGTCCGATGAGGGTCAGCCATGCTATGTCTTGGGTGCAACTCCGCCTTTCTCGTCGAGATCTGGTGTGAGTCCTCTTGACGCAGGGCTCCCGGATCGGGTCTGCTTCTCTTCGGAGGGCGCTCCTCGTGTGGCGCCCCACCCCCGAAGGGGACCCTCTGAAGGACAAGTCTTAGGCCCCATCCCTCGGGCGGGCCGGACCTCCGGGAGGACCCGACGGTCTGTGGGTACCCCTTGTGCGGCGCCCCGAACCCGAGACTGACCGGCCCCTGTGGGGACACTGATCGGTGACGTCGGCCCCACCTCGTGGGCGGACAGGCGACAGGACGCACAGGGCGTTTGCGCTCCCCTTGGGAGAGCGCCCCGCTCCCGACCTTCCCCCGCGCCCCTGGGCGTCCCTGTTGTTGCGCGCTGCCGTTTGGCCCCGAGCGGCCCAGGAGCGCTCATTCTGGATCATCCCATGTCTCCCGAACTCGGTCACACCACGTCCATTCGCCCCGACCCTCTCCGCATCGAGCAGCTCGCCGTCTCGGCGCTGACGCCTTGGGCCCGCAATGCCCGCACGCACTCGAAGAAGCAGCTGAAGCAGCTCGCCCAGAGCATCGAGACCTTTGGCTGGACCAACCCCGTCCTGGTGGACGGGACGGGCACCATCCTTGCCGGCCACGGCCGGGTGGCGGCCGCGAAGCTCCTCGGCCTGACCTCTGTTCCGTGCGTCCGCCTTGAGCACATGACCCCGGCCCAGAAGCGCGCCTACGTGCTCGCCGACAACAAGCTTGCGCTCAACGCCGGCTGGGACGACCAGCTCCTGGGCGAAGAGCTCGCGCATCTGATGGGGCTCAGCTCCGAGGAGCTGGGCTTCGACCTCTCCGTCACCGGCTTCTCGATCGCCGAGGTGGACGGCCTCGTTGAGGGGCTCACCCCCGAGGAGCCCGGCGACCCTGCGGACGATCTGGTGCCCGAGCGGGCACCTCGGCGCGCCCGCCCGGGCGACGTGTGGCAGCTTGGGGCCCACCGCCTCATCTGCGGGGACGCGCTCCACCCGGCGGTGGTGGCGCTCCTTATGGAAGGGGAGCAGGCGCGCATGGTGTTCTCCGACCCGCCCTACAACGTGAGGATCGACGGGCACGTGCTGACCAGGAGCAAGGGGGGCGGCGCGAGCGGGGCGCCGCGCCACCCCGAGTTCGTCATGGCCTCGGGCGAGATGAGCCGGCCGGAGTTCACGGCCTTCCTGACCACTGCCTTCCAGAACATGGCCCATCACGCGGTGGACGGATCCATTCACTTCCTCTGCATGGACTGGCGGCACATGGCCGAGATGCTGGAAGCGGGGCAGGCGGTCTATGCCGAGCTCAAGAACCTGATCGTCTGGGCCAAGGACAACGGCGGTATGGGGAGCTTCTACCGCTCGCGCCACGAGCTCGTCTTCGCGTTCAAGAAGGGCACGGCTCCCCACGTGAACAGCTTCGAGCTGGGCCAGCACGGCCGCTACCGCACCAACGTCTGGGAGTACCGGGGCGTGAACACCCGGCGCGCGGGGCGGCTGGAGGAGCTCGCGCTCCACCCCACCTGCAAGCCCGTGCAGATGATCGCCGACGCCATCAAGGACGTGAGCGCCCGAGGTGAGATCGTGCTCGACCTCTTCGGCGGATCCGGCTCCACGCTGATCGCGGCCGAGAAGACGGGGCGGCGGGCGCGCCTCGCGGAGCTCGACCCGGTGTACTGCGACCGGATCCTGGCGCGCTGGGAGGCGCAGGCCCGCGACGAGGCGGAGTTGGTGGTCTGCGGGTGGGCGGCGCCCTCAGGTGCGCGGGCCGGCGATGTGGCGGCGGCCGGGCCGGCATTGTCCGTGGGCCGGGTGGAGGCGGCGCAATGAGCGGGCGCGACAAGGACGATCGGCAGCGGTCGGCTACCGGGGACGACGGCAGCCTTCCCTCCTTGCGTGGCGCCAAGCTGACCCGGCCCACAGCCTACGAGGTAGGCTACGGCAAGCCGCCCGGGGCGCACCGCTTCCAGAAGGGCCGGTCGGGGAACCCGAAGGGGCCCGGCCCCAAGGGCGCCAAGAACAAGAGCAAGATGCCTGCGCTCCACGAGGAGCGCCTGCAGCAGATCGTGCTGGAGGAGGCCTACCGCACCATCACCGTGCGGGACGGCGAGCGCGCGGTCACGGTACCCATGGCGCAGGCCATTATCCGCTCCATGGCGGTGAACGCGGCCAAGGGCCAGCACCGGGCGCAGCGGCTGTTCGCCGAGCTGCTCGTGGGCACCGAGACCGCCAACCGGCGCCGGCACGACGAGTTCCTGAACGCCGCCATGCAATACAAGGTCGAGTGGGAGCGCGAGCTCTGGCGCAGGGAGCGCCTTGGCATCACCGACCTGCCCCCACCCTTGCCGCATCCCGACCACGTGGTCATCGACATCCGGGCGGGCACTGCCCGCATCACCGGGCCAGCCACGCCCGAGGAGAAGGCCCTCTATGACCAAGTGGCCCGGGACAAGGCCGAGCTCGAGCGCAACATGGCCCGGCTCCGGCGACAGCTCAAACGCGAGACCGACCCCGAGGAGCAAGAGGACATCGAGCGGCACCTCCGGATTGGAGAGGAGGCGCTGCACAGGATGAAGCAGGCGCTGGGGGAGTGAAAGAATAGAGGCTGAGACTGGGCGGGTACCGCGTTTGCGGCCGCGCCCGGGACCCCGCAGGCTTTCTGGGGCGCCCTGGCTGAGAACCGGGCGCCCAAAGAGCATCACGGACTGCGTGAGACCTGCTCTCTTGTCCACCAAAGAAGGCCGATCTGAGAAGCACGGCGCAAACAAGCCGAAGCGTCCGAGTCGATTTGGATGAGGTCCTGCTGGTCCGAACACAGGGTCAGAGAGCTTGACGTCCACACTGGTCGAATTGGGTCCTAGACCCCGGCTGGACCGAGTCCAAAATATTCTTGGCCCACCCATCCGGACGTGGAAATGTGTCCGATGCCGAAGGCCACAGGGGTATACCCTATTTGACGCACTTGCGCCCAACATGCGAAGCATCCGACCCGATCGACCATTCGATCCTCTCGAGCTTGATAGGACCCGCGCGTTGGTTGCCCTAGCTGTGGCCAGAGTGGTAAGACCTGGGCGGTCAGGTATGACACAGGGGGTCGGGCTATGCAGCCTCAGCGGGTCAGGATCATCGAGGGAGGCAAGCTGATCATCCCGGCCAGCATGCGGAGGGAGCTCGGCATCGCGACGGGGGATACCGTGCTGGTCGACGTGGAGAACGGCGAGCTCCGGGTCCGGTCCCTTGCGAAGGCCATAGAGCGTGCCCAGGCCATCCTGCGACGCCATGTGCCCGAAGGGGTGTCCCTGGCCGACGAGTTGATCGCGGACCGTCGGCGTGAGGCCGAACGTGAGTAAGGCCATGGTCTTGGACTCCTCGGCGCTGCTCTGTCTCCTCAATGGCGAGGCCGGGGCCGAGCGCGTGGCCGAGGTATTGCCTTCGGCCGTGATCGGGGCCGTAAACCTCGCGGAGGTTGTGACCAAGCTGCGCGAGCGCGGCCTGAGTGCGGAGGAGGTCGAGGAAGCCCTGGGCGGGTTCAACCTTGACGTCCGGCCCTTCACGGCCGTCCAGGCCTACGCCACCGGGCACCTGCGGCAGGCGACGCGGTCGCAGGGGCTCTCTCTGGGCGACCGGGCCTGCTTGGCGCTGGCCGTGGAGCTTGGCGCCCCGGCTCTCACGGCTGACCAGGCCTGGGGCAAGGTGAACGCGGGGGCGGCCGTCGAGGTCATCCGGTAGGGCAGGGCACAGCACCGACCCGTGTCGAACAGCCGAACTAAAGCGGTTTGCCTTTGACCTGAATCGGGGCTGCTGGGGAGCTTGAGACTGTGATTCACTTCCTTTGGGGAGGTGGATCATGGGCCGACCTTACTCGATGGACCTCCGCGAGCGCCTCGTGGCCTATGTGGAGGCGGGCCACTCCTGCCGAGCGGCGGCGCGGGTGTTCGGGGTGAGTGCGAGCACGGCGGTGCGGCTGGCTGCGGCCCACCGGGAGCGCGGCGATGTCAGCCCCAAGCCGCAGGGCCGCGCTCCGGGAGCCGCAGGGAAGCTTGCTCCCCACAAGGCCTTTCTTCTGGAGATCGTTCAGGCCGAGCCGGACATCACGCTCGAGGAGCTGGCCGGGGCGCTGCGTGAGGCGCACGGGGTGAGGGTGCAGCTCTCGTCCCTGCATCGCGCTCTCCGGCGGGCCGGCACCTCATATAAAAAAGGGCTGGTCGCTCAGGAGCGCGACAGAGCTGACGTGCGGCACCGGCGCCAGGACTGGGTCCGCCGGCAGCGCTGGATGCGAGAATTCCCGCACCGCCTGGTGTTTCTGGACGAGACGTCCGTCAGGACCGGGCTCACGCGCCTGCGCGGCCGCTGCCCGAGAGGCGAGCGCCTCTACGGCTCTACACCCTTCGGCCGCTGGCACAGCCAGACCTTTGTGGCGGGCCTGACCTGCGATGAGCTGATCGCGCCTTGGATCATCCCGGGCGCCATGGATGGCGACGCCTTCGACACCTACGTCGAGACCCAACTCGCCCCCGTTCTCGCCCCGGGCACGGTGGTGATCCTCGACAACCTGTCCACGCACCGCAGCCCCCGCGCCGCAGCCAGTCTGCGCCAGCGCGGCTGCTGGTTCCTGTTCCTGCCCCCCTACAGTCCTGACCTCAACCCGATCGAGATGGCCTTCTCCAAGCTCAAGGCACACCTCCGCCGACGGGAGGCCAGAAGCTTCGAGCGCGTTCTCGAAGCCCTGGGCAGCATCTGCCATCTGTTCACGTCCACAGAGTGCCAGAACTACTTCCGAGCCGCCGGCTATGCGCCAGATTAAACGCAAACCGCTTTAGCTGGGGATGGCGGTAGGAATGTCTTTGTGATGCGGCCCGGCGACGGGACCGACCGGATTCTGGGCTTCGCGGACGGCGCCGAGACCGATGATCGGATCAACCTTTCAGCCTACCACCTTGGAGGCTTGGACGAGGTCCTATTCCAGGCGGACGGACGAGACGTCGTCCTGCGGCTGGGCAGCGACAGCCTGTGGCTGGCGGGCTACCTCCACGGCCATGCCCTGGGCGACCTCAGTGCGGACGACTTCATCTTCTAGGGTATGAATCCCGTGTTTTCGGCGTCCGAGAGGAGTCACGGGTGAGCGTCGCGTCCTGCGATTGCCGGGCCTGATCTGAGAAGCTGTCACTGCAATCCATTAAGGCGGAGCCTTGGCCACCTTGCGGAGGCGAGCCCCGTCGCTGCGCTAATGAGAGCAAGCTGGAAATGGATCGGCCCTGGCCCCTGTGCATATCGGACCGACCTTCAACTCCATGAGATGATTGGTGCTAGAGGAGTGCTTGGCGGTTTCGACTGGCGCTCTATATCGACGCGAAGCCTTGGAGCGGCCAACAATGCCGTCCGATCGGGTTGAGGCAAGTGAGGCCTCAGCCAGGGATCACGAAGGCCCCTTGGACGAGACGGTGACCAGCGGACGGGTTCCGGACACTTCGGCGACGGGGAACCGCAGGCGATGCTGGATTTGATCGGAGCGACCGGGAAGGCGCCTATGGGCCTTGGCCCGGTCAGCGACATGCTGCTCTGCCACGTCCTTTGCATCCCTATCGACATCCCCCTGGCTGCGTCAGCGACACAGAACCCCAGAGGATGCCATGCAGTTTCGTCTCTATAAACTGAGCCAGCCCGTCATCGACAACGGTTGGCTCATAGCGAATTGGGACAATCCCCTCTCCCCGATCCACGAGTGGCAGGCCGACAACGTGTTCAAGACCACGGATGGCGGCGTGGCGCTTAGGCTCGACAGGAGCGGCAGCAAGGAGCCCTACGCAGGCGGTCAGATCAGGTCCGAGGATGTCGACAAGCTCGGCACCTGGTCGTGGACCGCGCAAGCGCCCAAGATGGTCAACGGCGAAGTGTTCGGAATGTTCATGCGCGGTCACGAAGCAGGAACGGACCGCCCGCTGGAGTTCGATTGGGAGTTCGTCGGGAAGCTCGGTAACAGCAGGGTGAAGATCACTGCGCATATGGAGGACGCCGCCGGACATCACATCAAGAACTTCGGGTACGTGGACGTCGGTCTGGGGTTCGATGCCTCGAAAGGGTTCCACAGGTACGAGACGACGGTGACTGCGACTGAAGCGGTCTTCCGCGTCGATGGGAAGGTCGTTCAGACGATCGACCGGAGCGATATGCCCGGCGGCGTCTGGTATTCCGGGCCCATGCGCAGCTACGTGAACTTGTGGGCGACCGACCCCCAAAGAGCGGATTGGTCAGGCGTCTTCACCGGGGAGGGCCTTCCACTCACGGGGCATCTCCGACGAGCGGAGACGCCCGGCGTGGACTACAATCCACCGACGACCTCGATGAAGACCATAGGCACGGAGACCTCCGCAAGCATGGTGGCCGACGACATCCTCGTGGGCAGGGCAGGCGACGATAGCTTGAAAGGCGGGGTGGGGGACGACGTCATCAAGGGCCTTGCCGGTGACGACAGGCTCGGCGGCGGCGATGGGGCCGACCGGCTCCAGGGCGGCGGGGGTGCGGACATCCTGGATGCGGGGGTGGACGACGACCGGGACGCTTTCGTGTTCGGGCGCTCCGTCGGAGACGACAGGCTGGTCAACTTCGATCCCGGCGAGGACGTGATCCGGATGACGACCGACAGCGTCACGGGCCTCTCGCAAGAGGCCAGGGCGCACTCGCTCTGGACCTCTCGGTCCGGCGACGACGTGATAGTTCACGGCGACGTGGATGGGGACGCGGTTGCCGACTTCCAGGTCACGCTTCTGAACGTGGATCGGCTCACGGCCGACGATTTCGAGTTTGCCTGATACCCGGGCTTTGCCTCGGTTCCGATTGCACCGCAGTATCCGACCAAGACGAAGCCCGTCTGCGCGGCGCCCCCGGTCCTTCGTCCGGGAGCGCGCGCGTGTCGACCCTTGGGGTGGTCAGAGCAGGATGTCGCTGAGGTCCAGGGTATGGATGTTGTTGACCTGGATCTCGAAGTCGGCCTTGCCGTCGCCGGTGACGTCGCCCTTGAGGATGATGTTGGAGGAGTTGACCACCTCCCAGAGGGCGAAGGC
>NZ_KK088608.1 GCF_000600335.2 Rubellimicrobium mesophilum DSM 19309 | reverse complement strand
GGGGGGGGCGCCGCGGGGAGCCGCGAGGACGTGGCGGGCGCCATCTCGGGCGGTGGCGCGGTCAACTCGTCCTGGGCCATCGCCTCGGGCTGGTGGGCGGGGCAGGGGGCCTTGGCCTACGCCTGCCGTCGCGGCGCGCCCCGGCGCTTCCGCCACCATGTCGCCCCCATGGGCGGCGTCGGGCTCCGGCCCAGCGACTCCTTCGCCCTCGACCCGCGCGAGGTGAAGGCCGCCGTCCGCGCCGAGGTCGCCCCGCTCGACCGCAACTTCTTCCGCGAGGGCGGGCAACTCGCCGAAAGCCTCTCCCGCCTCGACGGCCTCTGGTCCCGCGCCATCCAGCACCTCGGCGGCGAGGGCGCGGACCGCCTCCGCCCGCGCGAGGCGGCGAGCGGCCTCGCGGCGGCGCGCTGGCTGCTGACCGGGGCGCTGGCCCGGACCGAGAGCCGGGGGATGCACCGCCGGCTGGACCACCCCGCGACCGACGAGGGCCCGGTCCTGCGCTACGCCCTGCGAGGCGTGCACCGGATCGAGGTCGAGCCCCAGGGCGCCGAGGCCGCCCTGGAGGAGGCCGCGTCGTGATCGAGGTCGTCTCCGCGTCCCGCTGCATCCGCTGCGACATCTGCGTGCGGGTCTGCCCCGCCGACGTCTTCGCCAAGGACGCCGAGGGCATGCCGGTCATCGCCCGCCAGGACGACTGCCAGACCTGCTTCCTCTGCGAGATCTACTGCCCGACCGACGCGCTCTTCGTCGCCGAGGCCGCCGATGGCCCCATCGGCATCACCGAGCACGAGGCCGAGGCCCGCGATCTCTTCGGGGTCTACGCGCGGGCCCTCGGCTGGTCCAGGGGCCGCGCGGGCGGCTCCCAGCACGACACCACCCGGCACCTGCGCGTGGCGCAGGTCTGACCACGGAGGATTCCCCATGGACCGCATCACGGTCGCCGACATTGCCAAGACCTTCCAGCTCAAGCCCGGCCAGACCGTCACGGTGGACGGGCTCCGGTCGAACAGCATCACCGTCCTCTCGGGCCTCGACCTGTCGATCCGCCAAGGCGAGTTCATCACCCTCGTCGGTCCCTCGGGCTCGGGCAAGTCCGTGCTCCTCGACATCGTGGCCGGGCTCACGGACGCGACCGCCGGGACGGCCAGCATCGACGGCGAGGCCATCACCGGCCCCGACCCCCGCATGGCCTATGTCTTCCAGCAATACGCGCTCTTCCCCTGGCGCACGGCGCTGGAGAACATCGAATACGCCCTGGAGGTGCGCGGCGTCGGCCGCGCCGAGCGGCGCGCCCGCGCCCGCCACTTCCTGTCCCTCTTCGGCCTCCACGGCTTCGAGGACCGCTACCCCTCCCAGCTTTCCGGCGGGATGCAGCAGCGCGTGGCCATCGCCCGCGCCCTGTCGGTGGAGCCCGAGGTCCTGCTGATGGACGAGCCCTTCGCCGCGCTCGACGCCCAGACGCGCGACATCCTCCAGTCCGAGCTGCTGCGCATCTGGGAACGGCTCAGGACCACGGTGATCTTCGTCACCCACTCCATCGACGAGGCAGTCTATCTGGCCGACCGGGTGGTCGCCATCACCGCCCGTCCGGGCCGGGTGAAGGAGATCATCGACGTGGACCTCCCTCGCCCCCGCGCCGAGGGCCTCCGCAACTCGCCCGAGTTCGCGCATCTGAAGGGCCGGGTCTGGAACGTCCTGCGCGACGAGGTCCGCGCCGCCCAGAAGGACTGGGCGCTCTCTTCCGCGACCCACTGAAGGAGGCCGCCATGACCTACGTCCTTGGACGATCCGCCCCCGTCGCGGGCAAGACCGACTTCCACCGCCCGGCGCTCTCGGCCGTCGCTCGCCTCTGGGGTTCGAGCACGGTGCTGGCGGGGCTCCCCCTCCTCCTCGCGCTCTGCCTCCTCTGGGAGGTGGCGCCGCGCCTCGGCTGGATGAACCCGATCTTCTTCCCGCCGCTCTCGGCGGTCCTGTCCGCGCTCTGGGACCTGATCGCCTCGGGCGAGATGGCCAGGCACATCGGCATCAGCTTCGAGCGCGCGGGCCTGGGCTTCCTCCTCGCCACGGTCGTCGCGATCCCACTGGGCTTCCTGATGGGCCGCTACGCCGCCTTCGAGAAGGCGACCGACCTCCTCGTCCAGACGCTGCGGAACACCTCGCAGTTCGCGCTCCTGCCGGTCTTCGTCCTGCTCCTCGGCATCGGCGAGGCGTCCAAGATCGCCATCACCTTCTACGCGGCGGTGTTCTTCCTCCTCGTGAACACCATCGTTGGGGTGAAGTCGGTGGACTCGCTGCTCCTCAAGGCCGCGAAGTCGATGGGCACCTCGGATTGGGACCTGTTCCGCAAGGTGATCTTCCCCTCGGCCATCCCCTCCATCGTCGCGGGGATGCGGCTCGGCGTGAAGGCCTCGCTCTTCTCGGTCATCGCGGCCGAGATGCTGGCCGCGCGGTCGGGGATCGGCTTCCTGATCCAGAACGCCCAGCTCATGCTCAAGGCCGCCGACATGTACGCGGGCATCCTCGTCCTCACCTTCGTCGGCCTCCTCCTCAATTACGCGCTCGTCTGGATCGAGCGCCGCGCGACCCACTGGCGCGCCGACGCGGGCGACCAGCCGCACTAGGGCCCGTCCCCTCGTCCTCCACTCTCCGCGGCGCCGCAGGCGCGCCGCGGCCCACCCAAGTCATGCTCAGGGAGACTACCATGACGCTCACCCGCCGCGCCTTCGGCCTCGCCGCCGCCGCCCTTCTCGGCACCACGGCCCTTCCCGCCCTCGCCCAGGACGCCGCCCTGCCGGACGCGATCCGCATCGGCTCGACCGCCCCCGGCCACCTCAAGTTCATCCTCTTCCGCAACCTCCACCTCCTCGAGAAGGAGTTCGAGGCCGAGGGCATCCCGGTCGAGCTCGTGACCTTCGACGGCGGCTCCGAGGCCTCGGTGGCGCTCGGCTCGGGCCAGCTCGACCTCATGTATACGGGGAACAACCCCGCCCTGCGCCTCGCCGCCTCCGGCGCCGACGTCAAGGCCGTGGGCCTCTCCTCCTGGAACCCGCTCAACGAGACAGTCGTGATCGCCCGGGCCGACGGCGACATCGACTCCATCGACGACCTCAAGGGCCATAACGTCGCCTACCTCCAGGGCACCGTGCGCCACTCCAACTTCGCCAAGGCGCTCGAGACGGTGGGCCTCTCCACCGACGACGTCGAGAGCTTCAACTTCGGCATCGAGACCGCCGGCCCGGCGCTGGCGCGGGGCGACATCGACGCCATCGTGGAAAGCCGCTCGACCGTGCAGACGCTGATCGACCAGGGCCTCGCCAAGGTCATCTTCGACGGCGCCGAGCATCCCGAATGGGTGAGCCCCTACCCGATCACCGTGAACGGCGAGTTCGCCCGCAGGTACCCCGAGGTCCTCGCCCGCATCCTCGCCGTGGACATCCAGACCGCCGCCTGGGCCGACGCCCACCCCGACGAGACGATCCGCATCTTCGCCGAGGAGACCGGCCGCCCCGAGGACGCCATCCGCGCGACCTATCCCGACAACCAGTTCCACCAATCGCCCGAGATCACCCAGGCCGCCATCGACTCGCTCAGGGACGAGGAGTCCTTCATGGCCGCGAACGGCCTGATCGAGGGGCAGGTGGACTACGACGCCTGGATCGACACCAGCTACTACCAGGCGGCGCTGGGTCTCCTCCAAGCGCGCACCAACTGACGCGTCGACCGGCGTCGCCTGGGGGAAGGCCGAGTCCGACCGGCCTTCCCTTTTTTCACGTCCCGAAGCAACCTTGGCGCCCATGGCCGTCCTGTCCACTCCGTCCTCCGTCTCGCCAGGGCTCGTGCCGCGCCTCGTCGCGCTCGTGGTCTTCATCCAACTCCTCGACGGCACGATCATAGCGACCTCGCTCCCGGCCATGGCCGCCGCCTTCGGCGTGGACGCCGTGGCCATGAGCGTCGGCATCACGGCCTACCTCCTGGCGCTGGCCGCCGTGGTGCCCGCCGCCGGCTGGATCGGCGAACGATTCGGGGCACGGCAGGTCCTCGTGGTCTCGGTCGGCCTGTTCACGCTCGCCTCGCTCCTCTGCGTGGTGGCGCCCTCGCTCTGGGCCTTCGTGGCGGCGCGGATCCTGCAGGGCGCGGCGGCGGCTCTGATGGCCCCGGTAGGGCGGCTCCTGGTGCTGCGCTCGGCGCGCAAGTCCGAGCTGATGAACGCCATCTCGACCATCACCTGGCCCGCGCTCTTCGCACCGGTGATCGGGCCGGTGCTTGGCGCCTGGATCACCGAGACGGTGGGATGGGAGTGGAACTTCCTCGTCAACCTGCCGCTCGGCCTCGCGGCGATCACCCTCTTTCTGCTCCTCGTGCCCGAGAGCGACCGAGGGCATTCCGCGCCCTTCGACGCCCTGGGCTTCGCGCTCTGCTCGCTATCGCTGCTGGGGTTCCTGGGCGGGCTGGAACTCGTCGCGAACGGCGATGCCGGTCTCCTCGCCGGGGGGCTGCTGGCGGCGGGACTTGCCCTGGGTGCGCTGGGCTGGCGCCACATGCGCCGGACGACCGCGCCGCTCTTCGACCTCCGCGTACTGACCGTGCCGTCGTTCCGCCTCGCCACCATGACGGCGGGGACGCTGGGGCGCATGACGATCAACGCCACGCCCTTCCTGCTGCCGCTCCTGTTCCAGGTGGGGTTCGGGCTCTCGGCGCTGGCCTCGGGGCGGCTCGTGCTCGTCTACTTCCTCGGCAACCTCGTGATGAAGAGCGTGACCACGCCGGTCCTGCGGACCTGGGGCTTCCGGCCGGTCGTGGTCGGCAACGGCCTTCTCGCGGCGGCCACCGTGGGCAGCTTCGCCCTCGTCCCCGCCAGGCTGCCGGAGATGGCGCTCTGGGTCCTCCTCTTCGCGACGGGCGCGTTCCGGTCGATGCAGCTCACCGCGCTCAACACCCTGGCCTTCGCCGACATCGGCGAGAGGCAGCGCGCCACCTCGGCGACGCTGACCGCCATGACGCAGCAACTCGCGCAGCTCCTCGGCGTGGCGCTGTCGGTGGTCGCGATCCGGGGAAGCGAAGCCTGGCGCGGCGCGGAGGAAACCAGGATCCTGGACCTCCGCGCGGCCTTCCTCGGCATGGCGGCCCTGGGCGTGGTCTCGGCGCTCGCCTTCCTGCGCCTCCCACCCGACACCGGGCGCGAGGTCACGGGCCACCGGGGCTAGGCGCCCACCCGCTCCAGCAGCCGCCCGGCCAGCGCCGCCGCCTGCGCACGAATGTCGGGGATCGCCGTGATCTCCCAGAAAGCCGCCCGCGAGGCCGGCCCCATCGCGAAGAGCCGCCCGCTCGCGCTCCCGTCCGCGCGCAGCACCGCGCAGTCCGGCCCCACGTCGAGCCCCACCCGCAGCGGATCGAGCCGCGCCTTGCCCGAGGCGAGCAGCTCCGCGACCAGCGGCGTCGCGTGCGCCTCGGGGTCGCGCCGGACTCCCCGGCAGTCGATGATGCGCGACACCGGCAGATCCCGGTGCCGCCCGTCCGGTCCCGAGATGCGTGCGACGAGGCGCCCTGCCTCGCCGACCCCCGCCGACTCGAACCGCCCGCGCAGGAGCCGCAGCCGCCCGCTCCCCCGCGCTTCCTGCAGCTTCTCGTGCGAGGCGGGCGGCATCCGGTGCCGGTGCACCTCCCAGAGCGAGCTCGCGTGGCGCAGGAAGCTCCGGCGCGACTCCGTCGGCAGCTCCCTCCAGATCGCCTGCAGGTGCGGGCGCAGCCCGTCCACCACGTCCCGCCAGTCGCCGCCCGCCTCCTCCCGCGCCCGCGCCTGCCCGCGCAGCCACCGCATCAGCGGGGCGATCCGCATCGGCTCCGTCAACTCCCCCGGCCGCAGGTCCACCGGATCGGTCGGCCGGTGGACCTGCGGCAGCAGCCGATGGCGCGAGATCGCCGTGATCGTCCCTTCGTGCCCACCCGCCAGCAGCGATAGCACCTGGTCCACTATGGTCAGCCCCGAGCCCACGATCAGCACGTGCCCGTCGCAGGGCGTGGCCGGGCCGCTCCAGGGCTGGCTGATCCCCGGCGTCTGGGCGGCCCCCGGCAGTGCGTGCCCGGTGGCCAGCACCGCGAGGTCGGCCGCGACCCGCTCGCCGGTTGCCAGATGCGCCGTCACGCCCTTGGCGCCCACCTCCAGCCGCAGGCACTCGGCCTGCCAGCAGGCCAGCGCGGGGGTGTCGCCCCAAGGATCGAGCAGCCCCCGCATGTAGCGCCCGTAGGTCCCGCGCGACACGAAGCCCTGCGGGTCCGCGAACCACCCTTCCTCGCCCCGCAGCCAGTCGAGGAAGTGGTCCGGCTCGTCCGGATAGGCCGCCATGTTGGCGACGCGGGTGTTGAGCAGGTGCCGCGGGTCCGGCGTCGAATAGGCCACGCCGCAGCCCAGCATCGCCCCCTTCTCGAGGATCGTCACCGCCACCCGCCCCGCGCCCTGCCGCAGGAGTTGCGCCGCGAGGAGCACGCCGCTCGACGCCCCCGCCCACGATCAGAACCCTCAGCCCGGGCGCGAGCGGCCGTCCTTCCAGCGGTTTCGTCATCAGGACCATGGCAGGCTCCCCAGCATCAGGAGCGCGAGCGCCTCGGCCAGGAGGATGGCGGCGACCCACCGCCCCTCCCGCGCGTCGGCCATGGCTTCACCATCCCCCGCGAGCAGGCACGCGAGGGCGGGGTCCGGGATGCAGCAGAACATGGCGTCCTCCGAAGGGGCTCAGGACTCGTCGGGCGGGATGGGGAGCGCCGTGCTGTAGGCCACGCGCTCCATGGCGAACTGCGAGGTGACCGTCTTGAGGTCCAGCCTCCCGGTCAGCCGCCGATAGAAGAGGTCGAAGGCCGCGATGTCCCGCGTCACGACCTTCAGGAGGTAGTCGGCCTCGCCCGCCATGCGCCAGACCTCGATCACCTCGGGCAGCCCCGCCACGGCCGCTGCGAAGGCCTCCTGCGAGGCCGGGCTGTGGTCCGCCGCCGTCACGGCGACGAAGGCCGTCAGGCCCAGCCCCGCCTTGTCGGGGTCGACCAGCGCCACGCGGCGGGTGATGACCCCGGCCTCCTCCAGCTTGCGGACCCGCTTCCAGCAGGGCGTCTGCGACAGGCCCACCCTGTCGGCGAGCCGCACCAGCGGCAGCGTCGCGTCCCGCTGGAGCTCGGCTACGATCATGCGGTCGATCCGGTCCATGCGGACGGGAGGGGAGGGCGATCGGACCGGCCGAGGAGCGCCGCGCGACGGAGCCGCTTCGGCCGGGGCGTCGCTGGGACGGCGGAGACGGGCGGCGGAGAAGCTGGGCTGCGGGATCATGGCATCGGACCTCCTTGATGCTTTCCAGTAAATACGAGTCCTCAAGTCGTGATTTGCAAGAGAAAGGTTTTCTCCACGGGGCAGGCGACGGACTCCTGTCGGCTCCCTGCATGGGGCTCGGCCTTGGTTCCCCCAGGGCGCACCCCATCCTGCGGGAGCGTCGGGCGCGGGCCACCCGACCCCGGGCGGGCTCCCGACCCGAGCCAGCGCCTTCCCAATGATCTTCAGGTCGTCGAGGCTGGGTGCGAGGGAGCTTCCAAGCGCCCGGATCATCTCGCCCATGGCCTTCCGGCCCGGGCGAACGCAGGTCAGGAGCCTCACCTGGCCGACGCGCATGGCGGCTTGGGGCGTGAGCGGCGGAATGCAGTCCTCGGGGTCGGTCTCCGCAGGGCAGGTGAGCGCCGTGGCATGGGTGGAGTGCAGATGGACTACGGCTCCGGTCCTGGGCCGCGTCTCGTAGAAGGCCCGATGGCTGCACGACGGTCTCGAGGCCATCGGCGTCGGGATCGGAAGCTCCGGCCGCACGACCTGCATCGACGACTCCGGCCCGTTCCATCCCGCGATGGGGACCGCGATCCAGGGTGGCATCGTGGCGACGGCCGTGCTTTCGGGCAACCGGAACGTCCCGGGCCGGGTCCGCCCCCGCCTTTAGGATGCTTTTCGGGCCTCGCCGCCCATGGTCGTGGCGCTTGCCCTTGGCGGCGATCTCGGTCGCGATGGGATGGACGTGAGGTCATGGTCCGGGGCCTCTCCGACACCGGGCCGCCCGCGACGAGGGCAGCGCCGTCGTGATCGTCGCCGGTGAACGCTACGGCGCGGGATCGTCCCGCGACCGGGCCGCCAAAGGGGTAGCCCTGCCGGAGGAGCCGAGCCATCCCGGCCCGGCGCCGATCATCTCACAGGTTGCTCCAACCACCGTCGATCACGTGCTCGGTCCCCGTGGTGTAGCTGGACTCGTCCGAGGCCAGGTACAGGACCAGGGCCGCGATCTCCTCGGGCCGGCCGAGCCGATTCATGGGTTGCCGTCCGATGAAGGCCGCCCGCGCGGCATCATAATCGCCGCCCCGCCGCATTCGCTGCTCGAGGCTGGGACTCTCGACCGTTCCGGGACAGATCGCGTTGCAGCGGATCCCCTGGCCGACAAAGTCCGCGGCGACGGCCTTGGTGAGGCCGATCACGCCCGCCTTGGTCGCGCCGTAGACGAAGCGGTTCGGCGCGGCGATCACCGTGGATGCGACCGAGGCCATGTTGACGATGGAGCCGCCCCCGTTCGCGATCATGCCCGGGAGGAAGGCGCGGTACATCCGGTACATCGCCGTCATGTTGAGCCGGACCGAGAAGTCCCAGGCCTCCTCGTCGCAGTCGAGGATGGTGCCGTGGTGGACATGGCCCGCGCAGTTGAACAGGACCTGAGGCGCCGGAAGCTCCCGCGCGGCGGCGCGGACCGCCTCGGGATCGAGGACGTCGAGGCGTCGAGCGACGATCCGGCCCTTGTCCGGCTGGAGCGCCAAGGTCACGGAGCCATCGGTGCCGGTTGCCCGGGCGGTCCCGGACTCGGCCTCCCACTCGGCCAGCAGCGACGGGAGCGCCGCCTCGTCGACATCCGTCGCCCAGACCTCCGCTCCCTCCCGCGCCATGGCGAGCGCCGAGGCTCGGCCGATCCCTTGTCCCGCCGCCGTCACCAGCGCCCGCTTGCCCAAGAGCCTGTTCATGGGAGTCCTTGCAGTTCCGTCAGTTGAGAGCCGATCCGCCGCGTCATTGCGCCCGCTTCTGCGTGCTCGTGAAGGCGTCCAGGTCGTCCCAGGCCCCGGTCGGCACCGGCCTCTCCAGGTCGGCCAGCGAGACGGCCAGCTCCCCCGCCGAGGCCGCGCCCAGGAGCGTGGTCCTCACCGCCGGGTCGCGTCGCGGGAACTGGAGGGCCAGTGCGCTCAGGGGCGCCTCGTGGCGCGCGGCGACCCGCTCCATACCCGCCACGCGATCGAGGATGTCCCGGGACGCCGGGGCGTAGTCGAACTTCGCGTCCGGCCGCGCGCCCGTGGCAAGGATGCCGGAGTTGAAGACCCCCGCCGCGATGACGGCGACCCCCGCCGCCTCGGCGCGCCTCAGGAGAGGCCCCGCGCTCCGGTCGAGAAGGGTGTGGCGCCCGGCGAGGAGGATCGCGTCGAGCCGGACCTCCTCCAGCAGGGCGAGGCCGATCGCCACCTCGTTGACGCCGATCCCGATCCCCCGGACGCCGCTCGACCGCAGTTCATCAAGCGCGCGGAACCCGCCCGTGCGGAGCGCGGCCATGTGGACAGCGTTGCCCTCGGTGCCATGGGTCATCTCGCCGATGTCGTGGATCAGGAGGAGGTCGGGGACACGGCCCAAGCGCCCGACGCTATCGTCGAAGCTCCGCAGCAGGCCGTCGCGGCTGTAGTCGAACCGTGGCGCGAAGGGCAGCGGCTCGGCGAAGCCGACCTCCGGGACGTGGTCGAGGTCCACGGGCTCCAGCACCCGTCCCACCTTGGTGGAGACCAGCACCGGCTCGCGCCGGCCGGACAGGAAGCGGCCGAGGCGCGCCTCGGCCCGGCCCAGGCCGTAGAACGGCGCCGTGTCGAAGTAGCGGATCCCGGCGTCCCAGGCCGAGTCCAGCAGCGCCTCCGCCTGCGCGTCGGTCACGGGCCGGTAGAGGTTGCCGATCCCCGCCGTGCCGAGGCCCAGCGGCGGCAGGCCCAGGGCGTCAGTCAAGCCGGAACGCCTCGCGCATCGGAGCCCAGCTCGCATGGCCCTCGATGGGCGTCTGGCACCCAGTCATCAGGCGCAGCCAGGGCTGCATCTCCGGCGCCTCGGACACGCGGCGGAGCGCGGCGGCGGGATCGTCCGAGGTTATGCTGAAACGCTGCACGAGGAGCCCGGCCTCGGGCAGGTAGTGGATCGTGTAGTCGTGGAAGCCCGCCGAGCGCAGGGCCGCGACGACCTCGGGCCAGGGCTCGGCGTGGTGGCGCAGGTATTCCTCCGCCCGCTCGGGCCGAAGCTGGATGGCCTGGACATGGGTTTCCGTCGTCATCGGATGCGCCTCCCCTCGCGGTCGAACAGCCTCAGGTCGCGCGGGTCGAACCGCAAGGGGACCCGCTCCCCCACCCGGGGCCGCCCCGAGCGCCACTCCGCCACGACCGGCACGTCGGGCGCCAGCGAGCCGTGGACGTAGGCCATGGCGCCCAGTTGCTCGACGACCTCGATGGCCAGCGGAACCTCCACGCCCTCCGTCGCGGTCAGGTGCTCGGGCCGGAGACCTACCTGCACCTCCTGCCCGGGCGCCAGACGGCTCGAGAGGCCCGGCACCCGCACCTCCAGCCCCGCCACGCGGACGGAGTCCGGCCCTGCCGCGACGCCAGGCAGGAAGTTCATCCGGGGGCTGCCGATGAAGCCCGCGACGAAGAGGTTGTCGGGGTCGTCGTAAAGGTCCGTGGGCCGCCCGACCTGCTCGATCCGGCCCCCGCGCAGGACCACGATCCGGTCCGCGAGAGTCATCGCCTCGGTCTGGTCGTGGGTCACGTAGACCATCGTGTTGGCGAGGGTCTGGTGCAGGCGCGCGATCTCGATCCGCATCTGCACCCGCAGCTCGGCGTCGAGGTTCGAAAGCGGCTCGTCGAACAGGAACACCTTGGGGTCGCGCACGATGGCCCGCCCGATCGCCACCCGCTGCCGCTGCCCGCCCGACAGCGCGGCGGGCTTGCGGTCGAGCAGGTGGTCGAGGTGCAGCTTGCGCGCCGCCGCCTCCACCATCCGCCGCCGTTCGGCCGCCCCCAGCCCCTGGATGCGGAGCGCGAAGCCCATGTTCTCGGCCACCGTCATGTGGGGGTAGAGCGCGTAGCTCTGGAACACCATCGCGACGCCCCGGTCGTAGGGCTCGGCGTCGGTCATCCTCTCGCCGCCGATCCAGACGTCGCCGGAGGAGATCTCCTCCAGCCCCGCGATCATGCGCAGCAGCGTGGACTTGCCGCAGCCCGAGGGGCCGACGAAGACGACGAACTCGCCCTCCTCGACCGAGAGGTCCACCCCGTCGATCACGGTGTGCCCGCCGAAGCGCTTGGAGACGTGGCGCAGGTCGATCATGGTCAGCCCTTCACGGCGCCCACGGCGATGCCGCCGACGATGCGCCTCTGGAAGACGAGGTAGACGAGGACGATGGGCGCCGCCGCCAGCACGATCCCGGCGGCGAGGAGCGGCACGTTGGTCGTGTACTCCCCCGCAGCGCCGCGATGCCCACCATCAGAGTGCGCCGGTCCTGCAGCACGAGAAGCGAGATCAGCACGTCGTTCCAGCAGTAGAGCGTGTTGAGGATGCCCAAGGTCAGCAGCGCCGGGCGGCCCAGCGGCAGCATGACGTGCCACCAGACCTCCAGGAACCGCGCGCCGTCCATGCGGGCGGCCTCCAAGAGCTCGCGCGGGAGCCCCCGGTAGAAGGCGGTCATCAGGTAGATGGAGAAGGGCAGGAAGAAGGCCGTGTAGGCCAGCACCAGCCCGACCCGGGTGTTGAGGAGCCCGAGCCCCTCCACCGTCCGGTAGAAGGGCACCAGCACCACCTGGATCGGGATCATCAGCGCCGCCAGGATCGCCACGAAGACGAAGCGGCGCCCCGGAAAGCGCAGCATGGCCAGCGCGAAGCCCACCAGCGACGACAGGAGCAGGAGGAGCCCCACCGCCCCCGCCGTCACCAGCACTGAGTTCACGAAGTATTCCGAGAACCGCGCCCGTCCCCAGGCATCCGCGAAGTTCTGGACCGTGGGGTCCGTCACCAGGCCGAAGCGGTCGAGGATGTAGCCCTTGGAGGTCTTCAGCGCGTTGTTGACGGCGAAGTAGATCGGGTAGACGCAGGACAGCGCCAGCAGCGCCATCGGGATGGCCGCGATCCAGAGCGACCGGCGCTCGCGTTTTCCGGCGGCGGCCATGTTACAGGTCCGCGTTGCGCGACATGATGCGGACCTGCGCCCAGGCCACGCCTGCCATCAGCACAAACAGCACCGCCGAGATCGCCGCCGCGTAGCCAGGACGGTTGAGCTTCCCCTGCTCCAGCCAGATCAGGAACTCGGGCAGCGTCGTTGCGGTCCCCGGACCGCCCGCCGTCAGCACGTAGATCAGGCCGAACATCCCTGTCAGCAGGCCGATGGTGGTGACCACCGCCACGAACTCGATGATCGGCCGCAGCGTCGGGATCACGATGAACCGCAGCCGCGCCCAGAACCGCGCACCGTCGAGCTTGGCGGCTTCCAGCATCTCCTGGTTGATGGTCGAGAGCCCCGCCATGAAGATCAGCACGCTCATCCCGAAGGTGGACCAGAGGTAGACGGTGACGAGGCTGAGGAGCGCCGTCCACCCGTTCCCGAGCCAGTCCACCGGGTGCAGCCCCACCGCCTTCAGCGCGGCGTTGAGGCTCCCGTCGAAGCGCAGGACGACGTTGAAGATCGAGCCCACGATGACCGACGACAGCACGGCAGGCAGGAAATAGACCGCCCGGAAGATGCGGCCTCCCGGCACCCCCTGGTGGATCAGGAGCGCGAGGAGCATGGGCAGCATGATCCAGACCGGCAGCGTCGAAAGCACCAGCACCGTGTTGACGAGCGCGTCCTGGAACGCCTCGTCCGCCACCACGGCCTGGTAGTTCGCGAGGCCCACCCAGTCCGCCGAGCCGAGCCCGTTCGCGTTGGTGAAGGACAGCGCGAAGCCCCAGAGGAGCGGGACGATGCGGAAGACGAGGAGGAGGAGCGCGGCGGGCAGCAGCACGAGCGCGGCGAACCGCCTCTCCGCCTGCCCTATCGTCCGCCGCGCCATCACCTTCCCCGGCTCAGTTCGACTTGGCCTGGAGGCGGATCTCCTCCATCCGCGCCAGCGCGTCGTCCACCGTGGTCTCGCCGCTGACGAGGAGCTGGCTTTGCCGGTGCCACTCCTCCATGACGGTGGGCGCCATGACGGCGTGGGCGAGAGGCGAGGTCGGGCCGTTCATCAGGCCGAGGATGGTGCCCAGCGTCGGGCTGGAGAGCGCGGAGGTGTCCACGGCGGTGCTGGCGGGCAGCGCACCGGTATCCACGGCGAAGATCGCGGCCTGCTCCGGCGCGCTCAGCGTCTTCACGAGGTCGGCGGCGAGGTCCGCATTGGCGCTGGAGGCGTTCACCGCATAGCCGATCCCGCCCGAAACGGGCAGGCGCAGGTCGCTCGTGCCCGGCGCGGGGTGGACATAGACGCCCACGTTCTCCGGGCCCAGGAATTCCTCGAACTGCTTCCAGTGCGCCACGTCGGACAGCAGGCCGATGGTGTTCGCCGCCTCGCCGCGCATGAACATCTCGTATTCGTCCATGAACTTGGCGGTGGCGTTGGCGCCCTCGGGATACCAGCCGTCCTGCGAGGTCTGCACCCAGGTCTCGGCGATGGTCCTCATGTGCGGGCTGGTCCAGGGCAGGTCGCCCGTGGCCATCTGCGCCTGCTCCTCGGGGGTGAAGAGGTCCGCCGCCAGCGAGGACAGGAAGAAGTCGCCGCCGAAGCCCTCCTTGTTGCCCATCGCGAAGCAGGGAACCGTCCCTTGCGCCTTGAAGGCGTCGCAGACGGCCTTGAGCTCGTCCCAGGTCTGCGGCGGCTTGCTGGGGTCGAGTCCCGCCGCCTCGTAGAGCGCCTTGTTGTAGTAGACGACGAAGCCCTGGATCGTCAGCGGCAGGGCGATGGTCTTGTCGCCGGCGGTGAAGTCCGCGACGCCCGCGAAGCCCTCGGCCATGTCGTTGAGGGGCCGCAGCGCCTCGGCCCGGCTGGTGGCCTGCGAGCCGCCGTGGAGCAGCATCACGTCCGGCCCGCTGCTGGACCCGAGCGCGGTGCCGAGCAGGGTGTAGTACTGGTCATGGGGCTGCATGACGAAGTTCACGGTCACGCCCGGATGCGCGGCCTCGAAGGCCGTCTTGACGGCCGCGAAGTAGTTGGCGGCCGCCGGGTCGCCCGACTTCCAGTCCCAGACCGTCAGCTCCTGGGCCATCGACAGCGTCGGCGCCGCCGCCAGGGCCGTCCCGATCAGCCAGCCTGCGATACGTCCCATGTCCTCAGCTCCTCCCTGCGTGTGCCGCAATCTTCTGCGTGTCGTGGCGGTGTCCCAGGCCGGGCCCTAGGCGGTCGCAGGCGGGCCCGGCGGGAATCTCGTCGTCGGGCAGCCGCCGGGGGCAGGCGAGCTCCCGCCGCGCCGCCTCGCTCAGCCGCAGTCCATGGCCGGGTCGGTCGGGAGCCATCACCCAGCCGTCGCGGATCTCGATGGGTTCCTCGGCGAGGACGTCGTAGTTCTGGAACGAATACTCCATCCACTGCACCTCGGGCAGCGCCATGGCGGTGTGGACCCCGAGCTCCAGGAAGGTGTTCCCCAGCGTGACCGGGATGCCGATGTCGGCGGCGAGCCAGCCCACCTGCATGACCTCGCCGATCCGCCCATGGACGTTGAGCATGTCGGTCGCCCGCGCCTCCAGCAGCGCCCGCCGCCCCGACAGGTCGAGGTACTCGCCCGAGTTGAGCTGCGTCCCCCGCATCTCGTGGCGGAGCATCCTGAGCCCGTCGAAGTCGTCCCGCAGGATCGGATCCTCGACCCAGAGCAGGCGGTGCCCGGCAGCCTGCATGGCCTCCACCCGCATCAGCGCCTCCTTGGGGCTCCAGGCCTCGTTGGCGTCCACCATGACGGGACGGCCCTTGCCCACGGCGCGGGCAAGAAGGTCCAGCCGGTGCAGGTCCCGCTCCGGCTCCGGGTGGCCGACCTTGATCTTGAAGGCGGTGTAGCCCTGCTCGGCCGCGCGGCCGAAGAGGTCCGAGAACTCCTCGTCCGACAGGTGGAAGTCGAGCCCGCTCGCGTAACCCCGCACCCGGTCGCGCCGCGCGCCCAGCATCCTCCAGAGCGGCAGCCCCGCCTGCCGCGCCGCGAGATCCCAGAGCGCGACTTGCACCCCCTCTCCGAAGGGCAGCGAGGCCGAACGCCGGTTGCCTCCGCGCGGACGGTCCACGCGATGGACCAGCGACAGGGCGTCCTGCCCCTCCAGCCCCGGGAAGACCTCGGCGGCGAAGATCGCCTCGCACTCGGCAAGGTCGGGGAACGGGTTGAACAGGAACTGCGCGAAGCCGAGCCCCGTCTCGCCGTCCTCGGCATGAAGCTCCACGGCGACGGCATGGACGAACTCGGCCCGGACCTGGCTGTCGCCGATCACGCGGTCGCGCCGGAACTGGAAGCGCGTCAAGGTGAAGCCGCTGATCCGTCGTGCCACGTCGATCTCCCACACGCTCGCGTCTGATATATCAGTGATGGGCAACTGCTCTGTCAACTGGCAATCTGCGGGGCAGCATGATAGAGGACAAGGCATGAAGCAGGGCATCGACAACCTCCCCTCCGCCGAGCGCCTCAGCGACGCCGCATACCGCGCCGTCTTGGAGGCCCTGTTCGACCGGCGCGTGGCCGCCGGGGCCTTCGTCTCGCAAGGGGATCTGTCGCGGATCACCGGCTGCCCCGTCGGACCCCTGCGGGACGCGCTCAAGGTCCTCGAGGCCGACGGCGTGCTGGAGATCCACCCCCGCTCCGGCATCCAGTTCGTCAGGCCGGGGGTGGACCTCACGCGCTCCACCTACCAGTTCCGGGGCATCCTGGAGCGTGCGGCGGTCCGGGTCTTCGCCGACTCCGCTTCGCTCGACCGGATCGACCCGATCATCCGCGCGCATGAGGTCCTGCTCCACGACCTCGCTCACGCTCCCCGGGCCGAGGACCTCCCCGAACGCGCCGCCACGCTCGAGACGATGTTCCACGGCGCGGTGATCGGGTCGCTGGACAACCGCCAGATTGACGCCGCCTACCGTCGCCTTGCCACGCTCCTCCGCATCATCCGGCTCGACTCGGCCTGGAGCCCCCGGACCCTCGAGACCACGATGCGCGAGCATCTGGACGTGCTGGAGCGCGCCCGCGCCCGCGACCTCGACGGCGCCGAGGACGCCATGCGCCGCCACCTGAACGGGGCGCTCCAGCGGCACCTGAAGGTGCTCTGAGCGGAGGGTCAGTCCTCCGGCAGGTTCTCGCGGAAGACGACCTGCAGGCGCGGCTGCACCAAGCCGTAGGGCTCCTGCCGAGCGGCCCCGGTCAGGACGTTGAGAGCCTCGCGAACCTCCACGCGCGGGTTCTGGTCGATCACCGCGTCCAGCACCCCATCGAGCAGGAGCCGCTTGTTGCCCTCGGTCGCCTCGTGCCCGATCAGCACGACCCGCCGCGCGAGATCCCGCTCCCGCAGCGCCCAGGCGATCCCGGGATTGCCCGCCCCGGCGTTGTAGATGGCCGCGAGGTCGGGATGCGCTTCCAGGACGGCGCGCGTCTCGGCATAGGCTCGCTCAGGGTCGTCCATGCTCTCGCATTGGGCGACGATCACGGCCCCTGGAAAGTCCTCGGCCAGCACGGAGCGGAAGCCCATCTCGCGCTCCTCGTGGCCCCGGTACGACCGGGAGCCCGCGAAGAAGGCCACCTTCGCCGTCTCGCCCTTCGGGAGGAATCGCCCCAGGATGTAGCCGGCGAGCCGCCCCGCCTGCCGGTTGTCGATGCCGACATAGGCCACGCGCGGCACGTTGAGCACGTCCGACGCGAGTGTGACGACCCCGACGCCGCGCCGCGCCAGACGACGCAGCGCCTCGCGGACGAGGGGATGGTCCAGCGCCACCAATCCCAGCCCGTCGAGGCTGCCCGGCACCTCGTCGAGCCGACGCGCCAGGCTGTCGGGGTTGAATCCCTCGATCATCTCGACGCGCGCATCGAGATCGGGACGCTCCCGCGCCTGGGCCTCGATCTGGCGTCGCAGCGCGTCGATGAAGGCGTTGTTCCCGGCCGGGAGCAGGAACGCGAAGCGGAGCGGCGCCCGCGGCACCTCGGCCACCGGACGACCCTCGGGCAGGTAGCCGATCCGCCGGGCGGCAGTCATCACGAGGTCGCGGGTCCGGGGGTGGACGCCCCGACGGTTGTTGATGACGCGGTCCACCGTGGCCGAGGACACGCCCGTCTCGCGGGCGAGGTCCGAAAGGGTGGGCCGCGGGGACGGCATGCTCAACTCGACCTCATCGAAGCGTTCGCTACGGCATAGTCGCCCAACGCCTCAAGGTCGGCACAACGGGCGTGATGATGTGTTTTGATGGATTAGCGAGAGAGCTGTCAAGCCGCGGGGAGCCCAAGCCGGTGCGATTCGAACCTTGTAAGAGCTATGCGATGTTGTCCTCTCCTGCTCTTGGACGAGCCGGACATCTCTTTGCCTCTCTCAAACGACCGTAAAGAAATGATTGACACCAACCCGCGCGTCATCAGAAAACACCAGTCTGGGTGAGGAGGCACCCTGACGAGCAGCCTTGCGATGCCGGGAGACGCAGGCCTGCGACCATGCCCTGTCCACAACGCTGGTCATGGTCCCCGACGCGACGCGCGGCCCGGCGCAAGGTCGCGCGCGGCTTCCCGGCAGAGCAGGAAAGCCCTCGGCGGGCTGGAGGAGGAGAGGCATGAAGGACGTCCCGGACTTCACCCCGGACCCCGAGGTCCGCACCCGGCAGTTCCGCATCGGCTGCATCGGCGCCGGAATGATCATGGCCGAGTGCCACCTCGCCGCCTACAAGGAGGCCGGCTTCCCGGTCGCGGCCATCGCCTCGCGCACCCTGTCCCGCGCCCAAGGGGTGGCCGACCGATGGGGCATCCCCAAGATCGCGGCCACCCCCGAGGAGCTGATCGAGGACCCGTCCATCGAGGTCCTCGACATCGCCTATCCGCCAGACCAGCAGCCCGCGCTCATCCGCCACGCCCTCAGGCAGCCGCACATCAGGGGCATCCTCGCCCAGAAGCCTCTGGCCCTCACCCTGGCCGAGGCCATCGCCATCCGGGACGAGGCCGCCGCCGCCGGCAAGGTCCTGAGCGTCAACCAGAACATGCGCTACGACCAGTCGATGCGCGTGCTGAAGCAGATCCTCGACCGGGGCGACCTGGGCGAGATCGTCTTCGCCCAGATCGACATGCACGCGATCCCGCACTGGCAGACCTTCCTCGAGGACTACGACCGCCTGACCCTCGCCAACATGGCGGTCCACCACCTCGACGTGCTCCGGTTCCTCTTCGGCGACCCGGAGGAGATCACCACGGTCACCCGCAAGGACCCGCGCACCCGCTTCGAGCACGGCGACGGGATCACCGTCTCGACGCTCCGCTTCCCCTCGGGCGTGCTGGCGCTCAGCCTGGAGGACGTGTGGTCCGGCCCGCGCGAGGAGGGCTACAAGGACGACCAGCACATCGGCTTCCGGGTCGAGGGGACCGAGGGCGTCGCCAAGGGCACCATCGGCTGGCCCACCGGCGCGGCGTCCACGCTCACCTACGCCTCGCGTAAGGCCACCAACGGCGAATGGGTGACCCCCGCCTGGGACACGATGTGGTTCCCCCACGCCTTCGTCGGCGTGATGGAGCAACTCCAGCACGCGCTCGCGACCGGCACGCCGCCCGCGCTCTCGGTCGCGGACAACGTCCGGACCGTGGCGCTGATCGAGGCCGGCTACCGCTCCATCGCCGAACGGCGGACGGTGCGGCTCTCCGAGATCGACACACAAGAAGAACGGCACCAGGGAGGAACGCCATCATGATGCAGACCGGAATCTTCACGGGCTACTTCCCCTACGGTCTGGAGGAGACCGCCAGGCGCATCCGGGGCCACGGGTTCAACACGGTCCAGCTCGACCTGCACTTCAAGGACATCGACCTGAGCCACGGGCAGATCACGCCCGACAAGGCCAAGCGCGTGCGCGACGTGTTCCGCGACAACGACCTGCCGATCTGCGCCATCTCGGGCTACACCAACATCATACATCCGGACCAAGGCCACCGGACGCAGAACGTGGACCGGCTCAAGGAGATCATCCGCAACGCCCGCCGGTTCGGCACGCCCTACGTCATCTCCGAGACCGGCACCTACAACACCGAGTCCGAATGGATGTCGGACCCCAGGAACAAGTCCGAGGAGGGCTTCGAGACCTGCCGCAAGGTGATCGCCGAGCTCGCGCAGGAGGCCTACGACCACGGCGCGATGTTCCTCCTCGAGACCTACGTGAACAACGTCGTGGGCTCGGTCGAGGAGACGGTGCGGATGTTCGCGCAGGTGGACCACCCGGGCCTGGGCCTGCTGATGGACCCCACCAACTACTTCGAGGACCACAACATCGACCAGATGGACAAGGTCCTGAACCAGGTCTTCGACACGCTGGCGGACAAGATCAAGATCGCCCATGCCAAGGACGTGGCCCGGTCCCAGGACACCAGCGAGAAGCACGCCGACATCGGCGACGACGACGCCCTGGCCTCGCATACCTTCCGCGGCGTGGGCGCCATCGCGCTCGACGCGCCGGGAATGGGGGTCCTGAACTATGACCTCTACCTCAAGCGGCTGAGCGAGAAGCACCCCAACATCCCGGTCATCGTCGAGCACCTCGACGAGGCCGACGTGCCCCGCTCCAAGACCTTCCTGGAGGACAAGCTGCGGGCCCAGGGCCTGTGACGCGAGACCTCGATGCCTGACCTCTTCGGCCGATCCCTCTCCCGACGCGACCTGGCGGCCCACGCCGGGTCGCTCTCGGCCTATGGCGGCGTGCGGCTCTACACCCTGAGCGACGGGACCGAGCGCGGCGTCCGGATGCTGGAGTTCCGGACCGGCACGGGCCTGCGCTTCACCGTCGCGCTCGACCGCGCGATGGACATCGTGGAGGTGGAGCACAAGGGCCGCTCCATCGGCTGGCACTCGCCCGCCGGCCTGCGCCACCCCGGCCTCCATGAGACGGAGGGCGAGCAGGGCCTGGCCTTCGCTCGCTCCTTCACCGGCTTCCTCGTGACCTGCGGCCTCGACCACATCCTGGGACCGGAGGAGGTCCAGGCCGACAGCTACAACTACCCCGGCAAGAGAACCGTGCGCCACGTCCTGCACGGCCGCCTGACAACGATCCCGGCCCGGCTGACCGGCTACGGCGAGCGCTGGGAGGGCGACCGCTGCATCCTCTGGGCCGAGGGGATCGTGCGGCAGTCCGCCGTCTTCGGCGAGAACCTCCATCTCCACCGCCGGATCGAGGCCGACCTCGGCGGCGACGAGATCCGCCTGATCGACCGGGTGGTGAACGAGGGCTTCCTGCGGACGCCGCACATGTTCTTCTACCACGTCAACCTCGGCCACCCGGTGCTGGAGGAGGGCTCGCGCTACCTCGCGCCGATCCGTGACGTGGTCTGGGCCGCCCACGCCGCCCGCTACCGCGACCAGCGGGTCGGTTACCGCACCGCCCCGGCCCCCACCCTCGATTTCGTGGAGCAGGTCTGGCAGCACGAGATGGCGGCCGACAGGGCGGGCGAGGTGCCGGTGGCGCTGGTTAATGACCGCCTGGGCCTCGGGATCGAGGTGGCGACCCGCAAGGACCAGCTTCCCTGCGCCTACCAGTGGCAGAACTTCCAGGCGGGCAGCTACGCCCTTGGCATCGAGCCCTCCACCCACCATGTCCTGGGCGACAATGCCGCCCGCGAGCGCGGCGAGATGATCTGGCTCGGCCCGCAGGAGGCCCGGGACTACCAGGCCCGCTTCCGCGTCCTCGACGGGCGGGACGCCATCGCCGCCGCCGAGTCGCGCATCAAGGCCATCGCCGCCCAGCCCGACGACGACTTTCCCGAACCCTCGGGCCGCTTCCTGCCCCTTCGCTCCACGACCGAGGACCGCACGACAGAGGAGGTTCCCTCATGACCAGCATCCCAAGCCCCACGTCCCCCACCAGCCCGCGCCCCTACCCCCCGCGCGACTACACCCTCACCGGGGAGTCCTCGCGCCAGGCGGTCGAGGCGGGCCTCGCCGCGGCCGAGTGGTACCACACCGAGGTGCCGCGCAAGGTGATGAAGGAGCTGATGACGCGCACCGACCAGCCGGCGCTGCGCGACACGATCCTCTGGGTCGCGCTCCACGTCGTCTTCGGCGGCCTCGCGGCCTGGCTCTCCTGGACGGGCCATGTCTTGTGGTCGTTGCCCTTCTGGATCGCCTACGGCGTCCTCTACGGCTCGGCCTGCGACTCGCGCTGGCACGAATGCGGGCACGGCACGGCCTTCCGCACGCCCTGGATGAACGACGTGGTCTACCACATCGCGTCGTTCCAGGTGATGCGGAACCCGGTCAACTGGCGCTGGTCCCACGCCCGCCACCACACCGACACCATCATCGTCGGCCGCGACGCCGAGATCGCCTGGATGCACCCGATCAAGCTCGGCCTCAAGGCGCTGGCCTATGTCGGCATCGTGGACGCCTGGAACTCCTTCAAGGTGCTCTGGCGCAACGCCCGGGGCGAGCTCTCGGCCGACGAGAAGGATTACATCCCCGAGAGCGAGTGGCCCAAGGTGATCTTCTGGGCGCGGGTGCACATGACCATCTACGGCCTGACGGCGCTGGTGGCGCTGGGGATGCTCCTGGGCGGCCAGGGCTGGCGCGCGCTCCTGCCCTTCATGCTGATCGGCCTGCCGCGCCTCTATGGCTGCTGGCACATGGTGATGACCGGCCTCCTCCAGCACGGCGGGCTGGCCGAGGACGTGCTGGACCACCGGCTCAACAGCCGGACCGTCTACATGAACCCGGTCTCGCGCTGGATCTACTGGAACATGAACTACCATGTGGAGCACCATATGTTCCCGATGGTGCCCTACCACGCGCTGCCGAAGCTCCACGAGGTTGTCAAGCACGACCTGCCCACGCCCAATCCTTCGATCTGGGCCGCCTACAGGGAGATGTTCCAGGCCGTCATGCGCCAGCGGCGCGAGCCCGGCTACTACCTCCAGCGGCAGCTCCCGCCCACCGCCAGGCCCTACAAGAACGAGCTGCACCAGGCGGTGCCCGAGCGGGCGCCGGCCTGAGGGCGGCCCCGACCGGCGGGCGTCCCCCAGGGGGTGGCCCGCTTACCACGACCGAACCAGGGACAGGACATGCACCCCAAGCCGACCGTCGCCGACCTGCGCGCGCTCAAGGGCCGGCGCCAGCTCACCATGCTGCGCTACTTCTCCCTCGAGGAGGCCGAGGCCGCCGAGCAGGCGGGCATCGACATCGCCTCGGTGCCCTTCGAACTCCTGACGCACCCGCGCTACCGCGAGGTGGCGCCCTCGATCTTCTCCATGACCGGCAAGACGCACTTGGAGGCCGGCACGCCCGAGGACTACCTGCGCTGGTCGGGCGACGCGATCAACCGGGGCGCCGACGCGGTCTACTGCTCGGGCTCCCTCCGCACCGTCGAATACCTCGCGCGCGAGCATATCCCGGTGGTGGGGCACGTCGGCTGGTCCCGTCGCGCGCCACTTGGACCGGGGGGTTCAAGGCCGTGGGCAAGACGGCCGACGACGCGCTCAGGCTCTACGAGGAGGTCAAGGCCTACGAGAGCGCCGGCGCCTTCGCGGTGGAGATCGAGGTCGTGCCCGTCGAGGTCGCCACCGCCATCAGCCAGCGCGTGAACATCCTCCTTTGGTCCATGGGCTCGGGGCCCGGCTGCGACGCGCAGTATCTCTTCGCCGAGGACATCCTGGGCACCAACCGGGGCCACATGCCCCGCCACGCCAAAGTCTACCGCGACCTTGCCGCCGAGGAGGACCGCCTCCAGCGCGAGCGCGTGGCCGCCTTCCGCGAGTTCGTCGCCGACGTGGAGGGCGGAGCCTATCCGGAGGACCAGCACGTCGTGAGGATGAGGCCGGAGGAGCTGGAGGGATTCCTGGACGGGCTGGAGGGCAGGTCCTCAGACGCAACCGGCGGACGCTGAGCCAGCTGCGGGCGGACGCCCGACGGGATGCGAAAGCCGCCGCCTGGTCCGCGACTGCGCGCGCCTCCCTCGAACCGTCGGAGGGCTCCGCGTCATCGCCTTCGCCCGCCTCAGGGCCCGAACGGCCGACGTCCTGGAACAGCCCCTGACGCTCAAGGGAAGGCAGGCGCCGCGAGCGCCGGCAAGCCCATCGCGCCGGTCGCGGGGAACGCGCGCCCTCTCGGGTGAGGCCTCCCATGGCCGGACGGCCGTCCCTCCGCCCCCGGCCGGAGCGTTGCGGGGCCGCGACGGCAAGGCTCGGTCACTCGATCCTGAACCCGTGGAGCGGCCCGGGCGGGTCCTGGGGCACGCCGGGGAGGACGCAGAGCATCTCGAAGAGGAGGTTGGCGGCGGTGAGCGCCGTGGTCCCGGAGGTGTCGAAGGGCGGCGAGACCTCCACGAGGTCGCATCCGACGAGGTTCAGCCCCGCCATCCCCCGCACGATCTGGAGCGCCTGCCAGTCCATGAGCCCGCCGATCTCCTGGGTGCCCGTGCCATTGGCCAATCCGGGAGACAGGC
>NZ_KK088607.1 GCF_000600335.2 Rubellimicrobium mesophilum DSM 19309 | reverse complement strand
AGAGCTCGGCCAGGGTCAGGAGGTTCGAGTCGTTGTCGATCTGGACCGGGGCGCCGAGCCGCGCCTCGCAGGCCTCGCGGAACGGCAGGTCGGTGCCTTCGAGGAGCGGCGACCAGGCCACCGATCCGCGCCCGTGGTCCACGAGGCCGGGAAGGCCGATGCCGATGGCCTGCACCTCGCGGCCCGGGGCGCGGGCGCGCAGGTCGGCCACGAGGGCCTCGACCTCGTCCAGGAGCTCCTCGGTCGGGCGGCGGCCGGGGGCGGCGGGCCGGGCGGCCTCGGCCAGCATCCGGCCGCCGAAATCCGAGAGGATGGCGGTATGCCTCTCGTCGCCGAGCTTGACGCCGATGACATGGCGTCCCTCGGGCACGATCTCCAGGGCCACGGGCGGGCGTCCCCGCCCGGCCTCGCGGCCGTCGAGCGAGGCGCCCTCCACCTCGCGCAGGAGGCCCAGGCCGATCAGGTCGGCGGTCAGCGCCGTGACCGAGGCCGCGCTGATCCCGAGCGCCCGCGCCACGTCGGCCCGTGCCGCGCGGCCCTGGGCGCGCACGTGGTCGAAGATCTGCCGCCGCAGCGGGGTCTGGCTGCGGACGGGAGCGAGAGCCACCGGACCCACCCCTTGGGGCACCTCGCGGTCGTCCTCGGCGACGGGCTCAAGTGTTTCGTTCATCGTTCAGGGGCCAAACTATTTCTGCACCTGCGAAGGCCGCAAGGGCCAGATTGACACGGTTTGAGCCCTGAGAATAGCAGGATTTGCGAATGTCAGCTTGCCTGTCCCAAAATCTTCCTTTGACGACCGAATATAATGTGCCATGCTCCTCCTCGCACGCCACCGGGGCGGTCGAGGCGAATCGACCGTGCCGCCGGGGCTGGCCGACACAAGGGAGAGAACTTCATGAAGAGATCCGTTCTGCTGGCGACCGCCATGGTCGCCGTGGCAGGGTCCGCCGCCTTCGCGCAGGACGACCAGATCACCGTGGGCGTGAGCTGGTCCAACTTCCAGGAGGAGCGCTGGAAGACCGACGAGGCCGCCATCAAAGCAGCGCTCGAGGCCGCCGGCGCCGAATACGTCTCGACCGACGCCCAGTCCTCGCCGCAGAAGCAGCTCTCGGACATCGAGTCGCTGGTCTCGCAGGGTGTCGACGCGCTGCTCATCATCGCGCAGGACACGCAGGCCGTGATCCCGGGCGTGCAGGAAGCCGCCGACGCGGGCATCCCCGTGATCGCCTACGACCGCCTCATCGAGGACCCGCGCGCCTTCTACATCACCTTCGACAACGTCGAGGTGGGCCGGATGCAGGCCCGCGCCATCCTCGAGCAGGCGCCCGAGGGGAATTACGTGATGATCAAGGGCTCGCCCACCGACCCGAACGCGGACTTCCTGCGCGGCGGCCAGCAGGAGGTCCTGCAGGAGGCGATCGACGCCGGCAAGATCACCATCGTCGGCGAAGCCTACACCGACCAGTGGCTCCCCGCGAACGCGCAGCGGAACATGGAGCAGATCCTGACCGAGGCCAACAACGAGGTCGACGCGGTGGTCGCCTCGAACGATGGCACCGCGGGCGGCGTCGTGGCGGCGCTGACGGCGCAGGGCATGGAAGGCATCCCGGTCTCGGGCCAGGACGGCGACAAGGCCGCGCTGAACCGCATCGCCGCCGGCACGCAGACCGTGTCCGTCTGGAAGGACGCGCGCGAGCTCGGCAAGCGGTCGGCCGAGGTGGCGGTCCAGCTCGCCGGCGGCACCGACCCGACCCAGATCGAGGGCGTGCAGCAGTTCCAGACCCCCGGCGGGAACACCGTGAACGCCATCTTCCTGGCGCCGGTCCCGATCACCAAGGACAACCTCAACGTCGTGGTGGACGCGGGCTGGATCTCCAAGGAGGAGCTCTGCCAGGGCGTGACCGCCGGCCCGGCGCCCTGCGACCAGTGACCTGACCACGCGCGGCGCGCGGCCCCGGGGCGACGCGCCGCGTTCCTTTCCGATGACCCGAACGTCCTCGCCGTGGCGGGACCTGGGGGAGAACGGTAGATGAGCGACGCGGCGGGCGCCGGGCTGGCCCCGAGGAGGGGGCTTCCTCTCGGCCTTCGAGCTGGACATGAGGCTTCTCGGCATGATCGGGGCGTTGATCCTGATCAGCCTGGCTTTCAACATCGCGACGGGAGGGCTGTTCCTGTCGCCCCGGAACGTCTTCAACATCACGATCCAGACCGTCTCGGTCGCCATCATGGCGACGGGCATGGTCTTCGTGATCGTCACGCGCCACATCGACCTGTCCGTGGGGTCCATCCTGGCCTTCGCCTCGGCCGTCGCGGGCGTCCTGCAGGTGAGGTGGCTGACGCAGGACCTGGGCCTGGAGCTCGGGAACCCGCTGATCGCGCCGATCGCGATCCTGGGGGCGCTGCTGGTGGGCACGCTGATCGGGGCGCTGAACGGCTGGCTGGCGGGCTACCAGAACATCCCGAGCTTCATCGTGACGCTGGGCGGGCTCCTCGTCTGGCGCAACGTCGCCTGGTATCTGACCAGCGGCCAGACGCTCGGGCCGCTCGACCGAACGCTGCTGATCTTCGGGGGCGCGGAGGGGACGCTGGGGCCGACCTGGTCGTGGATCGTGGCCGTCGTGGCCGCGGCGGCCGCCGTGCTCGCCATCTGGAACGGACGGCGGAACAAGGCGCGCCACGGCTTTCCGGTGAAGCCCGCCTGGGCCGAGGTGGTGCTGACCGTGGTGATCGTCGGCGCGATCCTGGGCTTCATCGCCGTTCTGAACGCCTACCTCGTGCCCGAGAACAAGCTGAAGCGCATCTTCGAGGCGCGCGGCGAGACCATGCCCGAGGGCTACACGGCCGGCTACGGGCTGCCGATCTCGGTGCTGATCCTGATCGTGGTCGCCATCGTGATGACCGTGATCGCGCGCAAGACGCGGTTCGGCCGCTACATCTTCGCCACCGGCGGTAACCCGGACGCGGCGCTGCTGTCGGGGATCGACACGCGCTGGCTGACGGTCAAGGTCTTCGCGCTGATGGGCTTCATGGCGGGTCTGTCGGCCGTGGTGGCGCAGGCGCGTCTCCAGAACCACACCAACGACATCGGCTTCCAAGACGAGCTTCGGGTGATCGCGGCGGCGGTGATCGGGGGCACGGCGCTGGCGGGCGGGGTCGGCACGATCTACGGCGCGATCCTCGGGGCCTTCATCGTGCAGGCGATCCAGTCCGGCATGGGCATGGTCGGCGTGGACACGCCGCTCCAGAACATCGTCGTGGGCCTCGTGCTCGTTGTCGCCGTCTGGATCGACGGCATCTACCGCAAGCGCCTGGGCGTCCGCTGAGGAGGACCTGACATGAGCACCATGGAACAGACCGGCGCGCGCGGCACCCCGCTGGTGGAGATGCGCGACATCCGCATCTCCTTCGGGGCGTGCGGGCCGTGGACGGGGTGAGCATCGACCTCCATCCCGGCGAGGTCGTGGGCCTCCTGGGCCACAACGGCGCGGGGAAGAGCACGCTCATCAAGATCCTGTCGGGCGCCTACCAGGCGGACTCGGGGGACATCCTCATCAACGGGCAGAAGGCCGACATCCGCAGCCCCGCCGACGCGCGGCGCTACAACATCGAGACGATCTACCAGACGCTCGCGCTCGCCGACAACCTCGACGCCGCCTCGAACCTGTTCCTGGGGCGGGAGCTGGTGAACCGCTTCGGCCTCGTGGACGACGACGCCATGGAGGCCGAGACGCGCAAGATCATGGCGCGGCTCAACCCCAACTTCCGCAAGCTCAAGGAGCCGGTCAGCGCCCTGTCCGGCGGGCAGCGGCAGTCGGTCGCCATCGCGCGGGCGGTCTACTTCAACGCCCGCATCCTCATCATGGACGAGCCCACGGCGGCGCTGGGCGTCCACGAGACGGCGATGGTCGCGGACCTCATCAAGGAGCTGAAGGCGCAGGGGCTGGGCATCTTCCTGATCTCGCACGACACGCGCGAGATGATGGACCTGTGCGACCGCGTCAGCGTGATGAAGAACGGCAAGCTCGTGGGAAGCGAGCGGGTCGAGGACGTGACCGAGGACGACATCCTGTCCATGATCATCCTGGGCAAGAATCCTCGGCGCGAGGCGGCCTGAGCGGCCGGAAGGAGTTAAGAAATGTTCATCGGCTTGGACCTGGGCACCTCGGGGCTCAAGGGGGTGCTGATCGACGGCGGGCAGGCGATCCGGGCGGAGGCGACCGCGCCTCTCGACGTTTCGCGCCCCCATGACGGGTGGAGCGAGCAGGACCCGGGGAGCTGGCTGCGCGCCGCCGACCGCGTGATGCGGGAGCTGGGCTCGCAGGCGGACCTGTCCGGCGTGCGCGGGATCGGGCTGTCCGGGCACATGCACGGGGCGACGCTGCTCGACGCGGGGCACCATGTGCTGCGGCCGTGCATCCTGTGGAACGACACGCGGAGCCATCGGGAGGCGGCGGAGCTCGACGCCGATCCGCGGTTCCGCGAGGTGACGGGGAACATCGTGTTCCCGGGCTTCACGGCGCCGAAGCTCGCCTGGGTGCGGAACAACGAGCCGGAGGTCTTCGCGAGGACGGCGCTGGTGCTGCTGCCCAAGGACTACCTGCGGCTCTGGCTGACCGGGGATGCCGTGGCCGAGATGTCGGACGCGGCGGGGACCTCGTGGCTCGACACCGGCAGGCGGGACTGGGACGACGGGCTCCTCGCCGCGACGCACCTGACGCGCGAGAACATGCCGCGCCTCGTCGAGGGGTCGGAGGTCTCGGGGGTGCTGCGGGACGACCTCGCGGGGCAGTGGCACCTGCCCAAGGGGGTCGTCGTGGCCGGGGGCGGCGGCGACAATGCCGCGTCCGCCGTGGGCGTGGGCGTCGTGAAGGCGGGGGAGGCGTTCGTCTCGCTTGGCACGTCGGGCGTGCTCTTCGCGGCCTCGGACGCCTACCAGCCGGACGCGGCGAGCGCGGTGCATACCTTCTGCCATGCGCTGCCCAAGACCTGGCACCAGATGGGCGTGATCCTCGCCGCGACCGACGCGCTGAACTGGTTCGGGCGTGTCGTGGAGCGGAAGCCCGCGCAACTGACCGCCGAGCTGGGCGAGCTGCAGGCGCCGGGGCGGACGCTGTTCCTGCCCTACCTGGGCGGCGAGCGGACGCCGCACAACGATGCGGCCGTGCGGGGCTCGTTCCTGCATCTCGATCATGCGACTGACCGGGCCTCGATGACCCGCGCGGTGCTGGAGGGGGTGACGCACGCCTTCCGCGACAGCTTCGATGCGCTGATCGGCACGGGGACACGGATCGAGCGGCTGATCGCCGTGGGCGGGGGCTCGCGGTCGGATTACTGGGTCAAGGCCATCGCGACCTCGCTCGGGATGCCGATCCAGATCCCGGCGGCGGGCGACTATGGCGGGGCCTTCGGAGCGGCGCGGCTCGGGATGATGGCCGCGACCGGCGCCGGGGCCGAGGTCGCCACCGCGCCACAGATCGCCCGCAGCATCGAGCCCGACATGAATCTCGCCCCGGCCTTCGCCGAGGCCCATGCCCGTTACCGAGACGCCTACGCCGCCCTGAAGGGCCGCGCCTGAACGAACGAGGATGCCATGAGAGACAGCCGCAGCTACTTCGACGGGATTCCCGAGATCCGCTACGAGGGGCCGGAGTCGGACAACGACTTCGCCTTCCGGCACTACAACCCGGAGGAGGTGATCCTCGGCAAGACCATGAAGGACCACCTGCGCTTCTCGGTCGCGTGGTGGCACAGCTTCGCCTGGCCCGGGGGCGACCCCTTCGGCGGGCAGACCTTCGAGCGGCCCTGGTTCGGCAACGACATGGACCACGCCAAGCTCAAGGCCGACGAGGCCTTCGAGATGTTCCGCATCCTGCAGGCGCCGTTCTTCGCGTGGCACGACCTCGACATCCGTCCCGAGGGCAAGACCTTCGCCGAGAGCCGCGCGCGGCTGGAGGAGATCGTCGATTACATCGGCCAGAAGATGGAGGGCTCGGGCGTCGGCTGCCTCTGGGGCACTGCGAACATGTTCACGCACCGCCGTTGGATGAGCGGCGCGGCGACCAACCCGGACCCGGACGTGTTCCTCTACGCCGCCGCGACGGTGAAGAGCTGCCTCGACGCGACCAAGAAGCTGGGGGGGGCAGAACTACGTCCTCTGGGGCGGGCGCGAGGGGTATGAGACGCTGCTCAACACCGACCTGAAGAAGGAGCGCCAGCAGGCCGGGCGCTTCCTGACCATGGTGGTCGATTATGCGAAGAAGATCGGCTTCGACGGGACCATCCTGATCGAGCCGAAGCCGCAGGAGCCGTCCAAGCACCAGTACGACTACGACGTCGGGACCATCTACGGGTTCCTGAAGGACTTCGGGCTGGAAGGTCAGGTCAAGCTCAACATCGAGCAGGGGCACGCGATCTTGGCCGGGCACAGCTTCGAGCACGAGCTGGCGCTGGCGGGGTCTCTGGGGCTGCTGGGCTCGATCGACATGAACCGGAACGACTACCAGTCGGGCTGGGACACGGACCAGTTCCCCAACAGCGTGCCCGAGACGGCGCTGGCCTATTACGAGGTCCTGAAGGCGGGCGGCTTCACCACCGGGGGCACCAACTTCGACTCCAAGGTCCGGCGGCAGAGCCTGGACCCGGAGGACCTGATCCTGGCCCATGTCGGCGGGATGGACGTCTGCGCGGCGGGACTCAAGGCGGCGGCGCGGATGCTGGAGGACGGCAAGCTCGAGGCGGCGCGGAGCGAGCGGTATGCGGGGTGGGACAAGGCGCAGGACCTGCTGGGGTCCGACCTCGCGACGCTCGCCGCCCGTGTGGAGAGCGAGGGCATCGAGCCGCAGCCGCGTTCCGGGCGGCAGGAGCGGCTGGAGAACCTGGTGAACCGCTACCTCTGAGGGGACGGCAGGGCGTTCGGACATGGTGGTGCCTCCTCCTCGGGGCTGGACTGGGGTGGGGGCGCGATTCGGCGCCGGTGAGGAGAAGGATCGCAGGGGGCGGTTAACGGAGTCCTACAGCGACGGGCGTTGCGTGGGGGTCGGGGAAGCCGCTGATCTGCAAGAGTTTGTTCGTTAACGGCCGTTAACTCTCCAAGCTGGCGCACAAGATATAGGAGGCCCGGCCCCGAATCGGGGCCGGGCTTTGCTGTCTCTGGAGAGCGTAGGGCGGGCTTCAGCCCGCCAGGCGAGGGTGGCGAGCGTCGCGGCGGCCTGAGTTGGAGTGGCGGGCTGAAGCCCGCCCTACGGGTGATCCGGGGCGGCTCCGACTGGCTCGGATGACGTCAAAGCTGCGCCCGCCTCACTCGGCGGCGTGAATGCGCTGAGCCTGGATCAGCTCCCGGATCTCGGAGCGACAGGAGCCGCAGTTGGTGCCGGCCTTCGTGAGCTGGCCGATGACCTCGACTGTAGTGGCGCCACTGCGGGCGGCGCTCGCGATCTCGTTTACGCCGACCCCATGCAGGCGCAGAGGATGCGGCCCTTGTCGGGTTGCGGCGTCGGCGCTCGACCGGAGAGGAGGGCGCGGCGGTCCAGGGGGGTGAGGGGGGCGCTGGAGGCGAGGAGGGAGAGGAGCCAGCTTCGGTCGGGGAGCTGGCCGGGAGGGGCGACGAGAAGCGCCTCGGCGAGGCTGCCGTCGGGGGCCAGGGAGGCGGCGCGCCAGGTCTCGGCGCGCTTGTCGGCGTAGTCGATGAGGGTGTCGCGGGCCGAGGCGGGGAGGAGCGCGCGGGCGAGTAGGGTGCCTTCCCTGGGGGGCTCGGCGCCGGTAAGTTCGTAGGCCCAGCCGCCGGGGACGCGGGCGCGGCTCCAGTGGAGGAGGCCGGTGGGGCGGATGTCGCGCCGGGTCAGCAGGAGGCCAGTCCAGCGGGTGGGGGCCTTGGTCACGCGGACGGGGACGTGCTTGAGCTCGGGCTGGCCGGAAAGGGCATCGGTGGCGGGGTTGGAGAGGGGACCGGTGCTGGCGCGGGCGGCGAAGAGGCCGCTCCAGTGCATCGGCAGGAAGGCCTCTCCGGGGCGGAGGGAATCCGAGACGCGGAGCTTGGCGAGGGCAAGGCCCAGGGGGCTCTCGATCTGGACGAGGTCGTTGTCGTGAAGGTTCAGGGCCTGCGCCTCGCGGCGGGCGAGGTCGAGGACGGGCTCAGGGGCGTGGGCCGAGAGGCGGGGCGCGAGGCCGGTGCGCGTCATGGTGTGCCACTGGTCGCGGAGGCGGCCGGTGGTGAGGGCGATGGGGTGGTCGCGGCTCACGGGGAGGGCGGGGCCTTCGTGGCGGACGGGGACGAGGTTCGCGCGGCCGTCGGGGGTGGGGAAGCGGATGGCGAGGAGGCGGCCACCGGGCTCGGTGCCGCGCTTCGCGGGCCATTGGATCGGGGACAGCGCCTCGTAGGCGTCGTCGGGAAGGTCGGCGAGGGCGCCGAGGTCGAGGAGGCGGTCGCCGGTGTTCTCGAAGGCGGTGAGGGCAGCGTGCTCGCGGAAGATCTCAGCGCGGGTCCGATAGGGGAAGGCCGCTGAAAAACCCATGCGGCGGGCGAGGTCGGTGACGATCTGCCAGTCGGGGCGGGCCTCGCCGGGGACGGGGAGGAAGGCGCGGCTCCGGGAGATGCGGCGTTCGGAGTTGGTGACGGTGCCGTCCTTCTCGCCCCAGGCGGCGGCGGGGAGGAGGACATGGGCGTGGCGCGTGGTGTCGGTGCGGGTGACGTCGGAGACGACGACGAACGGGAGCTTCTGGAGCGCCTCGCGGACCTTTCCGGCGTCGGGCATGGAGACGGCGGGGTTGGTGCCCATGATCCAGAGGGCCTTGAGGCTCCCGGTGCGGGCGGCCTCGAAGAGGTCCACGGCCTTGAGGCCGGGGGCGCGGGCGAGGTGGGGGGCGTTCCAGAAGCGGGACACCCGGTCGAGCTCGGGCGCGGTGAAGCCCATGTGGGCGGCGAGCTGGTTGGCGAGGCCGCCGACCTCGCGCCCGCCCATGGCGTTGGGCTGGCCGGTGACGGAGAAGGGGCCGGCGCCCTCGCGCCCGATGCGGCCAGTGGCGAGGTGGACGTTGAGGATCGCGTTGACCTTGTCGGTGCCGTGGGCGGACTGGTTCACGCCCTGGCTGTAGACGGTGACGGTGCGGGGGGTCCGCGCGAACCATTCGTAGAAGCGGTCGAGGTCGGCGGGGGGAATGTCGCAGCCCCTGGCGACCCTGGTGCGGTCGGGGGCGTCGGCCTGGGCGAGCGCGAGGGTGGCGTCGAAGCCGGTGGTGTGTGCGGCGATGTGATCCGGGTCGGTGGCGCCCGTGGCCGCGAGGTGCGCGAGGAGCCCGTTGAAGAGGAGGACGTCGCTGCCGGGACGAATGGCGAGGTGGAGGTCGGCGTCCTCGGCGGTGGCGGTGCGGCGGGGGTCGATGACGACGATCCGGGTGCCGCGCTGCTGTCGCGCGGCGAGGAGGCGCTGGTGCAGGACCGGGTGGCACCAGGCGAGGTTGGAGCCGACGAGGACGACGAGGTCGGCGGCCTCAAGGTCCTCGTAGGTGCCGGGGACGATGTCCTCGCCGAAGGCGCGCTTGTGGCCCGCGACGGACGACGCCATGCAAAGGCGCGAGTTGGTGTCGATGTTGGCGGTGCCGACGAAGCCCTTCAGGAGCTTGTTGGCGACGTAGTAGTCCTCGGTCAGGAGCTGGCCGGAGACGTAGAAGCCGACGGAGTCGGGGCCGTGCTGCGCGACGGCCTCGCTGAAGCGCTGGGCCACGAGGTCGAGGGCGGCGTCCCAGGTGGCACGTTGGCCCTTGATTTCCGGATGGAGGACGCGGCCGTCGAGCGCCATGGTCTCGCCCAGCGCCGAGCCCTTGGAGCAGAGGCGGCCGAAGTTCGAGGGGTGGTCCGGGTCGCCCCGGACGTGGACGCGGCCGCCCTCGACGCGGGCGAGGACGCCGCAGCCCACGCCGCAGTAGGGGCAGGTGGTGCGGACCTCCCCCGTCATGCCGCCGCCTTGCCCGCGACGGCGGCGCGCAGCATCAGGATGCGGGCGCCCTCGATCCTGATGGGGATCGTCTCGACCGCGCCGTCGTCGGCGCCCTGGGCCTCGCCGGTCTCCAGCGAGATCACCCAGCTGTGGAGCGGGCAGGTCACGGAGTGGCCGTGGACGATGCCCTCGGTCAGGGGGCCACCGCCGTGGGGGCATTCGTTCCGGATCGCGAAGATGCGGTCGTCGGCGGTGCGGAAGACGCCGATCTTGCCGGTGGGCGTCTGGACGCAGCGCGAGCCGCGCGGGGGAAGGTCGTCGAGGGCGCCGATATCGATCCAGCCGAACGTGCTCATTCCGCAGCCTCCTGATAGCCCACGACCGCCATGGGCTTGAATTCGTGCTTGTCCTTGCCCGAGACGCGCTCGGACCAGGGGTCCACCTGAGCGAACCTTTGGGAGGCGACGAAGCGGTCGAAGTAGGCCTTCCGGCGCGGAAGGTCCTCGATGATCTGGCGCCGGATCTCGGGCGTGCCGATGCGCTTGGCCCATTTGTAGATGCGTTCGAGGTAGCGGGCCTGCTCGCGATACATCTGGGTGAGGGCGACGACGATCTCGAGCGCCTCGTCCTCGGTGGCGGCGTGGCCCAAGACCTCGGTGCCCCTGATGTCGAGGCCGGCGGCGCCCGCGAAGTGAATCTCGTAGCCGGAGTCCACGCAGACGATGCCGATGTCCTTGCAGGTCGCCTCGGCGCAGTTGCGGGGGCAGCCGGAGACGGCGAGCTTGAGCTTGGCAGGCGTCCAGGAGCCCCACATGAACTTCTCCAGCCGGATGCCGAGGCCGGTGGAGTCCTGGGTGCCGAAGCGGCACCAGGTGTTGCCCACGCAGGTCTTCACGGTGCGGAGGCCCTTGGCGTAGGCCTGGCCGGAGACGAAGCCGGCCTTCCCGAGGTCGGCCCAGACGGCGGGCAGGTCCTCCTTGCGGATGCCCAGCATGTCGATGCGCTGGCCGCCCGTGACCTTGACGGCGGGGATGTCGAACTTGTCCACCACGTCGGCGATGGCACGCAACTCCTTGGAGGAGGTCGTGCCGCCCCACATCCGGGGGACGACGCTGTAGGTGCCGTCCTTCTGGATGTTGGCGTGGACGCGTTCGTTGATGAAGCGGGACTGGTAGTCGTCGGCGTATTCGTCGGGCCAGTCGCAGACGAGATAGTAGTTGAGCGCCGGGCGGCACTTGGCGCAGCCGCAGGAGGTCTTCCACTCCAGCTCCTGCATCACGGCGGGGATCGTCTTGAGGCCCTTCGCGCGGATCAGGCGGCGGACCTCGTCGTGGCCGTGGGTGGTACAGGGGGCACATCGGCTGCACGGCGGCGGGGTTGAAGGCGTCGCCCAGCTCCAGCTTGAGGAGCTTTTCGACGAGGCCCGTGCAGGTGCCGCAGGAGGCCGAGGCCTTGGTGTGGGCGCGGACGCCGTCGAGGTCGGTCAGGCCTTTCGACCGGATGGCGCCCGTGATCCTGCCCTTGCAGACGCCGTTGCAGCCGCAGATCTCGGCGTCATCCGAGAGGGCCGCAACGGCCGCCAGAGGGTCCGCTTGGGTGCCCCCCTGGAAGGCCTGCCCGAAGATCAGCGTGTCCCGCATCTCGGACACGTCGGTCGCCTTCTTCTTGAGGTCGTTGAACCACGCGCCGTCGGCCGTCTCGCCGTAGAGGACGGTGCCGATGATCTTGTTGTCCTTGAGGACGAGGCGCTTGTAGACGCCCGCGCTCGCGTCGCGCAGGACGATCTCCTCGCGGTCGTCGCCTTCGGCGAAGTCGCCCAAGCTGTAGAGGTCTATGCCCGTCACCTTGAGCTTGGTGGGCGTGTCCTGGTGGACGAACCTCGGCGCGGTGTCGCCCGCGAGGTGCGCGGCGAGGACGCGGGCCTGCTCGTAGAGGGGGGCGACGAGGCCGTAGACCTGGCCCGCGACCTCGGCGCATTCGCCCAAGCTGTAGATCGCGGGGTCGGAGGTCTGCATCCCGTCGGTGGTGACGATGCCGCGCGCGACGTCGAGGCCCGCGTCCTTGGCGATCTGGACGTTGGGGCGGATGCCGACGGCCATGACGACGAGGCTGGCGGGGATGAGGGTGCCGTCGGCGAGTTCGACGACCTTCACGCGGTCCGTGCCGATAATGGCCTTGGTGTTGGCCATCGTGATGACGTGGATGCCGCGGCGCTTCAGCTCCTTTTCGAGGAGGTAGCCGGCGGCGGGGTCGAGTTGGCGCTCCATCAGCGTGGGCATGACGTGGAGGACGGTGACCTCTAGGCCGCGCTGCTTGAGGCCCGCCGCCGCCTCCAGGCCGAGGAGGCCCCCGCCGATGACCACGGCGCGGCCGCCCTTCTCGGCGGCGTCGAGCATCTTCGACACGTCGTCAAGGTCGCGGTAGGCGAGGACGCCGGGGAGGTCGCGGCCCGGCACCGGGAGCATGAAGGGGTTGGAGCCGGTGGCGATGACGAGACGGTCGTAGGAGGCCGTGACGCCCTGGTCGGAGGTCACGGTCCTGGCGGCGCGGTCGATCTGCGTCACGCGATGGCCGCGATGGAGGGTGATGCCGTGGGCGGCATACCAGGCGTCGTCGTGGATGACGATGTCCTCGTAGGTCTTCTCGCCCGAGAGGACCGGGGAGAGCATGATCCGGTCGTAGTTCACCCGGGGCTCGGCATTGAAGATGATGACGTCGTAGGCGCCGGGGCTGGCTTCGAAGAGGTGCTCCAGCATCCGGCCGGGGCCATGCCGTTGCCGATGATGACGAGGCGTTCGGTCATTGGGCGGGTCCTTTCACTCGGCCGGGACGGGGGTGGCGTTCAGGCGCCGGACGGCGGCGGTCATCCAGAGGAAGCAGGCGGCGACCAGGGCGAAGAGGAGGAGAAAGCAGCTCGACCAGAGGCCGGTCGCGTCCTTGAGCGCGCCGAAGGCGAGGGGGAGGAGGAAGCCTCCGAGGCCGCCGATCATGCCGACGAGGCCGCCGACGGCGCCCACGTTGGTCGGGTAGTAGGCCGGGATGTGCTTGAAGACGGCGGCCTTGCCGAGCGCCATGACGAAGCCCAGCACGAAGATCACGGCGATGAAGGCGGCGGTCGGGAGGGCGGCCCGCGCGGTGCCATCGGCGGCCGAGCCGGAGGAGGGCGCCGAGAGGATCAGCGTGCAGATCGCGGAGACGGTGAAGGTCCAGCAGAGAACGCGACGGGCGCCGATCTTGTCGGAGAGGTGGCCGGCCCAGGCGCGGACCACGGAGGCCGGGATCGAGTAGGCGGCGCCGACCAGGCCGGCGGTCTTGAGATCGAAGCCGTAGACGCCGACCAGATAGCGGGGCAGCCAGAGCGCCAGCGCCACGAAGGCCCCGAAGGAGAAGAAGTAGTAGAGGGCGAAGCGCCAGACGCGGGCGTCCTTGAGGGGCTCGAACTCCTTGAGGAAGGAGCGGGCGGGCGCGGCCTGGCCTTTGCTCCGGGCGCGGATCACCGGGTCGTCCTCGGTCGAGAACCAGAAGACGAGGGCCATGAGGGCGAGGGCGGCGGCCCAGACCATCGCGACCGTCTGCCAGCCGTAGGCCAGGAGGACGAAGGGAGCCGCGAACTTGGTGACGGCGGCGCCGACGTTGCCCACGCCGAAGATGCCGAGCGCGGTGCCCTGCTTTCCAGCCGGGTAGAAGCGCGAGACATAGGCCACGCCGACCGCGAAGGAGCCGCCCGCGAGGCCCACGCCGAGGCCCGCGAGGAGCATCTGGCCGTAGGTCTGGGCGTAGGACAGCAGGAACGTCGCCAGCGCCGCGAGGAGCATCGTCGCGGTGTAGACGGGGCGGCCGCCGAAGCGGTCGGTCCAGATGCCGAGGACGAGGCGGACGAGCGAGCCCGAGAGGACGGGCAGGCCGATCAGGAGGCCGAAGGCGGTCTCGGTGAGGCCGAGCTCCCCTTTGATCCTGACGCCGATGATCGAGAAGATCGTCCAGACGGCGAAGCAGGTGGTGAAGGCGACGGTGGAGAGGACCAGCGCGCGGGTCGGCTGGCCGGAGTCATGGCGTAGGACGGCAAGGGACATGGCGTCTCCTTCGCGAAGGGGTTTCGCGGTTGCAGGGGGCGGACAAGAAGAAAGCCGCGGGCCTTGGGTCGAGGCGCTCCCCGGCGCTGGGGGGCCTGACTCCGGACCGGCGGCTTTGCCATGGCGCCCGTCGTTGGACGCCGAAGTGGGAGGATGTGACCTAGGCCTAGCTCAGTCGGGAGGCTCGGCCAAGAGGGAAATATCCTGAAAAGCTCATCTTTTCATGTACATGAACTGCACGGATTTTGGGCGTCGCGTGTCTTTCTGCGCTGCGGCAAGAGGCGGTTCCGCGACTGCACAGGAAACGCGCAGCCAGGTCACGCCTCTTGGGCAGACCCTGAACCCCGCTGCGCGGCGATATAGGCGTCGAGCGAATCAGGGTCGAACCGCTGACCGTCGAAGAAGCCGTCGGGCCCGAGGACGAGGCTTGCTCCGGCCGAGCCGACGGGGGTGGCCCGTTCGAGCGCGCCTTCCACCTTGGCGTTCGCGGAGGGCAGGGCGGCGCCCAGCGGACCGAGAGCGCGGCGGTAGAGGTCGGGGCGGTAGGTGTCCTGTGCGGTCCTTGCGGCCTCGGGGCCGTGGGCGACCTGCCCCCAGCGGACCATCTGGCTGTAGAACCAGAGGGCGTGGCTTCGCCATGGGAAGGTGGCGGCTGAGGCGTGGGGGACGAAGAAGTCGGGGACCTTCGCCTCGGCGCCGGGACCGATGCGGAGAAGGCCCGAGACGGCCGGGCGCAGCCACTCCCCCGGGCAGCCGAGACGCCCCGGGTCCGCGAGAAGCGCAATCAGGTCCTCCCTGTTGGCCGGGTCGGCGCACCAGAGCGAGGCCCGATTGAGGGCACGCTGGAGGGCGTCCAGCGCCTCTGGTTGCGCCTCGGCCCAGGCGGCGTCGGCGCCCAGGACCTTCTCGGGGCTCTGGCGCCAGATCGCGGACTTGACGGTGAGGATGCGACCGTGACCTCCCATCACGGCGGCGGTGCTCCAGGGTTCTCCGGCGCAGAAGCCGTCGAGCGCGCCGGAGCCCAACGCGTCTGGCATGAGCGACGGAGGCAGGATGACGATCTCCAGATCGCGGCCCGGTGCCACGCCGCAGGCGACGAGCCAGTAGCGGAGTTCGTAGTTGTGGCCCGAATGGGGATGCACGACGCCGAAGCGCAGGCGGGGGCAGGCCCTCGCGCGCACGACGGGCCACGACGCGGCGCAGCGCCTCTCCTGCGGGGGCCGGGGCGAGGTCGGGGTGGGCGCCCTCGGCTTCCATCCCGGCCCAGACGGCGTTCGAGACGGCGACGGCGTTGCCGCCCAGGCCCAGCGCCATCGGCACCACGGTCCGGGCGGCGAGCGGCGTCAGGCCCAGGTTGCCGGCGATGGGCATGGGGCCGAGCATGTGCGCGACTTGGACGTGCCCCACCGCGAGGCGGTCGCGGATGTTGGCCCAGGAGGTCTCGCGCAGCAGGACGAGGTCGATGCCTTCGGCCTCGGCGAAGCCCCTTGCGCTGGCCGTCACAAGGAGCGCGCTGTCGAGGAGCGGCATGAAGCCCGCGACGATACGATGGATCATGCGCCGTCCCCCAGCAGGTCCGCGGCGGTCACGAGGCTCTGGGCGATCTCGGTGATCTTGCGGTTCTTGTTCATGGCGGTGCGACGGAGGAGGGCATAGGCCTCATCCTCTCCGATCCCTTTGGCCTTCATGAGGAGGCGCTTGGCGCGATCCACGACCTTGCGGCCCTCCAGCTCGTCGCGGACCTTCTGCAACTCGCGCGAGAGGCGGGCGAAGGCGTTGAATCGGCTCACCGCTATGTCGAGGATGGGCTTGATACGCTCGCGCCGGAGACCGTCCACGACGTAGGCGGAGACGCCGGCCTCGACCGCCGCCGCGATGGAGTCGCTGTCCGAGCGGTCCACGAACATCGCGACGGGCCGGCGCACGGCGCGCGAGAGCTGGAACATATCCTCGAGCATGTCGCGGTTGGGGTTCTCTAGGTCGATGACGATGACTTCGGGAGCCGCCTCCTCGATCCGGCGGGCGATGCCGGCCATGGAATGCACCAGCGTCACCTTCTCGTGCCCGGCCTCGCGCAGCCCGGCCTCGATGATCGCGGCGCGGGCGCGGTTCTCGTCGATGACGAGGATCGAGAGGGCGGAGTCGGCCATGCGGCGCTTGTTGCGCGCGCCGGAAAGGGCGGCAAGGCGCTGCACCGCAGCGGGACCGCCCGGACGGGACCGGATGGCCGGAAGCGCCTACCGATTGAGCATGTGACCGCGAATTAAGCCAGCAGGACACCGGGCGGACGAGGTGCTCGGCCCTCGTGGCCATGTCCCGCCCGGCCCTGTCCCCGAGCCATGCGCCCCGCCCATCGTGGTCGCCGGGTCCGCCGGTCGAGCCATGGAAAGGGTCAGAACTCCTCCCAGTCTCCGTCCGCCGTGGCGAGGCGCGGGGTGGGGAGCAAGACGTTCGCGGGCTCGGGTGGCTTCGGAGCGGGCTTCTTGAGGGGAACCACGTTGCTGCCTGCGAGGCCGACCGGAAGCCGGAAGCGGGCCACCAGCTCGCCGAGTTGCGCCGCGTCCTGGCTCAGAGCATGGCTGGCCTGGCTCGCCTCCTCGACCATGGCGGCGTTCTGCTGGGTCACCTGGTCGAGCTGGGTCATGGCGATGTTGATCTCGCCGATGCCGGTGGACTGCTCCTTGGCGCCGATGGCGATCTCGCTCACCAGCGAGGAAATCTCCGAGACGCCGCCCACGATGCTGGTCAGCGCCGTGCCGGTGCGACCGACGAGCGAGACGCCCTCCTGCACCTGGCGGGCGCTGTCCTCGATCAGCGACTTGATCTGGCGCGCGGCCTCGGAGGAGCGCTGGGCGAGGGAGCGGACCTCGGAGGCCACGACGGCGAAGCCGCGCCCGGCCTCGCCCGCGCGCGCGGCCTCGACCCCGGCGTTGAGGGCCAGGAGATTGGTCTGGAAGGCGATGTCGTCGATCACGCCGATGATCTGCGAGATCTCGTCGGAGGAGCGCTTGATCGCGGACATGGCGGCGACCGCCTCGCGCATGACCGATCCGCTCCGCTCGGCGTCGCCGCGTGCCTCGACCACGACGGTCTCCACCTCGGCGACCCGCTCGGCGGCGGCGGCGACGCTGGCCGTGAGCTCGCTGAGGGCGGCGGTGGTCTCCTCCAGGGCGGCGGCCTGGCTGTCGGTGCGGCGCGAGAGATCCTCGGAGGAGCCGCTGATCCCGAGCGAGCGGTCGCGGATGCTGGTCGCCCGGGCCACGACCGAGGCCACGATGGCGCTCAGCGTCTCCAGGGTGCGGTTGAAGTCGGCGCGGAGCGCCTCGTAGGCCGGGGCGAAGGGGCCGTCGATGGTGACGCAGAGGTCACCTTCGGCGAGGCGCGTCAGGCCCAGGCCCAGCTCGGTCACGACCTGCTCCTGTTCGCCCTGCTTGGCCTGCTGCTCGGCCTTGGCCCACTCCAGCTCCTGGAGCGAGTTGCGAAGGTCGGCCAGCATGGCGGCAAGGGTCCCGAACTCGTCGGGGCGTCCCAAGGCGGCGATGGGCCGGTCGAACCGGTGCCGCGCCACGTCCTCGAGGGCAGCGCGCAGCTCGGCAAGGGGGAGCGTCACCGATCGGGCGAGCCACCAGCCCAGGAGGCCGGTCAGGGCCAGGGTCGCGGCCCCGAGGGTCAGGCCGAGGAGCAGGGGGCTGCCCCCGGCGGACGCGGCCCTCTGGCCGAGGCCGAGCGCAAGAGCGACGAGAAGGCCCGTGGCCCCGAGCGTCAGGCCCAAGATGGCGAGGGGGAGGCGGAGGATCAGGGAGAGGGTTCGGGAGGGAGGCATGCTGGTCCTGGCGGGATGGGAGGGGAAAGGCCCTCAGAAGAGTTCGATGCTGGGTTGCGGCGTCGCGACGGGAGCCTGCGCGCCGGCAGCGGCGGCGAGGACGCCGGCGAGACGTTCCAGCGTGAGGTTCCGGAGCCCGGGGCCGGCGTCGACGGAGGCGCCCTTCGTCAGGCCGGCGGCGAGTCGCCCCAGGAACCCCTGGAGGTCGTTCAGCACCTGGAGCGCGAGGTCGATGCCCTGGAAGTCGCGGGTCAGGCTCTCGGGGTCGGCCTCTCCCCGGAGGGCGGCGGCGAAGTGGTGCTCCGCCGTGAGGATGGCCTGCCGCGAGGCATCGACCTCGGACGCCACGGCCTCGAGGAGGGGCCCCAGGGGAGCGATGTGGTCCCGATGGGTCATAGCCGGCCGACCACCTGCTCGATCGCGGCCTTGAGGGACCCGGTGGTGAAGGGCTTCTTGACCAGGTTGTTGAGGCCGAGCGTCCGGCCTCGGTCGATCATCTCCTTGGTGGGCGTGCCGGTCACGAGGATATAGCCCACCTTCTGCGTCATCCGGTTCGCCCGGACGGCCTCGAGGAGCTGCAGGCCGTTCATCCCCGGCATGTTGTAGTCGGCCAGCACGAGATGGACCGGATTCGCCACGATCTTGTTGAGGGCGGCCTGCCCGGCGTTCTCGGTCTGGTAGGACATGACGCCCATCTCCTCGAGGGCCTGGGTCAGCAGGCCCCGGCTGACCGACATGTCGTCCACGACCATCACGCGGAGCGTGTCTCTGAGTGCCATGATTCAGTGTCCCGATGGCTGGGCCCGGGCTGTGCCCGGGCGCTTGCGATAGGTGGTGACGCCGGCGTGGCCGAGCTGGGCGAGGGCGGGCCCGAGCACGCGTTCGGAGTGGCCGGCGAAGAGGGTGCCGCCGTCGCGGAGGACCTCGACGAAGCGGAGCCAGAGCCGCTCTCGCACCGCGAGGTCGAGGTAGATCGCCACGTTTCGGCAGAAGATCGCGTCGAAGGGCTGCCGCATCGGCCAGCGGTCCACGAGGTTGAGCCGATGGAAGGCGACGAGGCTCGCCACGTCCTCCCGCATCGCCAGCGCCTCGCCCGACGGCTCCGGGCCGAAGAGCGCGTGACGGCGGGCGAGGGAAAGGTGGCGGACCTCCTCGGCCGGGAACCTCGCGCGCTTCGCGCGGTCGAGGACCTCGCCGTCGACGTCGGTGGCGAGGATCTTGACGTCGAGCCGAGGCGCCTCGGGGCAAAGCGCCAGGAGACAGGCGGCGATCGAGTAGGGCTCCTGCCCGCTGGAGCAGCCGGCCGACCAGAGCCGGACGCGCCCCCCGGCTCGGGCGCGGGCCACGAGGGCGGGAAGGACGTCCCTTTCGAGCGTGTCGAAGTGGTGCGGCTCGCGGAAGAACTTGGTGACGTTCGTCGTGACCGCGGAGATGAACCGGTCGCGTTCGTCGCCGATGCCGGGACTCTCGAGCAGGTCGAGGTACTCCCCAAGGCCCGCGAGCCCCAGCTCGCGGATGCGGCTGGCCAGGCGGTGGTGGACGATCGTGGACTTGAACGGCTGCAGGTCGATCCCGAGCATGTCGTGCGCGAGCCGCGCCAGGCGGCCGAGATCGGCCCGCGAGGCATCCGCCCGCGCCTTGGACGGTCGAGGCTCGGTCTCGGAGGCCAGCGTCACGCGGGGACCTCCGAGAGGAGGGGCGCCACGGCGTCGATGTCGAGGATGCGCAGGGCCGAGCCGTCGAGCGCGATCAACCCGCTGACGAGCTGTGCCGATTCGGCCGGCAGGGCGGTGGAGTCCCGCAGGGCGTGGCCCGGAACGGCCAGGATCTCGGCGACGGAGTCGACCAGGATGCCGACGACCCGCTCCCCCGTCGCGACGATGAGCACGACGTGCCGGGCACTCGGCGCGGTCGGCGGCAGGCCCAGCCGGAGCGCGAGGTCGATGACCGGGATCACCGCCCCCCGGAGGTTCATCACCCCGAGGAAGTGCCGGGGCGCGTGGGGCAGGGTGGTGACCGCCGACCAGCGGCGGATCTCGCGGACGTTCACGACCCGGATGCAGTAGTCCTGGCCCCCGGAGACGAAGGAGACGAACTCCACGGGCTCCGGCCCCAGGCCGTCAGGCTGCGTGATCATGCGGGGCCTCCAAGCTGTCGAGGGAAGGGGCGGCTCCGCGTCGGGCCGCGAGCGTCAGGAGCGAGTCGGGGTCGAGGATCAGGGCGACCTTGCCGTCGCCGAGGATCGTGGCGCCCGAGACGCCCGGCACGGAGCCGACGTTGAGCCGGAGGCTCTTGATGACGACCTGCCGCTTGTCGACGATCTCCGAGACGGAGAGGGCGGCCGCCGGCCTGTCCTCGTCGGTGCGGACCAGCACGATCACCGCCCGCGCGGGATCGACGGGCCGGCCGAGGCGCAGGAGGCCGGCGAGGTCCATCACCGGCACGTGGTCGCCCCGGACGGCCAGGACCCGCGTGCCCCGGCCGACCTCCAGGAGGTCCTGCGGCAGGGGGCGGATCGTCTCGACGACCGAGGAGGCCGGGACGACCATGAGCTGTCCCCCGACCGACAGGATGAGCCCGTCGAGAACGGCCAGCGTCAGGGGGAGGGAGATGGTGAAGTTGGTGCCCTTGCCGGGCCTGCTCGCGATGCCGATGCGGCCGCCCAGGGCCATGACCGAGCTGCGGGCCACGTCCATGCCGACGCCGCGCCCCGACAGGTTCGTGACCGAGGCGGCGGTCGAGAAGCCGGGCAGGAAGAGGAGGTTGTCGGTCTCGCCCTCGGATAGGTTGGCGTCCACGGCGATCAGGCCCTTGCGGACGGCGGTGGCCCTGATGCGCGCGCGGTCGAGGCCGGCGCCATCGTCGCGGATGACGATGCGGACGTTGCCCGAGGCGTGGCCGGCGGCGAGCACGAGCTGGCCCATGGCGGGCTTGCCCTTGGCGAGGCGGTCGTCGGGCATCTCGATCCCGTGGTCCACCGCGTTGCGCAGCATGTGCATGAGCGGGTCGGCCAGCCCGTCGATCACCGCGCGGTCGACCTCCGTGTCCTCGCCCTCGGTGACGAAGTCGACCTGCTTGCCCGTGGCCTCGGCGGCCTCGCGCACGACCCGCGCCATGCGCTGGAACAGCGGCTTGAGCGGCTGGGCCCGGATGCGCATCACCCCCTCCTGGATGTCGCGGGCGAGGTGGCTCAGGTCCTCCACCTGGGCGCCGAGGCCGGAGGAGGGCGGAAGGCTGGCCTCGGCGATCTTCTGGGCGATGACGGCCTGGCTGATAATGAGCTCGCCCACGGAGTTGATGAGGCGGTCCACGCGGTCGAGGTCGACCCGCAGCGTCGGCTTGGGCGCGTCCTTCGCGGCGGGGGCAGGGGCGCTGGCCGGGGCGGGCGGGGCGACCGGTGGCGGGACAGTCGGCTCGGGCGCCGGCAGGGGATCCGCGGCCGCGGCCTCCTCCAGGGGGAGGAGTTCGGGGGGGGCGGGGTCCTCCTCCAGGCGGCGGATGCTCAGCTCGCAGAGGTCCTCGACGAAGGCGAAGACGTCGCGGACCCTCTCCTCGGCCTCGGAGGTCGCGAGCCGCAGGGTCCAGGCGAGGTAGCCCTCCTCGGGGTCGAGCTCGGCGAGCGGGGGCAGGGCCCCGGCGTCGCAGGTCGCCGTCAGCTCGCCCAGGTCGGAGAGCGCGGCGAGGAGGCTCAGGGGCTCGTGGCCGTTGCGGTAGAACTGGCGGCCGGGGCGCAGGGCGATCTCGTAGCCGCCGGGCGGCACATCGGCGCCGAGGTCGAGGAAGGCGAGGCCGACGGGCTCGAAGACGAGATCCTCCTCGGCCGGGCCGTCGCCCACGATCTCCTCCAGCGCGTCGAGCACGGCGGCAAGGGCCGGGGGCGCCTCGGCGCCGCCCTCGCGCGCGGCCTCGAGGAGGTCCGCGAGGACGTCGCCCGCGCGCTGCAGGAGGTGCAGGACATCCGGGTCGGGGAGGAGCCGGTCGGACCGGATCGCGTCCAGCACCGTCTCGAAGCTGTGGGCGAAGGCGACGACGTCGGAAAGGCCGAAGGCCCCTGCCGCGCCCTTGATGGAGTGGACGGCGCGGAACACGGCGTTCACCGTCGCGGCCTCGGTGCTACCCTCCAGCATGGCGGCGATGCCGTCGCCCATGGCGGTCACGAGGTCCTCGCTCTCGGCGAAGAAGAGGTCCCTGAGATCGTCGGTCATCGCAGCGCCGCCCCCGCCACGCGCCGAAGGGTCTGGACGAGGGCCGCCTCCTCGAAGGGCTTGGTGAGCCATCCGGTGGCGCCGGCGTCGCGGGCGCGGGCCCGCAGCTCCGGCCCGGTCTCGGTGGTCAGCACCAGGATGGGGACGCGCCGGTTGCCGTCGCCGCCGCGAATCGCCTCGATGACGCCGAAGCCGTCGAGGTTGGGCATGTTGATGTCCGTGATGACGGCGTCGAACCGGGCCTCCTGGAAGGCCCGGACGCCCAGGGCGCCGTCGTCGGCTGTGGTCACCTCCATGCCGGCGCCTTCGAGCGCGCGGCGGAGAAGCTCCCGGATGGTGCGGGAATCGTCGATGGCCAGGACGGAGATCATGTCAGTCCGCGACCTCGATGCACCCATCGAGCCCCAGGAGCCGCAGGCCGGACGCGATCCGCCCGGAGGCGGGCGCGACGCGGACGGCCGACGGGCCGGCGGGGTCGCGGATGGCGGCCAGCAGGAGCTGGACCTCGGGGGTGGCGAGCGGACGGTCGAGCTCGGTCCGGATGGTGACGTCGGCCCCCCGCGCGGCCCGGAGGAAGTCGGCCAGGGCGCCGAGCTGGTCCAGGGGCGGGCCGAGGTGGAAGAGGTCGGGGGATTCGGTCATCGGGAACCTCGAAACGGTGGCGCGGCGCGCACGGATCATTCGAGGTCAGGCTAGCGGGCAATCCTTAATATCCGCTGAAGACCGACAAGGATCCGTCGCCCGGCCCTTTAAGTCGGCCTTAACGCGACGGGCGTAGAACCGGGGGGAGACCCGATTCGAGAGAGATGCACCGATGCCCGACGCCCCGCCTGCTGTCCCCCTGCGCCCGAGGGCCTTCCTTTGAGCCGCCGCGTTCTCGTCGTGGACGACTCGCCCTCCGTGCGCCGCATGGTCGCGCTGACGCTGAAGGGCGCCGGCTACGACGTGACCGAGGCCGGGGATGGGCAGGACGCGCTGGATCGCGTGGCGGCGGGTCCGTTCGATGCCATCCTGACCGACCAGAACATGCCCCGGATGGACGGGCTGACCTTCATCCGGGAGTTCCGCAAGCGGCCCGACGCCAAGGCCGTGCCCATCGTGTTCCTGTCCACCGAGAACGAGGGCGCCCTCAAGGACAGCGCCCGCGAGGCCGGGGCGACCGGCTGGATGACCAAGCCCTTCGACCAGGCGAAGCTCCTCACCGTCATGTCGCGGCTGGTGGGGGCGTGATGGACGAGGAGACCCTGGCCATCTTCCAGGACGAGGCCGAGAGCCTCGTCGAGAGCCTCGAGGCCGGCCTCCTGGCCCTGCAGGAGCGGCCCGACGACCGCGCGCTGATCGACCAGGTCTTCCGCGACCTCCACACCCTCAAGGGCACGGGCGGGATGTTCGGCTTCACGGAGCTCGCGGGCTTCGTACACGGCTTCGAATCCGCCTTCGAGGCCCTGCGGTCGGGCGCGAGCCTTGCGAACCCTGCCCTGGTCGCGGTGAGCCTCGAGGCGCATGACCACATCGTCGCCCTTCTCGCAGGGGGGCGGCCCGAAGGGGCGGAGCGGCTGCTGGCCGAGCTGGCCGCCGCCGTCTCGGGCGTCCCTTCCGAGCAGCCGGCCGAACGCCCTACCCCCGTCGAGGCGACGGAGGCGGGCCCCCTGGTCGAGGGATCGGACGGCGGGCTGATCGACTTCGACGAACCTGTCGGCCCGCCGGTCCGCGAGGCGCAGGCGCATCCCGCCGAGGCACCGGTTGTGGCGGG
>NZ_KK088606.1 GCF_000600335.2 Rubellimicrobium mesophilum DSM 19309 | reverse complement strand
ACCAACGCCATCGAGGCGCTAAACTCCAAGCTGCGCCGCGCGGTCCGGGCACGCGGGCACTTCCCCAATGACGAGGCGGCCACCAAGCTGCTATACCTCGTGCTGAACCGGGCGGCCGAGGATTGGAAGCGACCGCCGCGCGAGTGGTTCGAAGCCAAGACCCAGTTCGCCATCGTCTTCGGCGAACGCTTCAAGGCCAGCTGAATGTACCCGGCCTCGCGCACAAGATTCCCGACAGTCCCTTCGCCGGACTCCTCGAAGTCGTCTGGGCCTTCTCCATGAAGCAGTCGGCCGGCTTCACGAGGCTCGGGCCCTCGGTCGTCACGCTGGTCGCCATGATCGCCAGCTTCGCGCTCCTGTCCGTCTCGATGCGGGCGCTGCCGCTCGGGACCGCCTACACCATCTGGACCGGGATCGGCGCCGTCGGCGCCTTCGCGATCGGCGTCCTGGTCCTTGGCGAGCCGGCGAGCGCGGCGCGGCTGGCGGCGGCCGCGCTCATCGTGGCCGGCCTGCTCCTCATGAAGCTCTCCGCGGGCGGATGAGGTCGGAAGGCCCGAGACGGCGGCTCGCGAGTGTTTCATCCCGACACCGAAGGTGATCGCCGGCGGGTCGCCGTGGCGCTTGCGGCCGGCGGGGGCTCCTGTCATTAGCGGCAGGTCCCGTTTCCGTGAGGTTCACAATGTCGGTCCTGACCGCCATCCGTCTCGCCGCGCGCCCGAATGCGGCCTTCGCGTCGCTTGGCCTCTTCTGGGGGTGCTGGGCGGGCTACGTGCCGGTCGTGAAGGGCGGGCTCGGGGTGAGCGACGGGACCTTCGGGCTGCTGCTGCTGGGCTCGGCCTGCGGGCTGGTGTCGGCCATGTGGATCGCGCCCCGGACGGACAAGGCCCTGGGCGCGCGGGCGATGCAGGTGCTGGCCTCGTGCTTCGCCCTTGCCTGGCTGCTGCCGACGCTGGCGCCGGTGCCGGCGATGTTCTTCCTGGCGCTGGTCGTCGTGGGGCTCTGCTCGGGGCTCCTCGACGTGACCATGAACTCCAGGGTGTCGGAGCTGGAGGCGCAGACCGGGCGGTCGCTGATGAACGGCGCGCACGGGATGTTCTCGGTGGGCTACACGGTCGGGGCGCTCTACGCCGGCGTGATGCGCGAGGCGGGGCAGATGCCGGTCGTGGCGCTGATGGGGGTCGCGTTGTTCGTCCTGGTCGTGATGGTGCCGCAGATGCGGCAGGCGCCGCACGTCGTCCCGCATCCGGAGCACGGGCGGGGCGCGTATCCGCTGGTGCCGATCCTGCTCTGCGGCGGCGTGGTGCTGGCGGCCTTCATGACCGAGGCGGCGACCGAGGCCTGGAGCGCGCTCCACATCGAGCGGACGCTGGGCGGGCGCGCGGCCGAGGGGGCGCTGGGGCCGGGGATGCTGGGGCTGACCATGAGCGTCGGGCGCTTCGGCGGGCAGGTGGTGGCCGAGCGGCTGCGCGAGGTGACGGTGGTGCTGATCGCCTCGGCGACGGCGGCGGTGGGCGCCGTGATCGCGGCCTGGGCGCCGAACCCGGAGGTGGCCTATGTGGGCTTCGGGCTCTTCGGGCTGGGCGTGTCGGTGATCGGGCCGATGGGGCTGGCGCTGGTCGGCAAGATGGTGCCGCCGCATTTCCGCACCGAGGCGATCAGCCGGGCGGCGGTGCTGGGCTTCTCCGGGTTCTTCTTCGCCCCCGTGTTCATGGGGCTGGTGAGCCAGGCGGCGGGGCTGCGCTGGGCCTTCACGCTCGTGGCGGTGCTGGTCGCGCTGGCCGCGCCGCTGGCGCTGACGCTCGGGCGCCGGCCGGTCAGCCAGCCCGCCTGAGCCAGAGCGCGCCGTAGGGCGGCACGACGAGGGTGTCGCCCTCCCATTGGAGGGGATGGCCGTGGAGCGCGTCCTCCTGGGGGCCGTCGAGGCGGAGGGCCCAGGCGGCGATGCGTTCCTCGTGTTCGGTGAAGTTGACGAGGCAGGTGACCGGGGACCCCTCGTCGTCGCGCAGGTACGCGAAGAGCCTCGGGTGGCCGGTGTCGAGGACGCGGGTGGGGACATGGCCCGCGAAGGCGTCGAGGCGCTTGCGGGCGGCCATGATGAGCTTGACACCCCGGTGGATGATGGCGGCGGGGAGGCCGGGCTCCAGCTCGGCCCTCGCCGCGAGGTCCCAGTCCATGCGGGGGCGCTGCATCCAGCGGCCGTCGTCGCGGAGGTCGGGGTCCTGCTCGTAGGAGGGGTCGTTCAGCAGGCCGATCTCGTCGCCCATGTAGAGGAGCGGCATCCCCCCGAAGCTCGCGATCAGGGCGTGGCCCATGAGGATGCGGGCGATGGCCTGCTCGACCTGGGCCGCGTCGCCGGTCTCGAGGGCGGATTCGAGGCCGCAGAGGGAGGCGAGGGAGCCGTTGGTGCGGCGGTCGCCGGTCTCGGGGTTCGACTGGAAGTCGGCGCCGCGCGCGAAGGCGCCGGGGAAGGTGCCGTTGTAGAAGTCGGCGAGGAACTGGCGGTGGGCGTGGGCCTCAAGATGGGGGACCTGGGCCGCGTCCTCGGGCGTGATGGCCCAGCCGATGTCGTCGTGGCAGCGCAGGTAGGTGGCGAAGCTCGCGCGGCGGAAGCTCTCGGGGAAGTGGGTCCGCAGGACGTGGGTCATCAGGCGCGTGTCCCGGGCGGCCAGCGAGGACCAGAACTGGACCATCAGGTTGTTGTGGTAGGCGAGGTGGGAGACGCGCCCCTCGTGGCGGCCTGACCCGAGATAGGGCACGAGGTCCTTGGGACCGACGATGGCCTCGGCCTTGTGGATGACGCCGGGGGCGGCGGCGCGGGTCGCCTGCACGAGGACCTGGAGGAGGTCGTGGACCTCGGGCAGGTTCTGGCAGGTGGTGCCCATGCGCTTCCACATGAAGGCCACGGCGTCGAGGCGGAACACCTCCACGCCCTTGTTGGCGAGGTGGAGGATGATGTCGAGCATCGCCAGCAGGACCTCGGGGTTCTCCCAGTTCAGGTCCCACTGGTAGTCGTTGAAGGTGGTCCAGACCCATTTGTTCAGGTCGGGGTAGTAGGTGAAGGAGCCCGGCGCCTGATCGGGGAAGATGTCGATCAGGGTCTTCTCGTATTCGCGCGGGAGCCGGTCGTCGTCGAACATCCGGTAGAAGGCCTGGAAATGCGGGTCGCCGGCGCGGGCGCGCTCCGCCCACTCGTGCTCCTTGGCGGTGTGGTTGAGGACGAGGTCGAGGCAGAGGGAGATGCCCTGTTCGCGCAGGGCCTTCGCGGTGGATTCGAGATCGTCCATGGTGCCGAGCCTGGGGTCGATCCGACGGTAGTCCATCACTGCGTAGCCGCCGTCGCTCTGGCCCGGGCGGGGCATCAGGCAGGGCATCAGGTGGAGGTAGGTGACGCCGAGGTCCCTCAGGTAGGGGATGCGCTCGGGGATGCCGGAAAGGGTGCCGGCGAAGCGGTCGGCGTAGCAGACATAGGCGACCATCCCCTGCGACAGGAACCAGTCGGGGTCGAGATCACGGGCGAGGTCGAGGGCGCGGAGGTCGGCGGGACGCTCGGCCGAGTGGCGCTCGGCCAGGGCGCGGAGGCGAGCGAGGAGGTCGTGGGCATCGGGGTAGAGGCGGGCGAGGGGGCCCTTGAGGTCGCGCAGCGCCCGGCGCCAGCGGAGGTCGAAGAAGGGGTCGGGGGTGGCGGTCTGGGCGGTCGTCGTGGTCATGGAGGTCCCTCCGCGTTCACCTATCGGGGAGGGCGGTTAGGGCAAGGGAACGGAGCGGGCAAGCTCCGTAGGGCGGGCTTCAGCCCGCCTTGCAACCGGGGAGCGGCGGGCTGAAGCCCGCCCACGGGCTAGCAGGAGCAGCAGGCGTAGGATGCGCTTCGGCGCACCGGGGGGGTGGCGTGGGCGGGGTGGGCGGGGTGGTGCGCTGAAGCGCACCCAACGGCCGACCATCCGGTCCGTCAGGCGTTCTCCGCCCAATCCCCCTCGAAGTCCTTCGGCACGAGCAGGATGTCGCGGTCCACGGTCTTGATGTCCCGCCGCCCGCAGAGGGCCATGGTGAAGTCCATTTCCTTGGCGATGACCTCGAGCGAGCGGAGGACCCCGGCCTCGCCCATCGCTCCGAGGCCGTGGACATAGGCCCGCCCGATCATCGTCGCGTCGGCGCCGAGCGCGATGGCCTTGAGCACGTCCTGGCCGGAGCGGATGCCGGAATCGAGCCAGATCTCGGTCTGGCCCTTCACGGCGCGGACGATGGAGGGGAGGACCCGGATCGAGGACAGTGCCCCGTCGAGCTGCCGCCCGCCGTGGTTGGAGACCACGATGGCATCGGCCCCGCACTTCACGGCGAGGCGCGCGTCCTCGGGGTCGAGGATGCCCTTGATGACGAACTTGCCGCCCCACTTGTCGCGGATGCGCTCCACCTTCGGCCAATCGAGCTTGGGGTCGAACTGCTCGTTCGCCCAGGTCGAGAGCGAGGCGAGGTCGCCCACGTTGCGGGCGTGGCCGACGATGTTGCGGAAGGTCCGGCGGGGGGTGCGCGCCATGCCCATCGACCAGCGCAGCCGCGTCGTGAATCGATCATGTTGGGCAGCGTGAGCTTCGGCGGCGTCGAGAGGCCGTTCTTGAGGTCCTTGTGCCGCTGCCCGAGGAGCTGGAGGTCGAGCGTGAGGACCAGGGCCGAGCAGTTGGCGGCGCGGGCGCGCTCGATGATCTCGTCCACGAAGGCCCAGTCCTGCATGACGTAGAGCTGGAACCAGAAAGGCTTCTTGGGGCCGAGCGTCGCCACGTCCTCGATGGAGGAGACCGACATGGTGGAGAGGGTGTAGGGCACGCCGAACCTGGCGGCGGCGTGGGCCGAGAGGATCTCTCCGTCGGCGTGCTGCATCCCCAGGGAGCCGATGGGCGCGAGGGCCACGGGCATCGCCACCGGCTCGCCCAGCATGGTCGAGGCGAGCGTTCGGTTCGACATGTCCACGGCGACGCGCTGGCGGAAGCGGAGCTTCGCGAAGTCGGTGGTGTTCTCGCGGAAGGTCTGCTCGGTCCAGCTTCCCGACTCGCAGTAGTCGAAGAACATCCGGGGGCGTGCGCCGGCGATGCAGCGCCTTGAGGTCGTCGATGTTGGTGATGACGGGCATGGGGCCTTTCCGGCGCAGGGTCGCCCTTGATTAGCAACGCCCTGGGGGGCCGGCAATCGGGTCCGCCACGCCGCGGTTCCTTCGAATGCGATGCATTCCCGGCGGGTTCTTAACCCCTTGTTTGCAACTTTGGGGCGAACGTGGCCTCGGACGGCTGGGGAGATGGAATCGTGAGACGCCTGCTGCATACCGCCTGGAACGTGAAGGGCCTGGGCCTGGTGATCGGCACTGCCGCCTCGATCGCCGTGGGGGTATGGTTCGACATCTTCGACTGGCTGCATCGACTCGATCGGTCTCATCCGTACTGGGGGCTCGACGACGTCTTCTCGGTCCTGATGATCCTCTCGCTCCTGGTGCCCTTCGTGCTCCTGCGGGTGAACCTGACGCTGGCCCGGGCGCATCACCGGACGGTCGAGGCGCAGGCCGAGACGCAGCGCATCGCTTTCCACGACCCCCTGACGGGGCTGCCCAACCGGCGCCTGTTCCAGCGGCACGTCGAGGAGGCGGAGGGGCGTGCCAAGGCGGGCGAGGAGCCGGCGATGACCGTGCTGCTGCTCGACCTCGACCGCTTCAAGCCGGTGAACGACCTGCGCGGCCACGCGGCGGGGGACCTCCTCCTCTGCGAGGCGGCGAAGCGCCTGCGCCGCCTCGCGCCGGAGGACGCGCTGGTGGCGCGGCTCGGCGGCGACGAGTTCGTGCTGGCGGTCGGCGGCCCCGACGCCGAGGACCATGGCGCGACCCTGGCCCGGCGCGTCAACGCCGCCATGGCCGAGGCCTTCGACTTCGGTGACTGGTCGGCCTCGATGTCCTGCTCGGTCGGGATCGCGGACTGGGCGCCGGGGATGTCGCCCTCGGACCTCCTCCGCCATGCCGACCAGGCGATGTATCGCGCCAAGGCCCTGGGCCGGGGCGGGCACGCCCACTACGACGATGCCCTGGGCGAGGCGCTGCGCGAGCGCGCGGCCCTGGAGCAGGACCTGCGCCGGGCTCTGGCCCGCGGGACGGCGATCACGCCCTACTTCCAGCCGATCTACGACATCACGGGGCGCTCGCTGCGTGCCTTCGAGGTTCTGGCACGGTGGAGCGACCCGGTGCGCGGCTTCGTGCCCCCCGACCACTTCATCCCCGTGGCCGAGGAGATCGGCCTCATCGACCCGCTGTCGGAGCTGGTGCTGGACCGCGCCTGCGCGGCGCTCGCGGCCTGGCCCACCGAGCTGCCCATCTCGTTCAACCTCTCGCCCCGCCAGTTCGGCGACATGGGCCTGCCCGGGCGCATCCTCTCCATCCTGGAGCGGCACGGCATCCCCGGCTCGCGGCTCGAGATCGAGATCACGGAGCGGGCGGTGCTCGCCGACCTCGACGTGGCGCGCGCCATCGTGTGGGAGCTGGCGGCGGCGGGGGTGCGCATCTCGCTCGACGACTTCGGGACGGGGATGTCGAGCCTCGCGATCCTCACCCAGCTTCCCATCGACAGCCTGAAGATCGACCGATGTACCATTTCACCTCATCGCAGGGCGCTGCATGAACACCTTGTTTGCTTAGAAGTTGGCTCGGGTCGCTGTATCATCCCCTTCCACTTCGTCGCAGCTAATCTTATGCTTCCTGATGGGACGGACGTGGGGATAACGCATGAACAAACTGACCGCCCGGAAGGTCGAGTCGCTGCGCGAGCCGGGCATGTACGGAGACGGGAACGGCCTCTACCTCCGCATCGGTGCTTCGGGCGGGAAGTCGTGGATCCTTCGGACCGTCGTTCACGGCAAGCGGCGCGACCTGGGCCTGGGGGGTGCCTCTCTGGTCTCGCTTGCGGAGGCTCGCGAGAAAGCCCGCGCCCTGCGCAAGGTAGCCCGCGATGGCGGCGACCCCGACACATTCCGGAAACGGCGCAGTTTGACCTTCTGGGAGGCAACGGAGACTGTCTATGCCCAGCTCCGTCCCACATGGCGGAGCGGGAAGCACGCGGAGACATGGCTTCAGACGGTGGAGGCTCACGCCAAATCCCGGTTCGGGGATCGGCCTATCGAGGCAGTGACGACGGCCGACGTTCTGAGCGCGCTGACGCCCATCTGGAACGAGCGGAACAGAACCGCAAACCGGCTCAAGCAGCGGCTGGCGACCATCTTCGACTGGGCGAAGGGGGCGGGGCATTACCCGCACGAGAACCCGGTCAACGGCGTCAAGAAGGCGCTGCCGATCGTGAGGCGCAGCAAGCAGCACATGGCTTCCATGCCGTGGCACGAGGTGCCCGCCTATATGGCTCAGCTGGCGCTACGGGGCACTGTGTCGGCGCGGACTCTGGAGTTCCTGATCCTCACGGCAGCCCGTTCCAACGAAGCGCGAGGGTCGCGCTGGGCGGAGTTCGATTTCAGGACTGGCGTGTGGACCGTGCCCGCCGAGCGCATGAAGCGGGGCATTCCGCATAGGGTGCCACTCTCGCCTCAAGCGATGGCAGTGCTGGAGAAGGTGAAGGGCCTGGATCCCGACCTCGTGTTCCCCTCGCGAATGCGCGCGAAGGACGGGCAATCGCGCCCGCAGACGGACATGGTGTTCCGAGACCTGCTCCTGAGGACCAAGCGCGACGACATCACGGTCCACGGCTTCCGTTCTTCGTTCCGCGATTGGGCGTCGGAGAGTGCGCATGCCGAGCGGGAGGTGGCAGAGGCCGCTCTCGCTCACACCAACGGTAACGAGGTGGAGCAGGCTTACCACCGGAGCGACCTTCTGGACCGGCGCCGTCCACTCATGGGTGCCTGGGGCCGCTTCTGCGCGGGAGAGCAAGGGACTGTGGTGCAGATGGTGCGGGGATGAGCGAGCTTCCAATTATCGTCGAAGGCCAACTCGCGGCCGACGCGGGGGCAATGGTGCTGGGCGCCATGCTCTATCCGAAAGACCTCAGGAGCGCTCGGCAGTTTGCCGCTTTGCTTTGGGAGGAGACCGTTGCCAAGGCAGCGAGCAAATCCCGAGGCGAAAGCTATGGCGAGGGCCAGCTTTTCCGCGAAACGCTGACGGCACATAACTTCCCTCTCCTGGGCTTGGTTGGGCATATGGCGTTGCGCATTGCGAGGGGTTACGTCGAGGATCAGCCGGTCAGCAAGTCTGTCGCCGCGCACATTGAAGCCGAACGCTTCTCAACGACGAAGACGATAGGCGGTCAACGTCTGCCGACTGATAGGGACCGTCTTCGACGGACCTTCGACAAGTACGCGCCTGTTGTGCACCTCTGGGGCGCAAGCGCAGTTGTGGTAAACGATGTAGATGGTTCGCGCCGCGAAGGTGTCGATCTTCTGAGCGCGATCTCGGTCAGCCGCCCCCACCTGCTCTCTTTCCTCGGCTGTGCGCTCTGCCTTGAGGAGACGCTCAGGGGGGCGCTGCCCGACTGGTGCCCGATGTCAGTCCCTTGGACAGCTCTTGAGGGGGAAGACCTGAGCCGTTTCCGGTTGCGGCTCAACGCTGAGGACCCACGAGTTGCGGGCGCGCGCTCCAGTTACAAGTCGCGGAGCGGCATGTGACGTGAGCCCCGGGGAATAATCCTTCCCCGCATTATGGCCGCTGCGCCTGCCATCTAACGTCACGGCATCGCACCCCAACCGGAGCGCTGCCAATGCCCCCCACTGATCCCCTGATCCGCGACAAGGACGCCGCCGCCATGATCGGCGCATCGGTGTCCACCTTCTGGCGCCGCGTCGCGGACGGCACCATTCCCCCGGCCATCAAGATCGGTGGCATGAGCCGCTGGCGCCGCTCAGAGATCGAGGCGGTGATCGCCCGAGCGGAAGCCCAGCGCGAACCTGTGGCCGCCTAAGACAACACCCGCAAAGCCGGATCGGCCTCGCGGGTGTCTATCTGTCAGCGGCACTGAACAGGTAGCACAGACGGGCCGGTCCTTCAAGGAAAGGATCGCTACCTTGACCCCCTCCACGACCACCACGCCGCCGCGCTGGGCGCCCGCTCCCTGCCCGCACCGCATCCGCTTCCTGTGCCAGCGTTATGCGCTGAGCGAGCCCGCCGCGCGGCTTCTCGCGCCCATGGTCTTCGGGGAGGTGCGCCAGTGACGGACACGACCAGCACGCCCTCCGCCCTGCGCACGCTCAAGCACCGTCGGCAGGCGGCCTGGCGCGAGCGCAACCAACTCAAGGTCTGGGCCCACAAGGCCCTCGCCTCCGCCCTGCGGCGCGGTCTCCTCACCAGGCAGCCCTGCGAGGTCTGCGGCGATCCAAATGCCGAAGCGCATCACCCGGATCACCGGAATGCTCTCGATGTGCAGTGGCTCTGCCGCGCCCACCATAAGGCGCTCCACGCGACGGAGAAGGCGGCATGATCAGCTTGCGCAAGAACTCCCGCGAGGAGCTACGGGTCAGCCTGGACGAGTTCAAAGGCCACCGGCTCCTGAACCTCCGGGTCTGGTTCGAGGGCGACGACGGCCAGATGCGCCCGGGTAAGCAGGGGTGGCCCTGCGCCTCGAAATGGCGGCCGATCTGGCCGACGCGATCCGGAAGGTGACCGCATGAGCGCCGCCGAGATCACCCGCGCCCTTAAGGGACGCTGGCACGGCCGCTATGGCACGGCCTTCTGCCCGGCACATGCCAACAGCCGCACCCCCGCGCTGTCGCTGAAGGATGGCACCGATGGTCGGCTCCTGGCCAAGTGCCACGCCGGCTGCGACTTCGCCCATATCCTCGACGCCCTGCGCACCCTCGGGCTGACAGAGGGCGCCGCCCTGGGACTGCATGTGGATCCGGAGGTCAACGCTCGGCGGCAGGCTGAGGCCCGGGCAGAGGCAGAGCGGCGTGGGGCACAGGCCCGGCGCCTATGGGACGAGGCGCTGGCGGTAACTGGCACGCCCGCCGAGCGCTACCTGGCGGGGGCCGGGCATCACTGCCCCGTTCCCCCCGACGCTGCGCTTTCACCCGGCCTGCTGGCACCTTTCGGCCCGGCGCCTGCCGCGCTCGTGGCGCTCGTGGAGGGCGGCGAGTCGTTCAGCATCCATCGGACCTACCTGCGGGTAGACGGCACCGAAAAGGCTGACATCGAGCCAGCCAAGGCTATGCTCGGCGCCGTCGCAGGGGCCGCTGTGCGCCTCTCCGATGCGGCGGGCGAGCCCGGGGCACCTCTCGTGGTGGCCGAGGGCATCGAGACCGCCCTGAGCCTCGCCAGCGGCCTCTTGAGCGGTCCTGCCGTGCTCTGGGCGGCGCTCTCGACCTCTGGCCTCCGGGCATTGCGGCTGCCTGCACGGCTGGGGCGGCTCATCATCGCGGCCGATGGGGACAGACCGGGACAAGAGGCGGCACTCGCCCTTGCGGCCCGTGCGGACGCCCAGGGTTGGCAGGTGTCGCTCCTGCCCCCGCCCGCCGGCAAGGACTGGAACGACGTGCTGAGGGTCATGGCCCAGGAAGGCGGTCGCGCATGAGGCTACATCCTCAGGAGGTCCCGTTCGCGCGGCTGACGCCCGACGCGGCCCCCGCCCGGACCTCGCGCTTCTACTCGGCCGCGAGCCTCAAGGGCCGGCCCGTGCCGGAGCGGCCCTGGCTCGTGCGCGACCTCATCCCCGACCGCACCGTCACGCTGTTCTCCGGCGACGGCGGCACCGGCAAGTCGCTCCTGGCCTTGCAACTCGCGGCGGGCGTGGCCACGGGCTGCGGCTGGCTCGGCATGCCGGCTCGGCCTGGCCGGGTCATCTTCCTCTCCGCCGAGGACGACGAGGACGAACTCCACCGCCGCACCGCGGACATCCTGCGGGCGACCGAGCGCACCTACGACGACGTGGACGGGCTGACGCTCCGCAGCCTGGCCGGCGAGGACGCGCTCCTGGCCATCGAGTCAGGGCTGGCGCTAATGCAGTCCGAACTCTTCAACGAACTCGAGCGGCGGGCCTGCGATGAAGCTCCGGCGCTGGTAGTGATCGACACGCTCGCCGACGTCTACCCCGCCAACGAGAACGACCGCATGAAGGTGCGCCAGTTCATCGGCATCCTGCGGGGCCTCGCGCTCCGGCAGAAGTGCGCGGTCATGCTCCTGGGCCACCCCTCGCTCTCGGGCCTCGCCTCAGGCTCAGGGTCCTCAGGCTCCACGGCCTGGAACAACTCGGTCCGCTCCCGGCTCTACCTCCGCCGCATCACGAGCGAGGGCCACGAGCCCGACCCGGACAAGCGGGTGCTCGGCACCATGAAGTCCAACTATGGCCGAGTGGGCGGCGAGATCGCGATGACGTGGCAGCAGGGCGTCTTCGTGCCGGAGGTGACCCCCACGGGCCTCGACCGCATGGCGGCGGGCGCCAAGGCGGAGCGGGTGTTCCTCAAGCTCCTCGACGAGTTCACCAGCCAGGGCCGCTTCGTCTCGGCCAGCCCCTCCAGCGCCTTTGCGCCGTCGCAGTTCGCCAAGCACCCGAAGGCGGAAGGAATGACGAAGCGCGTCCTGACCGAGGCGATGGAGAGCCTTCTCTCGCGCGGCGACATCGTCGTCCGAGAGCACGGCAAGGGCGTGAACGTGAGGCGACACATCACCCGTGCGACGGAGGTCATCCATGCCGAATGAGGTCGCGCAACGCCCGCTCAACGCCTGCACAACGAGGGTAACGACGCCCGCCCAACGCCCGCGCAACCCCTGAACAACGGTGGCGCAACACTCTCCCCATACCCCTAGGGCGTTGCGCCTCCCCTGCGGGGGTGAGGCGCACACCTCAGCCAGAGGTCCAGCATGACCCTCACGGACGCGACTCAGACCACCGCCCCACCACCTGACCGCCTGTCGGTTCTCAGCGCCGGCGCGCTCGATGCCCTGCGGGACCGCCGGCGGCATGCCACCCTCGCGGCCCAGAGCACGCTCGTGGCCTGCGCGGCCCTGCAGGAAGCCCGGCGCCTCTGCGCGCCCGAGGAGTGGGCCGACTGGCTCAAGGCCGCCCGTATCGACATGCCCACCGCCAAGGCGCTCCTCGACTTCGAGCGGCTCGCCTTCGACGCTCGCAGCATCGCCGAGATGGGCGGGGAGGCTCTGGCTGCGACTTGGGCGGCGGAGGTGCATCTCCCGCCCGAGGGCGAGGCGCTGGCCGTCTCCGTGGGCGAGTGGACCGAGGAGCGGCACGTCCCCGTGGGCTATGTCTGGCGCGCGCCCGAAGGCGGCTTCTGCGTGGGCCTCTTCGACTTCGAGGACCCGACCTCGCGCAGCCTCGCCAGCCGCCGCGCCATGCACGATGAGCGCACCGTCTGGGCCACGCTCTGGCTGCTTCTGGGCGGCGTCCGGGCCGAGATGCTCCTGCACCCGATCCGCGAGGGCGTGGAGGACATCGTCGCGGCCTGCGAGGCCCACCGGCAGGCCCTGATCAAGAAGGGGGTGCCGCATGTCCACTGAGGCGGCGGACGACCGTAACAGCGGGACGAATACGGAGGGTCGCAACCCGGACGGCACCTTCGCGCCGGGCAACCCCGGCAAACCGCAGGGCGCCCGCCACCGCACCACGCAGGCCGTGCAGGCGCTCCTCGACGGCGAGGCCGAGGCCCTGACCCGGCGGGCCGTGGAGCGGGCGCTGGAGGGCGACACCACAGCCCTGCGCCTCTGCCTGGAGCGGATCGCGCCTACCCGCAAGGACCCGGTCGTCGTCTTCGACCTGCCGCCCATGCAGTCCGCGGCGGACGCCACGCAGGCGGCCGGCGCGGTCCTCGCTGCCGTCGCCTCGGGCGACCTCACCCCGGCGGAGGGGGCGCATGTCATGGCGCTGGTGGAGACCTACCGGCGCACCTTCGAGACCACGGACCTGGAACGCCGCATTGCGGCCCTGGAGGAGAAATGACCCTGAGAACCCGACTGGACCGGCTGGAAGCCTCGATGGGCCAGCCCCACGATGCCGACCCGCTGGTGATCCACACCGGCGTGCCCCGTGCCGACGACCCGCACGGCCTCGTGGCGCTCGCCCCGCGCGTCACCGTCACCCGCCGCCCCGGCGAGAGCCCGGCGGACTTCGTCGCCCGCGTGGAGGCCGTCGCGGCCCGAGGAGCCCGGCAATGACCCTGAAGACCCGACTGAACCGGCTGGAGCGCGCCCGCCCGGACGCCGTCAACGCCCTGACCGAGCTTCTCGCGTCGGTGGCGTCGCGGGGTCTCCGCATCCACGACCGCCCCGCCGACCTCCCGCTCGCCGACTCCATCGGCCCGGATGGGATGGCGGAATGGTTCGATGCCCTGCGCCGTGCCCCGTCCTTGTCCCTTCTGCCTCAGGAGATCCTGCCATGAACCTCAAGCAGCGACTGGTGAAGCTGGAAGACGCTGCCCCCGACCGGGGCGACGGCGTCAAAATGGTCTGGAACACCGTCGTCCGGCGGGACGGAGCCGGCCTCCTGATTGAGCGGCCCTTCCGTGCGGTCATCGTGCGCGAGCCCGCCGCGTCAAACGAGACCCTCACGCGACACGACTCCGAGACGCAGGCGGCCTTCTTCGATCGCGTCCTGGACTCTGTGCGGCGCGTCCATGGGCGCGAGGACCCGGTCCATGAGGCGGAGGTGACGTGGAAGTCGGACGGTCGCGCCGACATCAGCGAGTGACCCGGACATCATCCCAAGCAACGACAGCGAGCAGAAAGCACACAATATGGTCGACCTCGTCACCCAACTCCTGCAGCAGCAAGGGCGGGCTCAGCAGCCCGACCTCGTGCAGCAACTCCTAGATCAGATGCGGACGCAGGAGGCTGCCCGGACGGGCATGATGCCTCCGGACCCCCGCATCGTCGATGCCTTCGCCGGGTATCGTGGAGGCGGGGGGCAGCCCCCTGCGGCCCCCTCCGGCGGCGTCACCCGCGAGCAGCTCCTGGCCGAGGCGCAGCGCCGCCAAGATGCCATGCGGGCGCAGGAGCAGGGACGGTCCGGCTCCACCATGACCCCCACCCAGCGCGCCGCCCTTGAGCACGCCCAGCGCCGCCAAGATGCCGCGCGAGCCGGTGCCACCGGGGCTCCCATCGTCGTCACCGGGCCCGACGGCCAGCAGTTCGAGTTCCCGGCCGGCACCAGCGAAGAGGTGATGCGGCAGGCCCTCGCCCGTCACTACCAAGGGCAGGGGCAAGGCGGCCGCGTGCAGCCCCAGGAGGCCGGGGCAACCGTCTCGCCCGAGGTGCAGCGGGCCCGCGAGGCCGCCCTGCGCCGCGTCCAAGCCGAAGCCGAGCGGCGCGGGTTGATCACGGGCCAGGGCACCTCCGCCGGGGAGACCAGGCTGGAGCGTCTCGACCGTCTCGCCAGCCCGTCCTCCGGTCAGGGCCGGACGCTGACCCCGGAGCAGCAGCGCGCCATCGCGGACACGCGGGCGCAGATGGGCGCCACGCCCCATGACGACCTCCTGGCGCGCCTCGACCGCCTCCAGGGGCCGCCGCCCATCCCGGGCTCGGACGTGCTGCCCAACGTCGACGCCAACGCCTTCGGCGGGCCACCCGAGAACGCCGACGCCCTGTCCGCGCTCCTCACCCCCGAGGGGCAGGCTGCGCGCCGGGCCTCGATGCCCCCTGCACCGATCCCGCGCGAGAACGAGTGGCTGGGTGGCGTGCTGCCCTCGCCGCACCAGGCCATGCGGAACTTCTCCGAGAACCTCTGGGGCGACACCGACGACACGACCATGAACCGGGGCGAGGCCCTCGGGGCGTCCATCAACAAGCTGGCCGAGTCCGCGACCTTCGGGCTCGCCGGGGATGAGGCCAATGCCTACGCCGACAGCCTTCTGGGCCGGGGCTCAGGCGACTATGCGACCCAGCGCGACCGATACCGGGGCCAAGAGGAGCAACTCTGGCAGCAGCACCCGGCGCTCGCCCTCGGGGCCGAGATCGGCGGCGCGCTGATCGGACCGGGCAAGGGCGTCGGCACCTTCATTAACCGGGGCGCAGGGACCGCCTCCCGCGTCGGGCGGGGCCTTCTGGCCGGAGCCGGGACCGGGGCGCTCTACGGGGCTGCAGAGGCCGAGCGCGACCCCGTGGACATGCAGGCGGACGAGGTGGGAGGCGTGGAGGACCGCGTCGTGGGCGGGCTCCTCGGGGCCGGCGTTGGCGGAGTCGCGGGTGCGGCCGTTACCGGCATCGGGCAGGGCTTCAACCGGGTGGCGCGGATGTTCCGGGGCCAGCCTGGGGCCGAGGACCTCGCCGCCTCTGCGGAGAGCCTCCACGACGCCTCCCAGGCGCTCTACCGGCAAGCAGACGCCTCGGGGGTGGTCCTCCCCCAGACCCGCCTCGCGCAGCTCGCCGCGGACGCCACGGACGCCGTGAGAGCCGAGGGCTACCACGTCCGCCTCCACCCCCGTCTCCGCGCCGTTCTGAGCGAGCTGCGGGACGTCGCGGCGGGCGACCAGAGCCTCAGCCGCGTTGACCAGGCTCGGCGCGTGGCGGGGAACGCGGCCAAGTCCATCGAGCCGGACGAGCGGCGCCTCGCCTCCATCGTCATCGACAAGATTGACGACATGATCGAGGAACTGGGCACCTCCTCCGCGCCCCTCCGCGAGGCCCGCGCCCTCTGGGCCCGCATGAGCCGGCTGGAGCGGGTGGAGCAGATCTTCGAGAACGCGAGCAACGTGGGACCGAAGGGCAGTTTCGAGGACACGCTCGCCAGCGGCTTCCGGTCGCTCCTGCGCAACCCCCGCAACCTGCGCGGCTTCAACGAGGCCGAGCGCCGGGCGATGCAGCAGGTCGCGCGGGGCTCCACTGGCGTGAAGGCGCTGCGGTCCCTGGCCGACCTCCTTGCCCCCAACAGCATCACCGGCGCCGGGGCGGCAGTGGGCACGTTCATGAACGGCGGGGGCCTCCTTACCGCTGTGCCGCCCCTCGTCAGCTACGGAGCGCGAGCCGCCTCCAGCGGCATGGTCCGCGCCCAAGGGGCTGCCCTGCGCAACATGGTCGGGCAGACCGATGCCCAGCGCGCCCTTGCGGAGGGCCTGCTGCGCCAGCCCAACGCCCTGGCTGGGGCTGCCAACGGGGCCACGCCCCAAGGGCTCCTCGACTATGTCACCAGCCGATAGGGACACCGGCCCATGTTCCCGTTCAAGACCTCTCTCCCGGCCCCGTTCAAGCCCCAGGGCCTTACGGGCCGGGCCTCCCTCTTCGGTGCCGGCGGAGGCACCGAAGGACCGCGCCCCTCCCTCTTCGACGGCCTGCAGGGTCAGCCGGGGCTCCTCGGATGGCTTGGCGATCCGCAGCACCGCGCCCGGCTGGCCTATGGTCTCACGGCCTCCAGCATGGCCCCCAACGAGGCGCTCCTGTCCTCGCTCTGGGACCAGGCCGGGTTCAGCCAGCACCCACCTCACGCGGGTGGCCTGCTCGGCCTCTTGGCGGGCGTGGGGCAGGACCAAGGCGGACCGCGAATGGTGCAGTTTGGGACTCCGACCGCCGCGCCGGGTGCGCCCTCCTTCGCGCGCATCTTCGAGGGCACTCGTCGCTACTGATCGGGCCGCCCGGTCCCGCACTTGCGGATCGATGAGGGGAGCGATACCTGGCCCCGACACTTCCCCCGGTCGGTCACCCCCGGCCCGGCACTAGGGCTGCCCGCAAGGGTGGCCCCCTTCTTTTTCGGGGCCCGGAAATGTCGCGCCCGCCCTGGGCCCTCCCATAACCGCCGAAAGCTCACCTGGTCTGGCCCACGCCACGGTTTACCAGGTTGTGGACCGGAAAGACCTGCGGCTGGATGTTCGGAAAGCCGTGCTTCTGCATCAGCGGCCCGAGCATCTCGCCAAAGCGCCGGAAGTCCTCTTCGCTCTCCCACACGTCGATGACCCGCCAGCCGGTGGGCGTGGGGCCCGAGGTGTGGGACAGGATCCCACCCCCCGGCCAGTCAGAAAGCGAGGTGAGCAGCTTGCCATGGTTGAGGTCGCGGCAGACCGCCTCGTACTGCGCCTGCGAAACCCCCGGCATGTCGAAGATGGTACAGACAGCCATTCCGTCCTCCCTGGTCCGCGTGAGCCGTGGCGGAAGCATAGCACAAAGCCGCGCGTCTGAGCCGGTCGGAGATGGGCCAGGCCGCGCGGCTTCCGGCACTTCAACACACTTCGAACCCTTGCCTTACCTAGAGCCTGTTGCGGTCCAGAACGGACCGTTTCCCAAGCCCACGCCGGCAGCCGCAGCTTGGCCGCAATCGCCATGGAATAGGTCACCGGCGCCTCGTGCGCCTGCGAGAGCGGATCAGCCGGCCAGTGCCGCCATGGGGTTAACCCCGGCAGTCCGAGCCCTGGATCGCTCCGGGGGTGATCGGATGGGGCTCGCCTGGCAACAGGGGAGCCCTTCTGGTTTTCGGAACCCTTCCCTGCCCCTGCCGTTCTCCTCCCGAGGGCTGTGCCCCTCTCGAGGAACTGTCGCGTTCCTGCGGATCCCAAGCCGCCGAGCCTTGAGACCTTGCTCGACGGCAGCGACCCTGCCCCCGCGCTGTCCAGTCAAGCCGGCAAGCGCGGGGGCGGTGCCCTCGGGTGCCCATCCGCATTCGCCTGTCGTGCCGATCCTCCGCGCCCTATGTGTCCATCAGGAAGCATGGAGGACCGAATGGGCGAGCCGCGCCAACTAACCGCTGACGAGCAGAAGATGGTTCACGACGCGGTGCTTGCGAAGGCCCAGGCACAGAATCCCCAGGACGAAATCAGGATCGTCGTCGGAGAACAGGCCAAGGGTGGCGTCGTGGAGGTCCAGATCATCCGCGTCACTGAGGAAACCGTTCCGAACATGCAGGGGGCTTAGGGGACGAGCCTGTGCCCACAGACGAGTCCCAGACGATCAAGGAGGTCGCTGCTATCCTAGGTGTGCCTGTCGCTCCGCTGCGTCATGCGGCCGAGCGGCACGGGTTCCTCATCATGTTCGGCCGGCACGCCCGCTTGAAGCACGAGGACCTGGACGCGCTGGTGCAGGCGCAGCTCTTGCCACCCCAGAAGGGGCCGCGATGACCCACCCCATGCCCTCCTCGCGCCTCGCTGGCCTCCCCTCGGGCTCGTGGCTCGACGTGGCGTGCCGGTGCAGCGCGAAGGCGGCGTAGGGTGAGGGTAGGGTCAACGGGCCGGTGCGACCATGGGCCGGCAGGGTCCGGCAGCGGCTATTCCTCAGATTGGAACTCGCGGCGCGACTCCCGGATCAGCGTCTGAGCCTGGGCCTCGGTGTCCGGGCAACTCATGAGCAGCTGGGACCCGAGTTTGCGGAATGGGTGCGGGTCCATTCCAGGCGGGGGGTAGTCGGCCCGCTCGGGCATGAGTTCATGCCAGAAAAAGACCGTGTTGCCGGTTCGGTAGTGGCAGGACAGGACCTTGTACTCCCCGGACTCCAGAAGCGTGATGAGACGCTGACACTCAGGGACGTCGCCGCCGATCAAGCAGGTGTTGGGCCAAAGCAGGTTCTCGCGCGCCAGATCCTGCACCGTCTCCTCGTAGAGGCGGTCGGCCGGTCCTTCGTTGCGGGCGGGATTCACGGTCTCGCCCGGCTCCGGTCCAGCGTCGCTGGAAGCGGGCGTGGGACTTGCAGGGAGTTCCGCGACGAAGTTGTCGATGCCGAGAAACATCACGACGGCCACGGGCGAGACACAGCCGTGGCGCGCATAAAAGATGCGGGCATCGGCCCGGGCGGCGACGGTGAGGCCGATCAGCGAGCCCATGGCGCCAGCGCCGCTTCCGGCCCCTTGCCGGAAGGCGTCGTCGAGACTTTCTGCCGGTTCAGAGTGGGCGTCCGCGAGCCCGCCCAGCATCGTGCCAACGGCGTCGGCGAATTGGGCCGCGGTGAGGAAGATCACGGTCTCGGGATTGAGTTTTCGCTTGCACTCCTCGCGTTCTTCGAGGGTCGTCGTGAAGACCTGGAGGTAGTTGCCGACAGGGCATGGGTTGAGACCCTCGTAGGTCTCGTCGAACATGTCGGTGAGGAGTTCGCCGGCCGCGTACCCGGAAGCGTCGAAGTGATAGTTCTCATGCTTGAGTCGTGCCCGCTCGGCGTATCGCGAGGCTCCATAGACCCCGAGGCTCTCGGCCTGATCGTAGGACAGAGCGGCGGCTTCGAAATCCCCGCGCTCCCATTCTTGGAGGCTCCCCAGCGAAAAGGCGGCCATCGGGTAGCCCGCCGTAGCCAGCGCCGCCAGGATCTGCTCGGCTTCATCGAGCCGTTTTGCCGCCGTCAGGGCTCGCGCGTACTGATACCAGAACCGAGGGTTGTCCGGATCGCGCGCTAGGGCGGCCTCGCAGGCGGGAATGGCGGCGGTCGGATCAACATCTCTCACGCCAGGGGCGACGGCGAGCATGTCGCCCGTCCGTGCCGCCAGGGTGTCGCACGGGTCGGCCTGAGCCGAGGCACGAGCTGCGGGAAGGGCTAGGAGCAACGTCAGGACAGCGACAAGCGTAAGGCGCATCACAAAGCCCCACCAACCGGACGCCACATTCTACCACAGTCGCCGACTTCAGGCGATTGTCCTGTCCTGCGGGCCATCAGCCCCCGCCCGCATCCTGCGATGAGCCGGTGCGGCGCGAAGGCGGCCTTTGTCGTGCTCGCGGACCAGCCCAAGAGGCCGCCGGGCTTCGGCTATGCGCCCCCCGCGACGGCGCAGATCACGGTCCTTGGGTAGGGCCAGTCCGCGGCCGATCCGCTTGAGAGGGCATCAGTCCTCAGAAAGCGAGCTGCGAGGTAAGTCGATGGAGTTAGGCTGGCCCGAGTTGACAGCTCGCGCAGTCATTTCCAGGTCAGATCAGCCCGAACATCTCGCCCCGCGAGATGGCCTCGAACCCTGTCTTGGCGCCGAGCTTTCGGCGGGCACTTCCGAGCCGCTGCTTGACTGCAGCTTCCGAGGTGCCCAGCCGGAGGGAGATCTGCTTAATGCGATACCCAGCCTTGACGAGCTGCAGTGCCTCGATCTCGCTCGAGGTGAGCACCTGGGGCGGCCGAAGCGCTTCGTGGCACGTGACCACATAGGCTTGCAGGTAGCCCATCTCAGAGTCAGCGAACTCGCGGTCTTCGCGCAGGAACAGGCCGAAGCTGCGCCCGCCTTCCTCCCGGCGATCGAGCAGCGACACGGCCACGCCATACTTCAACCCGTGCTCTCGAGCTGCGGCCAAGACGCCCTTCGGGTCCGGCAGTCGGATATCGCTCCAGCGGGTCACGCCGACCTCAGCATAGATCCAGCCCATCACCGGATCGGCGAGCAGGAGACCTTCACGCGAGTAATGCTCCACCCACTGGCGCGGCAGCCTGTTCATCACGGTCGTCGGAGCGGTCAGTCGCAGTTTGAGCGCCAAGTAGTGCCCGGCAGGAGCGACCTCGGCAAGGACCTGCACTGATGATGCCCCTGTGGTCACGCGTCCGCCATGAGCCGGTAGCCCACGCCCGGCTCGTTGGTGATGAGCTTCGGCACAGCCGGTTCAGACTCCAGCTTCGCCCGCAGGCTGCGCACCGTCACGCGGAGATACTCGACATCCTGCTCGTGCGCGGGGCCCCAGACGGTGCGGAGGAGTTGGGCATGGGTCACCACCCGGCCGGGATGTCGGGCGAGCTCCGCCAGCAGGCCCCACTCCTTTGGTGTAAGATGAACCTCTGCCCCGCCACGTTGAACGTGTCGGGCAACGAGGTCCACCTCGATGCCGTCAACAGTGAGAACGCGGGTCGGTGCGCTCCCTGCCAAGCGCTGACGGAGCGCCACCCGCACCCGCGCCAGGAGTTCGTCTGTGTCGAAGGGCTTGGTCACGAAATCGTCGGCCCCGAGGTCCAGGGCCGCAACCTTCTCCTCTGTCGCTTCACGCGCGGAGACGACCAGCACCCGGGCCGTGCTGCGCGCGAGGATCAGGGGCAGGATCTCAAGCCCGTCTCGGTCCGGCAGGCCCAGGTCCAAGAGCACGAGCTCAGGTCGCTCGGTGTCCAGCCGGCCGAGCGCCTCCCGTGCCGTCTCGGCCTCCACGATGCTGTATCCTGCGCGGTCGAGGGCGCTACGCAGGAGCCGCCGGATATGCGGTTCGTCATCCACCACGAGCAGCTTGGCACGCCGTCCCCGGTCATTCCGCCTGCACCTCCATATCTTGAACAACAAGGGCCGGCGGAACTTGCAGGACAAAGGCTGCCCCTGGCCCATCGGAACGGTTGGTGGCCCAGACCGACAACCCCATGGCCTCCGCGAAGCCCTTTACGATGGCGAGACCCAGGCCGGTGCCGCCTTCCCGGTCGGAGCCCCTGAGGCGCACAAATGTCTCGAAGATCCGCCGCTCCTGGCCGGGCGGGAGCCCCGGCCCCTCGTCCAGCACCACGAGGCTTACTCCCGCGGCCGAGCGCTCGCCTCGGATGAACACCTCACGGCCGCCTCCGTAACGCAGCGCGTTGTCCACGAGGTTCAGCAGGCAGTGATGGAAGAGCTGAGGGTCAAGTCGCACAAGCGGCAGGTCGGTGGGGACATCGACTCGCAGTCCTGAGACGGCCAAGCCCTTGCCGAGATCACGGAGAACCCCAGCCACGACGTCGGTGAGGTCCACAGGCTCCAGCCTCAGCCGAAGGGTCCCGGCCTCAAGTCGGACCATGTCGAGGAGGTTGGCCACATATCGGTCGAGCCGCCGCGCCTCGATCTCGAGGGTGGCCAGCGTGCCCGGATCAGCTGCTCCTTCGCGCCGAAGCTGGGCCGCGGCCGCGAGGATCGAGGTAAGCGGCGTGCGCAGGTCGTGGCTGACCGAGGACAGCAGAGTTCCTCGCAGCCGGTCCTGCTCGCGCAGACGCTCAATCTCGGCCACCTCGCTGGCCAGATGCAGCCCTTCGAGAGCCAGGGCGGCCTGATCCAAGATCGTTTCGAGCAGGGCATTGTCTTCGTGCAGGGCGCGGGCGTTATCCTTCGCGTCGGTGAGGCCCAAGGTGCCGATGGCCCCGCGCGAGGTCGACAGCGCATGAAAGGTCCAGTTCGAGGCCGTTAAAGGCGCCGCACCACCACCGGGCAATGCTGGCCTCTTCATGGCCAGTCGCGCCGCTTCGATGTCAGGGCTGGCCAGGGCATCCAGAGGTGGGCAGCTGGCAATAATGCGGGGCTCAGGCTCACCCGGTCCGACCAAGACGGCACCAGACCCAAGCAGACGCCCGATCTCTTGGCAGATCGCACGTCCCAGCGCAGGCTCGTCGGTCGCGCCCACTAGTGCCCGGGAGAATGAAGCCATAGCTGCGTTCCTCTCGGCCAAAGCAGCGGCGGTTTGGCCTTGGTTGCGCTGGCGGGCGGCAAGCCGGCCGGTAAAGAGCGCCACCCCAAGCAGGACCAGCACCGTGGCTCCATCAAGAGGACTGCTGACCCTGAGGGTCAGGTGCGGCGGGGTGAAAAAGAAGTTGTAGGCCAAGGCACCGAGCACCGCCGCAAAGATGCCCGGCCCCAGGCCATACCGGCTCGCACTGTAGATGACCGGGACCAGGTAGAGGAGGTCGGCCGAATGGTCGACAGGGTGCGAGGGCAGCCAGCGTTTGCTGCCCAATGCGCAAACGGTCACGAGGGCAACCAGCAGGAAGGTCGCCGTGTAACCGTGGAAACTGTCGAGGCGGGCTGGCCAACGTCTCATGACAGGCAACCTACCCAGCCCGCCGTTGGGAGCGAGGATCTTTACGGAATCTTTATGCTCCAAGCTGCTATTTCCCTGGGCATTTTTATGCCCCTTCGGGGCATCCAGCGGGCCTTGAGGCGATGTCCTGAGGGTCCAGGGCTTGCCACCTGAGGCCGGGCCCGAAGAGGGACAGTTTGGCGCCGATGACAATATCCAACGACCCCGTCTTGGGGGGGGCGGACAGCAACGAGCACGAAGCTGGTCCGGCGTGCAGCTATGTCGGTCGGCACTGGGACGGTGACCCGACGTTCCAAGAGATGATCGACAGGTTTTACGGGACCGAGACAGCGGTGCGCCGCGAGTTCGAGCGACTTGCCTCGTACGACCCTTTGGACCTCCTGGCTGTGGCACGCTTTCGGGAGGCGGCCCACAACCTCGCCGATCAGGTCGATGTCCTCCTCGTACGAATGGCGGAACAGAAGGCCGCGGATCAGTTGGTGCAGGTGACGGAGGAGACCTTCGACTCCCTAAGGGAGCTCGAGGAGCAGATCGACACGGTGCTCAAGCGTGGCCGTCGGTGAGATGACCAAAGGACAGGAGTGATGGAAACCAACGGACCCCTTCTTGGCGTGATGAACCTGCGCCAGCTCGCGACGTTTAGGCCGGAGGGCTGCTGCGTCGGCCTCCTTGACGACCTCCGTCGGATCCATAACGCCGCCCGTCAGCTGTTCCACGGCGTCCTTGGACAGCGCTTCATTGACCCAGCCACGCTCGAGAAGATGCTCTGGTCGCTCGACCGCCAGATCGAGGCCGGGCAAGATCTCCAACCGCAATTGGTCCACTGTGGCGCGAGTGAAGAAACCCAGGCCGAACTGGCCGACCTCATCGCTTATTTCCAAGCAGTCCGTCGGACGGTTGAGGGGCGGCTGGGCGCCCCTGTGGCACGACGGCTCTGACCTGGACCCCCTGGTCCATTCCCATGCTGAGACCCGCACCTCCTAAGATGCTGGAAGTCGCCCACCGCGAGCGGGAGAGGGCCCGCCGCTTTCCTGACGGGCCCCCGTCCGATCACCTCCGCAGCAGGCCGGGGCTCGGACGGCCGGGGTTTTCCCATGGTGGCACTCACCGGCTGATCCACCCAACATCACGCCAACTGGCGCGAGGCGTGTTCTCAAAGCCGAATAGGACGGTGCTGTGACCGAAGTTGGGTCACATGCGGCGCAAGCGCGCTGTTGGTCCGGTTCCGCGCCGCCCCCGGACTCCGAGGGATATCAGCCCAGGAGCGGCTCCCCCGCACCGCGATGCACAGCCGGCGCAGAGGCATTGCCGCCGCTGCCGATAGAGGGCGTTGCCCCGGCAGCTTTGCTTGGGAGGGACGCGGCGGGCCCCCGGCGGGAGAATACCACGCCGGCGTCGCCTTGGGCTAGGGTTCGCCTTGGTTTCAGGCATCGAGGGCACCGCCCCCGCGCTGTCATTTCCCAGAGCGCGGGGGCGGGGTCGCTGCCGTCGAGCGTATGCTAGCAGGCTCGGCGGCTTGGGCTCTCAGGGCTGCGACAGGCCCACGAGGGAGAAACGGTGAATGCTGCGGGAAGTTCCGGGGCAGGGCTGTCCAGTTTTCTCCAAGGGAGCCTGCCTCCGATCAACCTTGCAGGGCCAGAGTTCGCACACAGGCCCGAGCTCCGACCCGGCGCTTCGTCTCAGGTTGGCTCGCCACCGACGCCTTCAAGCAGTGCGACTTGCGCGCGCATCGTCGAGGTCAGAAGCAGGGCCCCCGCGATCCAAACAACCAGCACACAGACGGACGCTGGAAGCACCCCAAGCAGCAATCCCCAAAGAAGGTAAGCCGTCAGCATCGGTCGCTCCTCTTTGCACGCTCTGATCGGTAAGCGGCTGGTCTGAGCGGCAAGCTAGGACCCCGGCAGCGCATCACCATGGCGCAAAGGTGGCAAGAAAGGGTTGGAGGCGCTCTGTCGCCCAAGCCTCTTACCGCCGGCGCTGTCCATGCAGGAGATGGGCGTGGTAACGTCTCAGGCGGCGAGGAGCAGTTCCAAGTCCTAGGACCCCGACGCCATGCTCCTGATTGCGGCGAGGCGCCTCCGCTGTTGCGCAAGCCGGCCAGGGGGCTTGCCGTCCACTCGGGCACTGGCCTCGATGCGTCGCCGTTCGTACTCGCGCAACAGCCGCCGCATCAGGGCCGCACACTCATCATCCGGGGAGTGGGGCGCGCCCGACAGGAAGTCCGCCAGCTGCTGGACAAGCGACCATTTGGTTGTTGTGACGCGGATCATTGCAGC
>NZ_KK088605.1 GCF_000600335.2 Rubellimicrobium mesophilum DSM 19309 | reverse complement strand
CGAGCCGCTGGTCGCCATCGACATGGAGGAGCAGTTGAGCGCCTGCGGCGCGGCGATCGTCGGCCCAGCCGCATCGGCCGACCAGGCGCTGCAGATCATTGCGGAGTCGTCGTTCGACGTGGCCCTGCTCGACGGGAACCTGGGCGGCCATGGCGTCGACGAGATCGCGGCCGCCCTGACCAGGAGGAACATCCCCTTCGCCTTCGCGACAGGCTATGGCGCCGAGGGGCTGCCGCGATCGTTCCAGCAGGTCAGGGTCCTTGCGAAGCCGTTCAGCGAAGAGCAGTTGATCGGCACCGTCGTGGCCCTGCTGGAGCATCGCCCCGACCCGTTGCGCGTCGTCTCGGGATGAGAGGGTCCTCAAGCCCCCTCGCGGTGCCCTGACGGGTCCGAGCCGTCCCCGGGTGACAGGCAGCGTCCCGGTGCGGGCCTTCAGCCATGCCTGGAGGCTCGGGGATCGTTGGCGAGCCGCCCTGCCGCGGGGCGAATCCGCTAGCTCCTCTGCCAGTCGCGCTAATCCCCGATGGCCACCCCCTCGCGCCGGCTGTCCGCGCCGCCGACGAGCCCCTCGGGCGTGACGACGATGGCCTGGATGCCGGAGTTCATCTCCGTCACGTTGACCTCGTGCCCCATGGCCTCGAGCGCCGCCTTCCAGCCCTCGGCCTCGGTCCCGACCTCCAGCTCGGTCGGGCCGTTGCGCGAGCCGAAGTTGGGCAGGTCCACCGCCTCCTGCGGGTCGAGGTCCCAGTCGAGGAGGCCCACCAGCGTCTTGGCCACGAAGCTGATGATCTGGCTTCCCCCCGGGGAACCCGTGACCACATAGAGCCGGTCGTGGGCGTCGAAGACGATGGTGGGCGCCATGGAGCTGCGCGGCCGCTTGCCCGGCTCGATCCGGTTGGCCACCGGCTGGCCGTCCTCCTCCGGCACGAAGGAGAAGTCGGTGAGCTCGTTGTTCAGGAGGAACCCGCCTTCCGTCATGACATGCGCGCCGAAGCCGGTCTCGATGGTCGTGGTCATCGACACCGCGTTGCCGTCCCGGTCCACGACCGAGATGTGGCTGGTGCCGTGCTCGGTCCCGTCCGAGGAGTTCATGGGCAGCGGCATCTGGAACGGCGGGTCGCCCGCCTCGGCCTCGCCCATGGAGCGGTCCGGGTCGACCAGCGCGGCGCGCCCGGCCATGTAGTCGTCGTCCAGGAGCCCCCTCACGGGCACGCCGACGAAGTCCGGGTCGCCCAGGTAGCGCCCCCGGTCGGCGAAGGCGAGGCGCCCGGCCTCCGAGAACCAGTGGACCGCCTCCGGGCCCGGCTCCATGCCAGCCATGTCGATGGTCCCGAGCACGTCGAGGATCTGCTGGATGGCGATGGCGCCGGAGGAGGGCGGGCCCATGCCGCAGACGGTGTAGACCCGGTACTCGCCGCAGAGCGGCTCGCGCTCGACGACCCGGTAGCCTTCGAGGTCCTGGAGAGTCATGTCGCCGGGGTTGGTCGCATGGCCGGTGACGGTGCTCACGACGTCCTGGGCGATCCCGCCGGTGTAGAAGGCGTCCGCCCCCTCGGCGGCGATGCGGCGCAGGGTTTCGGCGAAGGCAGGGTTGGTCAGGCGGGTGCCGGCCTCCTTGGGCGTGCCGTCCGCTTCGAAGAAGGTGGCGCGCGCACGGGGGTCGCTGGCGAGGAACTCGTCCTGCGCCAGCGAGCCCGCCAGGCGCGGCGAGATGGTGAAGCCGTCCTCCGCCAGTCGAGTCGCCGGCTCGAAGAGCTGGGCCCAGGGCAGCCGTCCCCAGCGCCGATGGGCCTCTTCCAGAAGGCGCACGGTGCCGGGCACGCCGACCGAGCGCCCGCCCACCACCGCCTCCATGAACTCCATCGGCTCGCCATCGGGGCCGACGAAGCGGTCGGGCGTCGCCGCGGCCGGGGCGGTCTCGCGGCCGTCGAGGCTGGCCAGGTCGCGCCGGCCCGCGTCCCAGTAGAGCAGGAAGGCCCCGCCGCCGATCCCGGAGCTTTGCGGTTCCACGAGGTTGAGCACGAGCTGGATCGCGATGGCGGCGTCCATCGCGCTGCCGCCCGCCCGCAGGATGTCGAGCCCCGCCCGTGCGGCGAGCGGATTGGCGGCCGCCACCATGTCCTGTGTCGCATGGCCAGCCGCGTGCGTCGCCCGTCCCGTCGACGGTTCCGGAGCAGGGGCAAGATCAGGGGCCGTCGCCTGCGCGGCAAGGTCCAGGGGAGCGAGGGCGATCAGCGCGGCCCCGGCCAGCGCGCGCCACGAATGGATCGGATCAGGCATGGGTCGCATCCTCTGCTGCGCCAGCGGAGCTCGGTGCCGGCCCTTGCGAGTGTAGCACAACCACCAGGGCCGCGGCTGCCGGAACGGCGCAGACGCTGGACGACCCCCTCCGCGACGCCGAGACGCCCGGCGGCATCCTCGTCGATGGCGGAGGCCATGCGCAGCAGCGCTTCGGCCCGCTCGACCAGATAACGCCCGAGAACGTCGGCCGACGGACCTGCAGCCATGCGGATACCCGTCGGCAGGAGAGCCGCCCGCTGCTTGGGGATGGTGCGATCTACGTCACCACGCACCAGGCGACGGTGGCCCTCGACGTGCGACCGGCCGGCAGATCTGGAAATCGATGATCGACTACCCGGCCGAGACTCCTCGCGTGGCCTGCTGCGGCATCATCGATCGCGGCCTCGCGATGCTCGACGGCCGGCTCCTCCGCACCACCCTCGATGCGAGGACCGGCGAGGAGCTCTGGCGCCGGTAGGCCATCGAGTTCGCGGACGGCTACTCCATGACCGTGGAATGCCGGCGTGCGGCCGAGCGACAACCTCTGCACGGCCTCCCTGCTCGCGCTCGATCCCCGAACCGGTGCGATCGAGTGGCACTATCAGTTCACCCCGAACGATCCGTTCGACTACGACGGCACCGACGAGCTCGTGCTGGCCGGACTCACGGTCGACGGCATCGAGCGATGCGTGGTGATGCAAGCGAACAGGAGCGGCTTCCTCCATGTCCTCGATCGCGAGACGGGCGAGCTCCTGGCGGCCAACAAGCTCGTCGACCGAGTGGGCTGGGCGATCTCGATCAACCTGGGAACCGGGCGGCCCGTCGAGAACCCGATCGCCGCGGCGCGTGCCGGCGAGCAGATAGAGGTCTGGCCGTCGGCGCTTGGCGGCAAGAACTGGCTCCCGATGTCCTTCCACCCGGGCCTCGGGCTCGTCTTCGCCAACACGTTGACCATCGGCATGACCTACAAGGCCATCGAGCCTGCCTATTGGGCCGGGACGATCTATTTCGGCGTGGAGTTCTCATGGACGGCCCCGGAGGAGGGGCGCGGCGCGCTGCGCGCCATGGACCCTCTCACGGGGAAAAGCCGCTGGTCCCAGCCCACGGACATCCCACGTTGGGCCGCCGTCCTCGCCAAGGCTCCGGCCCGGGCGGGCGACTGGTCCATCGCGCGGAGCCGCCGTGCCGACGGCCGCCTTGGCACCGGGTGCTCGTCCGGGCCGGCCGGAGCGCACGCTCAGACGTATCCGAACGCCGGCGGGAAGAGGACGACGACGATCGCGGCCCAGAGGGCGTAGACCGGCAGGTAGTCCGTCTGCCATCGCTCGAGGTCGGCGAAGGATCCGCGGCGCCTCAGGAAACGGCCATAGAGCACGGTAGACCACGCGAGGTTGACCAGGAGGAGAAGGTTCATGCCCAAGGCGGCCACGCGGTTGGGTGTGAGGCCGAACTCGGTGATCCTTGCGGCGATGGCCCAGAGCGCCACCGCATCGGCCAGGAGCGCGCTGACGACAAGCACGACCTGCAGCCCGTCGAACAGGCCCGGGGGCTGCCGGAGGTCTCGGGCCGAGACGGCATAGAGCAGGAGCCCGAGAACCAGCACGAGCAGCAGGTCGAAGGCGATGAGGACGTCCCTCTCGATGTCGATCGCGTGACCGGTCCACAGGAAGGTGCCCAGGAACGCGAGGAGCACGGCCGCGAACAGGGGCGTGAAGAGGCGCGTCAGCACCGGCGCCATGTTCTCGATCACGCTCTGCTTGGCCTCGACCAGCCAGGAGGCCACCACGACGGCTCCCGCCGCGCCGCAGGGCAGGAGCCAGGATTCGAAGAAAGGCTCCACGTCGATGTCGATGGACCGGAAGATCATCGCCATGAACGCCAGGAGGACGCCGCCGCCCAATGCGATCAGGACGTAGTAGATGAACAGCTCGCCCAGGAAGCGGACGAAGTCCATGCGGCCGCCCACCTCTCGCCAGCGGCCGCCGGCGTAGGCGACGCCGACCACCAGGACGAGCACGATGGGCAGGTGCAGGGCCGTCAGCGCCTCGGTCGAGCCGCCCGAGGCGAAGGGGTAGCCGTTCGCGACGACGGCTGCGGCGAGGACGACCAGCGCCGGCCAGCGCAGCGTGCCGGGGTCGAGCCGCCGCTTCCAGGCGAAATAGCCCAGCAGCAGGGGCAGAACGAAGAAGCTCAGGTTGCGGGCATAGAAGCCGGGCGCCGTCTCGAGGCCGATCCCGAACAGGGCCGGCATCTTGACCATGAGCGCCGCCGCCGCGGCGAGGCAGACGGCGACCACGGCGTCGGTCCGCGCGGCAGCGCAGGGCTCCCCGATGTCGGACGACGGCACCACGAGCTGCTTCCAGAGTCGCTCCGCGTGCTCGCGCGCGAACTCCCGCGAGAGGGCGTCGAGATCGCCTATTCGCTTCACGGCCACCAGGAAGGCCTCGTCGGTCGCGAGCCCCGCGTCGATGAGCCCCGCGATCTGCTCGCGCAGATGGTCCTCAAGCTCCGCGACGTCCACCGCGTGGATCGCCTGCCGGCGCCGGAGATGGCTCCGCCACCGGTCGATCTGCTCCTCAAGCGGCATCATGGGGTCGGACGCCATCATCGCTCAGCCTCCCTGCGGCAAGGCCGCGCCCGGCGCCGGCGCAGCGGAGGCAAGCGCCCCCCAGACGCTGCGCAACGTGGCGTCCACCGCCTGCCACTGCTGACGTTCCTCGGCGAGCTGAGCCCGGCCCTGCGAGGTGATCCGGTAATACCTGCGACGGCGGCCGCTCTCCGCGACCTCCCAGCGCGCCTCCACGAGGCCGAGCCGCTCGAGCCGATGGAGGACGGGGTAGAGCATCCCATCCGTCCACTCCATGCGCCCGCCGGAAACCTCCCGAACGCGGCTGAGGATGGCGTAGCCGTAGCTGTCCCCTTCGGCCAGGATCGCCAGGACGATCGGGGTCGAGGAGGCGGCGATGAGGTCCTTGTTGATGTCCACGACGTCACCCATGGCGCGGCGCCAGTCGTTTCCGGCTGGATCAGGCCTAGCACCCTTATACCTAGAGGTGCAAGGTAAATGAGGAGGGCGCGGGCGTTCCGGGCAGTGTCGTGGCCCCGTCGTGATTGCAGGATTCAAGGCGGGGCTAGGCGGGCGGACGAGCGACGCCCCTTCGCCTCCGTGAGCCACGCTCCCATATGGCCGCAGGCCGTCCGAGAGAGGGTCAGTTGGCGACCTGCCAGGAGCGCAGGCTGATGGCTTGGCAAATGAACTGCCGCAGATGGCCGCAGTCGCATTGCGCCTTCTGGCGCAGCATGGGGCGGCCCGGGGGGAGCATCCGAACGTCCGTCGGACGCGGCTTTCAGCCGTCGCATGGCACTTCGCTTTCTTGCAGGGATGCCGGCGAGCCGATCCACATGGTCCACGGCGAGCGGCGCCTCGGCGGGCACATCGCAGTGGCGGATATCCGTCCGCGCTTGCTGCGGGGGCCGCAGTGTTGTCCCGCCCTGGAACATGAGCCACGGCGCTCGGTCGCGGTTGCGGTGGACGCCTTGGTCGCTCTCATGGTCACGGGGCCCGCGCGAGCGTGCATCGGCGGACTCTGGAGCATCGGCCGGCTTCGTCCGCCGGAGGCCGAATCGGGCCGGAACCTTCCTGCGCAACCGTTGGTTGCTCCTCTTGCGAGCTGGCTGCCGGTGTCATCCACGGTGGCCGAACCGAGGCCCCTCAGACGGCGAGGTCCCATGGGCCAGAGAGATCCCTCCCCCCGAACCACTACATCCGCGACATCGCGAAGCTCCTCGACGAATCCCTGGCGCTGACGCTTCCCGACAGCGTCCTGGCGGCGGCGGTCAGGAGCGCCTCGGCGAGAGGGCTGGAGCCCCGCGAGGCGGCCATCCAGATCTGCCACGACCACAGCCGGCGCCTGTGCCGGCACCTGATCGAGCAGGGCGATGCGGCCACGGATCTCGTCGAATTCGCGATCGCCAGCCGGATCGACGAATGCGCCGGACTCGCCGAGGAGATGGACCAGGATCTCTTGGATCTGCTGCCGGATCTGCCGTACTTCGTGCGTCAGCCCTGCTTCAGCGACGAGTTCCGCGAGATGGTGGCCCACATCGCGACCTGGCATGGCGTTCCCGAGCATCGCTGGAGCGTGTCGGACGTGCAGGCGAGCCTGGGGCGCAGGGCTTCCGCCTGACGTCAACTACAGGGCCGGCGCAAGGGGCATGGGGCTGCATGGGGTCACGCGGCACCCGGTGGCTGAACCGGCTTCGTCCCCGCCAGGACGACCAGCTTGCCCAACATCCTGGCCCGGCAAGACGGGCGCCGATGCCGATCGGGCTCATCGTGGCCGCGCCGACCTGCTCTCCTCGCTCAGACCAGGCCCCAGAGGTCGGCCGGCTGGAACCAGGCGTCGTGGGACAGCGCCTCGAATCCCGCCCGGCCCGCGACGACCCTGATCTCCTCGATGCCCCGAACCTCGATCCCCAGGTCCGCGAGGGCCTCCTGCGGATCGGCCTCCGTCAGCTCGTCTCCCAGCGACCTCAGCGTGGACCTGCCGAGCGCCAGCCAGAGCGTGTCGGTGCCCTTGCCGCCGATGAGGAGGTCCTCGTCCTCGCCCGTGGTCCCGCCGACCAGCTCGGCTTCCGTGAACAGGAACCGGTCCGCCCCGGCGCCGCCCCGGGCCAGGTCGCTGCCCAGCCCGTCGATGAGCACGTCACCCGCCCGGCCGCCGGAGAGCTGGTCCGAGCCCTCGTCGCCGTCCAGGACGTCCTTGCCCCGCTGACCCTTCAGAAGGTCATCCTGAGAGCCCCCCGAGGCGAGGTCGTTGCCCCGGCCGGCCAGGATCGTGTCCTCGCCGCTTCCTCCGAAGCCGAGGTCCGATCCCGCCCCCAAGCCGATCGCGTCGCCGCCGCCCAGCCCGAGGACGAGGTCGGCCCCGGCTCCCGCGGCCTCGTGGTCCGCGTCGGCGGTGAGGCCGATCGGGTCATGCTCGAGGGCGAAGGCCGTGTAGGCGCCCAGGACTCCATGCGTGGCCGCGGAGGGATGGAGCGGGTTCCAGAAGGCCACCTGATCCCGGTCGTACCTGGCCAGCTCGTCCTGGTCGCCGCCCTTGAGCGTCAGGCCGTAGGGGGCGATCAGCCCGAAGCCGGAAGGATCGTCCAGGATCGCCTCCGAGATCGGGCGCATGTCGAGGAGGCGCACGTCCTGACCCAGGAGGCGGAGCGCCCCGACCCCCTGCGCCAGGCCGGCAGCGAAGGCATCGGAGATGGCCTCGACCTGATCCAGTTGCTCCGGGCTCAGCTCCCCGAGGGCCGGAAAGAAGCGCGGCACGGGCAGGGTGGCGATCACGGCGTCGTCGAGTCCGAGGCCCAGCAGATCGGTCGCCCCGGACAGCGTGGCTGCCACCGCCGCGGGAACGACGACGGCCGGGTCGGCGCCGCCGACGATGTTGAGAAAGTCGTTGGCGCCGATCAGGATGAAGCCGGTGGCGTCCTCGGGCGCGGCGCCCGAGGCGTCGGCGGCGAAGCGGTCGATCTGGGCGCCGAGGTTGATGTCGAGGTCGAGCCGGGGATCGGTCTCGGACACGAGCAACTGGCCCCCGCCGCTGAACTCGTCGATGAAGTCGCCCAGCCGCTGGCGGCCGGCTGCCTCGGCCCCCGCCATGGCGTAGTTGCCGCTCTCGGGTAGACCGAGGATGTCATCCACATGCTCGGCGTAGGTGGGCCCGTCGCTGATCCGGCCGCCCGCGCCGACATAGGCGTCGAGCGCCTCGTCGGAGACCAGCCCCGGCGGCGGCGAGAGGTTGCCGTCGTCGGTCAGGCTGTCGCCGAAGAAGTAGATCGGTCCTTCCAGGTCGGTCGTGGCAGACATGCTCATCTCGGCTCCTCCACCGGTGTGACGTGGTCTCTCGCTCTGGCGCGCATCCGACGCGGGACCCGCCGATCCCAGGAGCGGTCGGGACATCGTTCATGCGGCGACAGGGCTCATGGTCGGAGCTCCGCGCCTTGACCGATGTCCGGGAAACGCCGGGCCCTCCTTCGGGTTGCGCGTTCCTTGCCGCTGGATGACGGGAGATGCCCCCTCGGCCGCTTCGCCCGATCGGGGGCAGCCGCTCGATGATCCCGCGCTGGCGGGCGAGGTGCCCCTCCGCCTCGCGGACGTGTCGCTCGACCATCGCCGGCTCGGTTTCCGTCCCGGTCGCGAGGATCATGTCGGCCCCTTGCATCGGCCCGCCCCGTCCTGTTGCGACGGGGCCCTCGGCAGGGGCTTCGGCCTCGTGATGGACGAGGCCCGCCTGCCGCCCCATTCGTGTCGCGGAACACCAGGCCGAGGTGCATGGCCCCCACCGGTCGGCCTGCGAGCTCCGCCTCCTCGGCCTCGATGAGCATCCGTCCAGCCATGGCATCCTCGGCTCGGGTGAGGGTGGACCTGGGAAGCCCGTGCCCGTCCTCCGGCATCGGCCAGGCGAGGCGATACCGCAGGAGCCCGGGGGGGCGGAGTCTGCCATTGGGCGCGGCCTCGGTGCGTCCTGGGTTCGACCGTGCCGCTCAGGATGGGTCGTCTTCGGCCCCGAGGGGCTTGCCGAGGTAGGGGGGAGTGGAGGATCAGGTCGGCCTCGCCCATCCGGTCGCCCGCGGTGAAGCTCTGGTGCCAGTAGGGGTAAGGCAGGGGTGGGCGGCTGACCGCATCGAGCCGGGCCACCTGATCGGGGGGCCAGCGCGAGCGAGGCCGCCTTCAGGGTGTCCGCGAACTGCTCCTCCGTTCTCCCGCCCACGATCACGGACGCCACCGTGGGCCGCTGGAGGAGCCAGGCCAGGGACACCTGCGCGCCCGATACGCCCCGCTCGGCCGCGACCTCGTTCACGACGTCCACGATGTCCCAGAGCCGGGCCCAGTCGTAGATCGGCGGCTCCCGGAAGCCGGTCACGTGCCGGCCGGAGGCGGGCCGCGAGGTCCGGGTGTACTTGCCCGAGAGCCAGCCGCCGGCCAGGGGCGACCAGACGATCACCGACACGCCCTGGGTCGAACCCGAGCGGCAGCAGCTCGAACTCCGCCTCGCGGCTGTGGAGCGTGTAGTGGATCTGCTGCGCCACGAAGCGCTCCCTCCGGGCGGCGTCCGCCGCGGCGAGTGCCTTCATCAGGTGCCAGGCCGAGTAGTTCGAGCAGCCGAGGTAGCGCACCTTGCCCTGCTTCACGAGCGTGTCGAGCGCCTCCATCGTCTCCTCGATGGGGGTCTGCCCATCCCATTCGTGGACCTGGTAGAGGTCGATGACCTCGGTCCTGAGCCGCTTCAGCGAGGCCTCGCATTCCCGGACGATGTGCCATCGCGAGAGGCCCCGGTCGTTCGGGCCCGATCCCGTGCCGAAGCGGATCTTGGTCGCCACTAGGACGCGGTCGCGCCGCCCGCCCTGAAGCACCTCCCCCAGGATCGTCTCGGAGGCGCCGTTGCCGTAGGCGTTGGCGGTGTCGATCAGGTTGACGCCATGGTCCAGGCAGAGGTCGATCTGGCGCCGCGCCTCCTCGACCTCGGTGTTGCCCCAGGGCTCCGAGCCCCCGAAGGTGGCGGTGCCCATGGCCAGGGCCGACACCTTCAGGCCCGAGCGGCCCAGATTGCGGTACTGCATCGTGTCGTCACCCCTCGTTCCCGGACCGGACCGGCAGGACTGGTTGTAGGCCGGATCAGGCCGGGGCAAGGCCATCCTCGTCCCGCGACCGGGTTCCGCGCGGCCGAAGGTGGGGGCTGGCCCTTCCGTCCGTCGCAGCCCATGCGGCCCGCGAAGCGTCGCCGACCGGACCTCAGGTCAGCCGGGCGCGCTGGGCCCCGGGCGAAATGCCGTACTTGGCGCGGAAGACGCGGGAGAAGTGGGACGTCGAGGTGAAGCCGCTCGCCATGGCGATCTCGGCCACCGACTGCTCGGTCTGGACGATGAGGTTGCGCGCCCGGTTGAGGCGCAGCTCCATGGCATAGCGCTTGGGCGAGGTGCCGAGGTGGCGGTCGAAGAGCCGCTCGAGCTGGCGGGCGGAGATGCCGAGCCCGGCCGCCACCTCGCTGGGCCGGGGCGGCGCTTCGAGGTTCTCCTCGAACATGCGGATGGCCTGGACGAGGGTGGCGTTGCGCGTGCCGAAGCGCGCCTGCACCGAGACGCGCTGGCGGGCCGAGCCCTCGCGCACGGCGTTGTAGACCATCTGGTCGGCGACCTCGGTGGCGAGGTCCTCGCCGTGGTCGCGGCCGATGAGGTGCAGCATCAGGTCCGCGGCGGCGGTACCGCCCGAAGCGGTGTCGAAGCGTGGGCCGGCGACGAAGACGTTGGGGCGCAGGATCACCTCGGGGAAGCGCTCGGCCATGAGGTCGTGGTAGGCCCAGTGGATCGCCGCCTCGACGCCAGCCAGGAAGCCCGCCTCGGCCAGCACGTAGGCCCCCGAGCAGATAGCGCCGATGCCGCGTCCCCGAACCCGCTCGCGCCGCAGATAGGCGAGGATCTCCGGCGTGACCCGCCGCTCCACGTTCAGGCCGGAGACGACGAACAGCCGCTCGTCCCGGTCGAGCGGATCGAGGCCGCGGTCCACGCGCGTCAGGAGCCCGTTGGAGCTCCGGGCGTCCCGCCCGCCCTCGGCGGCGAGCGACCAGCGGTAGAGCTCGCGGCCCGCGACGAAGTTGGCGATGCGCAGCGGCTCGATGGCGCAGGAGAAGGCGAGGTGGGTGAAGTCCTCGACGAGGAGAAAGACGAAGGTCCGGGACTCGGTCATGGCGGCACGAGACGCTGGGGACGGCGCCCGCGACCGGGCGCCCTCGGGTGACATATGTCGGTTCGTGGTGGCTGCGCGCATCCCCGAACCGGACGGCGGTCCCGGCCGGTCGGCCGGCGACATGGCATTGATGTCCTCGCCGGCGGTTCCCGGCCGAGACGCCGCCGATCACGGCGCTCCGAGGAGCGTTCGAGCCGTTGGCCCCGCATCGAGGAGGTCGATGCACGGGATTCGTGCCCATCGGCGCTTCGTTGGCCGTCCGAATGGGATCGGGCGGGCCGGCCTTCTCCCGCCCTTGCGGCGCCCCGTTCGAAGCCGCCGCGCCCGCCGTGCCTCGTCGGCGGGCCGATGACGGGATCCCGGAGGATCCCGCCGAGAAGGCTCACTGGGAAAGCCAGGCCTGGAACTGGGCGTCGAGCTCGTCGCGGTGATCCGCCCACCAGCCGTAGTTGAACACGAGGCTGTGCGCGGCGTTCTCGGGCGTCGTCGGCAGGTGAGGGGCCATGTCGATGCCGAGCGTCGCGTGCTGGCCGACGAGCGGCTGCGAGGAGGCGCGCAGCGGGCCGTAGGAGATGTACTTCGTCAGGGCGGCCTGATGCTCCGTGTCGGTCGCGAAGCGCAGGAAGTGCTTCACCCGGTTGAGCCGGTCCTCGGGCAGGTCCTTCGGCACGACGAAGCCGTCGAGGTCGAGAACCTCGTAGTCCCACAGCATGGCGACGGGCTGGTTCTGCTCGGCGATGAGCGAGAACAGGCGGCCATTGTAGGTGTCGCCGATGACGACTTCCTTGTCCGCGAGGAGCTGCGGCGTCTCGGCGCCGGCGGTCCACCAGATCACGTCGTCCTTGATGGTGTCGAGCTTGGCCAGGGCCTGCTGGACGCCCTCCTCGGTCTCCAGGGTGTCGTAGACCTGATCGGCCGGGACGCCGTCGCAGATCAGCGCCCATTCCATGTTGCCGACCGGCCGCTGCTCCAGCGAGCGCTTGCCGGGGAACTTCTCGGTGTCGAAGATGTCGCAGATGCTGGTCGGCGTCGCGCCGTTCCACTCGGCCACGTCGGTGCGGTAGCCGAAGGTGGTCGAATAGGCGTTCGTCGGGATGTGGCATTCGGAGACGATGTTGTCGCCGAGGTCCTCGGTCGCCGAGGTGCCGTCGGGCGCCGGGGCCAGCCACTCGTCGAACGGGATCTCCTGCACGAGGCCCTCGTCGCAGAGCCGGATCGCATCCGCGGCGAGCGCGTCGACCAGGTCGACCGTGACGTTGCCGGCTTCGGACATCGCGCGAAGCTTCGCCACCCCGTCGGCCGCGCTTTCGTCGAAGGTCACGGTGACGCCCGTGGCATCGGCGTAGGGCTGGATATAGGCCTTGAGCGTCGCATCCTGGTAGGCGCCGCCCCAGGACATGATGGTCAGGTCGTTCGAGCAGTTGTCGCAGGGCGGCAGGTCGGTCGAGGCATCCTGTGCCAGCGCCGCACCCGTCATGGGCAGCAGCATCAGCGCAGCCGAGCCCAGCAGTGTCGTGATCTTCATCCGTCTCTCTCCCAGTTGGTTTCTTGGTCGTCGACTCACGCCGCGCCGGGCGCGCGGCGGCTTTCGGGCGGCCAGCCGATCTCCTGGCCGGGCCTGAGGCGCGCTTGGCCGGGGGCGCTGTGGCCTTCCCGCTTCGTGATGGTCATGCGCGGTCCTCCTCCGGCAATGCAAGCGGCCTGCAAAACGACTGTAGACTATTTGTCTATCTTCTGGCTACTATGATTTTGCATCTCGGGGGTCGAACGCGATCCTCGACACGAGGGGAGCCGCATGGGCGAGTCGAGCCGAGGCCGCAAGGCGAACTGCGCGGAGGACCTGCGCCGGCGCATCCTCACGCAGGAGCTCGAGCCCGGCTGCACGCTGGACGAGACCGAGCTCGCCGCCTTCTACGACATCTCGCGCCCGCCGCTGCGCGAGGCGCTGCGCCAGCTTGCCGGCGAGGGCTACGTCGTGCTGCGCGAGAACCGGCCGGCCCAGGTCGCGCCCATGTCGCACAAGACCCTGCGCAACTTCTTCGTCGCCGCGCCGATGATCTACTCGGCGGTGAGCCGGCTGGCCGCGCTCCATGCGACGCGCGTGCAGGTCGGCCGGCTCAAGGCGGTGCAGGCGCAGTTCCGCGCGGCGATCGGCGAAGGGGACACGGCCGGGCGGGCCCTCACCAACGAGCGGTTCCACGCGCTGATCGGCGAGATGGCCGACAACGAATACCTGCTGCCCAGCCTGCGGCGGCTGCTGATCGACCACACGCGGATCGGCATGACCTTCTATTCGCCCCGCAACCCGACGCTGGCCGCGCAGCGCGAGGTGGCGGCGGACCAGCACGACCAGTTCATCGAGCTCATCGAGGCCGGGGACGCGGATGGCGCGGCGGCGCTCGCCATCGCCCATTGGGAGCTGTCGCGGGCCGAGATCGAGAGCTTCGTCACGCCGGTGGGGCTCGACATCCCGCTCGGCGTGGCGCCAGGCGCGAGGGAGACAGCATGAAGTTCGACGGCATCTACACACCGGTCATCACCCCCCACAACGAGGACGGGTCCATCGACCGCGAGGCGTTCCAGCGGGTGGTCGACGTTCTCGTGGAGGAAGGCGTCCACGGGATCATCGTCGGTGGCTCGACGGGCGAGTACTACGCCCAGTCCCTCGAGGAGCGGGAGGAGATGGCCCGCCTCGCCAAGGACGTCATTGGCACCCGCACGGCGCTGACCGTGGGCACCGGGGCGATCCGGCAGGAGGACTCGATCCGCATGGCCGAGGCGGCGGCGAAGATGGGCGCCGATTCGATCCTCGTGAGCTCGCCCCCCTACGCGGTGCCCACCGAGCGCGAGAACGCGCTGAACGCGCTGGCCATCGACCGGGCGGCCGACCTGCCGATCATGCTCTACAACTACCCGGGCCGGACGGGCGTCATGATGGGCGAGGAGTTCCTCGACCGCGTGGGCCGGTCGCGGAACTTCCAGTCGATCAAGGAAAGCTCGGGCGACATCAACCGCGTCCACCTGCTGGCGCGGGACTACCCCCACATCCAGATGCTCTGCGGCATGGACGACCAGGCGCTGGAGTTCTTCGCCTGGGGCGCGCCCGGCTGGGTCTGCGGTGGGTCGAACTTCCTGCCCAGCGAGCACATCGCGCTCTGGCGGGCTTGCGCGGTGGAGGGGGACTTCACCAAGGGCCGCCGGATCATGTCGGCGATGATGCCGCTGATGCGGGTGCTGGAGCAGGGGGGCAAGTTCATCCAGTGCATCAAGCACGGGGTGGAGATGAACGGGCTCAAGGCCGGGCCGCCGCGCCCGCCGCTCAAGGGCCTCAACAAGGACGACAAGCGGGAGCTGGAGCAGGTCGTGAGAGTGCTGAAGACCACCGTGGCCGCGATCCTGGCCGAAGGCGATTCCTCCCCGGCCCGGGCGGAGGCGGCGGAATGAGCGATCTGCTGACCACCGACGAATACCGCGCCCTGGCCCGCGGCCTGCAGATGCCCGAGGGGGCCTTCATCGACGGCTCGTTCCGGCCGGCGATCTCGGGCGCGACCTTCGAGACGAGGAACCCCGCCACCGGCGATCTCCTGGCCAATGTCGCGGCCTGCGGCGCGGAGGACGTGGACTTCGCCGTCCAGAAGGCGCGCGACGCCTTCGAGGACGGGCGCTGGTCGCGGCTCCATCCGTCCGAGCGCAAGCGGGTGCTGATCCGGCTCGCGAAGCTCATGACGCGGAACGCCCGCGAGCTCGCGGTCATGGAGAGCCTCGATTCGGGCAAGACGATCTACGACTGCGAGACCATCGACGTGCCCGAGGCGATCCACTGCCTGCTCTGGCACGCGGAGCTGATCGACAAGCTCTACGGCAAGGTGTCCCCGGCCTCGGACGACCACATCGCCCTGATCGTGCGCGAGGCCGCCGGGGTCGCGGGGATCGTGCTGCCCTGGAACTTCCCGCTCCTGATGATGGCCTGGAAGATCGGGCCGGCGCTGGCCTCGGGCTGCTCGGTGGTGCTCAAGCCCGCCGAGGAGACGCCGCTGACCGCGCTGCGGATGGCCGAGCTCGCCATGGAGGCCGGCGTGCCGCCGGGCGTGCTCAACGTCGTGCCCGGCGGCGGGCCCGAGGTGGGCGAGCCGCTCGGGCGGCACATGGACGTGGACGTGCTGTCCTTCACCGGCTCGACCGAGACGGGGCGGCGCTTCCTGCGCTATGCGGCCGAGTCGAACCTCAAGGAGGTCGCGCTCGAGATGGGGGGCAAGAACCCCGCCGTGGTGCTGGACGACGCCCCCAACCTCGACCGCGTGGCGGCCCACGTGGTGCAGGGCGCCTTCTGGAACATGGGCGAGAACTGCTCGGCCTCCTCGCGGCTGATCGTGCAGCGCGGCGTCAAGGAGAAGCTCCTGCCGCTGATCCTGGCGCACGCGCGCGAGTGGCCCGTGGGCGACCCGCTCAACCCCGAGAGCCGGGTGGGCACGCTGGTGAGCGAGGCCCATTGCAGCAAGGTCCGCTCCTTCCTGGGCGGCAAGGAGAAGGTGCTGATGGGCGGCGGCGACCGCGAGGGCCTCGTGGTGGAGCCGACGATCCTGGAGGTCGAGGACCGCGAATCGAAGCTGGCGCGCGAGGAGGTCTTCGGGCCGGTCCTGTCGGTGCTGACGGTCGAGGGCTTCGACGAGGCCATCGCCCTCGCCAACGACACGAGCTACGGGCTCGCGGCGTCGATCTACACCTCGGACATCAAGCGGGCGCTGCGGGGCGCGCGGGCGATCCGCGCGGGCACGGTGACGGTGAACAGCTTCGGCGAGGGCGACAGCACGACCCCCTTCGGGGGCTTCGGGCTCTCGGGCTTCGGTGGGCGCGACAAGGGGACGGAAGCGCATGACCAGTACACCCGGATCAAGACCATCTGGGTGGACCTCAGCGACGATGCCGACCAGGCCGTCTGAGCGAGCCCTCCCCCGCGAGCACCGCGCCGCCCGGCTGCCCGTGCAGCGGGGGCCCGCCGCATGGTCGGCTATCCTGCCGGGGCAGCCCGCTCCGGTGGGGCTCGACGGCGACGTCACGGCCGACTTCGCGCTGGTGGGTGGCGGCTTCGCGGGGCTTTCCGCCGCGCGGCGCCTTGCTCAACTGAACCCCGGCGCCAGGATCGTGGTGCTGGAGGCCGGGCGGCTGGCCGAGGGCGCCTCGGGGCGCAACTCCGGCTTCATGATCGACCTGCCGCACGACCTGTCGTCGGACGACTACTCCGGCCATGGCCCCGAGGCGGACCGGGCGATGATCGGGCTGAACCGCCAAGCCATCGCGTTCGCGCGCGAGGCGGTGGAGCGGTACGACATCGACCGCAACTTCTTCGACCCGGCGGGCAAGGTGAACGGCGCGGCCAGCGAGACCGCCGACGCCTTGAACCGCAGCTACGCGAAGCACCTGACCGAGCTCGGCGAGCCGAACGAGCGGCTCGACGCGCAGGCGATGGCCGATCTGACCGGCAGCCGCCACTACGTCTCGGGCCTCTACACGCCTGGGACGGTGATGCTGCAGCCGGCGGGCTACATCCGGGGCCTCGGCAAAGGCTTGCGCCGCGACGGGGTGATGGTGTTCGAGAGCTCGCCCGTCTCCGGGATGCGGCGGGACGGCGGCTCGTGGGAGCTGGCCACTCCGCGCGGCCGCGTGCGGGCGGACCGGGTGATCCTCGCGAACAACGGCCACCTGGAGAGCTTCGGCTTCGAGCAGGGCCGGCTGATGCACGTGTTCCTCTATGCCTCGATGACCGTCGAGCTGGACGCGGAGGCGCTGCGGCGGCTCGGCGGCCAGCCGCGCTGGGGGGTGACGCCCTCGGACCCGATGGGCACCACCATGCGCCGGATCGACCCGGGCCAGGGCGGCAACCGCATCGTCACCCGCACCTGCGCCACCTTCGAGCCCGGCATGGAGCCCACCGAGGCCACGCTGCGCCGGACCGCCGCCGTGCATCGGGAGAAGTTCGACGAGCGCTTCCCGGCGCTCAAGGGCGTTCGGATGGAGCACACCTGGGCCGGGCATCTCTGCCTCAGCCGCAACGGGGTGTCGGTGATGAAGGAGCTGGACCAGGGGCTCTGGTCGGCCTGCGTGTGCAACGGTCTCGGCACGACGCGCAGCACGCTGACCGGCATCGGCGCGGCAGAGCTGGCCTCGGGCGTGGAAAGCGACGTGACGCGGCATTTCCTCGCGGAACCGGAGCCGACCAAGCTGCCGCCGCAGCCGTTCTCGACGCTGGGCGCCAACGCCTACCTGCGCTGGAAGGAATGGCGCGCCGGGCGGGAGTGAGCCGAAGGGCGGTCGTCGTGCTGAGAGCAGCGCGGCGGGAGGTCCGTAGGGCCGGCTTCAGCCCGCCGTCATCCGTCGGACAGGCGAGCACCGTAGGCCGAGGGCGCATCGGGGGCTGGAGCCCGTCCTATGGCTGGTCGGCCCCGTTTAGGGCGGGCGCACCTTCCCCCTCCTGCGGCAGGAGCGCCTGGCGGGGCGCCCGCAGCCTTTCGAGGTGGCGGCCCCGATTCGCGGTGAGGCAAGACTAGCAGGAGAAGGTTGACGGTTCGTTAACGCAACGGGAGCAGGGTGGAATTTCGTCCCACCCTGCCTCGGCGCACGATGGTGGGGTGAAACCCCACTCTACGCCGGATTGCCACCGACCGGGCCGCACGTCACGGCAGCGGCAGCTTCACCATCCGGCCGCCGTCCACGACGTAGGTCTGCCCGGCGACGAAGCCCGACTCCTCCGAGGCGAGCCAGGCCACTAGCGCCGCCACGTCCTCGGGCCTTCCGGTGCGGCCGACCGGATGGATGCGGCCGATCTGGCGGCGGAAGGCGGCGGGGTCGGGCATGGACTCGATGTAGACCTCGGAGAGCTCGGTATCGATCCAGCCGGGGGCGACGGCGTTGCAGCGGATGCCCTCGGCCCCGTGGTCCACGGCGATGGCGCGGGTGAGCCCGTGGATCCCCGCCTTGGTCGCGGAATAGGCGGCATGGAGCGGGTTGCAGCCGATCCCCTCGATGGAGCCGATGTTGACGATGGCGCCCTTGGTGGCCCGGAGCTGCGGCAGCGCCGCCTTGATGAGGAGGAAGGGCGCCGTCAGGTTGACCCGGATCATCCGCTCCCAGGCGTCGAGCGTCATGTCCTCGGCCCGCGCCTCCTGCATGAAGCCCGCGTTGTTGACGAGGATGTCGAGCCGCCCGGACCGGTTCGCGACCTCCGCGACCACCTGCGCGGGGGCCTCGGCGTCCGTGAGGTCGACCTCGACGTGCTCGAACTCCGGGTCCGCGCCGCGCTGCGCCGTGAACACCCGCGCGCCATCGTCGCGCAGCCGCCGGGCGATGGCCTGCCCGATCCCCATGCGCCCGCCGGTGACGAGCGCGACCTTGCCTGCGAAGCGCGTCATTTGACCGGCTTCCCGCCGTTCACCTCGACCAGCGAGCCGCACATGTAGCGCGCGGCGTCCGAGGCGAGGAACAGGACCACGTCGGCGATGTCCTCGGGCTCCGCGATGCGGCCCAGGGGGACGGTCTTGCCCAGTTCGGCCACGGCCGTGTCGGGGTCGAAGCCGCGCCGGATGAAGCCCGTCCGCAGCATGGGGGTGTTCACCTCGTTCGGGCAGACGGCGTTGATGCGGATGCCCTGATGGGCGTGGTCCATGCCCATGCATTGGGTGAGCGAGGCAAGCGCCGCCTTGGTCATGCAGTAGACCGCGTGGTCGGGGCCGGGGCGCAGCCCCCAGCAGGAGGCGGTGTTGACGATGGCGCCCCCGCCCGCCGCCGCCAGGATCGGGATCGCGGCTCGGCTGATGCGGAAGGGGGCCTCGACGTTGACGCCCACCGACAGCGCCCAGTCGGCGTCGGTGGTCTCGGTGACCTTACCACGGGTGATGACGCCCGCGTTGTTCACCACGATGTCGAGCCGCCCCAGCGCCGCCGCCGCCGCCGCGGGCAGGCCGTCGGAATAGGCGGGGTCGCGCAGGTCCCCCGGCAGGTGCGCGTCGGCCTCGATGCCGGAGGTGTCGCGGTCGGCGACCGCCACGCGGGCGCCTTCGGCCCTGAGCATCCGCACGATGGCCGCGCCGATGCCGCCCGCCGCGCCGGTGACGAGGGCCGCCCGGCCCGAAAAGCGTGTCATGTCTCTTGACCTCATGAGTAGGTGGCTAGGGGTGCGCCGAGAAGGCTTTCCTCGGGCCGGATGCCGAGGCCCGGCCCTTCCGGCAGGCGGATATGGCCGCCCTCGATCTTGACGCCGTTCTCGGGGTCGAGGTGGCCCTCGATGTAGGGCTGGGCGATCCAGGCGCCCTCCATCAGGCGAGGCTGGACGGTGGCACCGATGTGGGTGCAGGCGGCGGCGATGATGTCGCCGCCCCAGGCGTCGTCGCAGGTGTGGGGCATCGAGCGCGTCTCGCAGATGTCGCGGAAGGTGGCCATGGCGTGGAGCCCGCCGATCCGCGTCACCTTCATGCCGAAGCCGTCGCAGAGCCCGGCGCCCACGACCCGGAGCACCGTCGCGAGGTCCTCGCCGCTCTCGTCGAGATAGACCCCGTGGTGCAGTTGCCCCCGGATCGCGGCGATCTCCTCGATGGTGTTGCAGGGCTGCTCCAGGATGAAGGGGATGTCGGGGCATTCGCGCGACAGGCGCAGCGCGTCGCGCGTGGTGAGCCCCCGGTTGCCGTCCACGGCGAGGCGGACGCGCGTGCCCACCCGCTCCCAGACCTTGCGCACGGTCTCGACGTCGAGCTCGACGGGCCGGCCGCCGACCTTGACCTGGAGCCGGGGGTAGCCCTCGTCCGCCCTGTCCTTGGCGATGCGCGCGGTCTCGTCGGGATCGCCGACGATGGTGGAGTAATAGGACGGGACCCGCTCCGTCACGGCGCCGCCGAGCAGGTCCGCGACCCGCGCGCCGTAGTGCCTGCCCATGAGGTCATGGGCGGCGATGTCGATGGCCGCCTTGGCGTAGCGGTGCCCGTTGAGGAGCCCGTCCATGCGCCGCCGGAGCGCCAGGGGTTGCAGCGGGTCGGCCCCGATCAGCCCGGGCGCCATCTCGGCCAGCGCCGCGCGGGCGCCGGCGGCGTGCTGCGGCTGGTAGGTGGGTCCGACCGGGCAGGTCTCGCCCCAGCCCACGAGACCGTCGTCGCAGACGACCTTGACGATGGTCGAGTCGAGCGCCCAGACCTCGCCGCTGGCCATGCGGTAGGGGCCGTCCTTCACGGGGAGGGGGACGGCGAAGACGTGGATCTCGGTGATCCTCATGGGGGCAGGCTCAGTGGTCGTTGTTCAGCGCGTCCACGGCCGGGATCTCGCGCATCCGACGGGCCATGTAGTCGCGCAGCGCCTCGTCCACGCCCGGGTCGAGCTTGGGCTCCTCGTACTCATTGAGGAGCTTCCTGGCGTGGGCCAGCGCGCGTTCGGTGATCTCGACGCTGCCCTCGGCCTGCCACTGCTCGATCGAGTTGTTGTCGAAGAGCTGCGGCATGAAGAAGGCCCGCTCGAAGTTCTGGAGCGTGTGCGGGTGCCCGAGGTAGTGGCCGCCGGGGCCCACGTCGCGCACGGCGGCCAGCGCCTCGTCGAAGTCGTCCCAGCGCGGCCCTTCGGCCATGCGGTAGCCCATGGCGCACATCTCGGCGTCCACGACGAACTTGGCTGTCGAGCAGTGCATCCCGGCCTCGTTCCAGCCCGCCGAGTGCCAGATGTAGTTGGCCCCGGCGTGGAGGACGGCGTTCATGGTCATGGCGCTCTCGTAGCCCGCCTGCGCGTCGAAGGTCTTGGCGCCGCCCAGGAGGTTCGAGGTCCGCCACGGCACGCCGTAATGCCGCGCCATCTGGCCGATCATGAAGTTCATGAGGCTGATCTCGGGCGTCCCTGCCATCGGCGCGCCGGACTTCATCGAGACGGTCGAGAGGTAGTGGCCGTAGATCGCCGGGCAGCCCTTGCGGATCACCTGCGTGTAGGCCAGCGCCGAGAGCGCCTCGGCGTTGAGCTGGGCCACGGCGGGGGCAACCGAGGCCGGGGTGTTGGCGCCGCCCAGCACGAAGGGCGAGCAGAGCACGGGCTGGTTGCGCCGGCAGAAGGCCCGCATCGCCCCCAGCATCACCTCGTCCCAGACGAGCGGCGAGTTGCCGTTGCAGTTGCCGGTGACGACCGGCGTCGCCTCCATGACGTCGCGGCCGAAGAGGACCTCGCACATATCCATGACGTCCTCGGCGTTCCTCGGGGACGTGGTCATCCCCATGAAGGTCTTGTCCGAGTGCTTCATCGACGAATAGGTGATGTGCAGGTGCCGGTGGCTGACCACCACGTCCATCGGCTCCACGATGTGGTGCGCCGTGGAGTGCAGCGCCGGGCTCATGTGCGCGAGCTTGTGGAACATGTTGAGGTCCGCGATCGTCGGCCAGCGCCGCACGTCGTCGAGGTCGCGGATGAAGGGCGCCCCGGTCATGGGGACGAAGATCGAGTGCGGGCCGCCGAAGGGCAGGCTCCGCTCGGGGTTCCGCGCGCGGTAGGTGAAGGTCGCGGGGATCGTGGAGATGAGCTCGCGCACGAGGCCGCGGTCGAGGTGGACCCGCTCGCCGCGCACGTCGGCCCCTGCGCGCCTCCAGTCCTCCAGGGCGATGGGGTCGCGGAAGACGACGCCCACCTCCTCCAGGATGTCCATCGAGGCGGCGTCTATCCGCTCGACCTGCTCGCCGGACATGACCTCGCAGAGGGGGAGGCCGCGTTTCAGCGACGGCAGCATCGACAGGTCGGGCGCGGACCTCAGCGCCCGCCGCGCCCCCCGCCCGCCGCTGCGCGCGGGCCGCGATTCGGTGGTCTGGACTTCGGCGTTCATGGCGGCGCTCCCCCGGCCTCGTGTGACCCGTGGAAGGGACGCGAAGGGCGGCGGCGGGGCAGCCCGAAAGACGAACGCCTCGTGACGCAAAGCGACATGGGTCGCGCGGGCTGGACCTCCGGCCCGGCCCCGCGGATATGGTTCGGCCATCCGCATGTCGCGCCTGGCCAAACGGGACCCGCACCGATGCCCACGATCCGCCGCAGCGTCTCCTCCCTCGCGTCGCTCGCCGCCTTCGAGGCGGCGGCGCGGCACGGGAGCTTCACGCTGGCGGCGGCCGAGCTGTCCGTGACGCAGGCCGCCATCAGCCGGCAGGTCAAGCGGCTCGAGGAGGAACTCAACACGCCGCTCTTCGTCCGGTCGCACCGCAAGGTCGAGCTGACGGCCGACGGGCAGCTCCTGGCCAGGGTCATGACCGAGGCCTTCGGGCGCGTGGCCGAGACCGTCGAGGCGATCCGCCAGCCGGCGCCGGACGACACCGTCATCGTCGGCACGACGCTCGCCTTCTCGCATTTCTGGCTGGTCCCCCGGCTTCCCGCCTTTCGGGCGGCGCATCCCGGGGTCAAGCTGCGGCTGATCTCGGAGGACGCCGGGTTCGACCTCCGGCAGGGCCGGGTGGACCTAGTCGTCCGTTACGGCCAGCCCCCGTTCGCCGACGCCCAGAGCCTCGCCAGCATGGAGGACGAGGTCTTTCCCGTGTGCAGCCCCGTGCTGCTGGCAACGATCGACCCGCCCCCGGCGCTGGGCACGCTGGCGGGATTCCCGCTGATCCGGCTGGAGTGGCAGGACCCCGCCTGGCTCACCTGGCCGCGTTGGGCGGGGATGGCGGGGATCGGCCACATGAGCACCCGCAGCGAGCTGAGGTTCAACCATTACACCGACGCCATCTACGCGGCGATCAACGGGAACGGCGTCGTGCTGGGCTGGCGGCGGCTGATCGCGGAGCTTCTCGACGGCGGGCGCCTGGTCCGGCTCGGCGGGGCCGTCGCGATCCCGGTCGAACGGTATCACGTCCTCCGGCCGGTGCGGCGCAGGCTGACCCCTCCGGCCGAGCTCTTCACCGACTGGCTGGTGGGCCAGTTCGGGGCGGATGCATAACCTCAGGTCATGCAAGACCGGAGATTTTATGATCGTCACAAGGCCCGTGCCGATCACTAGGATCGCCGGGATTTCCTCTTCACGAAGGCGACCGCCCATGACCCAGGACCTGACCACGATGGACGGCACCGCCGCCAGGACGACCCGCCAGCGCAGCGGCGGCCGCGACGGGCGGCGGGCCGAGCGGAGCGGGCCGCGTTCGGGGACGCGGGTCCCCTACATCGTTCGCGGCATCCCGCCCTATGACGTCATGTCCGAGGAGAACCTCCTCCGGATCGAGGCCGCCGCCGACCGCATCCTCTGGGAGACGGGCATCGAGTTCCGCGACGACCCCGTCGCGCTCGATCACTGGCGCCGCGCGGGCGCGAAGGTGGAGGGCGTCCTCGTCAAGTTCCCGCCCGGCCTCCTGCGCGAGGTGCTCAAGACCGCGCCGCGCGAGTTCACCCAGCACGCGCGCAACCCCGCGAACTCCGTCCAGATCGGCGGCAGGAACGTCGTCTTCGCCCCCGCCTACGGCTCGCCCTTTGTCATGGACCTCGACAAGGGGCGGCGCTTCGGCACGATCGAGGACTTCGAGAACTTCATCAAGCTCGCCCAGGCCTCCCCATGGTTCCACCACTCGGGCGGGACGATCTGCGAGCCCACGGACGTGCCGGTGAACAAGCGCCACCTCGACATGGTCTACGCGCATCTCAAGCTCTCGGACCGCGCCTTCCTCGGCTCCGTGACCGCCGAGAGCCGGGCCGAGGACAGCATCGAGATGGCGCGGATCGTCTTCGGGCGCGAGTTCACGGACCAGAACTGCGTCATCATGGGCAACGTGAACGTCAACTCGCCGCTCGTCTGGGACGGGACCATGACGAACTCGCTGCGTGCCTATGCCCGCGCTAACCAGGCCGCGATCATCGTGCCCTTCATCCTTGGCGGCGCCATGGGGCCGGTGACCTCCGCCGGCGCCATCGCACAGGCGCTGGCCGAGACCATGGCGGGCTGCGCGCTGACGCAGCTCGAACGGCCCGGGGCGCCTGTGATCTTCGGCAACTTCCTGTCCTCCATGTCGCTGCGGTCGGGCTCGCCTACCTTCGGCACGCCGGAGCCGGCGGTCGGATCGCTCGTGATCGGCCAGCTCGCGCGGCGGCTCGGGCTGCCGCTGCGCTGCTCGGGCAACTTCACGACCTCGAAGCTCCCCGATGCGCAGGCGATGACCGAGGGGACGATGTCGATGCTGGCCGCCGTCCATTGCGGGGCCAACTACATCCTGCACTCGGCCGGGTTCCTCGACGGGCTCCTGTCGATGTCCTACGAGAAGTTCGTGCTCGACACCGACCTCTGCGGGGCGCTGCACACCTACCTTGCCGGGGTGCAGGTGGACGACAACCAGCTTGCGGTAGACGCCTTCGCCGAGGTGGGGCCGGGGAATCACTTCTTCGGCTGCTCGCACACGATGGCGAACTATCAGACCGCCTTCTGGGACAGCGAGACCGCCGACAACGAGCCCTTCGAGAAGTGGGAGCAGAACGGCTCCGTCGACGCCGCGACGCGCGCCAACAAGCTCTGGAAGAAGCGGCTGCGGGACTACGAGGCGCCGCCGCTGGACGCGGGCACCGACGAGGCCCTGCGCGACTTCGTGGCGCGGCGGAAGGCGTCCATGGACGACATGTGGTACTGAGCCGGGCCGGCTCTCGGGGTCGATTCCGAGGGCGGCCGGGGGCCGGGGAAGCCCCACGCACGGCGCCCGCAACGGCGCCGTGACGACCGGCGGCCGCGCTCCGCCTAAAGCGGTTTGCGTTTAATCTGGCGCATAGCCGGCGGCTCGGAAGTAGTTCTGGCACTCTGTGGACGTGAACAGATGGCAGATGCTGCCCAGGGCTTCGAGAACGCGCTCGAAGCTTCTGGCCTCCCGTCGGCGGAGGTGTGCCTTGAGCTTGGAGAAGGCCATCTCGATCGGGTTGAGGTCA
>NZ_KK088604.1 GCF_000600335.2 Rubellimicrobium mesophilum DSM 19309 | reverse complement strand
TGATGCGCCAGGCGCTGGAATGCGCCCACCGCGGCTGGGGCGTGTCGGTGGTGATCGGGGTGGCGGCGGCGGGGGCGGAGATCAGCACGCGCCCCTTCCAGCTCGTCACCGGGCGGGTGTGGAAGGGCACCGCCTTCGGCGGCGCGCGCGGGCGCACCGACGTGCCCAAGATCGTCGACTGGTACATGGACGGCAAGATCCAGATCGACCCGATGATCACCCACACCCTCAGCCTCGACCAGATCAACCAGGGCTTCGACCTCATGCACCGGGGGGAGAGCATCCGGTCAGTGGTGGTGTACTGACCGCCATGCACGACCCCGGCCCCGCCTTTCGCGCGCTGCACCGCCCGGGCGATCCCTTCATCCTGGCGAACGCCTGGGACAAGGGGTCGGCCCGGCTCCTCGCCGCGCTCGGGGCCGAGGCCATCGGCACGACCTCGGCAGGCTTCGCCTTCACGCGCGGCCTGCCGGACGGCGCCCGGATCACCCGGGACGAGGCCCTGGCTCATGCCCAGGACCTCGTCGCCGCCACGCCCCTCCCAGTCAGCGCCGACCTCGAGAACGGCTACGCCGCCGACCCCGAGGGCCTGGCCGAGACCGTGCGCCTCGCGGAGGAGGCGGGCCTCGCCGGCCTCTCCATCGAGGACACCGACCTGCCGGGAGAGGGGGCCTATGCCTTCGACTTGGCGGTGGAGCGGGTGCGCGCCGCCGCCTCGGCCGCCCGTGCGCGCCGCCGCGACATGGTTCTGGTCGCCCGCGCCGATGGCGTGATGACCGGGGCCTACGACCTCACCGAGGGGCTCCGGCGGCTCCGGGCCTTCGAGGCCGCCGGCGCCGATTGCCTCTACCTGCCGCTGCCCGCGAGTCTCGACGAGGTGGCGCTGATCTGCCGCTCCGTCTCGCGCCCGGTGAATGCGCTGGCCGCCGGCCCCTTCGCCCGCCACGCGCGCGCCGAGTTCGCGGCGGCCGGCGTCGCCCGGATCAGCCTTGGTTCGGCGCTCGCCCGCGCCACCCACCGCGTCATCGTGGACGCCGCCCGCGCCATGTTCGGCGAGGGCTCGTTCGAGCCGCTGGCCCGCATGATGCCCGAAGGAGGCGGCGTGGCCATCGACGCGCTCCTCCCCCAAGGGGCCCGCTCCTGAATCCCGCCTTGCCAATCGGCGCCGATGGGGGCAAGCCCCGAGCCGAAGGAGGTCCCATGCCCGACACCGACCGTCCCCTCCTCGCCGTCCTGATCGATGCGGACAACACCTCGCCCAAGTTCGCCGGCGCCATCTTCGAGGAGATCGCCGCCATCGGCGAGGCTTCGGTCCGCCGCTGCTACGGCGACTTCTCCTCTCAGCAGATGGCCGGCTGGAACAAGATCCAGGCCGAGCACGGGCTCGTGCCGCTGCATTCGCCCGCCTACACGGTGGGCAAGAACTCCTCGGACATCTCCCTCGTCATCGACGCCATGGACCTCATGCACACGGGGCGCTTCGACGGCTTCGTGCTGGTGTCGTCGGACAGCGACTTCACCCGTCTGGCGAGCCGCATCCGCGAGCAGGGGCTCGACGTCTACGGGATCGGCCAGCACAAGACGCCCGAGGCCTTCCGCAAGGTCTGCAAGCGATTCATCTTCCTCGAGAACCTCGGCAACGCCGCGCCCAAGCCCACGCCCCCCGGCGAGAAGCCCGCGCCCGCCGAAAAGCCCGAGGCCCCCGTCGCCAAGCCCAAGGCGCCGTTGACCGAGGCGCGCGACATCATCCTGCGCGCCATGGACGCCATCGGCCAGGACGACGAGTGGTTCGCGCTGGGCCCTCTCGGCCAGTACATCACGGCGGCGAACCCCGACTTCGACACCCGCACCTATGGGAGGAAGAAGCTCTCGGACCTCGTGCAGGACCTCAGGATCTTCGAGACCAAGCGCGACGCGGCCAACCAGCTCATGATCCGGCGGCTCGACTGACGGGGGTTGCACCTTCTTAGAACGGTTCTAAGACTGCGCCCATGCTGAGCCGCTTCTCCTCCCGCCGCCATTTCGACGACCTGTCCGAGGAGGAGATCCTCGCCCTTGCCATCTCCTCCGAGGAGGACGACGCGCGCATCTACCGGACCTTCGCGGCCCGCCTCCGCGAAGGCTACCCCGCCTCCGCCGCCGTCTTCGACGGCATGGCCGAGGAGGAGGACGGTCATCGCAGCCGCCTGATCGAGGCCTTTCGCCGGCGCTTCGGCGAGGTGATCCCCCTCATCCGGCGCGAGCACGTCGCGGGCTACTACGCACGTGAGCCCGTCTGGCTCGACCCCGACCTCGGGCTGGACCGCATCCGGGCCGTGGCACGGCAGATGGAGGAGGCGGCCGCCCACTTCTACGCCGCCGCGGCGAAGCGCACGACCGACGCGCGGACCCGGGACCTCCTGGGCCATCTCGCCGCCGCCGAGGCGGGGCACCAGAAGGCCGCCGACGCGCTGGAGGCGAGGCACCTCCCCGAGGACGTGCGCGCGGCCGAGGACGCAGGCGCGCGGCGGCAGTTCATCCTGACCTGGGTGCAGCCGGGCCTCGCGGGGCTGATGGACGGCTCGGTGTCCACGCTGGCGCCGATCTTCGCCACCGCCTTCGCCACGGAGAACACCTGGACGACCTTCCAGGTGGGCCTCGCGGCGTCGGTCGGCGCGGGCATCTCCATGGGCTTCACCGAGGCCGCGCACGACGACGGCGTCATCTCGGGCCGGGGTTCTCCGTGGAAGCGGGGCCTCGCCTCGGGCCTCATGACGGCGGTGGGCGGGCTCGGGCACGCACTGCCCTACCTGATCCCGCACTTCTGGACCGCGACGACCGTCGCCATGATCGTCGTGTTCCTCGAGCTCTGGGCCATCACCTGGATCCAGAACCGCTTCATGGAGACGCCCTTCCTCCGCGCCGCCTTCCAGGTGGTGCTGGGCGGCGCGCTGGTCTTCGCGGCGGGCGCGCTGATCGGGGGCGGGTGATGGCGACGCTCTTCGTCGACGCCGACGCCTGCCCCGTGAAGGCCGAGGCGCTGCGCGTGGGCCTGCGCCACGGCGCCAAGGTCGTGATGGTCTCGAACGGCGGCATCCGTCCCTCGGCTTATCCGGGCGCCGAGGTCGTCGTGGTCCCGGAGGGCGCCGACATCGCGGACAAGTGGATCGCCGAGAGGGTCCAGCCCGGCGACGTGACGGTGACCTCCGACCTCCCCCTCGCGGCCCGGGTGATCGAGGCCGGGGGCGCGGTCGTGAAGCCCAATGGCGAGGGGCTGACGGCCCGCAACATCGGCCCGGCGCTGGCCGCCCGCGACCTCGCGGCGGACCTGCGGGCGGCCGACCCCTTCCGGCAGGGCGGCGGCCGGGCCTTCTCCAACGCCGACCGGAGCCGCTTCCTCGACGCCCTCGACCGCGTCCTCCGGGCGCGCTGACGCCAGGGCAGGGGCGCGGACCCGTCTTCGCGCGTCGGGGACGGAACAGACGTCCCAGCCTCGTCCGCCCAAGGGTCGCGCCATGCAATCCTCGCGGACGGTCCTCTGGGGCATCCTCCTGGCCCTCGGCGGCAGCCTCGTGCTGTCGGTCAACGACATGGCCGTGAAGGCCCTGTCGGGGACCTATCCGCTGCATGAGGTGGTGCTCGCCCGCTCCATCATCGGCATGGGCGTGGTGCTGGCGCTCCTCGCGCTCGCGCGGGCACGCGGCCTCCGCTCCGGCGTGACGACCCGGCGCCCCGGGCTCCATGCGCTGCGGGTGCTTTGCGTCCTTCTGTCGAACATCACCTATTTCCTGGGCCTCGCCGCGCTCCCCCTCGCGGACGGGGTCGCGACCTTCTTCGTGGCCCCGCTGCTCCTGACCGCCCTGTCGGTGCCGCTCCTGGGCGAGAAAGTCGGGCCGCGCCGCTGGGTCGCCGTGGGGGCGGGGCTCCTCGGCGTCCTCGTGATGATGCGGCCGGGCGCTGGGGTCATCCAGCCCGCCGCGATCCTGGTGCTGCTCTCGGCCCTGGCCTACGCGCTCATGCACATCCTGACCAGGCGCATGGCGCCCACGGAGGGCGCGCTGGCCATGAGCTTCTGGACGCAGGTGGGCTTCATCGCCGTGTCCTGCGCCATGGGCCTCACCGTCGGGGGCGGGCAGTACGGCCAGTCGGACAACGCCTCGCTGGCCTTCCTGCTGCGCGCCTGGCACTGGCCCGCGCCGGGGGACTGGCCCTTCTTCCTCGCCACCGGCCTCGCGGTGTCCACGGGGGGCCATCATGATCGCGCAGGCCTACCGGCTCTGCGAGGCGGGGCTGGTGGCGCCCTTCGAGTATGCGGCGATCCCCATGGCGGTGCTCTGGGGCGTGCTGATCTTCGGCACCTGGCCGGACGCCGTCGGCTGGACGGGGATTGCGCTCATCGGCGGGGCGGGTCTCTATACGCTCTGGCGCGAGACGCGCCTGGGCCGCGCCGTGGCGGCCGAGCCCGCGGGCGGAGCGATGGAGGAAGCGCGGTGACGGTGCAGGCGGTGGTCTTCGACATCGGCAACGTGCTGATCGAGTGGAACCCGGAGCGGTTCTACGACGCCACCCTGGGGGAGGAGCGCCGGCGGGCGATGTTCGAGGCCGTGCCGATCCTCGCCATGAACGAGCGCGTGGACCTCGGCGCCGTCTGGGCCGACGAGGTCGCGGCGCTGGCCGCCCGGCACCCGGACTGGGCCGAGCCCATTTCCCACTGGCACCACCGCTGGATCGAGATGGCGAGCCCCGAGATCCCCGGCTCCGTCCGCCTCCTGCGCGCGCTGCGGGGGCGGGGCGTTCCCGTCTTCGCCCTGAGCAATTTCGGACGCGAGACCTTCGCCCACGCGCTCGCGCATTACCCCTTCCTGGGGGAGTTCGACCGCGCCTTCGTCTCGGGCCACCTCGCGCTCGCCAAGCCCGATGCCGCCATCTACGAGGCCGTGGAGCGGGACAGCGGCGTGGCGCCCGGGTCGCTCCTCTTCGCCGACGACCGGCCCGAGAACATCGAGGCCGCGCGGGCCCGGGGCTGGCGGACCCATCTCTTCACCGGACCCGAGGGCTTCGCGGAGCGGCTCGTGGCCGAGGGGCTCCTCACTCTGGAAGACGCAGCATGAGCATCGACATCGTCTCCTTCGAGGAGGGCGAGGCCGTCCTCGACTGGCTCTCCGTCGCCCGCGCCATCGAGGAGGCGCATCGCCTCCCGAGGCCGATCATGGAGGACGTGATCCTGCGGCGGGGGCCGGACACGCTCCTCAACCGCTCGGCCTGGATCGACGGACTCGGGATTGCGGTGAAGGCCGCGACGGTGTTCCCGGGGAACGGGGCCAAGGGACTTCCCACCATCGGCGGCGCCGTGAACCTCATGTCCGACGAGGACGGGACGCTCGAGGCCGTCATCGACTTCGCCCTCGTGACCAAGTGGAAGACGGCGGGCGACTCGCTTCTCGGCGCCCTGAAGCTCGCCCGGCCCGACTCGCACAACGTCCTGATCGTCGGCGCCGGCACGGTCGCGCGGACGCTGGTGGATGCGTACGGCGCGGGCTTCCCCGGTGCCCGCTTCACCGTCTGGAGCCGCACCCGCGCCAGCGCCGAGGCTCTGGCGGCCGAATGCCCCGGCGTGACCGTCGCGGATGATCTGGAGGCGGCCGTGCGCGCCGCCGACATCGTGACGACCTGCACCATGGCGACCGAGCCCATCGTGCGGGGCGACTGGCTGCGGCCCGGCACCCATCTCGACATGATCGGCGCCTACCGCCCCGACATGCGCGAGGCCGACGACGCCGCGCTCGCCCGCGCCCGGCTGTTCTGCGACTCGCGCAAGACGGCCGGCGAGACGGGGGAGTTCCTGCGGCCCATCGAGTCCGGCGCCATCGGGCCGGATGCGGTCGTGGCGGACCTCTACGAGATCGACGCGATGCGGCGCGGGTCGCCCGACGAGATCACGCTCTACAAGAACGGCGGCGGCGCCCATCTCGACCTGATGGTGAGCCGCCACGTCCTGACCGCCTGGAGGGCGGCGCGGACCTGACCCTTACTCGGCCGGGACCGCCGCCACCGGCCGGGCGACCTCGCGGATCGGCAGGTGGACGACCGCGCTGAAGGCGCCGACGCCCACGCCGATCCACCAGACGGCGTCGTAGCTGCCGAAGGCGTCGTAGAGCCGTCCGCCCAGCCAGACGCCGACGAAGGCGCCGATCTGGTGGCTCAGGAACACGATGCCGTAGAGCGTCCCCATGTAGCGCAGCCCATAGAGGTGCGCGACGAGCCCCGAGGTCAGCGGCACGGTGGCCAGCCACAGAGAGCCCATCACGGCGGAGAACACCAGCACCGTGACCGACGTCATCGGCGTCAGGATGAACCACGCCGCCGCGATGGTCCGGCCCGTGTAGACCCCGGCCAGCAGGTATTTCTTGGTGTAGCGCTTGCCGAGCCAGCCCGCGGCCAGCGTCCCCGCGATGTTGCCGAGCCCGATGATCGAGATCGCCACCGCCCCCAGCGCGCTGGTCGTCGTGATCCCCAGCGAGGCCAGCATCCCCCAGCCATGATCGGGCTGCACATCTCGGACACGAAGGCCGGGAAGTGCGCGGTGATGAAGGCGAGCTGGTAGCCGCAGGAGAAGAAACCCAGGAAGATCAGCGCGAAGCTCGGGTCCCTGAGCGCGCCGAGGACGACGGCCCCCATGCTCTCCTGCAGCTCGGCCCTGGAGGCCGGGGCGGGCGTGCGCATCCAGGGCAGGACCATGAGCGTCGCGAGGATCAGCGCCGCGAAGACCAGGAACACCCCCTGCCAGGGCATCAGCGCCAGCAGCCCCTCGGCCAGCGGCGGCCCGAGAACCTGCCCGGCGGAGCCGGCGGCGGTGACGATGGCGAGCGACATGGAGCGGTTCTCGGCGCTCGACGCCCGGCCCACGACGGCGAGCACCACGCCGAATCCCGTCCCGGCGATGCCAAGGCCCACCAGCACCTCGTAGAACTGGTGCTGCACCGGCAGGGTCGCGCCCGCCGACAGCACGAGGCCCGCCGCATAGCAGATCGCGCCCAGGATGATGGCCTTCCGGTCCCCGATCTTCTCGGCCAGCGCGCCGAAGAGCGGCTGGCCGAAGCCCCAGGCGAGGTTCTGGATCGCGATGGCGAGGCTGAACTCGGCCCTCGGCCAGCCGAACTCCCCGGCGATGGGAAGCTGGAAGACGCCGAAGGAGGCGCGGATGGCGAAGCCCATCAGCACCACGAAGCTGCCGGCGAGGAGGACGGGGGTGAGGAGGGGCGCGCGCTGGGTCATGACAGGCCTGTCTCGCGCCCGCCTTCCCATGTGTCAACCGGCCGGATTGTGCGGCGGGTCATCACGGGCGCTGATGGGTCGCCCCTTGCCTTTCCCGGCTCGGCCCCCAAAGTGTGCCCGCGTTCCGGGGCCGGCCTCGGCGGCTTTGCGCCCCCGGACCGCCGCACGATGCTTGAAGCCAGGTGAAGGGCAGAGGATGGACAAGACGCCCGACTGGGTCGCCGTCGACTGGGGGACCTCGAACCTTCGCGCCTGGGCCATGACGGCCGAGGGGCGCGTCCTCGACGAGGCCACCTCCGACAAGGGCATGGGCCAACTCAAGCCCGACGAGTTCGAACCCGCCCTGCGCGAGCTGACCGCAGGCTGGACTCAAGGCCCCATCCGGGTGATCGCCTGCGGCATGGTCGGCGCCCGGCAGGGCTGGATCGAGGCGCCCTACGCCCGCGTCCCCGGGCCGCCGCTGCCCGAGGGGCTGACCCACGCGCCCTCCAGACCCGACCTGAACGTCGGCATCATCCCCGGCCTCGCGCAGTCCGATCCCGCCGACGTCATGCGCGGCGAGGAGACCAAGGTCGCGGGCTTCCTCGCGCTCAATCCCGATTGGGACGGCACCCTGCTTCTCCCCGGCACGCATCCCAAGTGGATCAGCGTCAGCGCGGGCGAGGTGGTGGCCTTCCGCACCTCGCTGACCGGGGAACTGTTCGCGGCGCTGTCGGGCCACACCGTCCTGCGCCACAGCGTCACCACGGACGGGTGGGACGAGGACGCCTTCCTTGCGGGCGTCTCGGAGGGCCTTGCCCGCCCCGAGGCGCTGATGAACCGCCTCTTCGCGATCCGCGCCGAGTCGCTCCTCAAGGGGCTCCAGCCGCCGGCGGCCAAGGCGCGCCTCTCGGGCCTCCTGATCGGGACCGACCTTGCCGGCGCGCGCGGCTGGTGGCTCGGCGCCCGCGTCGCGGTGCTGGGGGCCGGGGAGCTGCTGCGGACCTGGACCGCCGCGCTGGCCGCCCAAGGCGCGGCGCCCGAGACCGCCGACGCCACCGAGGCCACCCTCGCGGGCCTTGTCGAAGCCTGGAGGAGAAGCCAGTGAGACCCATCATCGCCATCCTGCGGGGCGTCACCCCTGCCGAGGCCCTCCCCATCGCGGGCGCCCTGGTCGAGGCCGGGATCACGACCATCGAGGTCCCGCTCAACTCGCCGGACCCCTTCGTCTCCATCGGCGCCATGGTCCGGGAGTTCGGCGACCGCGCCAAGATCGGCGCCGGGACGGTGCTGACGACCGAGGACGTGGGCTACGTGCGCGACGTGGGCGGCCGGATCGTCGTCTCGCCCAACTGCGACCCGGAGGTCATCCGCGCCACCCGCGCCGCCGGGATGGAGAGCTGGCCGGGCGTGATGACCCCGACCGAGTGCTTCGCCGCGCTCAAGGCCGGGGCCACGGGCCTCAAGATCTTCCCTGGCAGCCTGCTCGGCCCCGACGGGCTCAAGGCGATCCGGGCGGTGCTGCCCAAGGGGACGCTGGTCTACGGCGTGGGCGGGGCCAGCGCCGACAACTTCGCGGCCTGGATCAAGGCCAGCGCCGACGGCTTCGGCATCGGCACGGCGCTCTACACGCCGGGCCTGTCCGCCGCCGATGTGAGCGAGCGGGCCAGGGTGATCGTCGCGGCCTTCGACGCCGCCAAGGGGGGAACGGCATGACGACGGCGCGGGTCCATGACCAGACGGTGTGCCTCCTGGGCGAGGGGGCGCTCTGGCACCCCGAGCGGAGCGAGCTTCTCTGGTTCGACATCCTCGGGCGCCTGCTCTTCGTCGGGGACAAGCGGCATCGCCTGAACGAGCTGTCCACCGCCGCCGGCTGGATCGACCGCGACACGGTGCTGATGGCCCAGAGGGGGGCGCTGCTGCGCTTCGACCTCAGCACGGGGCAGGGGGAGCGGGTGGCGGGCCTGGAGGAGGGCAACTCGGACGTCCGCTCCAACGATGGGCGCGCCGACCCCTGGGGCGGCTTCTGGATCGGCACCATGGGCCTGAGGGGCGGGGACGATCCCGAAGCGGGCGCGATCTGGCGCTACTACCGGGGCGAGGTCCGGCAGCTCGTCCCCAAGGTGACGATCCCCAACGCCATCTGCTTCGACCCGAATGGCACCCACGCCTACTATACGGACACCGAAGTCCAGATCGTCTGGCGCCAGCCACTCTCCGACAAGGACGGTTTTCCGACCGGCGAGCGGGAACAGTTCCTCGATTTCCGGGGCACCGAACTCTACCCGGACGGCGCGGTCACGGACGCGGACGGCAACGTCTGGATCGCCTTCTGGGGCTCGGGCAAGGTCGCGGGCTACGGGCGTGACGGGCGCCCGGTCGAGGAGTTCGCCGTCCCCGCCACGCAGAGCACCTGCCCGGCCTTCGGGGGCGAGGGGCTCTCCACCCTGTTCGTCACGACCGCAGCCGCCGGCATCCCGCAATACGACCTCGCCATGACGCCGGAGACGGGGCGTACCTTCGCCGTCGAGACGGGGTTCAAGGCCGTCCCCGAGCCCAAGGTGGTCCTGTAGAGGCTACGGGCACGGAGGTTTCGTAGGGTGCGCTGAAGCGCATCCTACGGGTTCCGGAATGGCGGACAAACGGATCGCGGCTGCGGCCCAGGCCGAGGACGCAGCTTCCCCTACCCCACCGGGCGGCGACCCAGGGACAGGAATCACCTTGGCACGGAAAGGTTAGGGAACGGTTAACGACAGAAGGGGAACTGCGAGAAAGCGCACTCTCCGGCCCGGTTGCAGGATGGCAGGGCTCCGTTGGACAGGCTTCAGCCCGCCAAGCTGTGCCAGACAAATGCGCGCCGCCGACCGAGGTCGCGTGGCGGACTGAAGCCTGCCCTCAGCCCAGGAACGCCTGCGCCGCCTGCCATTCCGAGGCCACGACCTCGTGCCCGCCGCCGTGCCAGTGGAGCGTCACCTGCGCGCCCTGCGTCTCCAGCCAGTCCGAGAGGCGCATGGTGAGCTGCGGCGGGCAGATCGGGTCCCGCTGCCCGGCGGTGATGAGCACCCGCCGCCCCGAGAGGCCCGGCGCGTCGGGCGGCGTGAAGGGGATCAGCGGATGCAGCAGCACCGCGTCGGTGAACAGCTCCGGCCGCGCGGCCAGCACCGAGGCGAGGATGTTCGCGCCGTTGGAGTAGCCCAGGCCCACGACGCGGGCCGCCCCTGTCCGCGCGATCTCCCCCGCCACGAAATCGCTCATCGCGGCGGTCCGGAGGGCGAGGTCCTCCATGTCGTAGACGCCCATGTCCTTGCGGCGGAAGAAGCGGAGCATCCCGCCTTCGCTCACCTCGCCCCGAGGCGACACGACATGGGCCCCGGGCAGGAGCTGGGGGCCGATCCCGTGGAACTGCCCCTCGTCCCCGCCCGTGCCGTGGAAGGTCAGGAGGAGAGGCGCGTCCGCCTCCCCCTCGGTCCGCGCTGCGATCACGAGATCTTCTCCAAAGGCTCGAACGACACGCCCTCCAGCGGCTCGAGCCGCCCCTTGAGCGCGTCCCGCAGGTGCTCGTGCTGGCGGGGCAGCCGCAGCGTGGTCCCCAGGCGCTCGACCGGCTCGTCGCGGGCGAAGCCGGGCTCGTCGGTGGCCACCTCGAACAGCACCCCGCCGGGCGTGCGGAAGTAGATCGCCCAGAAGTAGTCGCGGTCGATATTGGGCGTGGTCTGGAAGCCGGCCTGCGCCAGCTCGCGCCGGACCTCGTCCTGCGTGGCCTTGTCGGCGACCGAGAAGGCGACGTGATGGACGCTTCCCGCGCTCTGGACGGCCGGGGGCGCCGAGGCGTCCTCGTGCAGGTCCACGACCTCGGCGCCGTTGCCTTTGGGCAGCCGCATCCGCGTCACCGCTCCTTCGCGGCCCTCCTCCCGATAGCCCATGATCCGCAGGAGGTCGGCGGTCGCGCGGGCGTCGCGCAGCGCCAGCGTCACCGAGTGGAAGCCCCGGATGCCGATCCCGGCGTCCACGTTGCCGCCGGTCCAGGGCGTCCGCGCGTCGCCCGCCACCTCCACGAGCGCCAGGCTCTCGCCGTCCGGCCCCTCGGTCAGCAGCCGCTCCTCGCCGAGGAAGGTCTCGCGCGTCGTCGGCCCGAGGGGGGCGAGCCGCTCCTCCCAGGCGCTCAGGCTGCCCTCGGGCACGGCGAAGGCGGTCATCGAGGCCTCGCCCGCGCCGCGCCGGCCGCGCGCGGCGTTCGGGAAGGGGAAGGAGGTCATCACCGTCCCGGGCCGCCCCAGCTCGTCCCCGAAGTAGAGGTGGTAGACGTCCGGCGCGTCGAAGTTGACCGTGGTCTTGACCCGACGCAGCCCCAGCGCCTCGGTGTAGAAGGCGTTGTTCGCGCCGGCCTTCGACGCGAGCATCGTGACATGGTGCAGGCCGTTGATCTGGTCCATCTCGTCCTCCGTGGTGATCCGGCGCCGAGATAGGCGCCCGCGACCGGCCTGCCCAAGTCCCCGGCGCCGAACCCGATCTGTGCGAATCTGCGGGAGGGACCCGGCGTCAGTCGTGCGTGAACCCGGAGCTTACCACCCGGAGATCGCCTTGACCTCCAGAAACTCCTCGATCCCCCAGACTCCGCCCTCGCGCGCCCGCCCCGAGGCCTTGGTGCCTCCGAACGGGGCGCCGCGCCCACGGGACTTGCCGTTCATCTCCACCATCCCGGCCTTGAGCTGCCGCGCCAGCCGGTGCCGTCTGTCCTCGTCCTGCGTCTGGACGTAGTTCGTCAGGCCATAGTCCGTGTCGTTGGCGATCCGCAGCGCCTCCTCCTCGGTGTCGAAGGGCAGCATGGACAAGACCGGCCCAAAGACCTCGATCCGCTCGATGCTCATGCCCGGCGTCACGTCGGCGAAGATCGTGGGCCGCACGAAGAAGCCGCGGTTCAGGTGCTCGGGCCGCCCCGGTCCGCCGGTGACGAGCCGCGCGCCCTCCTCGATCCCCTTCTGGATCAGGCCCTGGACGTGATCCCACTGGCGGGCGTTGACGACGGGGCCGATGTGGTCGCCGCGTTCGGAGGCCGGGCCGACCCGCGTGGACTCCGCCACTTCGCGCGCCTTCTCGATGGCCAACTCGTAGATCGGCCGCTCGACCAGCATCCGCGAGGGCGCGTTGCAGCTCTGGCCCGCGTTGTTCATCAGGTGCCGCACCCCGCGCTCCACCGCCCTCTCGTCGGCGTCGGCGAAGACGAGGTTCGCGCCCTTGCCGCCCAGCTCCAGCGTCACCCGCTTGAAGGTGTCGGCGGCGGCGACCGTGATCGCCCGCCCCGCGCGGGTGGAGCCGGTGAAGGAGATCATCTCCACGTCCGGATGCGTCGAAAGCCGCGTCCCCGCGCCCGCCCCGTCGCCCTGCACCATGTTGAACACGCCCGGCGGCACCCCGGCGGCGTCCAGCATCTCGGCCACCACCACGGCCGAGAGCGGCGCCTGCTCGGAGGGCTTCAGCACCATCGTGCAGCCCGCCAGCAGCGCCGGGATGACCTTCAGCGCGATCTGGTTCGCGGGCCAGTTCCACGGCGTGATGAGGCCTACGACGCCGATCGGCTCCATGGCGATCATCGTGCCCTTGGCCTGGGGGCCAAGGGGCCGCAGCCACTCGACCCGGTCGAAGGCGGTCAGGAAGTTCTCGGTGTGCCACGAGAAGCTCGGCGCCTGCTCCGAGAGCGCGAAGTCGATGGGCGCGCCCATCTCCTGGCTGATGGCCGCCGCGAAGTCCCCCTCGCGCCGGTGGTATTCCTGGAGGATGCGCTCCACCAGCGCCTTGCGCTCCCGGGGCTCGGTCGCGGCCCAGGCGGGCAGGGCGGCCTTCGCGGCTGCCACGGCCCGGTCCACGTCCTGCGGCCCGGCGAGCGTGATCCGGACGGCGCCCTCCTCGGTCGAGGGGTCGATGACGACGTGCTCGCGCCCGTCCTCCGACTCCACCCAGGCCCCGCCGATGTAGAAGCCTCGCTTGTCGATCATGGCCGTCCTTCCCTGCGCGCCGTGGCGTCCCCTTGCTCCCGCGACTATATTGACCCCGCGACCGCCGGGCCAAGACCGGGCGGCGACATGACCAGGGAGAGCCACGACATGGCCTTGCGCATCAACGACACGATCCCGAACCTGACCGTCGAGACCGACCAGGGCACGATCAACCTCCACGACTGGGTGGGCGACGGCTGGGCCGTGATCTTCTCCCACCCCAAGGACTTCACCCCCGTCTGCACCACCGAGTTCGGGGCCGTGGCGCAGCTCGACGCCGAGTGGAAGAAGCGCGGCGTGAAGGTGCTGGGCGTCTCGGTGGACGGCGTCGAGGACCACGTGAAGTGGAAGTCCGACATCAAGCTCGCCGGCAACGCCGAGCCCAACTTCCCCATCGCCGCCGACCATGGGCTGGAGATATCCAAGGCCTTCGACATGCTCCCGGCCGAGGCCTACCTGCCCGAGGGGCGCACGCCCAACGACACGGCGACGGTGCGGACGGTCTACATCATCGGGCCGGACAAGAAGGTGAAGCTGTCGATGACCTACCCGATGTCGGTGGGCCGCAACTTCTCCGAGATCCTGCGCGCGGTGGACGCGCTGCAGACCACCGTGAGCAAGGGCGTGGCGACGCCCGCCGACTGGAAGCCGGGCGACGACGTCATCATCCCGGTCGCCGTCAAGGACGACGAGGCCCGCCAGAAGTTCGGCGACTTCACCACCGTCCTGCCCTACCTGCGCAAGGCCAAGCTCCCGGCCTGACCGGGCCGGCAGGGGACCCTTCCCGGGGTCCCCTACGCCGAGACCACCCGCGTGCCGACCGGCACCCGGTCGTAGAGGTCGATGGCGTGCTCGTTCGCCATGCGGATGCAGCCCGAGGAGAAGCTCTGGCCGATCGTCCAGGGCTGCGGCGTGCCGTGGATGCGGAACATCGTGTCCCGGCGCCCCTGGTAGAGGTAGAGCGCCCGCGCCCCCAGCGGGTTGTAGGGATGCCCGCCCGGCAGCCCGGCCGCGAAGGGACCGTAGACTTCGGGCTCCTTGGCGATCATGTCGCGCGTGGGGATCCAGCGCGGCCACTCGGCCTTGCGGGCGACAGTGGCCTCGCCCGAGAAGGTCCGGCCCGGCGCGCCCACCGCGATCTTGTAGCGCCGCCCCATCCCGTCCCCGAGGCCGAGATAGAGCCAGGTGTCCTCCACGTTCACGTAGATCGTGCCCGCCGGCAGGCTCGGCCCCACCTCCACGTCGGTGGGCAGCCAGTCACGCGGGAAGACCACGGTCTGCTGCGCGAGCGCGGGCGTGGCGAGAAGGCTCGCGGCGGCAGCCGCGAGGAAGCGTCGGCGGGTCGTCATGGCGGGGTCCTGTCCCAGGTCGTCGTTTTGGGAGGACCCTAGCAGCCCGGACGGAAAAGGGCAGCAGGTCGCCCTGCCGCCCTGCCGATTTCCGCCGAGCGCGGCGGTGCCCTCAGTAGGCGAAGGCCCGGACTCCCAGGGGCACGCGGTTGTAGAGGTCGATCACGTGGCTGTTGTACATCCGGAAGCAGCCGTTCGAGGCGCGGTGGCCGATCGAGCTCGGGTCGATGGTGCCGTGGATGCGGATGGCGGTGTCGTGGTCGCCCTGGAAGAGGTAGAGCGCCCGGGCCCCCAGCGGGTTGTCCGGGCCGCCGGGCATCCCGTCGGCGTATTTCTCGTAACGCTCCGGGTGACGCTCGATCATGTCGTCGGTCGGGCGCCACGAGGGCCACTCGACCTTGCGGCCGATGGTGGCCTGCCCGTGCCAGCCCAGCCCCTCCTGGCCCACGGCGACGCCGTAGCGGATGGCGTAGTCGCCGGGCAGGATGAAGTAGAGATGGTAGCTGTCCGGGACGATGTGGATGTCGTTGGGCACGAGGCCCGGCGCCACCTGCACCACCTTGGCCTGGTAGCGCTCGGGGATCGGGTAGTCGCCCTCGATGGTGGGCGGCAGGCCCAGCGAGGCGTCGATGGCCTCCGGCCCGATGTCGAGCCGCAGCGGGCCGGGGTCCTCGATCAGCGGGGTCTCGGCCGAGACGAGTTGCTGCGCAAGGGCGGGGCCCGCCGCGAGAGTCATGGCGGAGGCGGCGACGAAACGGCGTCGGGTCAGCATGGGCGATGTTCCTCTGGGCGGCGATTCGAGTGTCGGCCGCCGTCGTGACCAAAGTAGGGCACGAGCGATCCTCGCGGAAGGGCGGGAAAACCGCCGTCATCGGATAACAAAGGGCCCCGGCATCGCTGCCGGGGCCCTGATGTCGCGGGACGTGGCTCCGAAGCCTCACTCGGCCGCCGGAGCCTCCTCCTTGGCCATCTCCTTGCCGGTCGCCTGGTCGACGACTTTCATCGACAGCCGCACCTTGCCGCGGTCGTCGAAGCCCAGCAGCTTCACCCAGACCTCCTGGCCCTCCTTGAGGACGTCCGAGGGGTGGTTCAGGCGCTTGTTCTCGATCTGCGAGACATGCACGAGGCCGTCGCGCTTGCCGAAGAAGTTCACGAAGGCGCCGAAGTCCACGATCTTGACGACCGTGCCCTTGTAGATGCCGCCTTCCTCGGGCTCCGCCACGATCGAGTAGATCATGTCGTAGGCCTTCTTGATCGAATCGGCGTTGGCCGAGGCGATCTTGATGGTGCCATCGTCGTTGATGTCGACCTTGGCGCCCGACACCTCGACGATCTCGCGGATGACCTTGCCGCCCGAGCCGATGACCTCGCGGATCTTGTCGGTCGGGATGGTCATGGTCTCGATGCGCGGGGCATGGACGCTGAAGGCGTTGGCGCTGGTCAGCGCCTTGGCCATCTCGCCCAGGATGTGCATCCGGCCGGCGCGGGCCTGCTCCAGCGCCTTCTCCATGATCGCGGGCGTGATGCCGGCGACCTTGATGTCCATCTGGAGCGAGGTGATCCCGGCCTCGGTGCCCGCGACCTTGAAGTCCATGTCGCCGAGGTGGTCCTCGTCGCCCAGGATGTCGGTCAGCACGGCCCACTGGCCGTCGTCCTCGAGCACGAGGCCCATCGCCACGCCGGCCACGGGGGCCTTGAGCGGCACGCCCGCGTCCATCATCGACAGCGAGCCGCCGCAGACGGAGGCCATCGAGGAGGAGCCGTTCGACTCGGTGATCTCCGACACGACGCGGATCGTGTAGGGGAACTCGGTCGCCGGCGGCAGCACCGCCTGCAGCGCCCGCCAGGCGAGCTTGCCGTGGCCGATCTCGCGGCGGCCCGGGCTGCCCACGCGGCCCACTTCACCCACGGAGTAGGGGGGGAAGTTGTAGTGCAGCAGGAAGTTGGACTTGAAGTTGCCATGGAGCGCGTCGATGAACTGCTCGTCGTCGCCGGTGCCCAGGGTGGTCACGACCAGGGCCTGCGTCTCGCCGCGCGTGAACAGCGCCGAGCCGTGGGTCCGGGGCAGGAGCCCCGTTTCGCTGGTGATCGGCCGCACCACGTCGAGCGCGCGCCCGTCGATCCGCTTGCCGCCCTTGACGATGTCGCCGCGCAGCACGCTCGACTCGAGGTCCTTGAGAGCCGCGCGAAGGTTCGGGTCGGCCCGCTCCTCCTCGGTAAGGCCCGCCTTGATCGTCTCGACGGCGGCGTCGATGGCGGCGACGCGGTCCTGCTTGACCCGGTTGGCGAAGGCCTGCTGCATCGCCGTCGTGCCCAGCTCGGCCACGCGGGCCTTCAGCCCCGAGTAGTCCACCGGCTGGAAGTCGAAGGGCTCCTTGGCGGCTTCCTCGGCGAGGTCGATGATCAGGTCGATGACCGGCTGCATCTGCTCGTGCGCGAAGGTCACGGCGCCCAGCATCTCCTTCTCGGAGAGCTCGTAGGCTTCGGACTCCACCATCATCACGGCGTCCTTGGTCCCCGCGACCACGAGGTCGAGCCGCTGCTCGGGCTTGGAGCGGAGGTCCTGGATGTCGTCCACGGCGGGGTTCAGGACGTACTTGCCGTCCACGAAGCCCACGCGCGCGGCGCCGATGGGCCCACGGAAGGGCACGCCCGACAGCGTCAGCGCCGCCGAGGCCGCGATCATCGCCACCACGTCGGGCTCGTTGACGAGGTCATGGCTCAGCACGGTGCACATCACGAGCACCTCGTTGCGGAAGCCATCGACGAAGAGCGGGCGGATGGGGCGGTCGATCAGCCGCGAGGTCAGCGTCTCCTTCTCGGAGGGGCGCGCCTCGCGCTTGAAGTAGCCGCCGGGGATCTTGCCGGCCGCGTAGAACTTTTCCTGGTAGTGCACGGTCAGGGGGAAGAAGTCCTGGCCCGGCTTCGCCTCGCGGGCGAAGGTCACGTTGGCCATGACCGAGGTCTCGCCCAGCGTGGCGATGACGCTGCCGTCCGCCTGACGGGCGACCTTGCCCGTTTCCAGCGTGAGCGTCTCGTTGCCCCACTGGATCGATTTCTTCACTTCGTTGAACATCGGATGTCCTTCCGGGCCGCGTGTCGGCCCTCTTGCCCCCGTTCATTCTCTCGTCCGAGGGGGCGGGTTTTCGGAGGGGCCGCATTGCCCCTGGCTCTCTGTATGCGAAGCGCCGGTCGAGCCCGGCCGGCGCCGTCCTTTGGATGGAAGAACCGCGCCCCCCGTTGTGGTTCGGAGGGGCGCGGCCCGGTCTCTTAGCGGCGGAGGCCCAGGCGCTCGATCAGCGACTGGTAGCGGGCCTCGTCCTTGCCCTTGACGTAGTCGAGCAGCTTGCGGCGCTGCGCCACCATCATCAGGAGGCCACGGCGGCCGTGGTTGTCCTTGGTGTGCGTCTTGAAGTGCTCGGTCAACGTCGCGATGCGCGAGCTCAGGATCGCGACCTGCACCTCGGGCGAGCCGGTGTCGCCGGGCTTGGTGGCGAAGTCCTTGAGGATGCGGGCCTTGTCTTCGGCGGTGATCGACATCGGGTGTCTCCTGGATGTGAATGTGACGGCGCGAGCCGGGATGTCGTCCAGCAAGGCCCTTGGCTCCCCGAAGGCTGGCCCGCGGGGATGGGTGCACATAGGGGTTTTCGGTTGCGAAAAAAGGGCCGAAATGACGCGTCCGTCATGGGCCTTGGACCCTGGCCTCCGTGCCCCTAGGTTGCATCCAGGGTTTCACGAAGGATCGGCCATGAGCGACTTCCTCGACGAGATCCGCGCCCGGCTCGACGGGATCCGGGCCGAGGGGCTGTGGAAGCGCGAGGCGGTGATCGCCTCGCCCCAGGGCGGCCGCGTCACCGTGGACGGGCGCGAGGTGCTGAACCTCTGCGCCAACAACTATCTCGGCCTCGCCAACCACCCCGCGCTGAAAGCCGCAGCATCCGCCGCCATGGAGGAGCGCGGCTACGGCCTCGCCTCCGTCCGCTTCATCTGCGGGACGCAGGACCTCCACAAGGCGCTGGAGGCGCGGGTCGCATCCTATCTCGGCCTCGACGACGCCATCCTCTTCGCCGCCGCCTTCGACGCCAACGGCGCCCTCTTCGAGCCGCTGCTGACCGACGCGGACGCGGTCGTCTCGGACGCCCTCAACCACGCCTCGATCATCGACGGCATCCGCCTCTCCAAGGCCCGGCGCTACCGCTACGCCAACAACGACATGGACGAGCTGGAGGCCCGGCTGCGCGAGGCCCGCGACGGCGGCGCCCGCCACGTCCTGATCGCCACCGACGGCGTCTTCAGCATGGACGGGAGCTTCGCCGACCTCGCCTCGATGCGGCTCCTCGCCGACCGCTACGGCGCCCAGCTCATGGTGGACGATGCCCACGCGACCGGCTTCGTGGGCGAGAAGGGGAGGGGGACGCCCTCCCGCGCGGGCGTCCGGGCCGACATCGTCACCGGCACCTTCGGCAAGGCGCTGGGCGGGGCGCTGGGCGGCTTCGTCGCCGGCCCCGGCCCCGTGATCGACCTCCTCCGCCAGCGCGCGCGCCCCTACCTCTTCTCCAACGCGCTCCCCCCCGCCGTCACCGGCGCCACGCTCGCCGCCCTCGACCTCGTGGAGGGGCCGGAGGGCGACGAGCGCCGCTCCCGCCTCGCTGCGAATGCCCACCACTGGCGCAAGGGGCTGGAGGGCCTCGGCTTCGAGCTCCTCCCCGGCAGCCACCCCATCGTCCCGGTCATGCTCCACGACGCCCGCCGGGCGCAGGACATGGCGCGGGGCCTCCTCGCTCAGGGGGTGCTGGCGACGGGCTTCTTCTACCCGGTCGTCCCGCAAGGGAAGGCGCGCATCCGCACGCAGATGAGCGCGGCCCTGACGCCCCAAGACCTCGACCAGGCGCTGGAGGCCTTCGACCGGGCCGGGCGCGAGACGGGAGTGCTGGCCGCATGAGAGCCCTGGTGAAGGAGGCCCCCGGCGAGGGCCTGACCCTCAAGGACGTGCCCGAGCCCGAGATCGGCCCCGACGACGTCCTCATCCGCGTCCACCGGACCGGCATCTGCGGCACCGACATCCACATCTGGAGCTGGGACGCCTGGGCCGCCCGCACCGTGCCCACCCCCTCGTGACCGGGCACGAGTTCGCCGGCGAGATCGTGGAGCTCGGCGCCAACGTCCACGACCTCCGCGTGGGCCAGCGCGTCTCGGGCGAGGGCCACCTGATCGGCAAGACCTCCCGCCAGAGCCGGTCGGGGAAATTCCACCTTGACCCCGAGACGCGCGGCATCGGGGTCAACGAGCCCGGCGCCTTCGCCGACTACCTCCGCCTTCCCGCCTTCAACGCCGTGCCCCTTCCTGACACCATCGACGACGAGATCGGCGCCATCCTCGACCCGCTCGGCAACGCGGTCCACACCGCCCTCAGCTTCGACCTGATCGGCGAGGACGTGCTGGTGACGGGCGCGGGCCCCATCGGCATCATGGCCGCCGCCGTCGCCCGCCATGTGGGCGCCCGCCACGTCGTCATCACCGACGTGAACCCCCTGCGCCTCGACCTCGCCGCCAAGGTCGCCGACGTGGTGCCCGTGAACGTCGCCACCGAGGATCTCAAGGAGGTCATGTCCCGCCTCCACATGGTCCAAGGCTTCGACGTGGGGCTGGAGATGTCGGGCTCCCAGGCCGCGCTCGACCAGATGGTCGAGTCCCTCGTCATGGGCGGCCGCATCGCCCTCCTCGGCATCCCCCCGGGCAAGAGCCCCGTGGACTGGAGCCGCATCGTCCTCAAGTCCCTGACTCTCAAGGGCATCTACGGCCGCGAGATCTTCGAGACCTGGTACAAGATGATCGCGATGCTCGAGAACGGTCTCGACGTGCGCCGCGTCATCACCCATCGCTTCCCGGTCAGCGACTACCGCGAGGGCTTTGAGGCGATGCTGTCGGGGAAGTCGGGCAAGGTCGTCCTCGACTGGGCGTGAGATACCCCGTCACCCCCGACGGACGCTACTTCGTCGTCCGGGGCCGCCTCTGGCGCATGGCGAACCCCGCGCTCGACCCGGCCACGCGAGAGGGCCTCGTCCGCGACCTCATGTCCGCCCGCCGCGCGGTGCGTGACGCCAAAGGCGACCCGAAGCGGCAGCTCGAGGCCCGCGCCCGCGTGGACGCCGCCAAGCAGGCGCTCGGAGAGAGGGGACCCGTCTGGTGGACCGACGGCGCCCCCGACCTCAACCGCCGCATGGCCCGGACGACGCCCTACGCCGAGTGGTTCGCGGGGCTAGGAGACCCGTAGGGTGAGGTTTCACCCCACCATCCTGGCCGGGCATCCTTGGAATCTTTGCATGGTGGGGTGAAGCCCCACCCTACGGCGGCCCACCCCTCAGCCCTTCTTCTGGTAGACGTCCTTCTCCTGGGTCGTGCCCCGCCCGCGGCTGTCCTGGTCGTCGCCCAGCGGCGCGCGGAGGTCGCCCGTCTCCCTCAGGCCCGGGGTCTCGCGATCGAGGCCCGTCTCGTCGATGCGCTCGCGGATGCTCTGCGGCACCTCCTTGGCGCGCTTGAGGTCGTGCTCCGCCGGGAAGTCGTCGCCCGCGTTGGGGACCTCGGTCTGCCGGCCGGGCAGCCGCCCGGGACGCTCTTGGGTTGCCATCTCGCCGTCCTCCTCGCTGCCGCCCCGGCGGGGCAGGGACCTTGACGAAACGCCCCGCGCGCCCGACCGTTCCGGTCCCGGCTGGACGCGGAGAGGCCCCGACCCATCTGGAACTCCCGCGCGCGATGCGCCAGACATCCCGCCGCGACCCCCTCCGGAAGCCCCATCGTGACCATCGCCGCCCGTTCGACGCCCCCCGGCTTCGCCTCCCGCCTGTTCCTGTCCGGCACGCTCGCCTTCCTCGCAGCCGGGGCCGGCCCCGCGCTGACCGGCGTGTCCCTGACCGTCTGGTCCGAGGCCTTCCATCTCGGGCCCGGCGAGGGCGGCGCGCTCCTCGCCGCGAATGGGGCCGGGTCCCTGACCGCGCTCCTCCTGGGCCTCGCCGGCCTGCCGGGGATCGGGCTCCGGCTCGGCCTCGGCACCTTCGCCCTGGGCGCGGCGCTCCTCGGGCTCGCGCCCTCCTGGGGGCTCCTCCTCGCGGCGGGATTCGTCACCGGCCTGGGCTTCGGCCAGATCATCGCCGCCGTGAACCGCGCCTTCCTCGGTGGCTTCGGCGAGCGCGGCCCCGGCATGGTGGGCCTCGTCAACGCCATCTACGGCCTGGGCGCCATCCTCTCGCCGCTCCTCTTCCTCTGGGCGGGGAGCCGCCCCACCGCCGTCTACCTCGCCATCGCGGCCCTCGCCGTCCTGGCGCTCCTCCTCGCCCGGCCCGATCCCAACCCGGCCCCGCGCGGGCTCCCCGACCTGAGGAGCCGCCGCCTCCTCGTGACCCTCTTCATCTTCGGCAACGGGCTGATCGAGGGCGCCTCGGCCGGCTTCGGCGCCTCCGCCCTGATCGACGCGGGCATCGCGGCCGACACCGCCGCGCGCCTCACCTCGGCCTTCTTCGCGGCCTACCTGCTGTCGCGCCTCTCGCTCTACTGGCTCGCCCGCCATGTCGGCTCCGATCGCCTGTTCCTCCTCGGCGCTGGCGGCGCGGGCCTCTGCATGGCGGTCGCGGCGCTCGGAGCCCCCGCGCCGGGCTTCGTCCTCGCGGGGGCCTTCGTCGGCATGATCTTCCCCGCCCACTACGTCTGGGCGACCGGCATCCTGGGCGACGACCCGCGCATGACCTCGGCCATTCTCGCCGTGGCGCTCCTCGGCGGCACGCTCGCCCCTCTGGTCCTCCGCCCCCTCCTCGGCATGACGGGCGAGGCGGGCCTCTTCTGGATCGTCACCCTCGCCGCCCTGAGCCTCGCCGCCCTCTTCGCCCTCCTCAAGGGCCGCGCCCCCGTCCCCGCCTGAGGCCCCCGCCATGACCGTCCTCCCCGCCCCGAGCCACGGCCTCCGGTCCCCGCTCTTCGCCTCCGGCGCGCTCGCGTTCTTCCTCCTCGGGATGCTCCCCGCTCTCTTCGGCGTGGCGCTGCCGGTCTGGTCCGGCGCCTTCGGCCTCGCCGAGGGGCAGGGGGGCACGCTGGTCGCCCTCTACAACGCCGGAGCGGCCATCGCCGTCCTCGCCGGGGTCGCCGGGGTGCCCGGCCTCTCCATGCGCCCTGCCTCGGCCTTGGTGGCGCTCGGGGCGGCCGGGCTGGCGCTGGGGGCGGCCTGGGGCCTCCTCCTCGCCTGCGCCCTCGTCGCGGGGCTGGGCTTCGGCGTCCTCGCCGTCGCCATCAACCGTCGCTTCCTCGCGGAGTTCGGCCCGCGCGGCCCCGGCATGGTGGCGCTCGTCAACGGCATCTTCGGCCTGGGCGCCATCCTCGCGCCGCTCCTCTTCCTCGCGGTCGGCAGCCGACCCGGCCCGGTCCTCTGGATCACCGCCGTCCTCGCCGCCGTCGCCATGGCGCTGAGCCGGCCCGAGCCCTTCCGCGGCGCCTCGCCCGGCCTGCCGCCGCTCTCGCCGCGCCTCTCGATCATCCTCCTCAACTTCGCCGCCGTGGTCATCGAGGCGAGCCTCATCGGCCTCGGCGCCTCCGCCCTCGTGGACCTCGGCGCCCCGGAGGCGCAGGCCGCCCGCCTCGTCTCGGCGTTCTTCGCGACCTTCGTGGCCGCGCGGCTGGGCCTCGCCTTCGTCACGCACCGCCTGGCGCCCGACCTGATCTTCCTCCTCGGGCTCGCAGGCACGACCGCCTGCCTCCTCGTCGCGGCCTTCGTCTCGCCCGCCTGGGGCTTGGTCCCCTCGGGGGCCTTCATCGGCATCTGCTTCCCCGCCTTCTTCGTCTGGTCGAGCCGCCTCCTCGGCCCCGACCCGCGCTTCGGCGCCGCGATCCTGGCGGCGGGCCTCACCGGCGGCACGCTTGGCCCGCTCGCGCTGCGCCCTATCCTCGGGGCGGTCGGAGTGGAGAGCCTGTTCTGGATCCTGTCGGTCTTCGGAGCCCTTTTGACGGTGGCCGTGGCGGCCCTGCTGCCGCGCCTGAGGCGCTTGCCGCCCCCATGACCCCTCTCCTGACCGTCCGCGACGTCCACAAGGGCTTCGCCGGGCCCGACGGCCTCGTCCCCGTCCTGCGCGGCGCCTCGCTCGACCTCGCGCAGGGCCGCACCCTCGCGCTCACCGGCGAGTCGGGGAGCGGCAAGAGCACCCTCCTCCACCTCATCGGCGGCCTCGACCGCCCCGACAGCGGGAGCATCCGCCTCGGCGGCACCGAGGTGACGCGGCTCGACGACCGGGGCCGCGCGAGGCTCCGCCGCGACGCGGTCGGCGTGGTGTTCCAGCAGTTCAACCTGATCCCCTCGCTCGACGCCGCCGCCAACATCGCCTTCCAGGCCCGCCTCAAGGGCGCCCGCGACCCCGCCTGGGAAAACGAACTCGCGAGCCGCCTCGGCCTCGCCCCCCATCTCCGCAAGTTCCCCGAGGAGCTCTCCGGCGGCCAGCAGCAGCGCGTCGCCATCGCCCGCACCCTCGCCGCCCGGCCGCGCCTCGTGCTCGCCGACGAGCCCACCGGCAACCTCGACGAGGCCTCGTCCTCGGCGGTCCTCGACCTGATGCTCGACCTCGTGCGCCAGACCGGGGCGAGCCTCCTCTGCGTCACCCACTCCGAGCAGGTCGCCGCCCGCATGGACGCCCGGGTGCATCTGCGCGGCGGCCAAGTCGCCCCATGATCGCCGCCGGCCTCGCCGCCCTCCTCTCCCACTGGCGCCGCCACTGGCTCCAGCTCTTCACCCTCGTCGCCGGCCTGGCGCTGGCCACCGCCCTCTGGTCCGGCGTCCAGGCCATCAACGCCGAGGCCCGCGCCTCCTACGCCGAGGCCGCCAATACCCTGGGCGAGGGCACCCTTTCCCGCCTCCGCCCGCCCGAGGGCGCCACCATCCCCGAATCCGAATGGGTGCGCTTGCGCCGCGCCGGCTGGCTCGCCAGCCCCGTCGTCGAGGGCCGCCTGGGCGAGGCGCGCCTGATCGGCCTCGATCCCCTGACCTCCCCCGTCCGCATCGGCTCCCTCGAGGAGGGCTCGCTCACGGACCTCCAGGCCTTCCTGCCCCGAACGGCGCCCTCCTCGGGCGGCCGGAGACGCTCGCCACCCTCCCCGACACCGGGGCGACGCTCCTCCACTCCGAGGAGGTCGCCCCCGGCACCGTCCTGACCGACCTCCGCACCGCCCAGCGCCTCCTCGACGTCCAGGGCTTCACCAGCCTCCTCCTCGCCCCCGACCAGCCCCGCCGCCAGACCCCTCTCGCGCAGGTCGCCCCCGACCTCCGCATCGAGCAGCCGGGCCAGGGGACCGACATCGGCGCGCTGACCGACTCCTTCCACCTCAACCTCACCGCCTTCGGGCTCCTGAGCTTCGCGGTGGGCCTCTTCATCGTCCATGGCGCCGTGGGCCTCGCCTTCGAGCAGCGGCGCGGCACCGTCCGCACGCTGCGCGCCATGGGGATGCCGCTCGGCACGCTCATCCTCCTCATGGCCCTTGAACTGGCGCTCCTCGCCCTCGCCTCGGGCGCCCTGGGCCTGATCCTCGGCTACCTGATCGCCGCCGCGCTGCTGCCGGACGTGGCCGGCACTCTGCGCGGCCTCTACGGCGCCGAGGTCGCCGGGACGCTCACCTTCCGCCCCCTCTGGGCGCTCTCCGGCCTCCTGATCGTGCTGGGCGGCACCGCCGTCGCCGCCGCGAGCGCCTTCCGCCGCCTCGCCACCCAGCCGCTCCTCGCCGGAGGCACCCGCCGCGCGGGCGCGCGCTGGGCCGCCCGCCGCGCCAGGACCCAGGGCCTCGCGGGCCTCGCGCTCCTCGCCCTCGCGCTCGCCCTCGGCCTCTGGGGCCACGGCCTGACCGCCGGCTTCGCCATGCTGGGCGCCCTGATGATCGGCGGCGCGCTCCTCCTGCCGCTCCTCCTCGACCGCGTCCTGTCGCTCGGCCAGCGCCTCGCCCGCGAGGCCCTGCCCCAATGGGTCTGGGCCGACACGAGGGCCGAGCTCCCCGGCCTCTCCCTGGCCCTGATGGCCCTCCTCCTCGCCATGGCGGCCAACGTCGGCGTCTCCACCATGGTCTCCTCCTTCCGCCAGACCTTCACGGACTTCCTCGACCAGCGCCTCGCCTCCGAGCTCTACATCGAGGTCCCCGACGCCCCCGCCGCCGCGCGCGTCCTCGCCGCCCTGCCCGATGGCACCCGCGCCCTCCCCATCGCCGCCGTCGAGCGTCCGCTCGAAGGCCAGCCCGGCGAGGTCCGGCTCCTGCGCGACGACCCCACCTACCGCGAGAACTGGCGCTTCCTCTCCGCCGTGCCGGACGCCTGGGACAAGCTCGCCGAAGGGCAAGGGACCGTCGTCAACGAGCAGCTCGCCCGCCGCGCCGGCCTCTCAGTGGGCGACCCGCTCGCCCTCACCGAAACCGTGACCCTCCCGGTCCTCGGCATCTACGGCGACTACGGCAACCCCGTGGGCCAGGCGATCATCGCCGAGTCCCTGTTCCACCGGACCTTCCCCGAGGTGGACCCCCTCAGCTTCGCCCTCCGCGTCCCGCCCGACGACGTCCCCGCCCTCGCGCAGCGCCTCGTGCGGGACTTCGGCCTCGCGCCCGAGCGCGTGGTGAACCAGTCCCGCCTCAAGGCGATCTCCCTCGCCATCTTCGAGCGCACCTTCACCGTCACCGCCGCCCTCAACGTCCTGACCCTCGCCGTCGCGGGCTTCGCGCTCCTGATGTCGCTGCTCACCCTCGGTGCCATCCGCCTGCCGCAACTGGCGCCGGTCTGGGCTCTCGGCACCCGCCGCGCCACGCTGGGGCGGCTGGAGCTCCTCCGCGCCGTGGGCCTCTCCGCGCTGACGGCGCTGGCCGCGCTCCCCCTCGGCCTCGCCCTCGCCTGGGTCCTCCTCGCGGTGGTCAACGTCGAGGCCTTCGGCTGGAAGCTCCCGATGTTCCTCTTCCCGCTGGACTGGCTCCGCCTCCTCGGCCTCGCCCTCCTCGCCGCGGCGGCGGCTGCCCTCTGGCCCGCGATCCGCCTCGCGAGGGTCCCGCCCTCGCTCCTCCTCAAGGTGTTCTCGGATGAGCGCTGACCCGTTGCGCCCCCGTAGGGTGCGCTTCAGCGCACCATCCGCCGCCCGCCGCGCTCGCTGGCCCGGTGCGCTGAAGCGCACCCTACGAAGAGCCCTCCTCGCCCTTTGGCCCCTCGCCGCCCAGGGGCAGGGCTTCGCCGGCCTCGGCCAGAGCGCCGAGGGCTACGCGCTCCCCGACCCCGCCTACGAGTTCAGCTTCCCCAGGGACCACGGCCCCCACCCCGACTTCCGCATCGAGTGGTGGTACGTCACGGCCAACCTTTCCGCCGAGGATGGCACTCCCTACGGCCTGCAATGGACGCTGTTCCGCTCCGCCCTCGCCCCCGGCGAGGCCGACACGGACCAGCTCTGGATGGCCCACGCCGCCGTCACCACGCCCGACCATCACTACGTCGCCGAGCGCCTCGCGCGCGGCGGCACCGGGCAGGCGGGCGTCGCGCTCGACCCCTTCGACGCCTGGATCGACGAATGGCGCCTCACCGGCGACGACCTCGAAACCGCCACCCTCACCGCCCAAGGCACCGACATCGGCTACGACATGGACCTGACGGCCAAGGGCCCCGTCGTTCTCCAGGGCGACCACGGCTACTCCGTCAAGTCCGAGGACGGGCAGGCCAGCCACTACTACTCCCAGCCCTTCTTCGCGATCCAGGGGACCCTGCACCTCCCCCAAGGCGACGTGCCCGTCACCGGCACCGCCTGGCTCGACCGCGAATGGTCCTCCCAGCCGCTCACCGACCGGCAGGTCGGCTGGGACTGGTTCGCCCTCGTCCTCGACGGGGGCGAGCGCGTCATGGGCTACCGCCTGCGCGCCACCGAAGGCGAGCCCTACGCCGTCGCCACCTGGATCGCCGCCGACGGCACCCCCACGCCCTACCCGAACGGCGCCTTCACCGCCGAGCCCGAGGACACCACCGAGGTCGAGGGCCGCGAGGTCCCGACCCGCTGGCACGTCACGCTCCCCGACCACGGCCTCGACGTGACGGTCGAGGCCCTCAATCCGCAGAGCTGGATGGCGACCTCCGTCCCCTACTGGGAGGGCCCCATCACCATCACCGGCTCCCACAAGGGCGTGGGCTACCTCGAAATGACCGGCTACTGACGGGAACAGCCCGCGCGCCCGGCGGTTGGGCTGCCTACCAGCCCCGGAGACCCATCATGCCCCGACCCCAGGCCGTCATCTTCGACGTGGACGGCACGCTCGTGGACACCGTCGACCTCCACGCCCAGGCTTGGCTCGACATCTTCCAGTGGTTCGGCCTTTCCGCCACCTACGACGAGATCCGCCGCCACATCGGCAAGGGCAGCGACCAGCTCCTCCCCGGCCTCGTCCCGCCGGAGTTCCTCGCCGAACGCCAGGAAGAGATGGAGAAGGCCCGCGCCGAGCTCTTCACCCGCGACTACATGCCCCGCGTCCAGCCCTTTCCCAGGGTCCGCGACCTCTTCGAGCGCCTCCGCGTCGACGGCCTCAGGACTGCCCTCGCCACCTCCGGCAAGCCCGAGGAGGTCGCCCACCACAAGGAACTGCTCGGCATCAAGGACCTCCTCGACGCCGAGACGACCTCCGAGGAGGCCGAGCGGTCCAAGCCCTTCCCCGACATCTTCCAGGCGGCCTTCCGGAAGCTGGGCCTCTCCGACCCCGCGACGGCCATCGTGATCGGCGACACCCCCTACGACGCCGAGGCCGCCCGCGCGGCGGGCTACCCGTTCCTCGGCGTCCTCTCGGGGGCTTCACCGAGGCCTCCCTCAAGTCGGCGGGCGCGGTCGCCGTCTACCGCGACCCCGCCCACCTGCTCGAATGCTACAACGAATCGCCGCTCGCGCTGGCCTAGGCCGCGGTCACGCCATGTCGAAGGCCAGCGCCTTCACCTGCTGGAACATCCCTGTCCGCCGCAGCTTGTCGAGGATCGGCTCCGGCACCGGGTCGTCCACATACAGGATCGCGATGGCCTCGCCGCCGCGCTGGCTCCGCCCCAGGGTGAAGTTCGCGATGTTGACCCCGTTCTCGCCCATCGTCTGACCGAGCGTCCCGATGATCCCCGGCACGTCCTCGTTCGTCGTGTAGACCATGTTCGCCCCGATCTCGGCATCGACGGTGATGCCCTTGATCTGGATGAACCGGGGCTTCCCGTCCGAGAAGACCGTCCCCGCCACCGACCGCTCGCGCGCGTCCGTGACGACCGTCACCTTGACGTAGCCCTCGAACATCCCGGTCTGGTCCTGCCGCGTGGTGCTCACGTGGATGCCCCGCTCGCGCGCGATCACCGGCGCGGAGACGAGGTTCACGTCCGGGTTCGCCCGCCGCATGATCCCCGCGATCACCGCGCAGTTCAGCGCCGCGAGGTTCATCGTCGACGCGACCCCGTCATAGAGCACGTTGATCGCCTTGATCGGCTCGTCGGTCATCTGCCCCACGAAGTTGCCCAGATGCCCCGCGAGCCGGATCCACGGCCCCATCACCTTGGCCTCCTCGGCGGTCACCGAGGGCATGTTGAGCGCGTTCGTCACCGCCCCGGTCAGCAGATAGTCCGACATCTGCTCGGCTACCTGGAGCGCCACGTTCTCCTGCGCCTCGGTCGTCGCGGCGCCGAGGTGCGGCGTGCAGACCACGTTCGGCAGGTTGAACAGCGGCGAGGCCGTCGCGGGCTCCACCGCGAAGACGTCCAAGGCCGCGCCGGCGACGTGCCCCGACTTCAGCGCCTCGGCCAGCGCCTCCTCGTCCACGAGGCCGCCCCGCGCGCAGTTGACGATGCGCACGCCCGGCTTCAGCTTCTGGATGGCCTCGCGCGACAGGATGTTGCGGGTCTGGTCCGTCAGCGGCACGTGCAGCGTGATGAAGTCCGCCCGGTGCAGCAGGTCCTCCAGCTCCACCTTCTCGACGCCGAGCTGGTCCGCCCGCTCCTCCGACAGGAAGGGGTCGTAGGCGATCACCTTCATCCTGAGGCCCCGCGCCCGGTCGCAGACGATCCCGCCGATGTTGCCCGCGCCGATCACGCCCAGCGTCTTGCCGGTCAGCTCCACGCCCATGAAGCGGGACTTCTCCCACTTGCCGGCATGGGTCGAGGCGTTCGCCTCCGGGATCTGCCGCGCCACCGCCAGCATCATGGCGATGGCGTGCTCGGCGGTGGTGATGGAGTTCCCGAAGGGCGTGTTCATCACGATCACGCCCTTCTTCGACGCCGCCGGGATGTCCACGTTGTCCACCCCGATCCCCGCCCGCCCGATGACCTTGAGGTTCGCCGCGGCGGCGATCAGCTTCTCGGTCGCCTTGGTGGCCGACCGGATGGCGAGGCCGTCGTAGTCGCCGATGATGGCGAGGAGGGCGTCCTTGTCCTTGCCGAGCTTGGGTTGGTAGTCCACCTCGACGCCGCGATCCTTGAAGATCTGCACGGCGGCGGTCGAGAGTTCGTCCGAGATGAGCACGCGGGGGGCCATGTGGGGCTCCATGAATCCTGATTTTGGGGGTGGCGGGGTGAACCCCGCCCTACGAAGGGGGAACCGGGCGCGCGATCTCGCACCCGTAGGGCGGGGTTCACCCCGCCATGCACCTCATGCCGCCTGCGCGACCTTCTCGATCTCGGCATGGAATGCCCAGTCGAGCCACGGCAGCATCGCCTGCACGTCCGCCAGCTCCACCGTCGCCCCGCACCAGACCCGCAGGCCCGGAGGCGCATCGCGATACGCGCCCACGTCCCAAGCCGCGCCCGCCTGCTCCAGCCGCTTGGCCACGGCCTTCGCAAACGCCGCCCCGTCCGCGATGCGCGGATCGGTGAACCTGAGGCACACCGAGGTGTTCGACCGCGTGCCTGCGTCCTCCGCGAGGTTCGCGACCCAAGGCCGCGCGTCGCAGAAGTCCCAGACGGCCTTGGCGTTCGCATCCGCCCGCGCGATCAGCCCCTCAAGGCCCCCGACCGACTTCCCCCACTCCAGCGCCACGATCCAGTCCTCGACGCAGAGCATCGAGGGCGTGTTGATCGTCTCGCCCTGGAAGATCCCCTCGATCAGCTTTCCCTTGCTCGTGAGCCGGAAGATCTTCGGCAGCGGCCGGTCGGGCACGTAACTCTCAAGCCGCTCCACCGCGCGCGGACCGAGCACGAGAACCCCATGCGCCGCCTCGCCGCCCATGACCTTCTGCCAGGAGAACGTCGTCACATCGAGCCTGTCCCACGGCAGCTCCTGCGCGAAGGCCGCCGAGGTCGCATCGCAGATCGTGAGCCCCTTGCGGTCGGCCGGGATCACGTCCCCCGACGGCACCCGCACGCCCGAGGTCGTGCCGTTCCAGGTGAAGACCACGTCGCGGTCGTAGTCCAAGGACGCCATGTCGACGATCTTACCGTAATCCGCCCGGTGCACCCGCGCGTCGAGCCTGAGCTGCTTCACGGCGTCCGTGACCCAACCCTCGCCGAACGACTCCCAGGCGACCATCTCCACGGGCCGCTCGCCCAGCATGGTCCACATCGCCATCTCCACGGCGCCCGTGTCCGAGGCCGGCACGATCCCGATGCGATGCGTGTCCGGCACCGCCAGCACCTCTCGCGTGAGGTCGATGGCGCGCTTCAGCCGCGCCTTGCCCTCGGCGGCGCGGTGCGACCGGCCGAGCCTGGCGTCCTTCAGCGCGTCGGTGCTCCAGGTGGGGGGCTTGGCGCAGGGGCCCGAGGAAAAACGCGGGTTCGCAGGCTTGGCCTGCGGCTCTTGCAGCGTCATGTGCTACCCTTCCAGGTAAAAGCCCCTCGTTGGGGAGGGGTGTCCCGCCGCAAGGGGTAGAGCGCCCCGCCGGGGTTCCGCAAGTCGCCAAATGGGTCTAATCCGCCGCGAACGCGCCCCTGCTGCGGGGGCCGCGACTACGATCGGAAACTTATGCTCGCCGCCACCCTCATCGCCGCCCCCGGCGGCCTGCCCCGCGCGCTGCCCGAGGCCATCCGCGCCCGCTGGTCCGGCGGCGAGGTCCGCTGGCTGGCCCCGGGCGAGGCCGCCGAGCTCCCGCTGCCCGAGGAGCCCGCCGACCTCCGGGACCTGTGGGAGGAGCTGCAGGCCGAGGGCATCGACCTCCTCCTCCAGCCCGCCGCCAACAGGCGCAAGCGGATGCTCCTCGCCGACATGGACTCCACCATGATCCAGCAGGAGTGCATCGACGAGCTGGCCGTCGTCGCCGGGGTCGGCGAGCACGTCGCCGCCATCACCGCCCGCGCCATGAACGGCGAGATCGGCTTCGAGGGCGCGCTTCGCGAGCGCGTGGCCCTCCTCAAGGACCTCCCCGAGGCCGTCATCGAGGAGGTCCTCCGCGACCGCATCACCTACATGCCCGGCGGGGCCACGCTCCTCGCCACCATGAAGGCCCACGGCGCCCATGCCGTCCTCGTCTCCGGCGGCTTCCTGAGCTTCGCCCGTCCCGTCGCCGCCCATCTCGGCTTCGACGAGGCCCGCGCCAACACGCTCCTCTCCGCCGACGGCCGCCTCACCGGAGAGGTGCAGGAGCCCATCCTCGGCCGCGAGGCCAAGGTCGCCACCCTGACCGAGGTGTCGAGCCGCCTCGGCCTCGCCCCCCAGGACGTCCTCGCCGTGGGCGACGGCGCGAACGACCTCGGGATGCTCCGCCTCGCCGGGACCGGAGTCGCCCTCCACGCCAAGCCCGCCGTGCAGGCCGAGTGCCGCCTCCGCGTCAACCACGGTGACCTCACGGCACTCCTTTACCTCCAGGGCTACGCGCGCGACGAGTTCGCCTGATGCTCCCCATCGGCCCCGAGATCCTCCTGCTCCTCGTCCTCGCGGCCTTCATCGCGGGCGTCATCGACTCCATCGCGGGCGGCGGCGGCCTTCTCGCCCTCCCCGCGATCCTCCTCGCCGGGGCGCCCCCCGTGACGGCGCTCGCCACCAACAAGCTGCAAGGGATGTTCGGCACCGCCTCCGCCGTGCTCCACTACGCCCGCGCCGGTCAGGTCGAGCCCCGCACCCAGGCCTTCCCCGCGCTCCTGGCCCTGCTCGCGGGCGGCGGCGGCGCGCTCGTCGCTTCCCACCTCCCCGCCGAGGCGATCCGCGCCGTCCTTCCCATCCTGCTGATCGGCGTGGCCCTCTACTTCGCCTTCAAGAAGGGCCTGAACGACGACGACCGGCACCAGCGGATGAGCGAGGGGACCTTCGACGCCACCTTCGTCCCCGGCATGGCCTTCTACGACGGCGTCCTCGGGCCGGGCACGGGCTCGTTCTTCATGCTCGGCTTCGTGACCCTGCGCGGCTTCGGCCTCCTCAAGGCCACCGCCCACACCAAGCTCCTCAACTTCGCCTCCAACGTGGGCTCCATGCTGGTCTTCGCCCTCGTGGCCCAGCCCTGGTGGATCGTCGGCCTCTCGATGGGCGTCGCGCAGTTCGCCGGCGCGCAGGTCGGCTCCCGCCTCGCCGTCCGGGTGGGCGCCCGCGTGATCCGCCCGCTCCTCGTCGTCACCTCCGTGGCCCTCGCCCTCCGCCTCCTCTGGCAGGCCTGGAGCGCCTGACGTAAACGACCCCCGATCCTCAGGAGGTGCCGCCCATGTTCCGCCAGTCCCACCTCCTCGGCATCGAGCCCCTCCACCCGCAGGAGATCACCACCCTCCTCGACCTCGCGGACTCCTACGCGGAGCGCAACCGCAAGGGCCTCCCCGCCGGGGACGCGCTCTCGGGCCTCACCCAGGTCAACATGTTCTTCGAGCCCTCGACCCGCACGCAGTCGAGCTTCGAGCTCGCCGGCCGCAAGCTCGGCGCGGACGTGATGAACATGGGCGTCGCCGCCTCCTCGGTGAAGAAAGGGGAGACCCTGATCGACACCGCGTTGACGCTGAACGCCATGCGCCCCGACCTCCTCGTGGTCCGTCACCCCATGTCCGGCGCCGTGGACCTCCTCGCCCAGAAGGTCCAGAACTGCGCCGTCCTCAACGCCGGCGACGGGCGGCACGAGCACCCGACCCAGGCGCTCCTCGACGCCCTCACGATCCGCCGCCGCAAGGGCCGTCTCCACCGCCTGAGTATCGCCATCTGCGGCGACATCGCCCATAGCCGCGTGGCCCGCTCCAACATCCTGCTCCTCCACAAGATGGAGAACCGCATCCGCCTCGTCGCGCCGCCGACCCTCATGCCCGCCGGCATCGACGCCTTCGGCTGCGAGGTCTTCTCCTCCATGGAGGAGGGCCTTGAGGGCTGCGACGTGGTGATGATGCTCCGCCTCCAGAAGGAGCGGATGGACGGCGGCTTCGTCCCCTCCGAGCGCGAGTATTTCCACCTCTACGGCCTGGATGCGGCGAAGCTCGCCCACGCCGCCCCGACGCCATCGTCATGCACCCCGGCCCCATGAACGCGGGCGTGGAGATCGATGGCACGCTGGCCGACGACATCAACCGTTCGGTGATCCAGACCCAGGTGGAGATGGGCGTGGCGGTGCGCATGGCCGCGATGGACCTCCTGGCGCGGAACCTCCGTAAGGCGAGGGGGCGGGAGGCGGTGGGGGAGGGGTAGGTGCCTGTTCGGGCGGTGAGGGCGTGGCCTTCAAAACCCACTAGGGCGCTAGATCAGTCAGATCTGCAAGCAGAGCCTTCAGCCCACCGAGGGCAAAGGCGCATGGAAACGGGATCACTCCCTCAGGTCCGACCATGCGCAAGCCTACCTCCGTTCAGACCCTCAGCGACTTCGGTCGTGTCCGACTGTCGAAATCATTCTTCGTGCGCGACTTCCTCTTCTCGGACATCGCCGCGATCCATGGCTTCGCCAATGTCCCAGACGACCCCGACCTAGCCATCGCCGCCGGCACCCGGCTCTGCGAGGAACTCCTCGAGCCTCTTCAAGATGCCTTCGGCCGTATCGCCATCCGCTCCGCCTACCGCTCGCCCGAGGTGAACGGCTTCGGGTCCCAGGCGATGAGGGACAACAAGAAGGGCTACAACTGCGCTTCCAACGAGGCGAACCGTGCCGCCCATATCTGGGACCAGCGCGACGCCGAGGGCCGAATGGGCGCTACGGCTTGTATCGTTGTCCCATCTTTCTGGGACCGTTTCCAAGCCCCTGGCGACTGGCAGCGCCTCGCTTGGTGGATTCACGACCATCTGCCCTATTCAGAAATGTTCTTCTTCCCGACCTACTGGGCCTTCAACCTGTCCTGGCGCGAGGAACCCGTCCGCCGCATCGACAGCTACGTCGAGCCTAAGGGCTGTCTGACCAAGCCCGGCCTGCCCAACCACCAAGGCAGCCACGAGCCACTTTGGCGCGGTATCCTGCCCTGAACGCCGTAGTCCCGTAGGGTGGGTGCAACCCACCATTCCCGACCCGAATCGAGCGTCCCGCATCGACTGATTCGTGGTGGGTTGGCGCCCACCCACCAAGGGCGACGCAACACCCCCGCCGAGCAACTTCCCTCGCCGGATCAGCGACTTGCCTCCAGGGTGTTGCGTCGCCCCACCCCCCACCGAACGCCCCATTCACCATTCGTTAACCCGCCCCCGGCACCCTGACGGCACGAGATCAGGAGCGGCACCCCCGGCCGATCCTCCCGGACCCGAGACCACCCGCACGGGTGCAGGCCGGCGAGGTGTTCCCGGAGGCATCTGAAAGCCGCTCCCCCGCGCGGAGGGCCATGGTTGGTCGGACCTCCGCGCGGGCTCGCTCCAGATGGCCGACCAAGCCCGGGACCGGTTCCCCCGGGCGAGAGCTCTTTGAGGGGCGGGAGCGGCGATGACACCTCCAGGGGGTCCTGGCGTCGTCCTCCGGTTAGGCATCGCGCCCCACTGGGAGAGGTCATGGCACGGCCTCGCAAAGACCCGGCCGCCGCGCGTCGAACACGCGCCCCCCACGCCGGCCGGGTTGGCCCCCGGCGGCGTGGGACCGGAGGCCGCTCCGCCCCGCCGTGCCAACCCGGCGGGCGGAGAACGCTCCGACTCGGGGTCCACGCCCCCTGTCCCTCCACGCCCGGACTCCGCCGGGCCAAGGGGCAGGGGGCCGAGGACCTCATCCCGTCTTCTGACCCCAAATAACCCGGGGAAGCGCGCAGCGCGGGGGCAGGGCCCCCCTCAGCCCCCGTTCAGCCTCGGCGACCTCTCCTTCAGCCGGTCGATCATCTCCGAGGCCTTGGCCTTCGACAGCCCCTCGTCGAACTCCTCGCCCGTCTCCTCGCAGAGCGTCCGCAGGTAGGACGCCTGCGCCCCCGTCATCGGCTCGTCGCCCGTGACCCAGGTCTCCGGGTCCTTCTGCGCGTTTCCCTCGGGGTGGACCTTGGTGTTGTGCTCGTCGTGATGCGCCTTGGCCTGCGCCATGATGCTGTCTCCATGCTGTTGTTCCTATAATGTTCTCGCCGTGCTAAGGTTCCGCCGACTCACCGCTTCGTGGACCTCGCCATGCGCGACCGCGACCTCGAACAGCGTCTCCGCGCCGACCTCACCACCCGCGACGGCATCACCGAGACCACCATGTTCGGCAGCCTCGCCTTCCTCCTCCGGGGCAACCTCCTCGCCTGCGCGAGCCATGAGGGCCTTCTCGCCCGCCTCGGCCGAGGCAACGAAGGCTGGGCCCTCGCGCTCCCCGGCGTGACCACGCCGATGTCCGGCACCCGCTCCATGAAGGGCTGGGTCCGCCTCCCGCCGGGCCTCGCCGCCGACCCCGCGCTCCGGGCCCGCGTCCTCGACGCCGCAACCGCCTTCGTCGCCTCCCTCCCGCCCAAGTAGCCGCCTTGCGGCCCAACCCTCGCGGGGCTAGGGGAGGCGCGTCCAGCCAGGGGGAGGAGAGGCCGATGACACGGACCCTGATCCGCGACGTCCGCCTGATCGACCCCGAGGGCGGCACGGACCAGCCCGGCGCCCTCCTCATCGAGGACGGCCTCATCGCCGACCTCCTCCCCCCCGACCCCGAGGGCGACTTCGACGAGGTGATCGACGGCAACGGCAAGCACCTCGCTCCCGGCATCGTCGACTGGGGCGTCAAGGTCTCCGAGCCCGGCGAGCGTCACAAGGAGTCGTTCCGCTCCGCCGGCCTCGCCGCCGCCGCCGGGGGCGTCACCACCATCGTGACCCGCCCCGACACGCTCCCTGCCATCGACACGCCCGAGACGCTGGAGTTCGTGGCCCGCCGCGCGGCCGCCGACAGCCCCGTCCACGTCCTCCCCATGGCGGCCCTGACCAAGGGCCGCGAGGGGCGCGAGATGACCGAGATCGCCTTCCTCCGCGACGCCGGCGCCGTGGCCTTCACCGACGGCGACCGCGTGACCGAGGACACCCGCGTCCTCGCCCGCGCCCTGACCTACGCGCGTGGCCTCGGCGCCCTCGTCGTCACCCATGTCCAGGACCCCGGCCTCTCGCGCGGGGCGGTGATGACCAGCGGCAAGTTCGCGAGCCTCCGCGGCCTCCCCGCCGTGAGCCCCATGGCCGAGCGGATCGGCCTCGAACGCGACCTCGCGCTCCTCGAGATGACCCGCGCCCGCCTCCACGCCGACCAGGTGACCACCGCCGCGTCGCTCCCCTCGCTCCTGCGCGCCAAGGAGCAGGGCCTCGACGTCACCGCCGGCATCTCGGTCCACCACCTGACGCTCAACGACTTCGACGTCGGCGACTACCGCACCTTCTTCAAGCTCGTGCCCCCCCTCCGGCAGGAGGAGGACCGCGAGGCCGCCGTGGAGGCCCTGGCCTCCGGCCTGATCGACACCCTGGGCTCCATGCACACGCCGCAGGACGAGGAATCGAAGCGCCTCCCCTTCGAGGGCGCCGCCCCCGGCGCCGTGGGCCTCGAGACGCTGCTCCCCGCGAGCCTCCGCCTCGTCCACGCGGGTCGCCTCTCGCTCCCGCAGCTCTTCCGCGCCCTGTCGCTGAACCCCTCGCGCTGCCTCGGCCTCCCCACCGGACGGCTCCGCAAGGGCGCCCCCGCCGACCTCGTCCTCTTCGACCTGCACGCGCCCTTCGTCCTCGACCGCTGGCGGATGCTGTCCAAGTCCAAGAATACCCCCTTCGACGGCGCCCGCCTCCAGGGCCGCGTCAGGGGCACATGGGTCGCGGGCCGCCGCGTCGGAGGGGCCTGATGCCCGAGATCGTCTCCCCCGCCACGACGCTCCTCCTCTGGGCCGTCCTCGGCTACCTCCTGGGCTCCATCCCGTTCGGCGTCCTCGTGACCCGCGCCATGGGCCTGGGCGACGTGCGCTCCATCGGCTCGGGCAACATCGGCGCCACCAACGTCCTGCGGACCGGCAGCAAGGGCGCCGCGCTTGCCACGCTCCTCCTCGACGGCGGCAAGGGCGCGCTGGCGGTCCTCCTCGCCCGCGCCGTCGCGCCCGAGGACGCGGCCCAGCTCGCGGGCGCCATGGCCTTCCTCGGCCACTGCTTCCCGGTCTGGCTCGGCTTCAGGGGCGGCAAGGGCGTCGCGACCGCCCTCGGCCTGCTCCTCGCGGTCGCCTGGCCCGTCGGCCTCGCCGCCTGCGCCACCTGGGCCGCCACGGCGGCGCTTCTCCGCATCTCCTCGCTCTCGGCCCTGGTGGCGGCGGTCCTCTCGCCGCTCTGGGCCGTCCTCCTCGGACGCGGCGAGGTCGTCGTCCTCGCCATCGCCCTGGCCGCGCTGATCCTGGTCCGCCACCGCGCCAACATCGCCCGCCTCCTCGCGGGGACCGAGCCGCGCATCGGTCGACGCTAGGTCAACGATTGCTCCGCCCCGCCGAGGCCCTATGCTGTATCCTCATGGCATGGCAGCGGCGGCCATGAGGATCGCGGGCAGGGACGGCCGGGGGCTCCACCTCCGGCCCCGCTCGCGTTGGGCTGGCCGCATCGGTGGGGGAGGACAACGATGACCCAGGACGGGACCGGCGCGGGATTCGCCGGCAAGCGCATCCTCGTGGTGGAGGACGAGATGATCGTCGCCATGCTGATCGAGGACATCCTGATGGACGGCGGCGCCACCGTGGTCGGTCCCGCCGCCCGCGTGAACAAGGCGCTCGACCTCCTGGGGACCGAGACCGTGGACGCCGCGCTGCTCGACGTGAACCTCGCGGGCGAGAACACGGTGCCGGTGGCCGAGGAGCTGCGCCGTCGCGGCATCCCCTTCGCCTTCGCGACCGGCTACGGCGCGGCGGGCCTGCCCGACGGCTTCACGGGCCAGCCTCTCCTGCAGAAGCCCTTCCAGGAGCGGGACCTCCAGGAGGTCATATCCCGCGTCCTGGCCGGCTGACGGCTCAGGCCGCCCCCGCGCCTTCCGTCGCGGCCGCCGGGGCGCTGTCGGCGATCCTCTGCCAGAACTCCTCCCGCTCGTTCGTGCGCGGGAAGGGCTCGTCCGGCACCGGCACGCCCAGGAAGGCGCAGAGCGGCGCCCAGCCTTCCCTGACCTCGAAGACCAGGAGCCGTTCCGCCGGGACCGCCGCCTTCACCGCCTCCGTATGCGCGGCGAAGGCTGCCCGCAGCCCCTCGCGGTCCAGCCCGGCATGGACGCCGCTCTTCGCCAGCACCGCGCGCCCCATGGCCAGCCAGTCCTGCATCGGCGGCGGCAGCGGCGTCCCGTCCATGAGCTTCCCGATCGTCTCGCCGAAGCTCGCCACCCAACTCTCCGGGCTGCGGACGGTGAGGACGAACCGCGCCGCCGGATAGGCCTCGGCCAGCTCGCGGGTGAAGGCCGCCACCGGCCAGTCCACGGCGCTGCCGTAGCCCCGGAAGATCGTCGCCCAGTCGGGCCTCCCCTGTGCCGCCGCGGTCCAGAGCGGCACCCGCTCGTCCATCCGCGCCAGCACCTCCTCCATGTGGTAGCAGGGGCCGAACCCCAGCCGTTCGAGAGCGAGCTTCAGCGAATACGTTCCCGTCCGGCCAAGGCCGGCGCCGATCACCTGCATGGACATGGGCCCTCCCTCTGACGTCCGGCCCGGCTCGTGCCGGGCCTGACGCAGCGTAACACAGTCCGGGCCGTCGGTCGCGCGGGTCGGGCTCAGTCCCGTAGGAGCTCGTTGATCCCGGTCTTGGAGCGGGTCTGCGCGTCCACCCGCTTCACGATCACCGCGCAGTAGAGGCTCACGCCGCCCGAGGAGGGCAGGGACCCCGCCACGACGACGGAATAGGGCGGCACCTCGCCGTAGGTCACCTCGCCGGTCGCGCGGTCGAGAATCTTGGTCGACTTGCCGATGAAGACCCCCATGCCCAGGACCGAGCCCTGCCGCACGATGCAGCCCTCGACCACCTCGGAGCGCGCGCCGATGAAGCAGTCGTCCTCGATGATCGTCGGGCCGGCCTGCATGGGCTCCAGCACGCCGCCGATGCCGACCCCGCCCGAGAGGTGCACGTTCGCCCCGATCTGCGCGCAGGACCCCACGGTCGCCCAGGTGTCCACCATGGTGTTCTCGCCCACGTGGGCCCCCAGGTTCACGAAGGACGGCATCAGCACGGCGCCCCTGGCAATGAAGGCCGACCGCCGCACGATGGAGCCCGGCACCGCGCGGAACCCCGCCTGCTGCCAGCGCGCCTCGTCCCAGCCCTTGAACTTGCTGTCGACCTTGTCCCACCACGAGGCCCCCTGCGGCGCCCCCTCCTGCATCGCCATGTCGTTCAGCCGGAACGACAGCAGCACCGCCTTCTTGGCCCACTGGTTGACGGTCCACTGCCCGTCCGCGCCCCGTTCCGCCACCCGGAGCGAGCCGGAGTCCAGCGCCTCCAGCGTGGTCTCCACGGCGTCGCGGACCTCGCCCTTCGTGGACGGCGTGAGGGAGGCGCGATCCTCCCAGGCGGCGTCGATGGCGGCTTCGAGGGCGGCGTGGGACATGGGCAGGACCTCCGGTGCGTGTCGAGAGCGGCCTATAGGCGCCAGGGCTTCGCCACGCAATCACGCGAGGTCGCGGATCTCCGGATGGCCACGCAGGAACGCCTCGATCGCCAGCGGCACGGCCTCGTCCGGCGCCTCGCGGCGGCGGCCGAGCAGGCGGTCCAGCACCGTCCGCCGCTTGTCGGTCAGCGCGTGCCCGGTCAGGACCCCGCCCGCGCCGGGCTCCAGCGCCACGGCGCAGAGGTGGAGGCCCTCCGGCCCCGTCGCCTCGAAGGCCCAGCCGAAGTCCTCGGGGTAGACCTCGCCGCAGGGCAGGCCCCAGGCGTCCAGATGCGCCCGCAGCGCCCCTGCCAGCCTCGCGCCCCCCAGGCCGTTGACGTGCCTGCGCCGGACCTCCTCCGGGTCGCGGAACCCCTCGGTCGTGAACTCCCAGTCCGCCATCGCCATCGCCCTCCCCCGGCCCAGCCTCCCGCAGGAACCGGACGAAACCATGGCGGCCGCGCCCCGGGTTTGGTTTTTCCGCGATCCGTGCCATGTGGCCCCAAAGAGACAAGGACGAGTCGATGACCGAAAGCCCCCTCACATCCGCCGCCCAGGACGCCGACGCCCTCGGCGCCGCGCAGCCCACCCGCGAGGTCACCGAGCCCGCCCCCCGGACCCATCCGATGCGCGACAGCGTGGTGGACACCCGGACCGCCGCCCAGATCCCGTCCACGCCGCAGACCCGCGCGCCGTCCTACCGCCTGGCCTTCATCGACGACGCGTTCCTCCTGCGCGAGGACCTGCGCCCCGTGCGGCTCCAGCTCGAGCTCCTCAAGCCCCAGCTCATGCTGGACGAGGCGGGGGTGGAGACGACCATCGTCCTCTTCGGCGGGGCCCGCATCCCCGACGCGGCCAACGCCCACAAGGCCACCACGCCGATGCTGGCCTCGCTCTCCCGCTTCTACGAGGAGGCGCGCCGCTTCGCCCAGCTCGCCACCGAGGCGTCGCTGGCCGAGACCCGGGGGCGGCGCGGCGTCATCGCCACCGGCGGCGGCCCCGGCGTGATGGAGGCCGGCAACCGCGGCGCCCAGGAGGCCGGGGGCCGCAGCGTCGGCCTCAACATCGTCCTCCCGCACGAGCAGGCGCCCAACGCCTACGTGACGCCGGACCTGTGCTTCAACTTCCACTACTTCGCGATCCGCAAGATGCACTTCCTCATGCGGGCCGAGGCCGTTTGCGTCTTCCCCGGCGGCTTCGGGACGCTGGACGAGATGTTCGAGGCGCTGACCCTGATCCAGACCGGCCGCATGGCCAAGGTCCCCTTCCTCCTCTTCGGCCGCGCCTACTGGGAGGAGGTCATCAACTGGCCCAAGCTCGCCGAGTCCGGCACGATCTCGCCCGAGGACCTCGACCTCTTCCGCTACGTCGAGACCGCCGAGGAGGCCCTGGAGGCGATCCGCACCTGGTCCGACAAGGGCCAGCGGCGCGAGGAGATCCCGGGACGCGTGGTGCCCAATGGCGCGCCCGCGCCCGGCCAGCCCGACCAGCCGGCCGACGGAAGCTAGGCGGGGCCGGGAGGCGGCTCGCCTCCGCGGGCAAGGCAGGGAACGGCGGGGCAGGGGCGCGACGGCCCCGCCCCGCGACGCCTCGTCAGGCCGTCACCGTCCGACCCATTCGCCGCCCGCCTGCGACGACCTCTGGCAGGCGTTGATGAACCACATCCCCTCCAGCCCCGAGTCGATGTTCGGGAGCAGCGCCCCGTCGTTCGTCCCGAGGATCAGGTCCGCCGCGTCCGTGTAGATCGTCGCGAAGGCCTCCAGATAGCCCTCGGGATGCCCCGGCGGGACGCGGGTGGACTGGCTCGACCCGCCGCCCAGGCCCGCGCCGCCGCGCGTCAGGATGCGCTTGGGCTCGCCCAGCGGCGCGAAGGTCATCACGTTGGGGTTCTCCTGCCCCCACTCGATGCCCGCCTTGGTCCCGTAGATGCGCAGCCGCAGCCCGTTCTCGTTCCCCGGCGCGACCTGCGACGCCCAGAGCATCCCCCGCGCCCCGCCCTGGAAGCGCAGCAGCACATGGGCGTTGTCGTCCACCAGCCGCCCGGCTCCGAAGCTCTGGAGATCGGCCAGCAGCGCCTCGGGCCTGAGTCCAGAGACGAAGCTGAGGAGGTTGAACGCATGGGTGCCGATGTCCCCCAGCGCCCCCGCCCCGGCCTGTGTCGGGTCCGTCCGCCACGCGGCCTGCTTGTTGCCGGTGGCCTCCACGCTCTCGGTCAGCCAGTCCTGCGCGTATTCGGCCTGCACGAGCCGGAGCTCCCCCAGGTCGCCTGCCGCGATCATCTCGCGCGCCTGCCGCATCAGCGGATAGCCCGTGTAGTTGTGCGTGAGCACGAACCGGGCCCTGGACGCCTTCACCGCGTCCGCGATCCGCTGCGCCTGCTCGGGCGCGGCGGCCAGCGGCTTGTCGCAGATGACGTGGATGCCCGCCTCCAGGAAGGCGATGGCCGGGTCCGCGTGCATATGATTCGGCGTCACGATGCTGACCGCGTCGATCCCGTCCTCGCGGCCCGCCTCGGCCCGCGCCATCTCGCGGAAGTCCGAATAGGCCCGGTCCGGCGCGATGCCGAGGTCGGCCCCGGAGGCCCGCGCCCTCTCGGGGTCCGAGGACAGCGCCCCCGCCACCAGCTCCCACCGATCGTCGATCCGGCTCGCGATGCGGTGGACGGCGCCGATGAAGGCCCCCCGTCCGCCGCCCACCATGCCCAGCCTCAGGCGTCGTTCTGCCATGTTCCTCACCCCCCTCAGAGCCCGAGCATCGCCCGGATCGTGGCTTGGTCCCGCTCCGCCCCGGCGAAGTCGTCGAAGGCCCGCTCGGCCCGGTCGATCAGGTGCGCGGCGATGAAGGGCGCCCCCTCGGCCGCGCCCTGCTCGGGCGACTTCAGCGCGCATTCCCACTCCAGCACCGCCCAGCCGTCGTAGCCGTGGGTCGTGAGCTTCGAGAAGATGCCGTTGAAGTCCACCTGCCCGTCGCCCAAGGACCGGAACCGTCCGGCCCTGTTGATCCAAGGCTGGTAGCCCGAATAGACGCCCTGCCGCCCGTCCGGGTTGAACTCCGCGTCCTTGACGTGGAACGACGTGATCCGCTCGTGGTAGATGTCGATGAAGGCGAGGTAGTCGAGCTGCTGGAGCAGGAAGTGGCTCGGGTCGTAGTTGATCGTCGCCGCGACGTGCCCGCCCACGGCGTCGAGGAACATCTCGAAGGTCGCCCCGTCGAACAGGTCCTCGCCCGGATGGATCTCGTAGCCGTAGGACACCCCGTTCTCGGCATAGACGTCGAGGATCGGGACCCAACGGCGCCCGAGCTCCGCGAAGGCCTCCTCGACCAGCCCCTCGGGCCGCTGCGGCCAGGGGTAGAGGTAGGGAAAGGCCAGCGACCCCGAGAAGCCCACATGGGCGTCGAGGCCGAGGCGCCGCGAGGCGACGGCGGCCTTCTTGACCTGCTCCACCGCCCACTCCTGCCGCCCCTTGGGGTTGCCGTGGAGGGACTTGGGCGCGAAGGCGTCGAAGGCGATGTCGTAGGCCGGGTTCACCGCCACGAGCTGCCCCTGGAGGTGCGTGGACAGCTCGGTGATCTCCACGCCCGCCTCGCGGCAGAGGCCCTGCACCTCGTCGCAGTAGTCCTGGCTCTCGGCCGCGCGGTCGAGGTCGAGGATGCGCGGGTCGATGGTGGGGACCTGCACGCCCCGGTAGCCCAGGCCCGCGGCCCACTCGGCCATGCCCTTCAGCGAGTTGAACGGCGCGGCGTCCCCGGCGAACTGCGCGAGGAAGATCCCCGGGCCCTTGATCTGGCTCGTCATGGTGTCGTGTCCTTGTTGTCGAAATCGTCGCGCGGCACCTCCAGGTCCTGGAGCGGAGGCGCCTCGGGCTCCCTTATGGCACGGATGACGGCGCGGGCCAGCACCGCGCCCACGCGGCCCACGTCCTCCTGCACGACCATGATCTCGTGCCGGAACAGGGTAAGGAACGGGATCGCCTCCTTGGCCACGAGGTCGATCTCGCGCCCGAGCCGCATTCCCTGCGATTCGATGGCCGCCACCGCGGCCATGGCCGAATTGGTGGAGCAGGCGATGAGCCCGTCGAACCCCAGGGGCAGCGCCCGCGCCACCGCCTCGCGCACCAGGGCCGAGGCGCTGTCGCTCGACACTCCCGCGAGGACCTGCGACTCGACGCCGGTCTCCTGGCCCGCGCGGGCGACTCCCGCCACGGTGTCCCGCGCGTAGTTCTGGTCGAGCGGCGGCGCGATCACCCCGATCCGCCTGCGCCCGGCGCGGGCGAGCCGCCGCACCGCGATCTCCCCGAAGGCGGCGTTGTCGAAGTCGGCCCAGGCGTGGCGCTCGGCCCAGTTGGTCCGCCCATGGGTGGCGAAGGGGAAGTGCCGCCCCAGGAGCCAGGCGACGCGCTGGTCCTCGGGCTGGGTCTGGTTGAAGATCACCGCGTCGGCGAGGCCCATCTCCACGATGTGCCGGATGGGCTTCATCGGGTCCTCGCCGGGGAAGAAGTAGCTGACGTTGAGGTGGAACGCCGTCCCCCGCAGCGCCCCGGCCAGCGAGGAGATCAGCCGCGCCGTGTTGTTCATCATGTCGTGCTCGGCCGACATGACGAGGCTGATGACCTGCGTGCGCCCCGTCCGCAGGCGCAGGCCCGCGCGGTTCGGGACATAGCCCAGCTCCTCGGCCACCTTGCGGACCAGCGCCTTGGTCTCGGGCCTGAGGTCCGGCGCGTCGTGGAGCGCGCGCGACACCGTCGCCACCGCGAGGCCCGTCAGCCCCGCGATGGTCTTGAGGGTCGGCTTTCCGGGGCGTTCCACGTCCGGGGAAGGCGCGGCCGCGACCCCGTCTCCCGCCGCGTTGCCCGGCGCGTCGCTCACGATTTTGCTCCTCCCGTCCGCGCCCGCGAAAGCCGCTTGCACGGCGCCGGTGATTCGTCTTAGCTCTAAATCGTTATAGGAAGCCAAAGGGCATCCGAACAGGGAGGAAAGCAACGTGAAACTGACCCACAGCCTGCTGGGGGCGACCGCGCTCTGCGCCATGACGGCGACCGCGGCCCATGCCGTCGATCTCGAGGTCACCCACTGGTGGACCTCGGGCGGCGAGGCCAACGCCGTCTCCAAGCTCGCCGACGCCTGGAACGCCACCGGCAACAAGTGGATCGACGGCGCCATCGCCGGGGGCGGCGACACCGCCCGCCCGATCATGATCTCGCGCATCCTGGGCGGCGACCCGATGGACGCCTTCCAGTTCAACCACGGCCGCCAGGCCGAGGAGCTGATCCAGGCCGGGCTCCTCCTCGACCTCACCGACGTCGCCGAGGCGAACCACTGGAAGGACATCGTGCAGCCCTCCTCGCTGCTCGACGCCTGCACCTACGAGGGCAAGATCTACTGCGCGCCCATCAACATCCACTCCTGGCAGTGGATGTGGCTGAACAACAAGGTCTACGAGGACCTGGGCCTTCCCGTCCCGACCAACTGGAACGAGTTCGTGGACACCGCCGACGAGGTGGCCGCCGCCGGCAAGATCCCGCTCGCCATGGGCGGCCAGCCCTGGCAGCAGGCGGGCGCCTTCAACGTGCTGGCCACCGCCATCGCCGGCCAGGACGCCTACCTCGCCGTGAACCGCGACAAGGACGAATCGGTCGCCGGCGGCCCCGAGTTCGCCAAGGTCTTCGAGGCCGCCGCCCAGGCGCGCGAGCTGTCGCAGGGCTCGAACGTGCAGGACTGGAACCAGGCCACCAACATGGTCATCACCGGCGATGCCGCCGCGCAGATCATGGGCGACTGGGCGCAGGGCGAGTTCGCGCTGGCCGGCAAGACGGCGGGCACGGACTACACCTGCCTCCCCGGCCTGGGCCTGAACGCGATCCTCGACGCCGGGGGCGACGCCTTCTACTTCCCGGCGCAGGACGATCCCGAGACCACCGCCGCCCAGAAGGAACTCGCCGCGCTGCTCCTCCAGCCCGAGACGCAGGTCGCCTTCAACGCCGCGAAGGGCTCGCTGCCCATCCGCGGCGACGTGGACATGGGCACCGTCAACGACTGCACCAAGAAGGGCCTCGAGCTCCTCGCCTCCGGCAACGTCATGCCGGCCGGAACCACCCTGCTGTCCCCTGACACGAACCAGCAGGTCAACGACCTCCTGACCGAGTTCTGGGCCTCCGACATGGCCCCGGCCGACGCGCAGGCGCGCTACGCCGAGATCATCGCCAGCGCGGACTGACCCGTCCGCACCGCCCGGCCGGGGCCTTCGCGCCCCGGCCGTCCGTCGCCACGGTCCAGGGAGGAGCCCATGGCCGTCACCCATCCCGCCGAGGTCGCCGCGCCCGACGCGGCCCGCGTACGCCGGCCCTCGCGGCTCCTGCGCAACATCCCCGCCAAGATCGCGTCGATCCCGATGGTGCTGATCGCCCTCGTGATCTTCGTGGGCTGCACCGCCTGGACGGTCTTCTACTCCTTCACCAAGTCCGGGATGCTGCCCCGCCTCCAGTTCGTGGGCCTCGACCAGTACGACCGGCTCTGGTCCACCCCCAAGTGGTGGACGTCGATCGAGAACCTCGCCATCTACGGCGTCCTGTCGATGATCCTGACGATGGCGCTGGGATTCTTCCTCGCCACCCTTCTCGACCGCAAGGTCCGGGGCGAGGACGTGTTCCGCACGATCTTCCTCTACCCCTTCGCCCTGTCCTTCATCGTCACCGGCCTCGCCTGGCAGTGGATCCTGAACCCGGAGTTCGGCATCCAGGCGGTGGTGCGCTCGTTGGGCTGGGAGGGCTTCTCCTTCGACCCGCTCCACAGCCGCGAGCTCGTCATCTATGGCATCCTGATCGCCGGCATCTGGCAGGGGACGGGCCTCGTGATGTGCATCATGCTCGCGGGACTGCGCGGCATCGACGAGGACATCTGGAAGGCCGCCCGCGTGGACGGCATCCCCACCTGGAAGACCTACACCCATGTCGTCATCCCGATGATGCGGCCGGTCTTCGTCACCACCCTGGTGCTGGTCGCCTCGGGCGTCATCAAGCTCTACGACCTCGTGAAGGCCCAGACGGACGGGGGCCCCGGCGGCGCCTCGGAGGTGCCCGCGAAATACGTGATGGATTCGATGTTCGGCGCCCAGAACCTCGGCCAGGGCTTCGCCGCATCGACCATGATGCTGCTCTCGGTGGTGATCATCCTGATCCCCTGGGCCTATCTCGAATTCGGAGGGAAGAAGCGTGGCTGAACCGGCGACCCTCGGCACCGTCGCGGCGGTCGACGCCATCAAGGAGCGGACCGGCGGCGTGGGCTACCTCGAAGGCCCGCGCGGAGGACGGCCGCGCCGCGTCCTGACGGCCCACAACGTCGTCCTCTACGGGACGCTCCTGGTCATCGCGGCCTACTTCCTGCTGCCCCTCTGGGTCATGCTCGTGACCTCGTTCAAGACCATGGACGAGATCCGGCAGGGCAACATCTTCGCCCCGCCGACCGAATTCACGATCTTCCCCTGGATCAAGGCCTGGGCGCAGGCCTGCACCGGCATCAACTGCGACGGCCTCTCGCGCGGGTTCTGGAACTCGGTCTACATCCTCGTCCCTTCGGTGGTGGTGTCGATCGCGGTGGCCAGCGTCTCGGGCTACACGCTGGCCAACTGGCGCTTCAAGGGCTCCGAGGCGATCTTCACGATCCTCATCCTCGGCGCCTTCATCCCCTACCAGGTGATGATCTACCCGATCGCGATCCTGCTCGGGAAGGTCGGCCTCTTCGGGTCGCTCTGGGGCCTCGTGGTCGTCCACACGATCTTCGGGATGCCGCTCAACGTTCTGCTGTTCCGCAACTACTTCTCCTCGGTGCCCGAGGAGCTGTTCAAGGCGGCGCGGGTCGACGGCGCGGGCTTCTGGGGCATCTTCTTCCGCATCATGCTGCCCATGTCGCTGCCGATCTTCGTGGTCTCCATGATCATCCAGATCACCGGCATCTGGAACGACTTCCTCTTCGGCGTGATCTACACCTCGAACGAGCGCTACCCGATGACGGTGCAGCTCAACAACATCGTCAACTCGGTTCAGGGCACCAAGGAATACAACGTCAACATGGCCGCGACCCTGCTCACCGGCCTCGTCCCCCTCGCCGTCTACTTCGCCAGCGGAAAACTCTTCGTGCGCGGCATCGCCGCGGGCGCCGTGAAAGGCTGATCCCCCATGCTCGCTCCCAACACCTCGGTCTCGATCCGGGACCTGACCCTGCAGTTCGGCGCCGTGCAGGTGCTCCAGACCCTGAACCTCGACATCCGCGACGGCGAGTTCCTGGTGCTCCTGGGCTCCTCCGGCTGCGGCAAGTCCACGCTGCTGAACTGCATCGCCGGCCTCCTGGAGCCCACGGACGGCCAGATCTTCATCAAGGGCCGGAACGTCACCTGGCTCGAGCCCTCCGAGCGCGGCATCGGCATGGTGTTCCAGTCCTACGCGCTCTACCCGCAGATGACCGTGCGCGGGAACCTGAGCTTCGGCCTCAGGAACGCCCGCGTGCCCAAGGCCGAGATCGAGAGTCGCGTCGCCCGTGCCGCCAAGGTCCTGCAGATCGAGCCGCTCCTCGACCGCAAGCCCGCCGCCCTCTCGGGCGGGCAGCGGCAGCGCGTCGCCATCGGCCGGGCGCTGGTGCGCGACGTGGACGTGTTCCTCTTCGACGAGCCCTTGTCGAACCTCGACGCCAAGCTGCGCGCCGACCTGCGGGTGGAGCTGAAGCGCCTCCACCACAGCCTCGACAACACCATGATCTACGTCACCCACGACCAGGTGGAGGCCATGACGCTGGCCGACCGCATCGCCATCATGCGGAACGGCAGGATCATGCAGCTCGGCACGCCCGACGAGATCTACAACCGGCCGCAGAACCGCTACGTGGCCGACTTCATCGGCAGCCCGTCCATGAACTTCGTCGAGGGGCACCTGGAGCGGGGCACGTTCCACGGCGCCGACCTGCAACTCGCGCTCGACGGCTACCGTTTCGGCGCGCCGCAGGTGGCGGACCGCCCCGCCATCATCGGCATCCGGCCCGAGCACGTGGCGACGGGCCCGCTGGTCGACTCCGCGCCCATCCGAGGCGAGGTGACGGCCGAGCTGGTGGAGCCCATGGGGTCCGACACGCTGGTCTGGGCGCAGCTCGCCGGCAAGCCCTTCCGCATCCGCATGGACGGGCAGGCGCGCGTCAGCCCCGGCGACCGACTCCCCATCGGCATCGATCCTGCTAAGGCTTCGCTATTCGACGCCAAGACGGAAGAACGTTTGTGAATACCCCGATATCGGCGATCCAGGACCTTGCCGGGCCCTGGTCGCTCACCGACGCGACAGGAGAGCACTCCTGCCTCATGCGCGTGCCCGGCGACGGCATCACCGCCCTGCACGAGGCGCACCAGATCCCCGAGCCCTACTGGGGCCGCAACGAAGTCCGCCTCCGCTGGATCGCGGAGCGGGACTGGACGATCCGCCGGCAGTTCGACCTGGCGGACCCGGAGGTCGTCCTGGTCATCGACGGTCTCGACACGGTGGCGACCGTCCGGGTCAACGGCACCGAGGTGCTGCGCGCCGCCAACGCCTTCCGCACCTGGCGGGTGGACCTGTCCGGGGTGGCGCGGCGCGGCGCCAACACCGTGGAGATCGCCTTCCATTCCGCGCCGAAGGAGGCCGCGCGCCTCGCCGCCGAGCAGCCCTTCCCGGTCCCCTACATCCACCAGAACAACCCGATCCCACATGGCAACATGCTCCGCAAGGTGGCCTGCGACTGGGGCTGGGACTGGAACATCGCCCTCTGTCCCTTCGGGATCACCGGCGGCATCTGGCTGGAGGAGGCGGACGCCCCCCGGATCGAGAGGCTGGCCGTCGCGCAGGAGCATGAGGACGGCCGCGTCGCCCTGACCGTCACGGCCTGGGCCGAGAACGCCGAGGGCGCGCCCTTCCGCATCACCTTCGCCGGGCAGGCGGCCGAGGGGGTGCTCGAGGACGGCGGCGTCTCCGTCATCTTCGACGTGGAGAACCCGCAGCTCTGGTGGCCGGCGGGCCTCGGGCCGCAGACCCTCTACGACCTCGAGGTCCGCATCGGCGACGACGTGGCCCGCCGCCGCATCGGACTGAGGAAGATGGAGCTGGTGAGCGAGCCCGACGCCGCCGGCCGGTCCTTCGGAATCCGGGTGAATGGCCGCCCCGTCTTCGCGCGCGGCGCCAACTGGATTCCCACGGACGCCCTGTCCGGCCGGATCACCGAGGAGGCCACGCGCGACCTCCTGCAGTCCGCCGCGGGAGCCCACATGAACATGATCCGCGTCTGGGGTGGCGGCCGCTACGAGCCGGATTCGTTCTACGACGCCTGCGACGAGCTGGGCCTGATGGTCTGGCAGGACTTCATGTTCTCCTGCAACCTCTACTCCTCGACGCCCGGGTTCCTGGCCGAGGTGGACGCCGAGGTGCGCGAGAACGTCGCCCGGATGCACCATCACGCCTGCCTCGCGCTCTGGTGCGGCGACAACGAGCTCATCGGCGCGCTGACCTGGTTCCCGGAGTCGCGCAACGACCGCGACCGCTACCTCGCCAGCTACGACCGCCTGAACCGCACCATCGAGACGGCGCTGCGCGAGACCGACCCCGCCGCCAACTGGTGGCCTTCCTCGCCCTCGGCAGGTCCGCTGGACTTCCGCGACGCCTGGCACGTCGACGGCACCGGCGACATGCACTTCTGGTCCGTCTGGCACGAGGGCAAGCCCTTCGACCACTATCGCGACGTGTCCCCGCGCTTCTGCTCCGAGTTCGGGTTCCAGTCCTATCCATCCATGGACGTGATCCGCACCTTCGCGGGCCCCGAGGACTGGAACATCGCCTCGCCGGTCCTCGAATCGCACCAGCGCAACGCCTCGCAGGACGGCGGGCCGGACGGCAACGCCCGGATCGCGGCGACGATGTTCCGCTATTTCCGCTGGCCGGAGAGGTTCGAGGACTTCGTCTGGCTGTCCCAGGTCCAGCAGGGCATGGCGATCAAGACCGCCGTGACCCACTGGCGCTCGCTCAAGCCGCATTGCCAGGGCACGCTCTACTGGCAGCTCAACGACACCTGGCCGGTCTGCTCGTGGTCCTCGCTCGACTACGGCGGCGGCTGGAAGGTGCTGCACCACATGGCGCGGGACTTCTTCCGCCCGGTGCTGGTGACCGCCGTGCCCGGTCCCGAGGGGATCGCCCTCGTCGGCGTCAACGACACCCTTGCCCCCGTCGAGATCACCGTCACCGCCTACGCCACCGCCCTGAACGGCGCCGCGCGCGAGATCGGGCGCGGGCAGGGAACCGTGGGCGAGGGGGCCGAGCGCCTCCTCCTCGTTGCCCCCGACGCGCTGGGCGAGCAGGAGGTCCTGACCTTCGGCTGGGAGGCATCGGACGGCTCGCGGGCCGGCGACGTCTTCGCGCCCAGGCCCTGGAAGGCCTACGACCTTCCGGACCCGCAGCTCGCCCATCAGGTCACGCGCGACGGCGACCGCTGGGTCCTCTCCGTCAACGCCCGCGCCATGGCCTTCTTCGTCACCGCCGAGGCCGACCTGCCCGGTCGCTGGGACCGCAACGCGATCCATCTCGGGCCCGGCCGCACCGCGCGCCTGACCTTCACGCCCCAATCCCCGGGCCGCGAGCCGCGCTTCGCGCTCCGCGACCTCCACTCGGCCACCACCGGCCGACAAGACCAGAGGACAGCATGACCATCATCGCCTACCAGCTCTACTGCTCGCGGAACTTCCCGCCGGTCGAGGACACGCTCTCCATGCTGGCCCAGGCGGGCTACAAGGCGGTGGAGGGCTACGGCGGCCTCTACGGAGACCTCGACGGCCTCAAGGCCGGCCTCGACAAGAACGGCCTCACCATGCCCTCGGGCCACTTCGGCCTCGACATGGTCGAGGGCGACCCGAGCCGCACGCTGGAGGTGGCGCGCACCCTCGGCGTCCAGAAGGTCATCGTCCCCTGGGTCGCGCCCGAGCTGCGCGGCACCGATCTCGAATCCTGGCGCGCCTTCGCGCAGCGGCTCGCGTCGGCGCTGAAGCCCATCCGCGACGCGGGCCACGCCGTCGGTTGGCACAACCACGACTGGGACTTCGCGGACCTGGGCGGCACCACGCCCATGGACCTGATCGTGGAGGCCGGCCTGAACCTCGAGCTCGACCTGGGCTGGGTCAAGCGCGCGGGCCTCGACCCCGTCGACACGCTCCGCCGCTTCAAGGGCAAGGTCGTGGCCGTCCACGTCAAGGACATCGCGCCCCAGGGCCAGAACGCTCAGGAGGACGGCTGGGCCGACGTGGGCACCGGCATCCAGGACTGGGCGGCGATCAAGAAGGAGCTCGACGCCCAGGGCATCGACCACTTCGTGATCGAGCACGACAACCCCTCGGACCACGCCCGCTTCGCGCGCCGCTCGCTCGAAGCCGTCCAGGCCTGGTGAAGGAAGGCAGACCCAACATGGCAAAGCTCGGCGTCGGCATCATCGGATGCGGCAACATCTCCTCGGCCTATCTCAAGATCGCGCCGTCCTTCCGGAACCTCGAGGTCCGGGCGGTCGCGGACATGAACATGGACAACGCGCGCCTGCGCGCCTCCGAGTTCAACGTCCGCGCCGAGACGGTGGACGAGATCCTGGCAGACCCCGAGGTGGACGTGATCGTGAACCTCACGGTCCCGGCCGCCCACTATGACGTGTCCCGCCGCATCCTTGAGGCGGGCAAGCACGCCTACTCCGAAAAGCCCCTCGTCCTGTCCCTCGAGGAAGGCGAGCGGCTGCAGGAACTGGCGGCGCGGAAGAACCTCCGCGTGGGCTCCGCGCCCGACACCTTCCTCGGAGGCAGCCACCAGCAGGCGCGGGCAGCCATCGACGAGGGGCGCGTGGGCAAGGTCCTCGGCGGCACGGCGCACGTCATGGGCCACGGCATGGAGAAGTGGCACCCCAACCCGGACTTCTTCTTCGCCCCGGGCGGCGGGCCGGTCCTCGACATGGGCCCCTACTACATCACCAACCTCGTCCAGCTCATCGGGCCGGTGAAGTCGGTGGCGGCCATGGCCAAGGCGGGCCTCCCGACCCGGACCATCCAGAACGGCCCCCGGAACGGCGAGGTGCTGCAGGTCACCACGCCGACCGACATCCACGCGATCCTGGAGTTCGTGAACGGGGCCACGGTGACGCTGGGTGCCTCCTGGGACGTGTGGAAGAACCGCCACGCGAACATGGAGCTCTACGGCGAGGAGGCCTCGCTCTTCGTGCCGGACCCGAACTTCTTCGGCGGCACCGTCGAGGTCGGGGGCGAGGGCGACATCGAGGCCCTGCTGGGCAGCGAGCATCCCTTCGGGCAGGCCAACTTCACCACCGGCGACGGCCGCCACCTCGCCAACTACCGGGGCGCGGGCCTCGCCGACATGGCGCAGGCGGTCGAGCAGGGGCGCAAGCACCGCTGCGACATCGACCTTGCCGTGCACGTGGTGGACGTGATGACCGGCATCCTCCGCTCGGGGCAGGAACGGCGCTTCGTGGACATGACCACCACCTGCGAGCGTCCCGCCGCCCTCTCGGCCGAGGACGCCCGCGCGCTCCTGGCCTGAGCCCCACCGGGCCGGGGGCATCGTCCCCGGCCCATCACCCTCGGAGGCTCCGATGAGCGACACCCGGACCGGAGGCTGCCAGTGCGGCGCCGTGCGCTACGCCTTCGAGGGCGCGCCCGAGAACGTCCATCTCTGCCATTGCCGGATGTGCCAGAAGGCCGTGGGCGGCCCCTTCGCGGCGATCTGCCCGGTCCCGAAATCCGCCTTCCGCGTCACGCGGGGCGAGATCGCGTGGTTCGCCAGTTCCGACGTGGCACGGCGCGGCTTCTGCCGCGATTGCGGGACGCCGCTGATCTTCGACTACCCGCATGACCCCGGCATCGGCGTCCTGGCCGGGACGCTCGACCGCCCCGACCTCGCGCCACCGGTGATCCAGTACGGGACCGAGACCCGCGTTCCCTGGTTCGACCGCCTGCCCGACCTGCCGGGCCAGCCCATCGACGAGAACGACCCCGACGGCGTCATCCAGCGGGTCCGGGCCAGCAACCACCAGCACCCGGACCACGACACGACCGCTTGGCCGCCGCGCTGAAGCCCCGTCAGGCGGCCTTGGTCGCCACCTTGGCCTGCAGCGCCTTCCACTCCGCCCCGAGCCGGGCCAGCACCGCGCGGCGCGGGTCGCCCTCGGGCAGGTCGGCGGGCTTGGTCTCGCCCAGCTCCGCCTGCATCTCTCCTAGCCGCTGCGCGAGCGCAAGGCGGCGCATCGCCTGGCCCGCCTGCGTTCCCGGCGGGATCACGGCGGTCAGGCGCGGCGAATCCGGCAGGATCGCGCCCCCAGTGGCCTCGGCGGTCGCGGCGAAGCTCACGACGCCGGGCAGGAAGACGTAGGCCGACAGGTTCCGGGCGGCGTTCGCCAGTTCCACGATCTGCAGCTCGGTCGCCATCAGGATCGTGTAGGAGCCCTGCGCGTTCAGCACGGCGAACTTGTCGAGCGGCAGTCGGCCGACCGGCACGCCCACGACGCGGCCGAGCGCCTGGACCACCGGCCCGAAGTCCTTGGCGCCCACGGCATGAAGGAACCGCTCCGCCATCTTGGCGGTCGGGCCCTCGGCCTTGACCGGCCCGGCGCCGTTCGTCCCCGGCTTCTGGACGTGGATGAGGATGCCCGTCGGCAGGGGGATCGCATTGTTGGCGGCGGTCTGCGCCAGATAGCGGCCCTTGCCCTCGTCCTTGCTCCAGGACCAGACGGGACGAAGCACGCCGCGCGCGACCACGGGGTCGGCCAGCAGCGCCGTCCGCAGCGCTCCGTCCACCGGCTTCACGTCGAAGGCGATCTTGTTGAGCGTGATCTGCATGGCATCCTCCCTGGTCGCGCCGCTTCTAGCGGAGGGGAGGGCGCCCTGCTACCCCCTCAGGCCGGGGGCAGCCCCGCTTCCGCCGCGACCTGCGCCCGCGACCTCCGCGCCCGCTCGGTCGCGGACTTGAGCTGGCCACAGGCCGCCATGATGTCCTCGCCCCTCGGCGTCCGGATCGGCGAGGCGTAGCCCGCCTTGTAGATGATGTCCGCGAAGGCCCGGATGCGGTTGTTCGAGCTGCGCTTGTAGGGCGCGCCTGGCCATTCGTTGAAGGGGATCAGGTTGATCTTGGCCGGGATGCCCTCGATGAGCCTGACCAGCCGCCGCGCGTCCTCGTCCGAGTCGTTGACGCCGTCGAGCATCACGTATTCGAAGGTGATCCGCTCGGAGTTCGAGAGGTTCGGATACTCCCGCAGCGCATCGAGCAGCGCCGCGATGTTCCACTTCTTGTTGATCGGCACGAGCACGTCCCGCACCTCGTCTGTCGTCGCGTGGAACGACACGGCGAGTTGGCAGCCGATCTCCATGGCCGTGCGCGCGATCTCGGGCACGACGCCCGAGGTGGACAGCGTGATCCGCCGGCGGGAGATCTGGAGCCCCTCGGCGTCCATGGCGATCTTCATCGCATCGCGCACGGAGTCGAAGTTGTAGAGCGGCTCGCCCATTCCCATCAGCACGATGTTGGACAGGAGCCGCGTCTCGTCCTTGGGCGCGCCCGGCACCGGCCATTCCCCCAGGTCGTCGCGGGCGAGCAGCACCTGCCCGACGATCTCCCCGGCGGTGAGGTTGCGGACCAGCTTCTGCGTCCCCGTGTGGCAGAAGGAGCAGGTCAGCGTGCAGCCCACCTGCGAGGAGACGCAGAGCGTGCCCCGGTCCTCCTCGGGGATGTAGACGATCTCGACCTCGTGCCCGCCGGCGATGCGGACGAGGTACTTGCGGGTGCCGTCCGACGACACCTGCTTCGAGACGATCTCGGGCAGCTCGATGACGAAGTGCCGCGCCAGCAGCGCCCGGTAGTCCTTGGCGAGGTTGGTCATCCCCGCGAAGTCGCGAACGCCCCAGTGGTAGACCCACTGCCAGACCTGGTTGACCCGCATCTTCGCCTGCCTCTCGGGCGTGCCGGCGGCGACGAAGGCCTCGCGCATCTGGTCCCGCGTCAGGCCGACGAGGTTCACCGGCCCCTCCGGCACCTTGCGCGGAATGGTATGGACGTCCTGCGTGATCGGAGCGGTGATCGTCATGGCAGCCTCGGAAGGGGAGGTCCCGCACATAGCAACGAAAAGGCCGGCTTCCAAGGGAAACCGGCCCGAAACGCCTGCGACCCAGGGGCGCGTCAGCTCGTGCAGCGCGTCTTGGCCTGATCGACCGCCGAGGTGAAGCCCAGGAGCGAGAAGGTGTCGCGCGTGACGGTGCCGCGCCCGGACTGCCCCGTGAGGACCGCCTCGGAGCCGCTCTGGAGCGCCGCGGCGATGCGGGCGTCCTCCTCGGGCGAGGCAGGCCAGGCCCATTCGCCTTCGGTGAACATCGTGAACTGGGTGCCACCCACGTCCAGCGTCACGGTCGAGTTGTCGGCGAAGGGGTAACCGCCAGTGAAGGTCACCTGGCCGTTCACGCCCTCGGAGGGACGGAAGAAGACGAAGAGGAGCGTCTCGCCGCGCGTCACGTCCACCGGCTGGCCGTCCCGGGTGTTCTCCGACGACTTCGGCGCGGAGACCGCGAAGCATTCGGTCGGGTCGGTCTCCTGGAACACGCTCCAGTCGGTGTCGGCCGCGACGCGGTTCGTCGACTGCTCCTGGGCGATCGCGCCTTGGGCGAACAGCGCGACGCAGGCGCAAAGCGCCAGCCGCGGCAGGGTCATGGTCATGGGTTGGCCTCCACGGTCCGTAGGTCTGGTTTCTCCACCCCCTGCTCGGGGCCAGCCGGATGCGCTCGGGGCATCTTTGCGGCTGGCAGGGGCGTCCTTGAAGCGCTACGCGCATAGCAGAAAGGTCGCCGGATGGACAACCCCATCCGTGCACCTCGCGCGCGAATCCGCCGAAGGGGAAATAACATGGGCACGGCCGTCGAGTTTGTCGAGCTTTGGCGTGGAGATATTCTGGAGTCGGTGCATTTCGGCCACGCTGTCGTCTGCAACGGGGCAGGCGAGGCCGTGATGGCCTGGGGCGACCCCGACCTGATCACCTATCCCCGCTCCTCGGCCAAGATGATCCAGGCACTCCCGCTGGTCGAATCGGGCGCGGCCGACATGGTCCGCCTAGGGGAGGAGCAGCTCGCCCTCGCCTGCGCCTCGCACCGCGGGGCGGCCATGCACACGACCCGGGTCGCGGCCTGGCTCCAGGGCCTTGGCCTGGGCGAGGGCGACCTCCGCTGCGGCTCCCATATGCCCTCGGACCGCGAGGCGGCCGAGTCGCTGGTCCGCGCGGCCGAGAGGCCCTGCCAGATCCACAACAACTGCTCGGGCAAGCACGCGGGCTTCCTGACCCTGACCCGGCACCTCGGCGCCGGCCCCGAATACGTGGAGATCGACCATCCCGTGCAGCGGGCCGCGCGCGCCGCCTTCGAGGAGACGTCGGGCGAGACCAGCGCCGGCTGGGGGGTGGACGGCTGCTCGGCCCCGAACTTCGCGGCCTCCCTCACGGGGATCGCCCGCGCCATGGCCTCCTTTGCGACCGCCGGCTCGCGCGGCGGCGCCCGGGCCGAGGCCCAGCGACGCCTCGTCGCGGCCATGGTCGCGCATCCCGAGCTCGTCTCGGGTGAGGGCGCGGCCTGCGCCGCGCTGATGCGGGCCTGCGGCGGCCGTGCCGCCGTCAAGACAGGGGCCGAGGGCGTCTATGTCGGCATCCTCCCCGACCTCGGCCTCGGCGTCGCGCTCAAGATCGCCGACGGGGCGACCAGGGCCTCCGAGGCGGTGATCGCGGCGCTCCTCGTGCGGCTCGGCGTGCTGGAGGCCGGCCATCCCGTCGCGCAGCGCCTGTCCTCGGGCGAGCAGCGCAACTGGCGGGGGATCCCGACCGGACGCATCGTCACGAGGCTGTGACGGCGGATCCGCGCCGGGATTAACCCGATGTTAATGTCTCTGGGGCAGATTGGACGAAAGCAGACCCGAGACACGACAGATGATCCCAGCCACCGGCGCGGTGCGGGAGCTGGCCGGCTCCATCGCCCTCATGGCCCTCCTCGCGGTGGCCTACGGGGCCGTCGTGAGGGCGGGGCACTCCCTGGTGCGGGTGCGGGTCCTCCTGGGCTTCCTGTTCGGGGGCGCGGCCATCCTGGCGATGCTGGACCGGATTCCGATCGAGGAGGGGATCTTCGTCGATCTGCGCCAACTCCCCGTGGCCCTGGCCGGGGGGTTCCTGGGCTGGCAGGGGGCCGCCGTGGCCACGGCCCTGCCCTTCGCCGTGCGCATCGGAACGGGCGGGGCAGGGATGCCGGCGGGCGCGGCCAGCATCCTGATCTCCGGGTTCGCGGGGCTCCTCTGGCACCATCGGACGCGCGGGGCGCCCCGGCGCGGCCCCCTCGCGATGCTGGGCCTCGCGCTGCTGAGCTCGACCTATCCCGCCGCTTGGGTGCTCCTGCCCGCTCCGATCGTCCGCGACCTCCTGGCCGTCACCCTGCCCCTGATGCTGCCCCTGCATGTCCTGGGCGTCCTCGTCGTGGGTTCCCTGATCGAGAGGGAGCGTGCCCTTCACGCGAGGGAGCAGCTCCTTCGGCGCGACGCCGACCAGGACGCCCTGACGGGGCTCCTCAACCGCCGGGGCTTCGAGCGGGCGATCGCCCGCCTTCCCCTGCACGGGGCGGGGGCTCTCCTTCTCCTCGACCTCGACCACTTCAAGCGCATCAACGACCTTCATGGCCACCCGGCGGGCGACGCGGTGCTGCGCGCGACCGGCCGGCGCCTCCGTGCTGTGCTGGGGCGGGCAGATCTCCTCGCCCGGCTCGGCGGAGAGGAGTTCGCCGTCTTCCTGCCCGACCGCACCGCAGCGGAGGCGCAGGACATGGCCCGGCGCCTCCTCATGGCCGTTCGCGCCGTCCCCTTCGCCTTGCCGGGCGGCGGCCACGTTAGGGTCACCACGAGCGTGGGCGGCACCTTGGGCCGCCCCGCCTCGCTCGACCTCCTGATCACGCAAGCCGATGCGGCGCTTTACGCCGCCAAGCGGGCCGGCCGCGACCGCTGCCGCTTTGCGACCGGTCCGCTCGACCTGACCGATGGCCCCGCCTTCGTCCCCACCTGCGCGGATTGCTCGCTGCGCGACGCCTGCTGCGGCGGGTCGGATCGTCCGCCGGGGGCTCCCTGCTGGCCATTGGAGCGGCCGGCGGCCTGATCGGTGCCCCACAGGACGGGGATCCCGGGCCTGTTGCCCCGTTCCTGCGACGGGCTGGCCCCGGAACGCCTCGCGCGGCCGAGCTTGCCGAGTTGCATCCGGCCCCGCCCTTCGCCATATCGAGCCATCGACCCTGCGGGAGAGAGCGCCCATGAACTACCTCGAGTTCGAGAAACCCCTGGCCGAGATCGAGGGCAAGGCCGAGGAACTGCGCGCGCTGGCCCGCGCCAACCCCGGCATGGACGTGGAGAAGGAGGCCCAGGGCCTCGACCGCAAGGCCCAGGACATGCTGGGCCAGCTCTACGGCAACCTCAATGCCTGGCAGAAGGCGCTGGTCGCCCGCCATCCCGACCGGCCGCATTGCAAGGACTACATCGACGGGCTGCTGACCGACTACACGCCGCTCGCGGGCGACCGCAACTTCGCGGACGACCATGCGGTGATGGGCGGCCTCGCCCGGCTCGGCGCCCAGCCCATCGTGGTGATCGGCCACGAGAAGGGCAACGACACCCGATCCCGCATCCATCACAACTTCGGCATGGCCCGGCCCGAGGGCTACCGCAAGGCGATCCGCCTCATGGAGCTCGCCAACCGCTTCCAGCTCCCCATCCTGACGCTCGTGGACACGCCCGGTGCCTATCCCGGCAAGGGCGCCGAGGAGCGCGGCCAAGCCGAGGCCATCGCCCGCTCCACCGAGACCTGCCTCGAGGTGGAGGTGCCGCTCGTCAGCGTCGTCATCGGCGAGGGCGGCTCGGGGGGCGCCGTGGCCTTCGCCACCGCCAACCGCGTCCTGATGCTCGAGCATTCGATCTACTCGGTGATCTCGCCCGAGGGCTGCGCCTCGATCCTCTGGAAGGACGCCGAGAAGATGCGCGAGGCGGCCGACGCCCTGCGGCTCACCGCGCAGGACCTCGACCGGCTGGGCGTCATCGACCGCATCATCCGCGAGCCCATGGGCGGCGCGCACCGCGATCCCCATGCCACGATCCAGGCCGTGGGCGAGGCCGTGCTGGGTGCCCTCGCCGAGCTGACCGGCCGTCCCGGGCGAGAACTGCGCGACTCGCGTCGGCGCAAGTTCCTCGGCATGGGCTCCAAGGGCCTCGCGGCCTAAGCGCCGAACCCCGCCTCGGCCATGAGCCGGTCCGAGGCGGGCTCCACCTCGGCCTCCAGCCTCTTCAGGAACTCGGAGGACGACAGGCCTGGCGGAATCGGCGGCAGGAACTCCACCACCGCGCGGCCGGGCCGAAGCGCGTTCCCCGACCTGGGCCAGAAGAGCCCCACGTTGCAGGCCACCGGAACGCAGGGCTGCCCGAGCTCGCCGTAGAGCGCGGCGGCCCCGGCCTTGTAGGACGCCCTGACTCCAGGGGCCACGCGCGTGCCCTGCGGATAGATGATGAGCTGCCCCGGGTCGGCCCGCCCCGCCGCCACGTCCGCCACCATCTTCCGGATCGCCTGCCCGCGCTTGCCCCGATCCACCGGCACGCAGCCGATGCGGAGCGCGTATTGGCCCAGGATCGGCGTCCAGAGCAGCTCCTTCTTCATGATGAAGCGCCCGCGTGGCACCGCGCCGTAGATCAGGATGATGTCGAGGAAGCTCTGGTGCTTGGCGGCGATCAGCACCTCGCCCGTGGGAGGCGTGCCGCGCACCTCGCTCTCGATCCCCACCACGGCGCGGGCGGCCCAGCGGACGAAGCGGCACCAGGCGTGGCAGGCCGCGACCGCGCCGTTCCGGTCCAGGAGCGCCCAAGGCAGGTAGGCCAGGGCATAGACCGGCATGGCGCCGTAGATCAGGGTCTTGAACAGGGCGGCCCGAAGGGGGCGTGCGGGTCTCATGGCTGTGCCCTCAGGGTGCGGAGCGCCGCCGAACGCGTCGAGACGTAGGCGGTGAGCGCCGCGAACGGAGGGATGAGGAGCGGCAGCAGCCAGCCCCAGCCCTGGAAGCCCAGCCCCGTCAGGAACCCGCCCGCCGTCTCCGATGTTGGCAGGAGCATCACGGCGAGGAGCCCCGCGAGCGTCCCCGCCGCCGCGCCCCAGGCCGCCCGGAGGGTGAAGCGCCGCACGAAGGCGCGGGCGATGTAGATGTCCCGGGCGCCGATCAGCCGCAGCACCCGGATCACCTGCGCGTTCGCCGCCAGCGCCGCCTGCGCGGCGAGGGTTATCATCGTCGCCGTGGAGCCCGCGATCAGCAGCATCGCCACCATCCCCATGGTCCGGAGCCGTCCTGCGGCCTGCACCAGCGGCTCCCGCCAGCGCGTATGGTCGTCGAGCACCGCGCCCGGCAGCTCGGCCTCGAGCCTCGCGGTCAGGCCTGCGGCATCGAAGGTCCCGTCGTCCGTCAGCGTGACCGCCACGAGCTGCGGGACGGGGAGCGATTCGACCGGGATGTCGGGACCCAGCCAGGGTTCGAGCAGGGCACGGTTCTCGTCGGGCGTGAGGGCGCGGGCCTCGGCGACTCCGGGCGTCTGCTGCAGGATGCGCAGCGCGGTCCCGGTCTGCGTCGCCTGATCGCCGTCCAAGGCGGGCAGGCGCAGGGTCGCGGTCTGCGCCAGCTCCTCGCCCCAGCGGGCCGCGAGCCGGTCGGTGGCGAGCGAGAGGGCCAGCGCGAAGACGGCGAGGAACCCCATGGCGCCAGCGGTGAAGAGCGTGAGCGACGCGGTGAAGCCGGAGGGCGGCACCGCCCGATCCGCGAGCGGATCGCCGCGCAGGAACCCCAGGACGCGCGGCGCCTGTCGCGCGAGGAGCGCGGGCACACCCGCGAGGGCCGCCAGCGCGGCGGCGAGAGGGGCGGGCAGCGGCCTCACAGGTCTGCCCCCGCCGCCTGGAGGCGCCCGTCCCGCAGCCGCAGGATCCGTGCTCCGACCTGCTGCTTGGCCGCGCGGATGAGGTTGAGGTCGTGCGTCGCGATCAGCACCGCCTTGCCCATCCGGTTCAGCTCCACCAGCAGCGTGAGGAGCCGCTGCGACATCTCCCAGTCGAGGTTGCCCGTGGGCTCGTCGGCGAGGATCACCTCGGGCGAGGTGATGACGGCCCGCGCGAGCGCCGCCCTCTGCCGCTCGCCGCCCGACAGCTCGGGCGGGAGCTGCCCCGCCTGCGACGCGAGTCCCACCCAGGCCAGCAGCTCACGCAGGTTGCCGTGCCCCTCGGCCAGTCGCCCGGCGACGGTGAGCGGAAGGAGGATGTTCTCGGCCACGGGAAGGTGGTCGAGGAACTGCGTCTCCTGATGGACCACGCCGATCCGCCGCCGGGCCATCGCCACCGCGTCGCGATCCATGGCCCGCGCGTCCTGGCCCCAGAGCGTCACCCGCCCCTCGGGCGCCCGCAGCTCGGCGTAGCAGAGCTTGAGGAGCGTCGTCTTGCCGGCCCCGGACGGGCCGGTCAGGAAATGGAAGGACCCGGGCGCGAGCGACATCGACAGGCCGGAGAAGAGCCTCCGCCCGCCATAGCCGTAGCCGACCCCCTGGAACTCGATCACCGGACCCCCTCGCGCTCGCGCGCTCCTTCTGCCGCAGGAGGCAGGGGGTTTCAATGCACGCCGCCGCGCGTCCTTGGCCTTCGTCGGCCCGGTCGCTAAGTTGCGGGCCAAGGCGAGGGAAGGGGACCCGGGAATGCGGCTGATCTGCCCGAATTGCGGCGCGCAGTACGAGGTCCCGCCCGAGGCGATCCCACCCGCCGGGCGCGACGTGCAGTGCTCCGCCTGCGGGACCACGTGGTTCCAGCGCGCGCCCCAGCCCGAGCCGCTGCCCGAGGCCGAGCCCTGGGACTTGGTCCCCCGCGTCTCGGACGACGAGGAGGAGGCCGACGACCTTGCCGAATCCGTGGCCGCGCCGGCCCCCGTGACGCCGACCGCGACCCCCCGGTCCACGGTGACATCCTCCGTCGCCGACATCCTGCGGGCCGAGGCCGAGCGCGAGGCCCAGGCCCGCGCGGAGGAGGCTGCCACGCGCGCCACCGTCATCGAGCGGCCCGCTCCCGTCCCCGTGACCGAGCGGCCCGCCCCCATGCCCACACCGGAGCCGCCGCCCTTGCCCGAGCCGCTGCGTCAGCCGGCGCGTCCCGCGCGCGCGCCTGAGCGCGAGCTCGACATCGACCGGATCAACTCCTCGCTGCGGAGCGCCAACGACCGGTTCGGCGGCCGGGCCCCGCAGGTCCGACCGGTGCGGCGGAGCAGTGGCTTCGCGCGTGGCTTCTGGGGGGCGCTCCTGGTCCTGGCGGTGCTCGCCGGTCTCTACGTGACCGCGCCCGCCATCATGGAGGCCATGCCGCAGTCGCGCGTCGTGCTCGGGCCCTACGTCGCCGCCGTGGACGAGGCACGGCTCTGGCTCGATCGGCAGGTCGGCGCCGTCCTCGGCAACGACGCCCCGGCCGGCTGACCGATCAGAACCGCTCCAGCAGCCGCTTGAGGTAGTCGAGCTCGATCTTCGGGCGCTCCTGCTCGGCGGCGCGGCGGCGGATCTCGGCCAGGAGCTCCTCGGCGCGGCGGTAGACGTCCTCGCCGTCGGTCATGCGCTCGTTGGTGCCGATGTCGCCACCCTGGCCCATCTGGCGGCCCAGCGGGTCGCGGCGGCCCGGCACGGGGCGGCCCTCGGCCTCGCCCTGCCCGGCGAGCTCGTTCGGGTCGCGCTCGGCGCGGCCGTTCTCCGCGAGCGCCTGCCCGAGGTTGCGCGCGCCTTCGCGCAGCGCATCCATCGCCTCGGCCTGACGGTCGATGGCCTCCGGCAGGTCGCCCTGGCGCAGGGCGTCCTCGGCCTGGTCCATGGCCCCCTCGGCGTCCTCGAGCGCCCGGCGCGCGGCCTCGGCGGCGTCGCCGGTCAGGCCGGGGAGGTTGCCGCGCTGGCGGGCGATCTCGTCCCGAAGCGCCTGCTGGCGGTCGGCGAGGCTTCCCTCGGCACCCTGGCCGTCGCCCTGCTGGTCCTGGCCCTGCTGCCCCTGGCCGCTCATCCCCTGGCCATCCTGCTGCCCGGGCTGCTGACCCTGCTGTCCCTGGCCGGGTTGCTGGCCCTGCTGCCCCTGTTGGCCCGGCTGCTGGCCCTGTTGCCCCTGCTGACCTTGCTGGCCTTCCTGACCCTGTTGCCCCTGCTGGCCCTGGTTGAACTGGTCCTGCAGGTCGCGGAACGCGTCATCCGACAGGTCCTGCTGGTCGCGCAAGCTCTCCTGCAGGTCCTGCATCGACTGCTGCCCCGGCGTGCGCGGCCCGTTGCCCTGGCCCTCGCCCTGCGTGACCTGGAGGTTCTGCATCAGCTCGTTGAGCTGCTCCATGAGCTCTTGGGCCTCGGCCATGCGGCCCTGCTCCATCAGCTCCTGGATGCGGTCCATCAGCGCCTGGATCTGGTCCTGCGTGACCTGCTGGTTCTGGTTCTCGCCGGTCTGCGGCTGGTCGGCGCCGTTCTCCTGCGGCTGGGCGTTCTGCGCCAGCATGTTGAGGTAATCCTGCGTCGCCTCGCGCAGTTCCTGCATGAGGTCCTGGATCTCCTCGGGGCTTGCGCCGTTGCGCATCGCCTCAGCGAGCCGCTCCTGCGCCCGCTCCAGCCGCTCGCGCGCGTCGCGCAGCGTCCCGTCCTCGAGCTGCACCGCGAGGTCCCAGAGCGCCTTGGCGATCTCGTCCTGCTCCTCGACGGTCATGCTCCCCGCATCGGCGAGCTGGTCGAGCCGGCGGATCGTGTAGCTCAGGCGCAGGTAGAGCGCGCGGTCGGGGAACAGCTCCTCGGGGTGGTTGGCGATGGCGCGGAGGAGCTGCACCGTCCGGCGGGCGTTGTCCTGCGACCACAGGAGGTCGCGCCGCTGCTCGATGACGGCGCGGGCGACCGGCTGGAAGAAGCGCCGCCCCGGCAGGGTCATCGGGACCGCCTCGGTCGAGGCCTGCTGCCCCGCTGCGTCGGTGACGGTCAGCGTGATCGTCACGGGAAGGTTGGCGAAGGGATGCTCCGAGAGGTTCTCGACGAGCTTCTCCTCGAACTCCGCCCGGTCGCCCGAGAAGGGCATGGGCAGGTCGAGCACGAGGGGCTCGCGCGGGTCGGGCTCGGCGGCGAGGCCGTGCCGGCGCTCCACCGAGGCCACGTCGAGCGCGATCGTCGCCGTCCCCGCGACCACGCCGTAGTCGTCCGTGGCGCGGAAGGGCTGGGCCATCTGGCCGTTGGCGTCGGCCTCCACGGGCCCGGCGAGGTCCACCGTCGGCGCCGCGTCGGGGAGGAGACGCACCTCCCATTCGGCCCCGCCGTGCCCCTCGATCTGGAGGACCCCCGGCTGGACGACTTCGAACTCCTGCTGCGCGGCGGTGGCCGGGTCCAGCTCGCCCGTGCGGCCCGAGACGGTCTCGTTGAGCGAGAGCGCGCCCACCTCGCCGTAGAGGCGGATCGTGACCTTGCTGCCCTTCGGCACCTCGATGGGGCCGGCGGGCAAATCGGCGAGGTAGAGCTGCGGCTTGCCGGTGTAGGCCGGGGGCGCGATCCACCCCTCCCAGACCGGTCCCTGCGCGAGGTCCTGCCCCGGCCCCGTGCCGCCCAGCCCCGGCATCTCGGTCGCGCGCCAGGCCGAGCCGAAGAGGAGCCCCGCCGCCAGCAGGATCAGCGCCACGTAGCGCAGCCCGTAGGGGTCGCGCGCGGCGAGCCGCAGGTCGGGCGAGGGGGCCTTCGCGCCCTCGGCGCGGCGGGCCATGCGGGCGAGGTGCGCCTCCCAGACCGCGCGCGAGGCAGGGTCGTCGCTCCCCACCGCCTGCGCATCGCGCAGCGCGGCGAGCGGCCGGTTCGGCATGGTGGCGTCGAGCCTCTCGACCGCCTCTGCCCGCGTCGGCACCCGGAACCGCCAGAGCCCCCAGGCCAGCGTCGCGCCCGCGCCGAGCGCCAGCACCACGGACGCCGCCCAGACCGCCTCCAGCGGCAGCTCGTCCTGCCAGCCGGTGGTGAGCGCCGCCACCGTCAGCGCCAGCACCGTCCAGAGCGGCCAGAAGGCGCGGGCGATCCGCTCGGCCGTCAGGCCCAGGCGCGTCAGCCGGAGGGCGCGCGCCAGATGAGCAGGGAGGTCCGGGGAAACGCCCCGGTCAGGTCGCGAAGAAGGGCCCGAGGGCGTCACAGCCATGCGGGGATGCTATCCTTGGCGATCATCTCTTCATAGCTCGGTCGCGGCCGGATAACCGCGAATTGATCCTTCTGGACCAGCACCTCGGGCACCAGGGGGCGCGAGTTGTATTCGCTGGACATCACCGCCCCATAGGCCCCCGCCGAGCGGAAGGCGACGAGGTCCCCCCTCGCGCAGCGGCGGCAGCCCGCGGCCGCGGGCGAAGGTGTCCCCCCGTCTCGCAGACGGGGGCCCACGACGTCATAAAGGCGGTCGAGGTCGCCCGGCTCGGGCTCCCGCACGGGGACGATGTCGTGGTGGGCGTCGTACATGGCGGGGCGGACCAGGTCGTTCATGGCGGCGTCGAGGATCAGGAAGTCGCGACCCTCGCCCTCCTTCATGTAGACCACCCGGCTCAGCAGGACACCCGCGTTCCCGGCGATGAGCCGCCCGGGCTCGATCACGACCTCGCAGCCGAGGGGGCCCACGGTCCTCCGGATGATCTCGCCGTAGTCCGAGGGCAGGGGCGGCACCTCGTTGGACCGGGTGTAGGGGATGCCGAGGCCGCCCCCGAGGTCGAGCCTCTCGATGGCGTGGCCATCCGCCCGCAGCGCCCCCGCCAGCTCCGCCACCTTGCGGTAGGCCGCCTCGAAGGGCGCGAGGTCGGTGAGCTGCGAGCCGATATGGACGTCGATCCCCACAACCCGCAGGCCGGGGAGGGAGGCCGCCTCGCGGTAGGCCTCGCGCGCCTTGGCGATGGGGATGCCGAACTTGTTCTCGCTCTTGCCGGTGGCGATCTTGGCGTGGGTCCTGGCGTCCACGTCGGGGTTCACCCGGATCGCCACGGGCGCCGTGACGCCCAGCGAGGAGGCGACCTCGCTCAGCGCTCGCATCTCGGGCTCCGACTCGAGGTTGAACTGCCGCACGCCGCCGGTCAGCGCCGCCCGCATCTCGGCCCGGGTCTTGCCGACGCCGGAGAAGACGATCCGCTCGCCCGGGACGCCAGCGGCCACCGCGCGGCGGTATTCGCCCTCCGACACCACGTCCATGCCCGCCCCGGCCTCGCCCAGGAGCCTGAGGACCGCGACGTTGGACAGCGCCTTCACGGCGAAGCAGACGAGGTGCGGCATCCCGTGGAGGGCCTCGTCGAAGAGGCTCAGGTGCCGCAGCAGCGTGGCCGAGGAGTAGACGTAGACCGGCGTCCCCACGGCGGCCGCGATCTCCGAGAGGGGCACGTCCTCGGCCCAAAGCTCCCCGTCGCGGCTGAGAAAATGGTCCATGTCGCGCCTCCCGTCCGGGGCCTCTTAGCCCGGACGGCAACCGGGCGAAAGGCGGGGGAGCCCGCCCCGGTTGACCCAGGTCAAGGCGAGCCCGCTCCGCCCGGCCGAGGATGGGGCCGCATCGTCTCCGGAGGGCCCTCGCCATGCCGTTCACGGCCGAGCAGTTCTTCGCCGTCTTCGCCGCCTACAACCAGGCGATCTGGCCGCTCCAGATCGTCGCCTGCCTCGCCGGGCTCCTGGCCGTCGCCTTCCTGCTGCGCCCGTCGCGAGGTGCGGGGCAGGGCATCGCCACCGTGCTGGCGCTGTTCTGGGCCATGAACGGGCTCGGCTATCACTGGACCTGGTTCGCCCCGATCAACCCGGTCGCGCGGCTCTTCGCCGCCGCCTTCGTGGCCGAGGCGGTCCTGCTCGCCCTCGCGCCCGTGCTCTTCCGGGAACTGCGCTTCTCGGTGCGGGCGGATGCGCGGTCCTGGCTGGGCCTCGCGCTGATCGCCTATGCGCTGGTCCTCTACCCGGCGCTCGGCGCGCTGGCAGGCCATTCCTGGCCGGAAGTGCCGGTGTTCGGCGTCGCGCCCTGCCCGACGGTGATCTTCACCATCGGGATGCTCCTCCTCGCGCCCTGGAGGGCGGCGCGCTGGCTCCTCGTCGTGCCGGTGCTGTGGTCGGCCGTGGGCGGGTCGGCGGCGACGCTCCTCGGGGTGCCGCAGGACTACGGGCTCATCGTCGCGGGGCTCGTCGCCTTGGCCGTGGCGCTGGGCCATCGGTTCCGCGCCGGCTTCGCCCGCCACGGGGAGCCCGCCTGACCTAGAGGCCGACCCCCACCGATACGGTCCCGTTCGAGGCCTCGAAGCCGCCGCCGAACGCGACGCCGCTGTCGCTGACGCCCACGCCGACGCTCGCGCCGGGCCGCATCGGCGGGCCGTCCGCGCCGCAGGCGGCCAGGGCCAGGAGGCCCAGAAGAGCCGCGATCCTCATGCCAGCGCCTCCTTCCACCGCGCGATCTGCTCCCGCACCCTCTCGGGCGAGGTGCCGCCATAGGAGGTGCGGCTGCGGACCGAGTTGTCCACGCCCAGGACGCCGAAGACGTCCTCGGTGATGCCGCCGTGAACCTCCCGCATCTCCTCCAGCGAGAGTTCCGGCAGATCCACGCCCTTCGCCTCGGCCTTCGCCACCAAGGCCCCGGTGACGTGGTGCGCCTCGCGGAAGGGCATTCCCTTGGCCCGCACCAGCCAGTCCGCGAGGTCGGTAGCGGTCGCGAACCCGGCCCCAGCGGCGGCGCGCATCCTCTCGGGGCTGGCCGTCAGGTCCTCCATCATCCCGGTCGTCGCGGCGAGCGCGAGCATCAGGGAGTCGGCGGCGTCGAAGACCTGCTCCTTGTCCTCCTGCATGTCCTTGGAATAGGCGAGCGGCAGGCCCTTCATTACCGTCAGCAGCGCCACCGAGGCGCCGAAGACCCGGCCCGTCTTGGCGCGCACCAGCTCGGCCGCGTCGGGGTTCCGCTTCTGCGGCATGATCGAGGAGCCGGTCGAGAAGCGATCCGACAGCCGCACGAAGCGGAACTGCGCGGTGGACCAGATCACCAGCTCCTCCGCGAGGCGGCTCAGGTGCATCGCGCTGATGCTTGCGGCCCCAGGAACTCCAGCGCGAAGTCGCGGTCCGACACGGCGTCGAGGCTGTTCGCCATCGGCCGGTCGAAGCCCAGCTCCTCGGCCGTCCGGTGACGGTCGATGGGAAAGGAGGTCCCAGCCAGCGCCGCTGCGCCAAGGGGCGATTCGTTCATACGGCGGCGCGCGTCCATGAGCCGTCCCCGGTCGCGCCCGAGCATCTCGACATAGGCCATCATGTGGTGGCCCCAGGTCACGGGCTGCGCCGACTGCAGATGCGTGAAGCCGGGCATCACCCAATCCGCGCCGGCCTCGGCCTGCGTCACAAGCGCGCGCTGGAGCGCCCTCAAGGCCTCCTCGGCGGCGTCGCACTGGCCGCGCACCCAGAGCCGGAAGTCCACCGCCACCTGGTCGTTGCGGCTCCGCGCCGTGTGGAGGCGCTTGGCGGGCTCGCCGATCAGCTCGGCGAGGCGCGACTCCACGTTCATGTGGATGTCCTCCAGCGCCGTGGAGAAGCGGAACGTCCCCGCCTCGATCTCCGACAACACCGTGAGGAGCCCTTCCCGAACCGCCTGGGCGTCACTATCAGAGAGGATGCCCACGGCGGCCAGCATCGCCGCATGGGCCCGCGAGCCCGCGATGTCCTCGCGCGCGAGCCTCTGGTCGAAGCCGATGGAGGCGTTGATCGCCTCCATGATGGCGTCGGGTCCGGAGGCGAAGCGCCCGCCCCACATCGCGTTCGCGGATTTCTCGGCCATTGGTCCTCTGGAGGTCATTCATGCGTCTGCTGTTCGCGGCTCTCTACACGGGGGCGCTCCTCGCCGCCAGCGGCGTGGCTGCTCAGGACCTCGCCGCCCTGCAGGACGGCGACATGAGGAAGCTCCAGATCCACGACGCGCCCGTGGACGTCTCCACGACGGCCTTCGAGGGCGACGACGGCGCCGAGACGGTGCTGCAGGACCTCAAGGGCGAGGTGGCGGTGGTCAACTTCTGGGCCACCTGGTGCGCCCCCTGCCGGAAGGAGATGCCGACGCTGGCCAAGCTACAGCAGGAGCTGGGCGACGAGGGCGTGCGCGTGGTCCCCATCGCCACGGGCCGCAACGACCCCATGGAGCTGGACAGCTTCCTGCAGGAGGTCGGCGCCGAGGCGCTGCCGCACTGGCGCGACCCGAGCCAGGCGCTCGCCCGCGACATGGGCGTGCTGGGCCTGCCGATCACCGTGATCCTGAACCGCGAGGGGCAGGAGGTCGCCCGCCTCCAGGGCGACGCCGACTGGTTGAGCGAGAGCGCCCTGGCGATCCTGCGGGCCATCGCGGCGGAGGGGGCCGAGGGCTAGGACAGGACCCGATCACCTAGCTTCGGCGGTAGGGTGCGCTTCAGCGCACCACGTCCTGCGACCCGCCGCCTCGCTATGGCGCGCTGAAGCGCACCCTGCATGGCGCTGCCGGCCGCGACGCCGGGACCTGATCGGAAGCCGAGCCAAGACGGTGCCCGATCACGGCGCGACACAGAGGACGCAGCTTCCCCTACCCCGCCGGGCGGCGACCCGGGGACGGGATCGTTATGGCAGGCAAGGGTTAAGATTCGGTGAACGACGCTCAGGCGTGGCCGGCGCTGGACGAGAGCGTCTGCGGGTCTACGCCGATGGCCTTGAGCGCGGCGTTCCACTTGTGCTCGTTGGCGCGGCCGAACAGGATCTCGCTCTTGGCGGGGCCGGTGAGCCAGGCGTTCTGCGCGATCTCCGATTCGAGCTGCCCCGGCCCCCAGCCGGCGTAGCCCAGCGCGAGCATCGACGCCTTCGGCCCGTCCCCCGCCGCGATCTGCCGCAGGATGTCGAGCGTGGCGGTCATCGAGACCTCCTCGTCGATCCTCATGGTCCCGCCCTCGGATTCGTAGTCCGCGCTGTGGAGCACGAAGCCCCGCCCGCCCTCGACAGGCCCACCGAAATGCACGCGGATGTCGCGCGCGCCCTTCTCGGGCCGGGGGATGCCGAGCTGCTCGAGGAGGTCGGCGAAGCGCAGCTCCGGCACCGGCTTGTTGACGATGATGCCCATGGCGCCGTCGTCGCTGTGGGCGCAGACATAGACGACGCTCCGCTCGAAGCGGGGGTCGCCCATGGCCGGCATGGCGATCAGGAGCTTTCCGGCCAGGAAGTTCGGGTCATGGTCCATGTCCTGATGATGGGCCCCGGGGGGACCCGGATCAAGGGCGCGGGCCGCGCGGGCCGTCACGTCCCAGGCACGAATCCGTGCCGCGAGGGCCGGTTCTCGCGAAGGTGACTTTGCCGATGCCCGCGCGTCTGGAATGACTGGGCCATGCGCCACCTCCTGCCCCTCCCCGCCCTCCTCCTGCTCGGCTCGGCCCTTCCCGTCGCGGCGGAGGCGCCTCCCCCCGAGGTGGCGAGGATCGAGGTGCTGCCGGGCTGGCGCACGGAGGCGGGGCACCACATGGCCGCCATCCGCCTGACCCTGGCGCCCGGCTGGAAGACCTACTGGCGCGCCCCCGGCGCGGCGGGGCTCGTCCCCATCCTCGACTTCTCGGGCTCCACGGGCGTCGCCTCGGCCGAGCCGCGCTGGCCGGTGCCCTCGGTGTTCGAGTTCAACGGGCTGCGGTCCATCGGCTACGAGGACGCGGTGACGATCCCGATCGACCTCGCGCTGACCGGCGGGCCGGCGCGGCTCGCGGGGGAGGTCGAGATCGGCGTCTGCAACGAGATCTGCATGCCGGTGCGCCTGAGCTTCTCGGCCGACCTGCCCGAGGAGGGCCGCCGCGACCCCGCCATCGCGGCCGCGCTGGTGGACCAGCCGATGACCGGGCAGGAGGCGGACGCCCATGCCACCTGCGCCGTCGCGCCCGATTCGGACGGCGTGGCGCTGACCGTGCACCTCGCCATGCCGCCGCTCGGCCCCGACGAGGCCGTGGTCATCGAGTCCGGCGACCCCGACCTCTGGGTCTCCGAGCCCGCCTCGAAGCGGACCGGCGACACCCTGGTCGCCACCGCCAAGGCCCAGTCCCGCGACGGCGGACCCCTGGCGCTCGACCGCTCGGACCTCAGGATCACCGTTCTCGGCGAAGGTAAGGCTGTCGACATCCACGGGTGCCAGGCGGGCTGAGGCGCGCCTGCGAGAGGCAGCGGCGTGCGCCGTCCGATCGGGGCGAAATCCCGTCAGGACGCATCGGCGCGACCGGATCGGATGTCGCTCCCGTCGCGATCTCTTCGCGACGTTAACGGTTCCTTAGGCTTTCCCTGCCATGGTGATCCCGTCCCTGGGTCGCCGCCCGGCGGGGTAGGGGGAGCTGCGTCCGACGTCCGGGCCGCAGCGCCCGGGCCATGGCCTGATCGGAGGCCGCCCTAGCTTGGCCGCCCTTCGCCCAGCCTCGGCATGATCTCCACGAAGTTGCAGGGCTTGTGCCGCGAATCGAGCTGGAGCTTGAGGATGCGGTCCCAGGCGTCCCGGCAGGCGCCGGGGCTTCCTGGCAGCGCGAAGAGGTAGGTGCCGTTCGCGACGCCCCCGGTCGCGCGGCTCTGCACGGCGCTGGTGCCGATGGTCTCGTAGGAGACGAGGGCGAAGATCGTCCCGAAGGCCTCGATCTCCTTCTCGTAGACGTCCCGGTGCGCCTCCACCGTCACGTCGCGGCCCGTCAGGCCCGTGCCGCCGGTGGAGATGACCACGTCGATGCCGGGGTCCGCGATCCAGTCCCGCAGTTGCGCCGCGATCTGCGCCCGCTCGTCCGGCAGGATCGCCCGCGCCGCGAGGTCGTGCCCCGCCTCGGCGATGCGCTCGGCCAGCGTGTCGCCCGAGCGGTCGGTGCCGGGCGTCCGGGTGTCCGACACGGTGAGGAGCGCGATGCGCACCGGATGGAAGGGGCGTGATTCGTCGATGCGGGACATGAGGGCCTTTCAGGATGCCGCGAGGCGTGCCTTGAGCGCGAGGAGGTCCGCCCAGGCCTCGCGCTTGGCGGGCGGGTTGCGGAGGAGGTAGCCCGGGTGGAAGGAGGGCAGGGCGGGGCGGCCCACGGCCTCCATCCACGTCCCCCGGATCTGCGTGATGCCCCCGCGCCCGAGCAGCGCCAAGGCCGGCGAGTTGCCGGTGATGAGCAGGACCTTCGGGGCGGCGAGCTCGATGTGGCGTCGCAGGAACGGCCGCCAACGGTCGATCTCGGCCTGCTCCGGACGGCGGTTGCCGGGCGGGCGCCAGGGCAGGACGTTGGCGATGTAGACCGAGCGCGCGGGGTCCGGGTCCCTGCGGTCGCGCCCGATGGCCGCGAGCATCCGGTCGAGGAGCTGCCCCGCCACGCCCACGAAGGGCCGCCCCTCGATGTCCTCGTCCCGGCCCGGCGCCTCGCCCACGACCATGAGCGGCGCGCCCGGCGTCCCGTCCGCGAAGACGAAGCGGCGCGCGCCAGGCTTCAGGTCGCAGTCGAAGCCCTCCATGGCGGCGGCGAGCTCGGGCAGCGTCCGCGCGCCGTCGGCGAGCGCCCGGGCAGTGGCGACCGGGTCCGAGGGTGGCGCGACCACGGGCGCGGCCATGGGCGGCGGGACCGGGGCCTTCGGCGCCCGCGCCGCCTCGCCCAGCGCGTAGCGGTCCACGGGCTCCTCCCCGATCGCCTCGTCGGCGCCGAGCTCCAGCAGCCAGTCGAGCGCCGCGCGCGCGTGGAGGAGGTCGAGGTCCATGGGCCGCAGTCTAGCGAAGGCCGGAGGGGAAGGGCAGGGGGCCCGCCCGCTCGCCGGCCGCGCAAGGCCGTGATAGCCACAGGGCCGGAGGGCCATGCCATGACCGTCACGATCTACCACAACCCTGCCTGCGGGACCTCGCGCAACACGCTCGCCATGATCCGGGCGAGCGGGGAGGAGCCGGTCGTGGTCGAGTATCTCGATCATCCGCCGAGCCGCGAGCGGCTGGTGGCGCTGATCGCCGCCATGGGGATCGCGCCGCGCGACCTCCTGCGGCGGAAGGGCACGCCCTACGACGACCTCGGCCTCGACGAGTCGGGGCTGGGCGACGACATCCTGATCGACGCCATGCTCGCCCATCCAATCCTTATCGAGAGGCCCATCGTGGAAACGCCCAAGGGCACCCGCCTCTGCCGCCCCTCCGAGGTGGTGCTGGACCTCCTCGACCACCCCATGGCCGAGTTCACCAAGGAGGACGGCGGGGTGGTGCGCCGCACGCCCTGACGCTCTGGCCCGCCGCGCTGGCTCCCGCTAAGAGGCGGCCAGCCAACCGGGGGATCGCATGACCTTCTCCGCCCAGATCGAGAGCTTCCGCCTCGCTCAGGCCTTCACCATCAGCCGGGGCTCCAAGACCGAGGCGCGGGTGGTCACGGCGACCGTGACCCGCGACGGCGTGACGGGGCGCGGCGAATGCGTCCCCTACGCCCGCTACGGCGAGACGGTCGAGGGCGTCGCCGAGGCCGTCGCCGCGCTGCCCGGGGACGTGACTCGCGAGGCCCTGCAGCGCCTTCTCCCGCCCGGCGCGGCCCGTAACGCCGCCGACTGCGCGCTTTGGGATTGGGAGGCGAAGCGGGCGGGGCGGCGCGTCTGGGACCTCGCAGGCCTCCCCGCGCCGGGGCCGGTCATCACCGCCTTCACCCTGTCCCTCGACACGCCCGAGGCCATGGAGGCGCAGGCCCGCCTCCACGCCCACCGGCCGCTGCTCAAGATCAAGCTCGGCACCCCCTCGGATATGCCGCGACTCGAAGCCGTCAGGCGCGGCGCCCCCCGCTCCCGCCTGATCGTGGACGCCAACGAGGGCTGGTCGCCCGAGGTCTACGCCGACCTCGCGCCCCATCTCCTCCGCCTCGGCGTCGATCTGGTCGAGCAGCCTCTTCCCGCCGGGCAGGACGAGGCGCTGGCCGGGATGCCCCGCCCCGTCCCCCGTCTGCGCCGACGAGAGCTGCCACGACCGCGCCTCGCTCGCGCGGCTCAAGGGCCGCTACGACGTGGTGAACGTCAAGCTCGACAAGACCGGCGGCCTGACCGAGGCCCTCGCCTTGCGCGACGAGGCCCGGCGGATGGGCTTTCAGGTCATGGTCGGCTGCATGGTCGGCACCTCGCTCGCGATGGCGCCGGCGGTGCTCGTGGCCCAGGGGGCCGAGGTCGCGGACCTTGACGGCCCCCTGCTTCTGGCCGAAGACCGCGCCCGCCCGCTCCTTTACGACGGGTCAGGGGTCCATCCGCCCGAGGCGGAGCTGTGGGGGTGAGCATGAGCCGCATCGTCTACGTCAACGGCGCCTATGTCCCGGAGGAGGAGGCCAAGGTCTCCGTCTTCGATCGCGGCTTCCTGATGGCCGACGCCGTCTACGAGGTGACCTCCGTCCTCGACGGCAAGCTCATCGACTTCGAGGGCCACACGGCCCGCCTCCGCCGCTCGCTCTCCGAACTGGAGATGCCCTCGCCCGCCACTGACGAGGAGCTTCTGGCGATCCACCGCGAGCTTGTGGCGCGCAACGGCATCCACGACGGGCTCGTCTACCTCCAGGTCTCGCGCGGGGCGGCCGACCGGGACTTCGCCTATCCGGACGTGCCCCCGACGCTGGTCCTCTTCACGCAGGAGAAGCCGCAGCTCGTGGACAGCCCCCTCGCGGCGCGCGGCATGAGCGTCATCTCGATCCCCGACCAGCGGTGGAAGCGGCGGGATATCAAGACCACGCAGCTCCTCTACCCGTCGATGGGCAAGATGATGGCCAAGGCGGCGGGCGCCGACGACGCCTGGATGGTGGAGGAGGGCGTCGTGACCGAGGGCACCTCGAACAACGCCTACATCGTCACGGGCAACACCCTCGTCACCCGCCAGCTCGGGCCCGAGATCCTGTCCGGCATCACCCGCACGGCCGTCCTGCGGCTGGCGCAGGAGGCGCAGCTTCGGGTCGAGGAGCGGCCATTCACCATCGAGGAGGCCCAGTCTGCCGACGAGGCCTTCATCACCTCGGCCACGACCTTCGTGACGCCGGTGGTCAAGATCGACGGGCAGGGGATCGGCGCCGGCCGCCCCGGCCCGATCACTCAGCGCCTGCGCGAGCTCTACATCGAGGAAGGCCGCAAGGCCGCGATCTAGGGTGGGCTTCGGTCGTAGGGCGGGGTTCACCCCGCCATCCACAGCCGTCCACGGGCGCGCCGGTTGCCGAGGCCGCGTGGCGGGGTGAACCCCGCCCTACGGAGCTTTCCCGACCCGTGACCTCAGCCCTCGCGCGGCCCCACGTTCTGCGCATAGGCCACCTCGAAGGCCGCTTTCTGCTCCGCCGTGGCCTCGGTCTGGTTCCTCGCCACCCACTCCGGATAGGGCATCCCGTAGAACATCTCCCGCGCCTCGTCCTTGGAGAGCGGGACGCCCCGCTCCTCCGCCGCCTCCTGCATCCAGCGCGACAGGCAGTTGCGGCAGAACCCCGCGAGGTTCATCAGGTCGATGTTCTGCACCTCGGGCCGCGCCTCCAGCAGGTGCTCGCGGAGCGCGCGGAAGGCGGCGGCCTCGATCTCGGTGCGGGTCCGGTCATCCATGGGCGGTCCTCCTGACCTCGTCCAGCGAGTCGTGCAAGAGCGGCGCGAGCCGCTCGGCCCAGCGCTCCTGCGCCTCGGGCGTGGCGAGGAGGTCGTTGCGGACCTCCACCAGCACGTTGGGCCTCTGGGGGCGCAGCGCGTGCCGGTCGATGGAGTCGCCTGGCAGGTGCCCGTTGTAGGGCTCGTTGTCCCCCACGCATAGGTCCCCCTCGGCGCGCAGCCGCCGGAGCAGAGCCAGCGCCAGCCGGTTGTCGAGATGCGAATGGAGCACCGCGACGTGCCAGGGCCGAGGCGGGCGCCCGCGCAACTGGCGCGTGAAGCTGTGGATGGCGAGCATCGCCGGATGGTCCCGCCCGGCCAGCAGCCCCGCCATCGCCTCATGATAGGGCCGATAGAGCCGCTCCACCCGCTCCCCGACCTCGGCCGGGCCCACGCGCCGGTTCGCCGGGATGATCGAGCCGTCGTAGAGCCGCATCACCAGCGTCGGGGTCGTCCCTCCCCCGGTTCGGGTCGATCACGAGCCGCGAGAACCGCGCGAGGATCGCCGGGCTCCCCAGCCTGCGTGCGAGCCCGCGCGCCAGCCCCGCCGCGCCCACGTCGTAGGCGATGTGCCGCGCCATGTCCTCCGGCGGCAGGCCCAGGTCCCCGCCCAGCCAGTCCGGCACGGCGTTGGAGGCATGGTCGCAGGTCACCACCCAGGGTCCCGGCGCGTCGGGGTCCGCGACCTCGTAGGCCGGGTGGGTCACGAAGGAGTCGGGTCTCGGCGTCATGGCTCCGCCCATAGGCCAGTTGCCGCCCGAAGAAAACGGGGCCATAAGCCGCCGCGAACGGAGGCGCCCCGTTAGCGCTAACGCGGCCGAGCCCGAAGGAGATCCGCATGAGACGGCACCGCAACGTCAAGATCGTGGCCACGCTGGGCCCGGCCTCCTCCAGCAAGGAGATGATCCGCGCGCTCCACGAGGCCGGGGCCGACGTGTTCCGCCTCAACATGAGCCACGGCTCCCACGAGGACGTGGCCGCCCGCCACCGCTTCATCCGCGAGGTCGAGGCCGAGCTGGGCTCGCCCATCGGCATCCTGGCCGACCTCCAGGGCCCCAAGCTCCGCGTCGGCGTCTTCGGCGGCGAGGGGGCCTTCGACCTCGAGGAGGGGCAGCCCTTCCGGCTCGACCTCGACCCCGCGCCGGGCGACGCCAAGCGCGTCCAGCTTCCCCACAAGGAGATCTTCGACGCGCTCCGCCCGGGGGCGAGCCTCCTCGTCAACGACGGCAAGATCCGCCTCAAGGTCCAGGACTGCGGCCCCGACCACGCCAACTGCACCGTCACGGTCGGCGGCACCATCTCGAACCGCAAGGGCGTGAACGTGCCCGACGTGGTGCTCCCCCTCGCTGCCCTGTCGGAGAAGGACCGCAAGGACCTCGAATTCGTCTGCGAACTCGGCGTGGACTGGCTGGCGCTCTCCTTCGTGCAGCGCGCGGCGGACGTGGAGGAGGCCCGCAAGCTCGCCAAGGGCCGCGCCGCGATCCTCTCCAAGATCGAGAAGCCCGCCGCCGTGGACGCCTTCGACGGCATCCTCGCGGTCTCGGACGGCATCATGGTCGCGCGCGGCGACCTGGGGGTGGAGCTGCCGGTGCAGGCCGTGCCGCCGATCCAGAAGCGCCTGATCCGTAAATGCCGCGCCGCGGCCAAGCCGGTGATCGTGGCGACGCAGATGCTCGAATCGATGGTCGAGAGCCCGGTGCCGACCCGCGCCGAGGTCTCGGACGTGGCCCACGCCATCTACGAGGGCTCGGACGCGATCATGCTCTCGGCCGAATCGGCCAGCGGCAGGTACCCGATCGAGGCCGTCCGCACGATGGAGGCGGTCGCCGGCTCGGTCGAGACCGACCCGACCTATGTCCAGATCATCGAGGCCTCGCGCACCGTCTCGCGTAAGACCGTGGCCGACGGCATCGTCGCCGCCGCCCGCGAGATCGCCGAGGCCACCGACGTCAAGGCCATCGCCTGCTTCTCCGAATCCGGGACCACCGCGCTCCTCGTCGCGCGCGAGCGGCCCCGCGTCCCGATCATCGCGCTGACCTCGCTCGAATCGACGGCGCGGCGGCTCTGCCTGACCTGGGGCACCAACTGCGCCATCGTGGCCCCGGTGGACCGCTTCAAGAAGGCGGTGCTCGCCGCCATCCACGTCGCCGTGGAGCAGGGCTTCGCCGCCGAGACCGACCGCATCGTCGTCACCGCCGGCGTGCCCTTCAACACGCCCGGCTCCACCAACATCCTGCGCGTCGCCCCCTGCCAGGAGCGGCTGGTCTACGAAGGCGAGCCCGAGTAAGGGGCTTGCCCTTCCCGCCGCGCCCGGCTAAGGGGCGCGCTCTATCCCCGCGCGGGCTGGCCGAGTGGCATCGCCTCGCCCGCGCTTGAACGCCCAAGGAGCGAAGAATGCCCAAGATGAAGACCAAGTCGAGCGCCAAGAAGCGCTTCAAGGTGACGGCCTCCGGCCTCATCGTCGCCGGCCAGACCGGCAAGCGTCACGGCATGATCAAGCGGACGACCAAGTTCATCCGTCAGGCCCGGGGGACGACGATCCTCTCGGACGCCGATGCGAACATCGTCCGCAAGTACATGCCCTACGCCCGCTGAGAGGAGCCTGAGAGATGTCCCGCACCAAGGGTGGTGTCGTCACGCACCGTCGTCACAAAAAGATCCTCGACGCCGCGAAGGGCTACTACGACCATCGCAGCCGGACCTTCAAGGTCGCCAAGCAGGCCGTCGACAAGGCCAATCAGTATGCGACCCGCGACCGCCGCGCCCGCAAGCGCGACTTCCGCGCGCTGTGGATCCAGCGGATCAACGCCGCTGTCCGCGCCTTCGACCCCGCGCTGACCTATTCGCGCTTCATCAACGGCCTGTCGCTGGCCGGCATCGAGGTCGACCGGAAGGTTCTCGCCGACCTCGCCGTCCATGAGCCCGAGGCCTTCAACGCCATCGCCGACAAGGCCCGCGCCGCGCTGCCGGCCGCCTGATCGGACCCGGATGACGAACCCGACGCGGGCGCCGGACCTCCGGCGCCCGTCGTCGTTTCAGTGGGACACGGGGATGGGCCGCAGCCGTCGCGTCGGCTGGACGGCCGGCGCCGGACGCCGAGGCGGCCGCCGGGCCCCATCGGCCAGGAACTGCAGGGCGACGCTGAGCATCAACCCCAGGTTGCCCGCCCCGACATAGAGCAGAAGCGCCATCCCGAGCGACAGCCCCGCGACCAGCGCGAGCGCGAAGGCGACGATCCCGCCCAGAAGGCCCAGCATAAGATGTCCCATCGGCATCTCGATCTCCTCGCCCTTCATGGCCCCAGGGCGGCTCTAAATCACGACTTACCCAATCGACATTAACGTTGCACTTCAACAATTCAACCCCAAGCTGTCGCGGCTGTTCCGTCCGCGCCCATCCCGCTTGCGTGACGCGGCCGCCGGCGCTAACCGGGCGCGATGCCTTGGGGGTGACGAACGATGGACGATCTGCGCGACAAGTACTTGAATGCCGTGGGCTCTGCGGCCTCCGAGGCCCAGCTCGAGGAGGTGCGCCTCGCCGCCTTGGGGAAGAAGGGCGAGATCGCGCTACGGATGCGGGAACTCGGCGGAATGTCGCCGGAGGAGCGCATGACGGTCGCCCCGACCCTTAACGCCATCCGCGACGAGGTCGCCGCCGCCGTCGCCGCGCGCAAGGCCGCGCTCCAGGACGCCGCGCTCGATGAGCGCCTCCGGGCCGAGTGGCTGGACGTCACGCTCCCCGTCGCCCGCGCCGCATGGGCACGATCCACCCCATCTCGCAGGTGACCGAGGAGATCACCCAGATCTTCGCCGTCCTGGGCTACGCGGTGGCCGAAGGGCCGCAGGTCGAGGACGACTGGCACAACTTCGACGCGCTCAACATCGCGCCCGAGCATCCTGCGCGGCAGGAGCACGACACCTTCTACATGGCCCGTGCCGAGGGCGACAACCGCGCGCCCCACGTCCTGCGCACCCACACCTCGCCCGTGCAGATCCGGTCGATGCTGTCCAAGGGTGCGCCGCTCCGGGTCATCGCGCCGGGCCGCGTCTTCCGCGCCGACTACGACCAGACGCATTCGCCGATGTTCCACCAGGTCGAGGGGCTGGCCATCGACCGCGACATCACCATGGCGAACCTCAAGTGGACCCTTGAGGAGTTCCTCAAGGCCTTCTTCGAGGTGCCCTCCGTCGACCTCCGCTTCCGCGCCTCGCACTTCCCCTTCACGGAGCCCTCCGCCGAGGTGGACGTCCGCTGCTCCTGGCAGTGCGGCACGCTCAAGCTCGGTGAGGGCGACTCCTGGCTGGAGATCCTGGGGAGCGGCATGGTCCATCCCAAGGTCCTCGAGTCCGGCGGCATCGACCCGGCGGAATGGCAGGGCTTCGCCTTCGGCATGGGCATCGACCGGCTGGCGATGCTGAAATACGGGATTCCGGATTTGCGGGCGTTCTTCGAGAGCGACCTGCGGTGGTTGAGACACTACGGCTTCGGGGCGCTGGAGGTGCCGACGCTGGCGGGGGGGTGTGAGTCGCGGTTATGTTCTGGGCGTTAGGTATCTTCATTTCTGCAGTCTCCTTTCTATTGGGAAAAGTCTATTCCCAAACTGAGAAGGTCATTGAGCAGAAGAAGGCGGCATACGAGAAGTTTCTAGAAATTTGCCCGACCGCTACTTTGGCCTACGATCCTCATTCGGCCTCTGATAACCGAGTGCTGAATAATACTTTGGCGCGCGCCGGGGGTATGTTGAGCCTCTACGCAGACCCCAAGGTTCTCGCAGCTTGCGCCAGGTACTTTGACGCGCTCACTAACGCATCGGCTGTGCTTACACCTGATAGCCCTCCTTTGCACCCCGCCTACCAAGATGCAACTCGCTCATATAATGACATGGTCATGGAAATGCGTCGCGACATCCTTGCAATGTCCGCATTTCGAATGCCGCGAAAGTTGTCGAGGAAGGCGGGCGCGCCTCCTGTCGACGATATTTCTAGTAAGCTATAAGACGAGTTATCCCGCCCACTCGCGGGTGAGTTCATCTGTCGGCTAGAGCCGATGGTCGTCAGACCTTTGTGTCGCGCGGCGAACTACTACCCTACACGCCTCCGAACCACCCCCCACCTCACCGCGTTCCTCCCCCACACCCCCGGAGGACCCCCCATGGCCCATCTCTCCGCCGAGGAACGCGACGCTCTCCCCGCCCGCGAGTTCGCCTTCCCCAAGCAGCGCAAGGAGCCGATCGAGGACGCGAACCACGTCCGCGCCGCCGTCCAGCGCTTCAATCAGGTCGAGGGCGTCACCGACGCCGAGCGCGACGAGGCCTGGAAGCGCATCCAGGCCGCCGCCCGAAAGTTCGACGTGGAGCTCCACGAGCAAAGCTGGCGCGAGCTGAAATAGCCGCAGGGTGGGTGAGACCCACGCGTTTCCACCCGCCCTTGCGCGCCTCCGGGGCCGGTCGCCGGACGAACCGTGGCCGGGTGGGTTTCACCCACCCTACATCCGCAACGTCGTGGGGTGGGCTTCCACCCCACCACGCAACAGTGGCATTGGTGGGCTGAAACCCCACCCGACGTCATGCCCCCTTCACCTCCACCCCACCGGCCTGCGCCTCCGCCTCCGCATCACCCCGAACGCGAGCCTCGCACCGCCATCGAGGGGCCCGAGACGCTGGCCGATGGCACCGCCGTCCTCCGTCTCCGCGTCCGCGCCGTGCCCGAGAACGGCAAGGCCAATGCCGCCGTGATCGTCCTTGTCGCGAAGGCCCTCGGCCTGCCGAAGTCCGCCGTCGCCCTCGTCGCCGGCGATACGGCGCGCCTCAAGACCCTCCACCTCGACGGCGACCCCGAGGACCTCGCGGCGCGGGTCGAGAGGCTATGGGGTAGGTGACCCCCGCGCGGCCCCCGTTTGACGCGGATCAACGTCGCCCCCGCGCTTCTCCCCCATCCTTCCCCGCAGGGCGGCCCGCGTGGCCGGCCCCCGCGACATGGAGGACCCCATGAGCTTCACCATCCCGCAACCCCTGAAGGTCGAGCACGACCACCTGCACCAGGACCTCTCCCGGGCCATCACCCAGGGTGGCCGCACGGGAGAGGCCGCGCGCGTCGTGGCGCAGCGCCTCCACGCCCATTTCCACAGCGAGGAGGACTATGCCCTCCCGCCGCTGGGCCTCCTGTCCGCCCTGCTTCGGGGCGACGTCCCGCCCGAGGACACCGCCAAGGCCATCGGCATGGCGGACCGGCTCGAGGCCGAGCTGCCCAGGATGCTGGCCGAGCACCGGGAGATCGTCGCAGCCCTGCGCGACCTCACCACGGCCGCGCGTGACGAGGGCCACGACGACACCGTCGCCTTCGCCGAGGCGCTGGTGCTCCACGCCCGGACCGAGGAGGAGGTGCTCTACCCGGCGACGATCCTGCTCGGCCGCTATCTCAAGCTGGCGCAGGGCGATCCGCAGGCGGACTGACCGTCCCTCCGCGTTGTTCCAGGGCCCCCGATGTGGTATCCTTCCGTCCATCGGGAGGTGCCCGCCATGGCCCACGTCCTCGATCCCATCCCCTCATCGGTGTCGGGCCGCAACGAAGCCCTCGCGCTCGTCGTCAAGGTCGTCGCCCTCTCGGCGGCCGGCATCGTCGCGGGCGGAACCTTCGCCGTCTGGCGCGGCTACCCGCCCCAGGGCCTGAGCCCCGGCACCTTCGTGGAGATGCAGCAGGACGCGATCCGGGGCATGAACGTGCTCTTCCCGGTCGTGGGGGCCGTCGCCATCCTGGCGACGCTCATCCTCGCGCTGATGGAGAGAGGTGGCCGCAGGGCCTGGCTCCTCGCGGCGGTCGGCCTCTTCGTCGTCGCGGCCCTGGTCACGCGCTTCGGCAACCAGCCGATCAACGCGGTCGTCATGGGCTGGAGCCCCGACGCGCCCCCGCCGGGATGGGAGGCCCTGCGCGACCGCTGGTGGACGCTCCACCTGATCCGCACCGCAGTGACCTGCCTGGGCTACCTCGCGCTCCTGCTGGGCTGCCTGATGCCGTCCACGCGCCGTCCGCCGTCCGTCTGACCGGGGCGTCGCCTCGCCCGACGGACCACGAACTTGTCCTCGACCCTTGCGGCGCATAAAGGACTTCGACCGTTCGAAAGTCCTCTCCATGAAGCTCACCCTGTCCTGGCTCCGCGACCACCTCGACACCACGGCCTCCGTGCCGGAGATCGCCGAGGCCCTGACCGACCTCGGCCTCGAGGTGGAGGACCTGCACGACCCCGCCGCCGCCCTGCGCCCCTTCACCATCGCCAAGGTGCTGGACGCCCAGCAGCACCCCAACGCCGACAAGCTCCGCGTCTGCCGGGTCCTGACCGACGACGGCGAGAAGCAGATCGTCTGCGGCGCGCCCAACGCCCGGACCGGGATCATGGTCGTCCTCGCCAAGCCCGGCGTCTACGTCCCCGGCATCGACACGACCATCGGCGTGGGCAAGATCCGGGGCGTCGAGAGCTTCGGCATGATGGCCTCCGAGCGCGAGCTCCAGCTCTCCGAGGAGCACGACGGCATCATCGAGCTTCCCTCGGGCGAGGTGGGCGAGAGCTTCGCGGACTGGCTGGGCGCGAACGACCCCGCCCGCGTGGACCCGGTGATCGAGATCAAGATCACCCCCAACCGCCCCGACGCGCTGGGGCTTCGCGGCATTGCGCGCGACCTCGCCGCGCGGGGGCTCGGGACGCTGAAGCCGCTGCCCGAGGTCTCGGTCCAGGGGACCTTTGACAGCCCGGTGACCGTGACCCTCGACCCCGCGCTCGACGGCGGCTGCCCGCTCTTCGCGACGCGCCTGATCCGGGGCGTCCGGAACGGCCCCTCGCCCGAGTGGCTGCAGGCGAGGCTCCGCGCCATCGGCCTGCGTCCGATCAGCTTCCTCGTGGACGTCACCAACTTCTTCACCTTCGACCTGAACCGCCCGCTCCACGTCTTCGACGCGGACAAGCTGGCGGGCGGCCTGACCGTGCGCCCCGCGAAGGACGGCGAGACGCTGGTTGCGCTCGACGGCAAGACCTACGCGCTTTCCGCTGGCCAGATAGTCATCGCCGACGGCCACGGCCCGCAGAGCCTCGCCGGCATCATGGGCGGCGAGGAGACCGGCGTGACCGAGGAGACGGTCAACGTCCTCGTCGAATCCGCCCTCTGGGACCCGATCCGCGTCGCCGCCACGGGCCGCGCCCAGAAGATCACCTCCGACGCCCGCTACCGCTTCGAGCGCGGCGTGGACCCCGCCTTTGCCGAGGAGGGCCTCGACCGCGCCGTGGCGATGATCCTGCGCGAGGCCGGGGGCGAGGCCAGCCATCGCAACGTGGCGGGCGCGGTCCCCGACACGGCCCGCGCCTACCGCTTCGACCCCACGCGCCTGAGGACCCTCGTCGGCATGGACCTTCCCGAGGAGGAGCAGCGCCGCATTCTCGAAGCCCTTAGCTTCCGGGTGGAGGGCAACGAGGCCTGGGTCCCCTCCTGGCGCCCCGACGTGCGCGGCGACGCCGACATCGTCGAGGAGGTCGCCCGCGTCGCCTCGCTGACCCGGCTCCAGGGCCAGCCGCTCCCCTCCAAGGGTCCGGCCGTCCCGCAGGCCGTCCTCACCCCCGCCCAGGTCCGCCTCGGCGCCGCGCGCCGCATGGCGGCGGCGCTCGGCTACAACGAGCTCGTCACCTACGCCTTCATCGACGGGGCCTCGGCCCGGCTCTTCGGCGGCGGGGACGAGGCGCGCCGGATCGGCAACCCCATCGCCTCGGACCTGAGCGACCTGCGTCCCTCGCTCCTCCCCGGCCTCCTCAAGGCCGCCGCGAGGAACCAGGCGCGCGGCTTCGCCGACCTCGCCCTCTTCGAGGCCAGCGAGACCTTCTCGGGCGGCGAGCCCGGCGAGCAGCGGACCGAGGTCGCGGGCCTCCTCGTCGGCCGCGCGCAGTCCAAGGGCGTCCATGGCCCCGCCCGGCCCTACGACGTCTTCGACGCCAAGGCCGACCTCGAGGCGCTGCTTTCCACCCTCGGCGCGCCCCAGAAGCTCCAGATGCGCCGCGACGGCGCCCCGTGGTGGCATCCCGGGCGGCACGGCGTCGTCACGCTCGGCCCCAAGACGGTGCTGGCCGAGTTCGGCGAGCTGCACCCCCGCGTCCTCAAGGCGATGGACGTGAAGGGCCCTGCCGTGGCCTTCACCCTCTGGCCCGACGCGGTGCCGCTGCCGCGCGCGACCGGGCGCACCCGCCCGAGGCTCGAGGCCAGCGACCTCCAGGCGGTCGAGCGCGACTTCGCCTTCGTGGTGGACGCCGGCGTCGAGGCGCAGGCCCTCGTCCAGGCCGCGCAGGGGGCCGACAAGGCGCTGATCTCCGAGGTCCGCGTCTTCGACGCCTTCCAGGGCGGCAGCCTGCCCGAGGGCAAGAAGTCCCTCGCCCTCACAGTCCGCCTCCAGCCCCGCGAGGCGACGCTGACCGAGAAGGAGATCGAGGCCATCAGCGCCAAGGTCATCGACAAGGTGTCGAAGGCCACGGGGGCGACTCTGCGGACATAGGGCGCTATCGCATCGGGATGGAAAGGGCGTAGGGCGGGCTTCGGCCCGCCACGCTCCGCCATCCATGTGCGCGCCATGGCCGAGGTCGCGTGGCGGGCCGAAGCCCGCCCTACGGTGCCTCACCTCGGCGGGATGTTCCTCGCCGCCTGCGCCGCCGGCCGGGCGTTGAACCGGTCCAGGTAGGCCGGCACGTTCCTCAGCCCGTCCCAGTCGACCAGCCCCTTCGCCCCATAGCCGTCGATCCCGTTCAGCCAGGGGCAGATCGCCATGTCGGCGATGGAGTAGTCGCCCGCGATCCACTCCTTCCCCTCGAGCTGCCCCTCCAGCACGTTCAGCAGCCGCTTCGCCTCGTTCACGTAGCGGTCGCGGGGGCGGGGATCCTCGATCGCGCGGCCCGCGTAGCGCACGAAGAAGCCCATCTGCCCGAACATCGGCCCCACGCCGCCCATCTGGAACATCACCCACTGGATGACCTTGTAACGCTCGGCCGGCGTCCGCCCGAGGAACTTCCCGGATTTCTCGGCGAGGTAGATCAGGATCGCCCCGCTCTCGAAGAGGCCGATGGGCTCGCCCCCCGGCCCGTCGGGGTCGATGATCGCGGGGATCTTGTTGTTGGGGTTGAGCGACAGGAACTCGGGCGAGCGGACGTTCGCGTCCTCCAGCGTCACCCGGTGCGCCTCGTAGGGCAGGCCCGTCTCCTCCAGGAGGCACGAGACCTTCTGCCCGTTCGGCGTGGGATAGGAGAAGAGCTGGATCTTGGTGGGGTCCTCCACCGGCCACTTGGCCGTGATCGGGAAGGCGGACAGGTCGGCCATCGCGGCGCTCCTTCATGCGTCATCGTCGTCGGAGCGGAGCTAATCCTACCCGTGCCGGTAGAAAACTGTGGAAAATCGAACAGCAGCCTTGCACTGTCCGCTTGACGTGAGCGTCAAGAGGAGAGGCACATGATCAAAGAGTTCCGCGACTTCATCGCCAAGGGCAACGTGATGGACCTCGCCGTGGGGATCATCATCGGCGCGGCCTTCACCGCCATCGTCAACAGCCTCGTGGCCGACATCATCAACCCGATCATCGGGCTCATCATCGGCGGGGTGGACTTCTCCAACCTCTACTACGTCATGTCCGGCACCGTGCCCGAAGGGGCGGGCCTGCAGACGGCCAAGGACTCGGGCGCAGCGGTCTTCGCCTACGGCTCCTTCATCACGGCGATCATCAACTTCCTCATCATCGCCTTCGTGGTGTTCCTGCTGGTCAAGGCCGTGAACAGCATCAAGGACCGCGCGATGCGCAAGGGCGAGGAGGTCCCCTCGGCGCCCAAGGGCCCGACGCAGGAGGAGCTGCTGACCGACATCCGCAACATCCTCGCCTCCGGCAACTCCAACGTGCCGCCCGCGAACGCGGCCTCGCCCACGATGCCGGCCGAATGAGCGAATCACCCGCCCTGTGGCGCGCAGGGCGTTGCGCGGGAGAATTCGCACCGCGCGTTCGTGTAGGAAACCGTTAACCGGCGACTGGCAGACTCGGGGCGAATCAACCCGGAGCCTGCCTGCCTTGCCGACCTTGCCCGTCATTGCGCCCCACGCCGTCCTCCCCTGCGACGGGGAGGGGCCGCCTGGGCGTCCTCAGGCGGCCAGCGCCGTCTCGGGCTGGAGGAGCGGCAGCCCCAGCGCCTCGGCCACCGCCGGATGGGCGATGCGCCCGGCATGGACGTTGAGCCCGTTCTTCAGGTGCGCGTCCTCGGCCAGCGCCCGCTTCCAGCCCTTGTCCGCGAGCGCGAGGAGGAAGGGCAGGGTGGCGTTGCCCAGCGCCTGGGTGGAGGTCCGCGCCACCGCGCCCGGCATGTTGGCCACGCAGTAGTGCATGATCCCGTCCACCTCGTAGATCGGGTCCTGGTGGGTGGTCGCCCGCGAGGTCTCGAAGCAGCCGCCCTGGTCGATGGCCACGTCCACCAGCGCCGCGCCGGGGAGCATCTGGCCGAGTTGCGCGCGGCTCACGAGCTTGGGCGCCGCCGCCCCGGGGATCAGCACCGCGCCGATCACGAGGTCCGCCGTCGGCAGCAGCTCGGCGATGGCCCCCTCGCTGGAGAACTGGGTGGTGAGCTTGCCCATGAAGATGTCGTCGAGATAGCTGAGCCGCGGCAGCGAGCGGTCGAGCACGGTGACGTTGGCCCCCATGCCGACCGCGACGCGGGCCGCGGCCGTGCCGACCACGCCACCGCCGATGATGACGACCCGCGCCGGCCGCACGCCGGGCACGCCGCCCAGCAGCACCCCGCGCCCGCCATTGGCCTTCTGCAGCGTCCAGGCGCCCACCTGCGGCGCGAGCCGGCCGGCAACCTCGGACATGGGCGCGAGCAGCGGCAGCCCGCCCCGCGCGTCCGTAACAGTCTCGTAGGCGACGCAGGTTGCCCCCGATTCCATGAGGTCCTTGGCCTGCTCCGGGTCGGGCGCGAGGTGGAGGTAGGTGAACAGCACCTGACCCTCGCGCAGGCGCTTGCGCTCGGCGGCCTGCGGCTCCTTGACCTTCACGATCAGGTCGGCAGTCGCGAAGACCTCCTCGGCGGTGTCCGCGATGCGCGCCCCATGTGCCACGTAGTCCGCGTCCGAGAAGCCCGCGCCCAGCCCGGCGCCCGCCTCGACGACGACCTCGTGGCCGCGCGACATGGCCTCACGCGCCGCATGGGGCGTGAGGCCCACCCGGAACTCCTGGGGCTTGATCTCCTTGGGGCAGCCGATGCGCATGATGTATCCTCCCTTTGCCGCGATCCTCGCGCCGTTTTGATGCAAGCGGGTGGCAAGATCGCCTTGCTAAGTAGCCCCACGATACAGAAAATCCGCTTCAAGGGCCCGTTTTCCGGAGATTCTTGTGTCCTCTTCCTCTGCCGCCAAGCTCGACGCCATAGACCGCCGCATCCTCGAGACCCTCCAGAAGCAGGGTCGACTCTCGAACCAGGACCTCTCGGAGCGGGTGGGCCTCTCGCCCTCTGCCAGCCACAGGCGCGTCCAGCGGCTGGAGGAGGACGGCTACATCGCAGGCTACGTGGCGCTGCTCGACCCCCGCAAACTCGGCCGGACGACGACGGTCTTCGTGGAGGTCACGCTCCAGGGCCAGGCGGACGAGGTGCTCGACTCGTTCGAGAAGGCGGTCGCCCGCATCCCGGAGGTGCTGGAATGCCACCTCATGTCGGGCTCGGCCGACTACCTCCTCAAGGTGGCGGCGCTCGACACCGAGGATTTCGCCCGAATCCACCGCCGGAGCCTCGCCACCATCCCCGGCGTTGCGCAGATCCAGTCGAGCTTCGCGCTCCGCACCGTGCGCCAGACGACGGCCCTGCCGGTATGACGTCGGAGGCCCGTCGCCGGCCAGGCCCAAGCGGACCCTACGGCAAGCGAACGGGACGGCCGCCTCGGGGCCCAGAGCCGCTGCGAGCGGCGGCGGGTCCTTGCCGATCCGCCGGCTCCGGCCCCGAATGCCCATGTGCTGACACATTCGTGCCCGAGAGGCTGCCTCAAAACGGTTCGGCGGCCAAAAGGGCGGATCATGTTCGGCGCGTGTCTTGCGCGGCTCCTGAGGGACGAGGACGGCGGCGTGGCCATAGATTGGGTCGCCCTGGCCGGCGCCATGATCGGGCTGGCGGTTCTGGTCGTCCTCCACGTCGCGGAAGGCGCCAAGGACGTCTCGGCCGGGGTCGGGGCCGAGCTGGGCAACTCGCACATCTCCGACATCACCTTCCTGCTGCACCCGTCCGAGCAGGCCGTCGCCACTGGCGGCGACCAGGGCGGGGCTCAGGGGCCCTGAGGGGAGGAGCTCCGCTCGACGGCACGAGGTCGCCCCCGTAGCCTGCGATCCCGCACCCGCGCTCCCTGGCGCTCTGGTCATGGTCCTCGACACCCCGTCCCGGCCGGCGCGAGACGAAGCCCGATCAGGGAGGCGAAACACGTGCCTGGCGCGTGGGGCGCCTCGCCTCTCAGCCGAGCGTCAGCACCCGGCGGGGCGCCAGCAGGAACGGCGCCAGGATCCCGCAGGTGTCGGCGAGCGGCAGCAGGGTCTCCGGCACGTCCATGCCGAGCGTCCCGCGCATGAACCCCGCCCGCGCCTCGCAGCGACCGGCGACCTCCGGGAACCGCGCGGCGAGGTCGGCGCGCAGCGCCTCGTCGGCGATCACGTAGCCGTCCTCGAGCCGGGTGGTGGCGTGAACGGGATGCCCCGGGATCACGTCCATCTGCATCGCCATACCCGACCTCAGCGGAAGGTCGGAGTCGCGGAAGACGGGGGAGGATATCCACTCGTCCATCCCGATCAGGTGCCCCGGGTTCAGCGTCACGCCGAAGAGGTCCGGGGGCAGGCGGTTCATCATGTGCTCCCAGACCTGCCCGCCGCCGACGCCCGGCCGCATGAGGCCGCACCAGTCCGACATGGCCTCGAAGTAGGGTCCCACGAAGGCGCCCAGCGTGTCCCGCGCCCCCTCCGGCAGGTCGGCCTCGCTCGTGGCGACCCAGCCCGCCCGGCAGATGTTGGCGCCCTGCGGCGCGACGTTGAAGCTGGCCGGCGACCCCCGCCGCAGCACCTCCCCCGTCGGGCTCGACATCCCCTGATGGGCGCGGGCGCCGGTGGCGAAGGTGACGTGGCAGGAGAGCGGCAGCCCGGGGAGGCGCGCCTCCTCCACCGCCTCGAAGTCGGTCATTCCCTCGCGCAGCGCGAAGGCCATCCGCCGCACGGCCCGAGCCGCCACCGCGTTCGCGAACTCGAGCCGCGCGATCTCGGCGGCATCCACGGTGCAGCGCAGCCCGTGGCCGGGGTGCATGAACATCTCGCCCGCGTTCTCCACGCGCCCCCGGGTCCGCAGGAGGTCCGCCAGCACGGAGGGGAGGTCGAGCGCGGTGGCCGGGTTGTCCACCTCCTCCGGCCCCCAGTACTTCCACCCCGCCGCGCCGATCCGGCCGCCCATCGGGACGAACCGCTCGATGGCCTCGCGCAGCCGCATCCCCCGGCGCGGCTGCGAGATCAGCGACAGCGACGGCACCAGATGCGCGGCGATCCGCCCTGCGGCCACCAGGGGCGAGATATCGGCATAGGGCAGGCACTCGTTGCCCACGAGGAGCTGCGCCGCGCCGGGCGTGACGACCAGCAGCGCCTCCTCGAAGCGCGGGTCGAAGCCGGTGAGCCAGTGGAGGTTCGCCGCGTGCTCCCGGTCGCCATAGACGACGAGCGTCCCGAAGCCCCGCGCCTCCATGCCGGCCCGCACGAGGTCGAGCCGCGCGTCGAGCTCGGCGAGGGAAAGGGCAGGGGGCAGGTCCGGCATCCCGTGGTCGGGCCAGTCGATCTCGATGAGACGGGGCATGGGGCTCCTCGGGCCATGGCTCGCTGCGATGCTGCCCTGTCAGGGGTGTCCCTGGCAACGTCCTTGCGTGAAGGGCCGGGCGGGCCTATATGCGGGCCCGAGAGGTTGGCGCGGGCAGGCGCCTCGCCAACCCGGTCAGGTCCGGAAGGAAGCAGCCGCAACGAGACCCGTCTGGGTCGTGTCCAGCCTCTCACCGTAGGACCCCTGGAACAGGGAGGGCGAAGATGGAGATTGCCGTCACCCTCCGGGCCGGACGCCGCTAAAGGCCTCCGCTGCCCGATGCGAAGCCGCGCGCGGGTCCTCCCGCGTGAACCTTCCTTCGTTCCGGGACCCTCATCTTGATCGACACCGATCTGTCCAGCCTGGGCTGGACCCCCCATTTCGCCCGCCAGGTCACCCCTGGCGAACCCCTTTCGCCCGCCCGCGTGGCCGAGGTGCAGAGGAGCCACCTGACCGTCCTGCCCGGCGGGCTCCGCCTTCTCGCCCCCGAGGGGACGGGACGCTTCGCGGTGGGCGACTGGCTGCTCCACGACGGCACCCGCGCCGTCCGGCGGCTCGACCCATTGACCGAGCTCTCCCGCAAGGTCGCGGGCGACAGCTCCGAGAGGCAGCTCCTCGCCGCGAACGTGGACACTCTGGGCATCGTCACCTCCTGCAACGCCGACTTCTCGGCGGCGCGGCTCGAGCGCTACCTCGCGGTGGCCCTGAGCGCCGGATGCCTCCCCCTCGTGATCCTGACCAAGGCCGACCAGGCGGGGGACCCCGAGCGCTACCTGCGCGAGGCACGCCGCCTCTCGCCGCTCGTCACGGCGCTGGCCCTGAACGCGCTCGATCCGGAGGAGGTGGCGCGCCTCCACCCATGGGTCGCGGCGGGGCAGACCCTCGCCCTCGTCGGCTCCTCCGGCGTCGGCAAGACCACGCTCCAGAACGGGCTCACCGGGACGGAGGCCCTCACCCAGGGCATCCGCGAGGACGACGCCAAGGGGCGGCACACGACCACCGCCCGGAGCCTTCGGCCCACCGTGGCGGGCGGCTGCCTCATCGACACGCCCGGGATGCGCGAGCTGGGGATGCTGGAGGCGGCGGAGGGCATCTCGGCCGTCTTCGCCGACATCGAGGATCTGGCCCGAGGCTGCCGCTTCCGCGACTGCGCGCATGAGGGCGAGCCCGGCTGCGCCGTCCAGGCCGCCATCGCGGCGGGGGACCTGGAGGCCGATCGGCTCCACCGCTACCAGAAGCTCGAGCGCGAGGACCGCTTCCATACCGAGTCGCTGCACGAGCGCCACGCCCGCACCCGCGCCTGGGCCAAGGCGACCCGGGCGGGCATGGAGCGATCCCAATGGAAGCGGCGGGGCCCCGGCACCTGAGGGAACCCTCCGCTCCGCTTCCGGCTTGTGCCCGCAGGCCCGGAAGCGGAGGTCCTCATGTTCGCGCCCAAGCCCCGCAAGGGGATGCCCGACGCCCATATCGACCGCGCGGCCTTCGTCGCGCGGTTCCGCGCCCAGTTCCCGGGCCCCTCCTTCGACGGCCTCGGGGCCGAGCTCGACCGCCTCGCCGAGGCCGCGTGGCAGGAATACGACGCCGGCAACAAGAGCCCCCGCACCCGCAAGGCAGGCCCCGGCTACGCCGATCCCGACTACGACCTCGCCGTGGACTGGATCGCCGCCAAGGAGGCCATCGAGGCGGCGCGGGCCCGGCACGAGGACGCGTCGCTTCCGTCGCGCATACTGATCGTCAACGGCTCCACCCGCTCCGAGCACACCTGCCCCGGCGAGATGTCCAAGAGCTGGCGCCTCGTGGAGGTCGCCCGCGAGGTGCTGGTGGAGGCGAAGGCCGAGGTCGAGGTTCTCGACCTCTCGCGCCTCGCCTCGGAATACGGGCGGCACATCCACCCCTGCAAGGGGTGCTTCTCCACCGCCGCCGCGCTCTGCCACTGGCCCTGCTCCTGCTACCCGAACTACAGCCTCGGCCAGGCGCAGGACTGGATGAACGAGATCTTCCCCATGTGGGTCGCGGCCCACGGCATCCTGATCGTCTCGCCGGTCCACTGGTATCAGGCGAGCTCGCCCCTCAAGCTGATGATCGACCGGATGGTCTGCGCCGACGGCGGCAACCCGGACCCCTCCGCCACCCACGGCAAGGACGCCGCCAAGGCGAAGAAGCTGGAGCTGGACGGCTGGCCGTATCCGCGGCACCTGAAGGACCGGCTCTTCTCGGTCGTGGTCCATGGCGACGTGGAGGGCGCCACCGGCGTCCGCCGCGCGCTTTCGGACTGGCTCCGCTTCATGGAGCTGCGCCCCGCCGGGGGCATGGCCGAGATGGACCGCTACATCGGCTACTGGGAGCCCTACGCCACCAGCCACGACGCGCTGGACCGCGACACCGCCATCCAGGAGGAGGTGAGGAACGCCGCCCGTACGCTCCTTTCGGCGGTCGCGGCGTGGCGCTCCGGGCACCTCGCTCCCACGGATGCGAGCCTGACCCCGCCCCGGCAGAAGTGAGCGTTGCCCCTTCGGGGGGGAGTGCCTAGGTTGGGACGTTCCCTCCCCGGAGCCTGTCCTTGCCCGCCGACCTGATCCCCGACCCCGCGCCCGAGACCTCCTACCGCGTCCTCGCCCGCAAGTACCGGCCCGAGACCTTCGCCGACCTCGTCGGGCAGGAGGCGATGGTTCGCACGTTGCGGAACGCCTTCGCGGCGGGACGGATCGCGCAGGCCTTCATCCTGACCGGCATCCGGGGCACCGGGAAGACCACGACCGCGCGCATCATCGCCAAGGGCCTCAACTGCATCGGCCCGGACGGCACCGGCGGGCCGACGACCGATCCCTGCGGCGTCTGCGTGCATTGCCGCGCGATCAGCGAGGGCCGCCACGTCGACGTGCTGGAGATGGACGCCGCCTCCCGCACCGGCGTGGGCGACATCCGCGAGATCATCGACTCGGTCCGCTACCGGGCCGCCGAGGCGCGCTACAAGGTCTACATCATCGACGAAGTGCACATGCTCTCCACCAACGCCTTCAACGCCCTGTTGAAGACGCTGGAGGAGCCGCCCGAGCACGTGAAGTTCATCTTCGCCACCACCGAGATCCGCAAGGTCCCGGTCACGGTTCTGTCGCGCTGCCAGCGCTTCGACCTCCGCCGCATCGAGCCGGAGGTGATGATGAACCTCCTCCGCAAGATCGCGAGTGCCGAGGGTGCGGAGATCGAGGACGGCGCGCTGGCCCTGATCGCCCGCGCCGCCGAGGGGTCGGCCCGCGACGCGACCTCGCTCCTCGACCAGGCCATCGCCGGAGGAGGCGTCGCCACCGCCGAGCAGGTCCGGTCCATGCTGGGCCTCGCCGACCGGGGGCGGGTGCTCGACCTCTTCGACCTGATCCTGAAGGGCGACGCCGCCGGGGCCTTGGAGGAGCTGGGTGCCCAGTACGCCGACGGTGCCGACCCGGTGATGGTGCTCCGCGACCTCGCCGAGATCGCCCACTGGGTCTCGGTCCTCAAGGTCTCGCCCGGTGCGGCCGACGATCCGACGCTCTCTCCCGACGAACGCGCACGTGGCCAAGCCATGGGGCAGGCGATCCCGATGCGGGTCCTGGCGCGGTTCTGGCAGATGCTCCTCAAGGCGCTGGAGGAGGTGGCCGTCGCCCCCAACGCCATGATGGCCGCCGAGATGGCGGTGATCCGGCTGACCCATGTGGCCGACCTGCCGAGCCCGGAGGAACTGGTCCGAACCCTGCAGAACGGTCGTGCGAACGGCGCCGCGATGGCCCCCTCGGCCCCGGCCGCCGCGCCTCGCGCACCAGTCCCGCAGGCCTCGCGCGCCGTCTCCGGTCTCCCGATGGGCGGCCCGGCCACCCTGCCGGCCTCGCAGCCCCACCCCCTCGACCGCTTCGCGCGCTTCGAGGACGTGGTGCAGCTCATCCGCGACCAGCGCGACATCGGCCTCCTGATGGCGGTCGAGACTGGCATCCGCCTCGCCCGCTACCAGCCCGGCCGCATCGAGTTCGAGCTGGCCCCCATGGCCGCGCCCGACCTCCCCCAGCGCCTCGGCCAGCGCCTGCAGGCCTGGACCGGCACCCGCTGGGCCGTCTCCGTGGTGGCCGAGGGCGGTGCCCCCACGATCCGCGAGGCCGAGGCCGCCCAAGCCTCCGCTCTGGAGGCCGAGGCCCTCTCTCATCCCCTCGTGCAGGCCGCCCTCGGCGCCTTCCCCGGAGCGAAGCTCAAGGTCCAGTCCCGCGAGGAGAAGGCCCAGGCGGCGCAAGCCGAGGCGCTCCCCGAGGTGCCGGACGAGTGGGACCCCTTCGAGGAGGGCTGACGCCCTTGCCCCCCTCGCGCCGCATGAATATCTCCCCAGGGATCAACCGAAAGGACGCGCGATGCTGAAGGGGCTCGGGAACCTGGGCGACATGGCCCGGATGATGAAGGCCGCCCAGGAGATGCAGGGCAAGGTGGCCGAGATGCAGGCCAGCCTCGACACCATCACCGTCGAGGGCCAGGCCGGGGGCGGCCTCGTCAAGGTGACGGCCACCGCCAAGGGCGACCTCAAGGCCCTCTCCATCGACCCCTCGATCTTCCGCGAGGAGGACCGCGAGATGGTCGAGGACCTGATCCTCGCTGCCGTCAAGGACGCGCAGGGGAAAGGGGCGGAGCGCATGAACGACGAGATGCGCAAGGTCACCGAGGGGCTGGGCCTGCCCCCGGGCATGATGCCCGGTCTCTGATGGCCGACGCCCCCGCCGACATCGAGGGCCTGATCGCGCTGATGGCCCGCTTGCCGGGCCTCGGCCCCCGCTCCGCGCGCCGTGCCGTGCTCCATCTGGTGAAGAAGCGCGGGACGCTGCTCCTGCCGCTCGCCGATGCCATGCGCGAGGTCGGGACCACGGTCCGCGAATGCGTGAACTGCGGCAACATCGGCCAGCACGACCTTTGCCCCATCTGCGAGGACGAGCGGCGGCGGAACGGCCAGATCTGCGTGGTCGAGGACGTCGAGGACCTCTGGGCCATGGAGCGCACCGGCGCCTTCAAGGGCCGCTACCATGTCCTCGGCGGGACGCTGTCGGCGCTCGACTCCATCGGGCCGGAGGAGCTGCGCATCCCCAAGCTTGCCGATCGGGTCAAGGACGAGGGCGTCTCGGAAGTGATCCTCGCGCTCGGCGCCACCGTGGATGGCCAGACGACGGCCCATTACATCGCCGACCACCTCAAGGGGGTGACGGTGACGACGCTCGCCCAGGGCGTGCCTGTGGGGGCGAGCTCGACTACCTCGACGAGGGGACGATCGGAGCGGCGCTGCGGGCGCGCCGCGCGCTTTGAGGCGCATCCCGAAACCGCTTCGCACGTGTCGGGATGCGCACCTGAGGAGGCTCCTCAGCGGCGGGAGTCGTCGTCCTCGTCGTCATCGCCCGGCAGGTTGAAGAAGCTGTCCGCGTCGCGGATGTCCGGAAGCGCCTCGTCGTGCTCCTCCTCCTCGCCGCGCGGGTCACGGGTGTCGTTGAGCGAGAAGGTCTCGAGGCCCGAGATTGCCGCCGGCATCCGGGGCTCGGGCGCCATCGAAAGCGAGACCTGCGTCGAGACGAGCTTGCGCCGCTCGTCGTCGGACATGACGCCGCCCTCGCGGGCCTTCTTCTCGTTGGCCTTCTGGATCGCCGAGTCCAGCTCGGTCTGCTTGCAGAGGCCGAGCGCCACCGGGTCCACCGGGTCGATGTTGCCGATGTTCCAGTGGGTCCGCTCGCGGATGGTCTGGATCGTGGGCTTGGTGGTGCCGACGAGCTTGGCGATCTGGCCGTCCGACAGCTCCGGGTGGAACTTGACCAGCCAGTAGATCGCGGCGGGGCGGTCCTGGCGCTTGGAGAGAGGCGTGTAGCGGGGGCCGCGGCGCTTCTCCTCGCCCACCGAGGCGGGGTTGAACTTGAGCCGCAGGCGGTAGCCCGCGTCGGCCTCGCCCTTGCGGATCTCCTCCTGGGTGAGCTGGTTGTTGGCGATGGGGTCGAAGCCCTTCACGCCCTGCGCCACCTCGCCGTCGGCGATGCCCTGGACCTCGAGCTCGTGCAGGCCGCAGAAGTCGCCGATCTGCTTGAAGTTCAGCGTCGTGTTGTCCACGAGCCAGACGGCGGTGGCGCGGGCCATGAGCGGTTTGTCGGTCATCGAGACACCTCGTTGGTCATATCTCCCCCGGGGCCCCGCCAGGGGGCGCCTTCCAGGGGAAGGCCGGTTCGCGCTGTCGGGGAACTCGGGCCGGTATATAGTCGGATGCGACACGGAAGGAAAGCCACGATGCACGCCGCCCTGGCCCTGGCCCTGACCCTTGCCACGCCGGCCCTCGCGCAGGAGGCGGGGGACTTCGACTACTATGTCCTGTCGCTCTCGTGGTCGCCCACCTGGTGCGCCACCGAGGGCGATCCGGGCGACGCGCAGTGCGAGCCGGGGGCCGGCTACGGCTGGATCCTGCACGGACTCTGGCCGCAGTACGAGGTGGGCTGGCCCGAGGACTGCCGGGGCGAGTTCAGGGACCCCTCGCGCCGCGAGACGGCGGCCATGGCGGACATCATGGGCTCCGGCGGCCTCGCCTGGCACGAGTGGAACGTGCACGGCACCTGCTCGGGACTCTCGCCCGAGGACTACTTCGACCTCGCGCGGGAGGCCTACGGGAGCGTCGCGATCCCGCCCGGCTTCGCGCGGATCAGGGAGACCGAGGAGGTCCCGGCCCGGGCGGTGGAGGAGGCGTTCCTGCGCAGCAACCCGGGCCTGACCCGCGACGGGGTCACGGTGACCTGCCAGGGCGACCGCCTCCAGGAGGTGCGCATCTGCCTCGACCGCGACGGCCTGACGCCCCGGGCCTGCGGCGAGGACGCAGGCCGCGACTGCACCCGGCCCGACGCGGTGATCGAACCGATCCCCTGAGGCGGAACCGTCCCGGCCCCCGCCGGTTGAGCCGCGACGGCTCAGCGGACGGGGGTGGGCATGGCGCCGGAGGACATCGCGGGCCGCACGACACAGGCGCCGGTCGAGGCGCCCGCCCCGGGGACGGTGCCGGACCTCAGGACCGGGCTCCTCATCGTCGTGGCGGTGATCCTGCTGGGCTGGGCCCTGCGCGCCACGGGCTCCATCACCGTGCCGCTGGTGGCGGCGGTGCTCATCTCGCTCGCTATCATGCCGGTGCGGGACTGGGTGCGGGCGCGGATGCCGAAGCCCCTCAAGTGGCTGGGCCTCGTGGCGGCCATGGGCGTGCTCCTCCTGGTGCTGGTGATCTTCTTCGGCGGCATCTGGTTCGCGGCGCAGCGCGTCGTGGGCGAGTTCGCGAGCCAGGCCGGGCCGATCCTCGACACCCTCCAGGGCCAGGAGGCGCAGGGGGACGACGGGACCGGGAGCGCCGTCGCCGAGGGCGCCGAGGCCGGAGCGGTCGCGGGGGCCGGGCAGGGCGCGGCGGAGGGCGGCGGCACGGAGGGAGGGCTCGGCACCCTGCTGCCGGATTCGCCCGAGGAGCTGCTGCGGAGCCTGGGGAGCCGCGCCACCGGCGCCGCGGCGGGGGCGGCGACGGCGATCCTGAACGGGGCGATGGGCCTCGTGGCGGGGCTCGTGCTGGTGTTCTTCTTCACGCTCCTGATCCTCGCGGAGAGCGACGACTGGCGCGAGAAGCTGCGCAGCATCACCCGGCCGCGCACCGAATGGCGGTTCAACGAGTCGGCCGAGGTCGTCTCCGGCAAGGTGCGCGCCTACGTCCTGTCGCAGGCCATGCTGGGGGCGATCAGCGCGACGCTCTACTTCGGCTGGCTGACCTTCTGGGGCGTGGACCTTAGGATCGTCTGGGTGCCGATGATCTTCCTGCTGAACTTCATCCCGACGCTGGGATCGCTCGTGGGAGGGACGCTGCCCGTGGCCTTCACGCTGCTGACGCAGGGGGTCGGCCCCGCCGTCGGCGTGGGCGCGGGCATCCTGGTGATCGAGCAGGTCATGGGCAACCTCGTCACGCCGCGGCTCCAGAGCCGCACGGTCGCGCTCTCGCCGCTCATGGTGCTGGTGTCGCTGGCGGTCTGGGGCTGGATCTGGGGCATCCCCGGGGCGCTGCTCGCCGTGCCGGTGACCACGGCCCTGGTGGTCTTCGGGGCCCATGTCCCGGCGCTGCGGCCCTGGGCGCTGCTGCTCACCGACAGGACCACCATGCGCGGGCTCGACGAGGTCACGCGGCCGGAGTGAGGCGGCGCGGGCGTCGTCCTCGGCGGCGTATTCGGGGTAGATGCGGCGCAGGAGCCTGGGCACCGGCGGGCGCTCGGGGTGGTCGGGGAAGACGTAGCCGTCCTCCTCGTGGGAGAGGCGCTGGATGAAGGATCGGGCGATCTCGGCCTCGCGCCGGGGGTCGGCGACGCGGCGCTGCCCGAAGGGGAGGTCCTGGGGGCGGGGCCGGACGCGGTAGCACTGGGCGAGGCGGTTGGGCAGGTGCGGGCTGGGCAGGGGGGCGTCGAGGAGGGCCTGTTCGGCGGCGGTGTAGGCGATCATGGGGCGGCATCCGGGAGAGGGGGGCGGTTGCGAATCAGGATGCCGGAGAGAGGTTAACGATCCGTCACGGCAACGGGCGTTGCGTGGCCCCCGGACGCGGCGCTTGGGCGTGGCGGAAAGGGCACGGGGGGTGATTCGCAGGATGGGGTTCCATCCCCACCATCGACGGCCGCACCCGTCGAGTGGTTGCCTGGCGGGGCGGAACCCCACCCTGCGGAGACGGGAAAAGGTCGCTCCGGGCGGGAGGCGCGACGAAGCGCAACCGGCGCCTGGCGGTCTTCGGGGAGCGTGCTCCGCATGGGCCGCGCGCCGGCGGGCGCTATACCCTACCGGGCCGGGAGCGGCGGGGGCGAGAGGAGAGGCGGATGGCGGAGGCGCGGGTCGGCTCGTCCCGGATCGTGATCTACGGCGCGCTGGCGGCCAACATGGCCATCGCCGTGGCGAAGTTCGTCGCGGCCGGGATGACCGGCTCCTCCTCGATGCTGTCGGAGGGCATCCACTCGGCGGTGGACAGCGTCAACGAGCTGCTCCTCCTCTGGGGCGAGCACCGGTCGGAGCGGCCGCCGGACCGCTCGCATCCCTTCGGCTACGGGCGGGAGCTCTACTTCTGGAGCTTCGTGGTGGCGATCCTGATCTTCGGGCTGGGGGCGGGGCTCTCGGCCTACGAGGGCTGGCAGCACATCCGGGAGCCGGAGGAGCTGACGGACCCCAGGGTCGCCTACGTGGTGCTGGGGCTGGCCTTCCTGTTCGAAGGTGCCTCCTGGACGATCGCGGTCCGCAACCTCGGCCGGACCAGGGGCGGGCGGAGTTGGTGGCAGGCGGTGCGGCGCTCCAAGGACCCCTCGACGGTGGTGGTCCTCCTGGAGGATTCGGCGGCGCTGACGGGGATCGCGATCGCGGCGCTCGGCATCTGGCTCAGCCACCGGCTGGAGGAGCCGCGCCTCGACGGGGCGGCGTCGATCCTGATCGGCGGGGTGCTCGCGGTGGTGGCGGCGCTGGTCGCGCGCGAGGCCAAGGGCCTGCTGATCGGGGAGCCCGCCGACGAGGCGGTGATCGCGCGGGTGGCGGCGCTGCTGCGGGCCGAGGCGCGGGTAACGGCGGTGAACCATGTCCGCACGATCCACACCGCGCCCGACCGGGTCTTCGTCGCGGCGAGCGTGGACTTCGAGGACGCGATGACGATGGGGGAGGGCGAGGCGCTGATCGAGGCGCTGGAGGAGCGGCTGCGGGGGGAGATGCCGGAGCTGTCGTCGATCTACATCCGGCCGGAGAAGGAGGGGATGGATCGGGTGGGCGCGATGGTGGGGTGAGGGGCGCCGGTGCGGCGCCCCCCGCGCGGGGTCAGGTGCGGATGCCGGCGAAGCGCTGCTGCCAGTCGGCGCGCTCCTCGTCGGTGATCTTGCGGAAGGTCACCTCGGGGACGGTGAAAGGGGCGCCCGGGGGGAGCGCGGCGAGGGTGGCCTCGACGTCGTCGGGCCAGGTCCAGTCGGTGGAGTGAAGCGCATCCATCATCTGCTGGCTCGCGTCGGGGATGAAGGGGCGGGACAGGATCGCGTAGAGGCGGATCAGGTTGAGGCCGAGGCGGGTCTGCATCGCGGCCTGCTCGGGGTCGGCCTTGAAGGTGCTCCAGGGCGCGGCGGATTGCAGGTATTCGTTGCCGAGGACCCAGATGGCGCGGAGCTCCTGCGAGGCCTTGCGGACCTCGATGGCGTCGAGGGCCATCTCGTAGGCGCGCACCCGCTGGTCCAATTCGTCGAGGAGGGCGCGCTCGCGCTCGCCGTATTGGCCGCCTTCTGGGATCGTCTCGCCGAACTTGGAGCGGCAGAACTTGGTGATGCGGGAGACGAAGTTGCCGAGGACGTCGGCGAGGTCCTTGTTCACGCTGGCCTGGAAGTTCTCCCAGGTGAACTCGGAGTCGGAGGACTCGGGCGCGTGGGAGAGGAGCCACCAGCGCCAGTAGTCGGCGGGGAGGATCGAGAGCGCCTGGTCCATGAAGACGCCTCGGCCCTGCGAGGTGGAGAACTGGCCGCCGTCGTAGTTCAGGTAGTTGAAGGACTTGATGTAGTCCACGAGCTTCCAGTCCTCCCCGCTCCCCATGATGGTCACGGGGAAGGAGAGGGTGTGGAAGGGCACGTTGTCCTTGCCCATGAACTGCGTGTAGCGGACGTCGGCCGCGCCGCGCTCGGTGCGCCACCAGCGTTCCCAGTCGGCCTGGGTCCTGCCGTTGGCCTCGGCCCATTCCCCCGCGCAGGCGATGTATTCGATGGGGGCGTCGAACCAGACGTAGAAGACCTTGCCCTCCATGCCGGGCCAGGGCTGGTCGCCCTTGCGGACCGGGATGCCCCAGTCGAGGTCGCGGGTGATGCCCCGGTCCTGGAGCCCCTCGCCGTCGAGGAGCCACTTCTTCGCGATGGAGGTGGTGAGGACGGGCCAGTCGGTCTTGGAGTCGATCCACTGGAGGAGCCGGTCCCTCATGGCGGACTGGCGGAGGTGGAGGTGCTTGGTCTCGCGGATCTCGAGGTCCGTGCTGCCGGAGATGGCGGAGCGGGGCTCGATCAGGTCGGTGGGGTCGAGCTGCTTGGTGCAGTTCTCGCACTGGTCGCCGCGTGCCTTGGGGTAGCCGCAGTTGGGGCAGGTCCCCTCGACGTAGCGGTCGGGGAGGAAGCGGCCGTCGGCGTGGGAGTAGACCTGATGCTCGAAGACCTCGGCGATGAGGCCGGCGCGGTCGAGCTGGCCCGCGAAGTGCTGGGTCAGGCGGTGGTTCTGGGGCGAGGAGGAGCGGCCGAAGTGGTCGAAGCTCAGGCGGAAGCCCTTCGCCAGCTCGGCCTGGACCCCGTACATCCGGGCGCAGTACTCGGCCACGGGCTCGCCGGTCTTTGCCGCCGCCAGTTCGGCGGGGGTGCCGTGCTCGTCGGTGGCGCAGAGGAAGAGCACCTCGTGGCCGCGCCCGCGCAGGTAGCGGGCGTAGAGGTCAGCGGGGAGCTGGCTGCCGACGAGGTTGCCGAGGTGCTTGATGCCGTTGATGTAGGGGATGGCGGAGGTGATGAGGTGGCGTGCCATGGGGGGCCTTTCGGATGCGCCCCCCATGTAGCGAGCCCGTCCGGGCTCCGCCAGACCGTCACTGGCTCGCGCGCCTTGCGCGCATCACTGCGCGGTGTAGCCGCCGTCGACGAGGTGGTAGCTGCCGGTGATGAAGCTCGCCTCCTTGGAGAGGAGGAAGCAGGTGAGGGCCGAGACCTCCTCGGCAGTGCCCATGCGCTTCATCGCGTGGATGGAGGCCAGGTAGTCCATCGTTGGCTGGTCGAGGTTCTGGTCGAGGAGCGGCGTCCTGATGAAGCCGGGGCCCACCGCGTTGATGCGGACGCCGCGCGTGCCGTATTCGAGGGCGGCGGACTTGGTGAGGCCGACGACGCCGTGCTTGGCCGCGACATAGGCCGCGGACTGGGCGAAGCCCACGGAGCCCAGGATCGAGGCGATGTTGACGATGGCGCCGCCGCCGGACCTCTCGATGGCGGGGAGGGCGTAGCGCATCCCGTGGAAGACGCCGTTCAGGTTGATGTCGATGACCTTGCGCCAGCCGTCCACGGGGTATTCGCCCACGACGGCCGCCGGGCCGCCGATGCCGGCGTTGTTGACCATCAAATGCAGGCCGCCCGTCCGCTCCACGGCGAAGTTCACGAGCGCCTCGACCTGGGCGGCGTCGGCCACGTCGGTGACGTGGGTCAGCGCGCCGTCGAGGCCCTGGACGGCCCTGGCGAGGCTGTCCTCCTTGAGGTCGCTGAAGACCACGCGGGCGCCCTGCGCGGCGAGGTCGCGCGCGATGGCGAGGCCGATCCCGGAGGCGGCGCCGGTGACGATGGCGGTCTGGCCCGAGAAATCGTGCGGCATGGGAACTGTCCTCTGTTGTGGCTGGGACTTGGATAGGCCCCGAGGGGGCGGAGGTTCCTTGTCCTGGATCAATCTCCGCACCCTTGCCGGACCCGGGTCGGCGGCTAGGTCGCGCGTCGTGATCGCCCCGTCCACCTTCGTCCTGCTGGTCTGAACGGTCCTTGGCCCGGCGGCGCCGAGGGCATCGGGTCGGATGGGAGGGCCTCGGGCGCGGCGCGGGGGCCGGCGGGAGACCATGGCATGACGGGCATAGGATCCGAAGGCCTGACCGGGGCCGAGGTCGAGCATTTCATCGAGCAGGGCTTCGTTCGCCTCGACGGCGCCTTCGGGCGCGAGCTGGCGGGCGAGTGCAGGGCCGAGCTCTGGGCGGCGATGGGGCTGTCGCCGGACCGGCCCGAGGGCTGGACGCGGCTTCGCCTCCTCGGGCGGCTGCGAGGAGGCCCTGGCCCTGGGCGAAGCCGGCACGGTCTACCTGTGCAATCCGTTCGTCGTCCATGCCGCCCAGCCGCATCGGGGGACGCGGCCCCGCTTCATGGCGCAGCCGCCCATCCTGCCCCGGGGCGAGCCCGATCCGGCCTCTCCGGTCCGGGTCGCCATCCGGCGCGCCTTGGGGCCGGGGTCCTGACGGCCCGGGTCGCGGGTGCTTGCCTGCCCTGCGCCGGACGCTAGGCTCCGCGCCGGGCAGCGAGGGGAACGGGCGATGCGGCAGGTGGAGCTGGGGCGGTCGGGGATCCGGGTGCCGGACATGGCGCTGGGGACCATGACCTTCGGGAGCCAGACCCCGGAGGCCGAGGCGCACCGGCAGATGGACATGGCGCTGGAGGCGGGCGTCACGCTCTGGGACTGCGCGGAGACCTATCCGACGACGCCCTCGGCGCGCGAGACCATCGGGCTGTCGGAGACGATCCTGGGGAGCTGGTTCGCCTCGCGCAGGGGGAGGAACCGCGTGGTGCTGGCGACCAAGGTCGGCGGGCCGGACAACCCGTTCCTGGGGGAGCGGAGCTATCGGGGCGGGACGGTCAAGGCCGCCTGCGAGCGGTCGCTGCGGCGGCTGAAGACCGACGTGATCGACCTCTATCAGCTCCACTGGCCCGAGCGGGCGCATTACGCCTGGCGGCGCAACTGGGAGTTCGACCCCTCCGGGCAGGACCCCCGGGCGGCGCTGGCTCTCATGGACGACGTGCTGGGGCAGATGGCGGAGCTGGTCGCGGAAGGAAAGGTCCGCGCGGCGGGGCTGTCGAACGAGACGGCCTGGGGGACGGCGCGGTGGCTCGACCGGGCGGCGGCGGGGAACGGGCCGCGCATGGCGACGGTGCAGAACGAGTATTCGCTGCTCTGCCGGCTCTTCGACACCGACCTGGCGGAGGTGGCGGCGATGGAGGGGATGACGCTGCTGGCCTATTCGCCGCTCGCCTCGGGGGTGCTGACGGGGAAATACGCGCTGGGGACGGTGCCGGCGGGGTCGCGGGCGTCGATCGTGCCGGGCATCCATGGGCGGCTCGCGCCCCGGGCGGTCGAGGCGGTGGCGGCCTACCACGAGGTCGCGCGGGAGGCGCGGATGGACCCGGTGCACATGGCGCTGGCCTGGCACCGGACGCGGCCCTTCGCGTCGGTCCCGATCTTCGGGGCGACCACGGCGGCGCAGCTTTCGCGCATCCTGGAGGGGCTGGAGGCGACCGTGCCGCCGGACCTCGCGAAGCGGATCGACGAGGTGAACCGCGCGCATCCGCTGCCCTTCTGATGGCGGGCGGAGGACGGTCGGCGGCGCTCGACCTGCTCAAGACGGCGCTGGTCGCGGGGATGATCTCGGCGCACGTGATCCAGCTCGTCGCGGAGGCGCCGCCCGAGGCGGCGTGGCGCTGGTCGGAGTTCGTGAACCTCGTGACCTTCTCGGGCTTCCTGCTCGCCTTCGGGATCGGGGTGGGGCTGTCGGGGCGGCGGAGGCGAGGGCTGGGGGAGCGGGCGACGCCGGTGGTGAAGCTGCTGCTCGCGGTCTGGGCGTCGTCGTTCGGGTATCTGCTGCTGGTGGAGCGGGAGCCGCTGACGCGGGGGCTGGTGGAGAACGTGCTGACGACGCGGGTGCTCTACGGGTGGAGCGAGTTCCTGACGTCGTTCCTGGTGCTGTACCTGGCGATCGCGGTGGCGCGGCCGCTGCTGCTGGCCCTGGGGACGCATCCGAGATGGCTGGTCGCGGCGAGCGTCCTCGGGCTGGCCTCGACCATGGTGACGACGCATCGGCTCTGGCCGCTGGTCGGCGGCGTGATCGGGCACGAGGAATATCCGAACTTTCCGCTGCTGGCCTACCTGCCGTGGTTCCTCGTGGGCGTGCATCATGGCGCGGGCGGGCGGCGGGTCGGGGGCGGGGACCTTGCCGTGGGGGCGGCGCTGACGGGGGCCTTCGGGCTCTGGGTCTGGCAGCACCATGGGCGGTGGCCGGAGCGGTTCCCGCCAAGCGTGCTCTGGGTGGTGGGGTCGGGGCTGGGGCTGGTGGCCTATGTCTGGGTGGCGGAGCGGGTGGCGCCCTGGGTGCCGCGTCCGGGGCTCACGCTGGCGGCGGGGCGGCACGTGCTGGCGTCGCTGGTGGCGTCGAACCTCGCGATCTTCGGGGTGCGGTATCTCTGGGGGTTCCCGGTGCGGGGCGGATGGGCCATTGCGGCGGTGGCGCTCGGGCTGATGCTGGGCGTGACCCTGTGGGCGGCGGCGCTGGACCGCTGGGCGGATCGGAGAGGGATCGGATGAAGAGGCTTGTGCTGGTCGCGCTGCTGGTGCTCTCGGCCTGCGGGCGGCAGGCGGCGGAGGCGCCGCCCGGCGAGGCGGTGTCGTTCCGCGACCGGACGGTGCCCATCGGCTCGACCACGCGAGGGGAACCCACGGACCTGAACGGGGACTGGGTGGTCTCGGCGGCCTTCGGGCAGGGGCCGGTGCGCGGGGCCGACGTGGGCGACCGGGTGCAGGTGGCGCTGGACGCGTCGGGGACGGGGCAGTGGGTGCTCGCGGACCGGGCGGGGGGCTGGCTGCGGGTGCCGGTGACGCTGGTGCGGGCGGGGCGCTACGAGGTGCCGGGGCCGCAGCCGGCCGCCTCGGTTGTGTTTGGGACGGCGACGCCGAAGCTCGTGGTGCTCTGGGTGGACGACGACTTCCGCACGGCGGTGGTGGGGACGCCGGACGGGAGCTTCGGCTGGGTGATGGACCGGCCGGGGCGAGGGTCCCCCGACCGAATGGCGGCGGCGCGCGAGGTGCTGGACTTCAACGGCTACGACGTGGGGCGGCTCTCCGTCACGCCGGAGGCGCCGCCCGTGCCGATCCTCTAGCCCAGCGCCGCCGCGCGGACCTCCTCGTCGGCCACGTCCTCGAAGCGCTCGAAGTTCTTGGCGAACATGGCGACGAGCTTCCTGGCCTGCGCGTCGTAGGCGGCGGGGTCGGCCCAGGTCGCGCGGGGATCGAGGAGCTGCGGGTCCACGCCGGGGACGGCGACGGGGACCTCGAAGCCGAAGAAGGGGTCGCGGCGGAACCTCGCGGTGGCCAAGCTGCCGTTGAGAGCCCCGTTGAGGAGGGCGCGGGTGGCCTGGATGGGCATCCGCCTGCCGGTCCCGTAGGCGCCGCCGGTCCAGCCGGTGTTCACCAGCCAGCAGTCGGCGCCGTGGCGGGCGATCTTCTCGGAGAGGAGCTTCCCGTAGACCTCCGGGCGGCGCGGCAGGAAGGGGGCGCCGAAGCAGGGGGAGAAGGTGGGCTCGGGCTCGGTGACGCCGCGCTCGGTCCCGGCGACCTTGGCGGTGAAGCCGGAGAGGAAGTGGTACATCGCCTGGTCGGGGGTGAGCCGGGCGATGGGGGGCAGCACGCCGAAGGCGTCGCAGGTGAGCATCACGACGTGGCGCGGGTGACCGGAGAGGCCGGTCGCCGAGGCGTTCGGGATGGCGTCGAGCGGGTAGGCGCAGCGGGTGTTGGCCGTGCGCGAGTCGTCGGCGAAGTCGAGATCGCGCGTCTCCGGGTGCCAGCCCATGTTCTCGATGACGGTGCCGAACATCCGGGTGGTGGCGTGGATCGCCGGTTCCGCCTCGGGGCAGAGGTTCAGGGTCTTGGCGTAGCAGCCGCCCTCGAAGTTGAAGAGGCCCCGGTCGGACCAGCCGTGCTCGTCGTCGCCCAGAAGGACGCGGGACGGGTCGGAGGAGAGCGTGGTCTTGCCGGTGCCCGAGAGACCGAAGAACACCGCCGAGTCGTCCAAGTCGCCGGGGGCGTGGTTCGCGGAGCAGTGCATCGGCAGGACGCCCTCGTCGGGCAGGAGCCAGTTCAGGATGGTGAACACGGCCTTCTTGTTCTCGCCCGCATAGTCGGTGCCGCCGATCAGGACCCAGCGCGTCTCCCAGTCGAGGGCGATCACCGTCGAGGTGCGGCAACCGTGGCGGGCGGGGTCGGCCTGGAAGGAGGGCAGGTTCAGGATGGTCCAGTCGGGGGCGAACGAGTCCAGCGCCTCGCGCGGGGGGCGGCGGAGGAGGTGGCGCAGGAACAGGGCGTGCCAGGCGCGTTCCGTCACCGCGCGGACGTTGATGCGGAGGGCGGGGTCGGCGCCGCCCCAGAGGTCCTGGACGTGGAGCGACCGGCCGGCCGCGTGGGCCAGCATGTCGGCCCGGAGGCGGTCGAAGGCGTCGGGAGCCATGGACGCGTTGGCGTCCCACCAGACGTCGCCTTCCGTCGCGGGGCGGCGGACGACGTGCTTGTCCTTGGGGGAGCGCCCGGTGAACTTGCCCGTTTCCACGAGGAGGGTGCCGCCACGGCCCAGATGCCCCTCGCCGGACTGGAGGGCGGCCTGCATCAGGTCGGGCTCGAGCAGATTGTAATACACGCCCGCGAGCCCCGAGAAGCCTTGCGCCGCGAGAGGCTGGTCGGGGTTGACGCGTCCGTGATCCATCATGTGCTCCTGTGGATAAAGCTGCCGCGAGGGCAGCGTAGCACGCACATAGCAGGCCCTCCGAGGGAAAAAGCCTGTTAGCGCAAGCGCTTGTCATGTTAGCGCAATCAGGGGCGCCCGAGGATGGCCGGGATCGCGCCTCATTGGTGCCACATTGGAAACAACCTATGCCTGTGCAAATTTGTGACGCGAATCACACAGCTTCGCCGGGCCGCTTGATTCGCGTGAGGAAACTGACGAAGGCTTCGGCAAAATATGGCCTAGACGGCCGACAAGGTGCAGCCGAGGGGGCGAGCGAATGTCGAAGATCGCGCTGGTGGACGACGACCGGAACATCCTCACGTCCGTGTCCATGACCCTCGAGGCCGAGGGCTTCGAGGTCGAGACCTACAACGACGGACAATCCGCGCTCGAGGCCTTCAGCCGCCGGATGCCGGAGCTCGCGGTGCTCGACATCAAGATGCCGCGCATGGACGGCATGGACCTGCTGCAGCGGCTGCGGCAGAAGTCCTCGATCCCGGTGATCTTCCTGACCTCCAAGGACGACGAGATCGACGAGGTCCTGGGCCTGCGGATGGGCGCGGACGACTACGTCAAGAAGCCCTTCTCCCAGCGCCTGCTGGTGGAGCGCATCCGCGCGCTGCTGCGCCGGCAGGAGGCGCGGGCCGTCGAGACCACCGAGCCCGAGGTCGAGACCCGCACCCTGGTGCGCGGCAACCTGACCATGGACCCGCTGCGTCACGCGGTGAAGTGGAAGGGCAAGGACGTGTCGCTCACCGTCACCGAGTTCCTGCTGCTGCAGGCGCTCGCGCAGCGGCCGGGCTTCGTGAAGTCGCGCGACCAGCTCATGGACGTGGCCTACGACGACCAGGTCTACGTGGACGACCGCACCATCGACAGCCACATCAAGCGCCTGCGCAAGAAGATGCGGATGGCGGACGACGACTTCTCGGCCATCGAGACGCTCTATGGCATCGGCTACCGCTACAACGAGGAATGAGCCGCGAACGCGGGGCATGAGACATGACCTCGGCGCCCGAGGGGCTGACCTCGAAGATCGACGTCCGCGATCTCAACTCGGTGAGGCGGGCGCTCAAGGCCTTCGCGCCCTGGGGGGCGAGGGAACGGGCGGTCGCGCCGGCGAGGTCATCCTGGGGGATGACTGGGTCGCCCCGCCGGGCCGGGCCGGCGGGCGGCGGGCGCGGACGCGCCTCCTGGGCCTCGTGACGCTGCAGCGCTCTCCCCTGGCGCGCAAGATCGTCACCTTCAACCTCATCGCCCTGATCCTGCTGGTGATGGGGATGCTGTGGCTCACGCCCTCGCGCGATTCCCTGGCGCTGCAGCGCGCCCGCTCCCTGGCCAACGAGGCCGACCTCATGGCCCGGGTGGTCGAGGCGCGGCTGCCCGCGGGCATCGCCGTGGACCTGAGCGAGGGGCTGGGCGCCGGGCCCGCCGCGACCTTCGCCGAGCTGGAGCTGCGCGACGGCGGCGAGGCCTTCCTCTTCGACGCCAAGGGCCGGCTCGTGGCGGTGGCCCAGAGCCGCGACGACGGGGACGCGCCGGGCGCGGCCGAGGGCGTCGGGTCCTCGCCCCTGGGCGACCTGCTCGACTCGGCCTGGGACGCGCTCGCGGGGCTGGTCACGTCGGACGAGCCGCCCGAGGCCGCCGCGCCGGGGCTCGCCATCCCGCGCGAGCTCGTGGCGGGGGCGCTGGACGGGCGGGCGGTGCTCAACAGCGAGACGGACCCGGAGGGGCGGTCGATCTTCACCGTGGCCGCGCCGGTGCAGCAGGGCGGCCGGACCTTCGGCGTGGTCGCCGTCCGCAGCGCCACCGGCGAGATCGACGCCCTGGTCCGCAGCGAGCGCGAGCAGGTCCTGCGGATGTTCATCGTGGCGGTGCTGGTCTCGGTGGGCCTGAGCCTGGTGCTGGCCTCGACCATCGCCAACCCGCTCTCGGACCTCGCCGCCGCCGCCGAATCCGGGCGCGACCCCAACGCCCGCAACATGAGCCCGAGCCGCGTCCGCATCCCGGACCTGAGCGCCCGCCCCGACGAGATCGGGCGCCTCTCGGCGGCGCTGCGGGGGATGGTCGCCGCGCTCTACGAGCGGATCGAGGCCAACGAGCAGTTCGCGGCCGACGTGGCGCACGAGATCAAGAACCCGCTCGCCTCGCTGCGGTCGGCCGTGGGGAGCTTTCCCTTCGCAAAGCGCGACGACCAGCGGCAGAAGCTGCTCGACATCATCGAGCACGACGTGCGGCGGCTCGATCGGCTGGTCAGCGACATCTCCAACGCGTCGCGGCTCGACAGCGAGCTGGTGAAGGAGGAGGAGAAGTCCTTCGACCTCCTCAGGATGCTGGGCGGCCTCGAGGAGTTCCTGGGCGAGGAGGCGCGCGCCAAGGGGATCGACTTCATCACCGACCTGCCGGGGCAGCCCATCGTCGTGAGCGGCCTCGAGGGACGGCTCGCGCAGGTCTTCGTGAACCTGATCTCCAACGCCATCTCGTTCTGCGAGGAGGGGGACGCAATCCGGCTCTGGGCTCGGCGGCGCGACAACCGGGTGCTGGTGGTCGTGGAGGACACCGGGCCGGGCATCCCGGAGGACGCGCTGACCAAGATCTTCCAGCGCTTCTACTCGGAGCGCCCCGAGGGGCAGTTCGGGAACAACTCGGGGCTGGGGCTCGCCATCTCCAAGCAGATCGTGGAGGCGCATGGCGGCGTGGTCTGGGCCGAGAACATCCGCCCGACCGAGGCGGACCCGACCTCGGAGCCGCTGGGCGCCCGCTTCGTCGTGGGCCTGCCGGTCTGACGCCGCTCGTCGTCCACGCCACGACGGTCGCCCGGGAGGGGTGGGGGGTGCTGATCCGCGGCGCCTCCGGGACGGGGAAGTCGGCGCTGGGGCTGGAGCTGATGGCGCTGGGGCTGGACCTCGTGGCGGACGACCGGACGGAGCTCGTGCGCGAGGGGGCGCGCGTGGTGGCGCGCTGCCCGGCGGCGATCCGGGGGCTGATCGAAGCGCGGGGGGTGGGAATCCTGCGCGCGGAGGCGGTGGAGTGCGCCGCCCTGGCGCTGGTGGTGGACCTGGGGGAGGCCGAGGCGGAGCGGTTGCCGCCCTGGCGGGAGGCGGTGCTGCTGGGAGTTTCGCTCCCCTGCCTTCACAAGCCCTTGAACGGTCGTTTTGCCGCCGCCATTCTTCAATATCTGAAAGCAGGCCGGAGCGTTCCGGTCTCCCCGAGGCATCCATGACGCGCCCCCTTGCGCCTCCCCCTCCGCCCCGCCCCGCCCATGGGGACGGCAGCCCCCGCGTCCCCTCCGAGGGGAGCCACCGGGCCTCCCCGGAAGGGAGCCACCGGATCGTGCTCGTGACCGGGCCGTCGGGCGCAGGGCGGTCCACCGCGATCCGGGCGCTGGAGGACCTGGGCTACGAGGTGATCGACAACCTCCCGCTGTCGTTCCTGCCGCGCCTCGCCAAGGGGCCGCCGCTGGAGCGGTCGCTGGCGCTGGGGCTCGACGTGAGGAACCGCGACTTCCGGGCGCAGGCGCTGGCGCGGACCCCCGACCGGATCGCCCAGATGTTCGGGGAGCCGGCCGAGATCCTGTTCCTCGACTGCGACGACGCGGTGCTGATCCGGCGCTTCTCGGAGACGCGGCGGCCGCATCCGCTGTCGCCCGACGGCGCGCCCGCCACCGGGATCGAGATCGAGCGGGGCCTCCTGGCGCCGATCCGGGCGCGGGCGGACATCGTGATCGACACGAGCCGGCTGTCCCCCCACGAGCTGCGCGCCGCCGTGGAGCGCTGGTTCGCGCCGCCGGGCGGACGGCCGCTGTCGGTCTCGGTCGAGAGCTTTTCCTACAAGCGGGGGCTGCCGCCGGGGCTCGACCTCGTGCTGGATTGCCGGTTCCTGCGGAATCCGCACTGGGACGAGGCGTTGCGGCCGCGCGACGGACGGGACCCGGAGGTCGCCGCCTACGTGGAGGCCGATCCCCGTTACGCTGCGTTCTTCTCGAAACTCCTGGACCTCGTGACGATGCTGCTGCCGGCCTATCGCGAGGAGGGAAAGGCCCACCTCGCCATTGGTCTGGGTTGCACCGGGGGCCAACATCGTTCCGTGATGGTTGGGGAAAGACTGGCTCAGGCCCTTGCGGAGGAGGGGTGGCGGGTGTCTAAACGGCACCGGGAACTGGAAGGACGGGCCGAGGCCGCTCCGGCGGCCTGGGGAAAATGACGTGGTCTATCGTGATCGTGGTCCGCAAGGGACAACCGGCATGATCGTCATCGGCACCGCGACCCCTGGGGGCTGTCGCGCATGATCGGCATCGTGATCGTGGCGCATGGGGGCCTGGCGAAGGAATACCTCGCCGCCGTGGAGCACGTGGTGGGCGTCCAGCCCGGCGTGCGGGCCATCACCATCGCGCCCGAGGACGACCGCGCCCTGAAGCAGCGCGAGATCTGCGACGCCGCCGACGCGGTGGACGAGGGGGACGGCGTGGTGGTGGTGACGGACATGTTCGGGGGCTCGCCCTCGAACCTGTCGCTCCGGGCCTGCGGGCCGACGAACCGGCGCATCCTCTATGGCGCGAACCTCCCCATGCTCATCAAGCTCGCCAAGTCGCGGCGCAAGTCGGTGCCCGACGCGGTGTCGGCGGCGATGGACGCGGGGCGCAAGTACATCGACAGCCAGGTGGTGGGCGAGGACCTGGTGGGCCGCGCCGTGGGCACCTGATGGCGCATCGCCGCCTGCGCATCCAGAACATGAAGGGCCTGCACGCGCGCGCCTCGGCGCGCCTCGTGGAGGTGGTGGAGGCGCATGACGCGCAGGCCACCGTGAGCCGGGACGGGATGTCCACCTCGGGCGACAGCATCATGGGGCTCCTCATGCTCGCCGCTGGGATCGGCAGCGAGATCGAGGTCGAGACCGAGGGGCCGGAGGCCGACAAGCTCGCCCAGGCCATCGAGGCGCTGGTCGCGGACAAGTTCGGCGAGGGGGACTAGGCGCGCGGCCCCGAGATCCGGGACGCGTCAAGCCGTTCTTTACGGTTTCGGGCTAGACCTGTGGCGATGCCGCCTTCCGCGGCCCCTCTCAAGCCAGGTCCGCCCATGTCGCTGATTCGCCCTCGAAGCCTCAAGACCAAGATCATGCTCTGCATCGGGGGCGGCCTGGCGCTGATGCTCGTGCCCTGCATCGCGTTCCTGGTCGTCCAAGCCCGGTGGGAGGCCTTCGAGGGCGCGGACCAGGTCATGAGGGCGGAGGCCGGGCGCGCGTCCCGGATCATCAGCCTGGGGCTCCTGGAGATCGCCGGCGCCACGCAGGGCGCCGCCGTCCTGCTGGGCCGGGAGCATGAGCGTGGCTCCCTGTCGCGCGAGGACGTCCTCGACGGCCTCCGGGCGGAGCTGGAGGGCTACCCCGAGCTGACAGGGACCTGGTTCATCGAGGAGCCGGGGGCCTTCGACGGCCGGCAGGAGGAGGTCCGGGGCAACGAGAGCCTCGGCGCCAACGAGAACGGCATCTTCGCCCCCTACTGGACGCGGGGACGCGCCGGGACGCTGGACTTCGCGACCTTCAAGGAGAACTACGAGGCGGAATGGTATCGCCTGGCGGCCGACCGGGGCGCCGGCGCCATCACGGACCCCTACGTCAAGCAGACGACCGGGGCCGGCCTGCTGATCTCGAGCATCGCCTATCCGGTCCGCTCGGGCGGCAAGCTCATGGGGCTGGTGGGCATGGACCTGAACCTGGGCGCCCTGTCGGACGATCTGGCCGCGGTGACGCCCTTCGGCACCGGGACCACCATGCTCCTGTCCGGCAAGGGCAACTGGCTCGCCCATCCCGACGCCGCGATGAGGACGCAGCCCTACGGCGAAGGCGAAGGCGCCGCCGAGCTGGCGAAGGCCATCGGGAGCGGCGAGACGCAGGTGGCGCATCTGTCCGGCCCGTCCGGCGAGCCGCACCTGCGCATGTTCGAGCCCTTCGCCGTTCCCGAGCTCGGCGTCACCTGGGTCATGGTGGTCGATGTCCCCGAGGCCTCCATCACCGGCCCGGTGAACGCGAAGGGCCTGCGGGTGGCCCTGGCCGGGCTCGGCATCCTGGTGGTGGCCCTGGGCCTCGTCGCGGCCACCGCGCGCTGGATGATCGCGCGCCCGCTGTCGCGGGCCGTGACCCTGGCCCAGGCCATCGGCGCAGGCGACATGACCCGGCGCCTGGAGGTCCGGAGCCACGACGAGGTCGGCGACCTGCTGCGCGCGATGAACGCGATGGGCGTGAAGCTCTCGGACGTCGTGGGGAGCGTGCTGGGCTCGACCGGACGGCTGGCGGAGGGCTCGGCCGAGATGGCCGCGACGGCCGGTCAACTGAACCGGGGCGCCACCGAGCAGGCCGCCGCGACCGAGGAGGCCTCGGCCTCGGTCGAGGAGATGACCGCCACCATCGCGCAGGCGGCCCACGGCGCCGCCGAGGCCGGGGCCATGGCCGCCCGATCGGCGCGGAACGCGCGCGAGGTGGAGGAGACCACCGCCGGCGCCATGCGCGCCATGCGCACCGTCGCCGAGCAGATCCTCGTCATCCAGGAGATCGCCCGGCAGACCGACCTCCTCGCGCTCAACGCCGCCGTGGAGGCGGCGCGGGCCGGCGAGCACGGGCGGGGCTTCGCCGTGGTCGCCTCGGAGGTGCGCAAGCTCGCCGAGCGCAGCCAGACGGCGGCCGGCCAGATCAGCGCGCTCTCGGGCCAGACGCTCGCGGCGGCCGACCAGGCGGGCCAGCGCCTCGGCGCCCTCATCCCCGAGGTCGAGCGCACCGCCAGCCTCATGGCGCAGATCGCGAGCGCCAACCGGGAGCTCGCGACCGGCGCCGCGCAGGTGAACCAGGCCATCCAGCAACTCAACGCGGCAACCCAGGAGAACACGGCCGCCTCCGGGCAGGTGTCCGCGACGGCGGCGACCCTGTCGGGACAGGCCGAGGCGCTGCGCGCCGCGGTGGCGTTCTTCCAGGTGGACCGGACCGATCCCGCGGCCCCGCCCGCCCCGGCGCCCCGGGTCCGCGAGGCCGGGAACGGCCTCGACCTCGGCATGAGCGCCGGCGAGGGCGGACCGGTTGTCCCGCTCACCCGCATCGGCCGCGCAGCCTGAGCGAGGCCGGAGATCGCGCGGCGCGCGGGCCGGGCGATAGGGGCTTGACGTGGCGCGCCATTAGGTAGACCGATCTGTCTACCTTTTGGAGGCCGCCATGACCGACAGGACCCCCGCGCGCGAGCGCCTGCTGAGGGCCGCGTCCGAGCTGTTCTACAACGACGGCGTGGTGGCGACCGGCATCGACGCCATCACCGCGCGGGCCGGCGTGGCCAAGATGAGCCTCTACAACAACTTCGCCTCCAAGGCGGACCTCGTGCAGGCCTACATCCAGTCGCGTCACGAGGAGTGGCAGGGGCTCTGCCGGGAGCGGATGGAGGGCGCGGCCTCCCCCCGGGAGCGCGTCCTTGCGGTCTTCGATTCGTACCTCGACCATGCCGCCTTCGAGTATCAGCGGGGGTTCCGGGGCTGCGGGCTCTACAACGCCGCCGCCGAGCTGCCGGCGGGCGACCCGGGCCGCGCCGCCGTCGCCGCGCAGAAGGAGGAGGCGGAGCGGCTCATCCGGGAGGCCCTGCGGGAGATGCTGCCAGATGACGAGGCCCGGGCCGGGGAGACGGCCGAGCATCTGTCCTTCCTGCTGGAGGGCGCGATGACCCGGGCGGGGCTCGAGGGGCACGACGCACGGCTGAAGGCCGCGCGGAGGATCGCCGCGTCCGTCCTCGACCAGCTCTGACCCTACGGGACTGCCCATCCGTGTTCGGTGATGGTCTCCCTGCGCCTGCACTCTTCGACCGAAGGCCCGACCTCATGACCGACCTTGCCGCACCCATCGCCCGACCAAGAAGCGGCCTCGCGGCGATGCTCGTCGCGGTCCTGCTGGAGGCGGCCCTGGTGATCTCCTGGAGCGCTGGCTTCGTCGGCATCCGCTTCGCCAGCGACCACGCGCCCATCTTCCTGATCCTGCTATGGCGGAGCCTCGTCTCCGGGCTCCTGCTGCTGCCCTTCGCGCTCACGGTCGGGCCGAAGCTGCGCTGGCGGGACGTGCCGCCGCAGATGCTGTTCGGGACGCTCGCGATGGCGGTCTACCTCGCGGGCTTCGCTCTCGCCATCGGGGAGGGGGTGCCGACCGGCCTCGTCGCGCTGATCGCGGACATGCTGCCGCTGGGGGTGGCGCTCCTGTCCTGGCCGCTGCTGGGGCAGGCGCTGACCCGGGGGCAGTGGCTCGGGACGGGCCTCGGCCTCGCAGGGGTGCTGCTTGCCTCGGGCTGGTCGGTGAGCTTCGGCGACGTGCCGCTCTGGGCCTATGGGCTGCCGGTGGCGGGAACGCTGTCCTTCGCGCTCGCGACGCTCCTGCAGAAGCGGAGCCCGGCGGGGGCCTTGCCGGTCCACCAGAGCCTCTGCCTCCAGTGCCTGACGGCGTCCGCGCTCTTCGCCGTGGGGGCGTGGCACGAGGGGGGCGTCGCGCCGGTGATGGACGCGGGCTTCATCGGCGGCATCCTGTGGCTCGTCTTCGTGGCGACCTTCGCGTCCTGGAGCCTCTACTACCTCGCGCTGCGGCGGTCCTCGCCCGCGCGGGTGACGGCGGTGCTCTACCTGAGCCCGCCGGTGACCATGGTCTGCGCCTGGGTCGCCTTCGGCGAGCCGCTGTCCTGGGCCATGGCCGGGGGGCTGGCGGTGTCGCTTCTCGGGATCGTGGTCTTCGCGGGGTCGCGCGGGGCCTAGCGCGACGGGACCGGCGACTCGCCCCGGTAGTCGTAGAAGCCGCGCCTGGTCTTGCGGCCGAGCCAGCCGGCCTCGACGTATTTCGCCAGGAGCGGGCAGGGGCGGTACTTGGTGTCCGCGAAGCCGTCGTAGAGCACGTTCATGATGGCGAGGCAGGTGTCGAGGCCGATGAAATCCGCAAGCTCCAGCGGCCCCATCGGGTGATTGGCGCCGAGCCTCATGCAGGCGTCGATGGATTCGACGGTGCCCACCCCCTCGAAGAGCGCGTAGACCGCCTCGTTGATCATCGGCATCAGGATGCGGTTGACGATGAAGGCCGGGAAGTCCTGCGCCGTGGCGGCGGTCTTGCCCAGGCGCTCGACGACGGCATGGGCGGCCTCGAAGGTCTCGTCGTCGGTGGCGATGCCCCGGATGAGCTCCACGAGCTGCATGAGCGGCACGGGGTTCATGAAGTGGACGCCGAGGAACTTTTCCGGCCGGTCGGTGCGCGAGGCGAGGCGGGTGATCGAGATCGAGGAGGTGTTGGTCGCCAGGATCGTGTGGGGCGCGAGGTGAGGGACGAGGGCCTCGAAGATCGCGGCCTTGACGGCCTCGCGCTCGGTCGCGGCCTCGATCACCATGTCCAGGGGCCCGAGCTCGGCGAGGGTCGGCGTCGTGCGGATGCGGGCGAGGGCCTGGGCCTTGGCCTCGTCGGTAATGGCGCCCTTCCTGAGCTGGCGGTCGAGGTTCCGGGCGACGGTGCCGGAGGCGGCAGCCAGCGCCTCGGGGTTGGAATCGGTGAGGAGCACCTCGTAGCCCGCGAGCGCCATCACATGAGCGATGCCGTTGCCCATCTGCCCCGCGCCCACGACGCCCACCGTCCCGATCGCCATCGCGTCCTCCCCGTCCATGCCGCTTTGCAGCATGGGCGAGGGGGCCGCTGGGCGCAAGGCCGAGGAAACAGAAACAATTTGAGCTTTAAGGGGATATTAATACTTGGGGCTGCATGGTGCCCACCATGAGACAGGTTCGTGGTGGGGGCCATGGAACAGGATACATTCGTTCGCGCTGGACCGGATAGGCCCGCGGTGCGGTATGATGGGTCGCGCATCGCCTTTCGCGGGCCGCCGAGGCCCTTGGGCGGGCGGCACGTCGTCTTCCTCGGCGGCAGCGCGACCCATGGCGGGCCGCTGGAGGAGCCCTTTCCGGCGCTGATCGAGGCCGAGCTGGGCGAGGCCTGCGTGAACTTCGGGATCGCCAACGCCTCGGCCGAGGCCTTCCTGCTCGACCCGGTGGTGGCGCGGGCCTGCCGCGAGGCGCTTGTCACGGTGGTCGAGGTCATGGGGGCGGCGAACCTGTCGAACCGGCTCTACACGGTGCATCCGCGCCGGAACGACCGCTTCCTGCGTGCCTCGGGGGCGCTGCGGGCGATCTACCCGGATGTGGACTTCGCGGAGATCTGCTTTACGCGGCACCTGCTGATGGCCCTGCATGAGGCGGACGTGGAGCGGTTCGACGTGGTGAGGGAGGAGCTGCGGATCGCCTGGGCCGCGCGGATGCGGGCGTTGCTGGAGCGCGTGGGACCGCGAGTGGTGCTGCTTTGGCCCCGGGGCGAGGGGGAGGGGCCGCTCGGGGCCGATCCGGTCCTGGTGACGGAGGCGATGGTGGAGGCGCTGCGACCGATGGTCGGCGCGGTGGTCGAGGTGCCGGCCCCCGGGAGCGACGCCGGGCACCGGGACGTTGCGGCTGCGCTGGCGGACCCGATCCGGGCCTGTCTGGCCGAGGAGGGGCTCAGGGCCTCGGCCTAGGATCGGAGCGGACTCGGTGACTGGGGCGAGGTGCCGGACCCTGGCGTGGACGCGGCCGGGCCTCGGGGGCGCCACCTTGGGGAGCCCGATCCGGGCGAGGAGGAGGTCGGAGCTCCTGCCGGGCGTGGAGCGGCTTTGGGCGACGGGGGCGAGCCCTCCCCTCGGGCGCGGTGCGGCCGAGCATCCGTCGGCGGGGGTCACCCCGGCGGATTTGGTCCGAACCTGTCGGACAAGGAGGGGTTGGAGGCTCCTGCCCGGGTCTGGACGGCCTGGATGAGGGAGATGGGCGGGGCCCGGAAGGCAAGGCGGCCGCGCACCGGAGGTGGCGGCCGCTCTGATGGCCCGGGCTGGGCGGGCGAGGAAGGCTCAGAGCTTCTCGGTCAGCGCCGGCACCGCCTCGAAGAGGTCGGCGACGAGGCCGAAGTCGGCGACCTGGAAGATCGGCGCCTCGGCGTCCTTGTTGATGGCGACGATGAACTTGGAGTCCTTCATCCCCGCGAGGTGCTGGATGGCGCCGGAGATGCCGAGCGCCACGTAGAGGTTGGGCGCGACCACCTTCCCGGTCTGGCCCACCTGCCAGTCGTTGGGGGCATAGCCCGCGTCCACGGCGGCGCGGGAGGCCCCCACGGCGGCGCCGAGCTTGTCGGCGAGCGCCTCGACCACCGCGAAGTTCTCCTTCGAGCCGATGCCGCGCCCGCCGGAGACGACCACCGGGGCGGAAGTGAGCTCCGGGCGGCCGGACTTGGCGACCTTGTCCTCGACCCATTGCGAGAGGCCGGCATCCTGCGCGCCCGAGACGGCCTCCACCAAAGCGGAGGCGCCGGTCGGGGCGGCGTCGAAGCCCGCCGTGCGGATGGTGAGGACCTTGACCTTGTCCGAGGACTTCACGGTCTGGATGGCGTTGCCGGCGTAGATGGGCCGCTCGAAGGTGTCGGCGTCGATCACGCCCGTCACGTCCGAGATCACCATGACGTCGAGGAGCGCGGCCACGCGGGGCAGCACGTTCTTGGCGTCCGTGGTCGCGGGGGCGGCGACATGGCTGTAGCCGGAGGCGAGGCCGACGATCAGCGCGGCCGTGGGCTCGGCGAGGCGGTGGCCCAGCGCCGGATCCTCGGCGACCAGCACCTTGGCGACGCCCTGGATGGTGGCGGCCTGTTGGCCGGCCTCCTGCGCCCGCGCCCCGGCGCAGAGGACGTGGACCTCGCCCAAGGACTTGACCGCCGAGACCGCCTTGGCGGTGGCGTCGAGGCCGAGCTGGCCGTCGGTGACTTCCGCGATCAGAAGGATTGCCATCACACCACCCCCGCGCCCTTGAGCATGTCCACGAGCTCCTCGACCGACTTCGCCATCACGCCGGCCTTGCGGGCGGCGGGCTCGGTGGTCTTCACCACCGCAAGCCGGGGGGTGACGTCCACGCCGTAATCGGCGGGGGCCTTCTCCTCCAGCGGCTTCTTCTTGGCCTTCATGATGTTCGGCAGCGAGGCGTAACGCGGCTCGTTCATGCGGAGGTCCACGGTGACCACGGCCGGCATCCTGACCTTGATTGCCTGCAGGCCGCCGTCGACCTCGCGCGTCACGGTGGCGGTGTCGCCCTCGACCGAGAGCTCGGAGGCGAAGGTGGCCTGGGACCAGCCGAGGAGCGCCGCGAGCATCTGGCCCGTCGCGTTCATGTCGTTGTCGATGGCCTGCTTGCCGCAGAGGACGAGGCCGGGGGCCTCCTCCTTCACCACGCCGGCGAGGATCTTGGCCACGGCGAGGGGCTCGATGTCCTGGTGGACGTCCTCGGAGGCCACGACGAGGATCGCGCGGTCGGCGCCCATGGCGAGGGCGGTGCGGAGCGTCTCCTGGGCCTGCTTAACGCCGATGGAGACGGCGATCACTTCGTCCGCCTTGCCGGCCTCCTTGAGGCGGATGGCCTCCTCGACGGCGATCTCGTCGAAGGGGTTCATGGACATCTTGACGTTGGCGAGATCGACGCCCGTGCCGTCCGCCCGGACGCGGACCTTCACGTTGTAGTCGATCACGCGCTTGACGGGCACGAGGACCTTCATCGGCGCTTTCCCTCACGGAGGATGGTTCGCCGCAGGCTTTAGCCCGCGTCGCGCGCGAGGGACAGGGCAAAACCGACGCGCTGCGTCGCGGGGACGGCGTGTTGGTTCCCTGGTGGCGCCATCAGCCCCGGGGGGTCGCGCCCTTCTGCGACTTGCCCGAGCCGTGGTCCCGGTTGTCCTGCTGGGCGTGCATCTGGCCCGAGGAGGGGGCTGGGGCCTTGGCGCCGGGCTTGGCCGAGGGGGCGCCGGGGTTCTCGGTCAGTTGGCCGTGGCCCTTGCCCGAGGCGGTGTCGGTGTGCGTCACGCCGGATCTGGTCATCGCTGCTGCTCCTGTCTCACTGGCTCGGGGTGCCGGGGTTGCCTTCGATGGCGCCGTCCTTGTCGACCATGCCTCGGCCCGCCTTGCCGCGCTTGTCGGCCTGCTCCTGGGCCGGGGTGCCGCCCATGCCCGCACCTTCGATCCAGTCGCGGCTCCGGCCGTTCTGGGGGGAGCCCTTGTCGGCGAACATTCCGCCGGGGTTGTCGGTGTCCTCGGTGCCGCCGGTCTGGGTGCTGCTCGTCTGCTTGGTCATCGCCGCCTCCTTGGGGGTCGGGAGGCGGGACCTAGCGCCCGCGCGGGGGGCGCCAAGCGGTCAGTCGATGCGCAGGACGATCTTGCCCACGACCCCGTTGGATTCCAGGCGGGCGTGGGCCTGGGCGGCCTCGGCCAGCGGGAACTCCCGGTCCATCACGGGGCGGACGCGGCCCTGCGACAGGAGGGGCCAGACCTCGCGGCGGAGGGACTCGGCGATGCGGGCCTTCGCGGCGACGGACTGGGGACGAAGGGTGGAGCCGGTGACGGTCAGGCGTCGGCGCATGACGGCGTTGAGGTCGAGCTCGGCCTTGGGGCCCTGGAGGAAGGCGATCTGGACGAGGCGGCCGTCCTCGGCGAGGGCCTGGATGTTGCGGGGGAGATAGGGGCCGCCGACCATGTCGAGGATCACGTCGGCGCCGCCCGCCTCCTGCAGGATGGCGACGAAGTCCTCCCTGTGGCGGTCGATGCCGCGCTCGGCGCCCAAGCGTTCGCAGGCCCTCGCGCGGTCGGGGGAGCCGGCGGTGGCGAAGACGCGGGCGCCGAAGGCGTGGGCGAGCTGGATGGCGGTGGTGCCGATGCCGGAGGCGCCGCCATGGACGAGGAACCGCTCGCCGCCCCGGAGGCCCCCGCGCAGGAAGACGTTGGACCACACGGTGAAGAAGGTCTCGGGGAGCGCGGCGGCGTCGCGGAGGGACATCCCCGACGGGACGGGGAGGCAGTGGGCGGCGGGGGTCACCGCGTATTCGGCGTAGCCGCCGCCGGGGAGGAGGGCGCAGACCTGGTCGCCGGGGGCGACGTCGGTGACGCCGGGGCCGACCGCGTCCACGATGCCGGCGCCTTCCAGGCCGGGGAGGTCGGAGGCGCCGGGGGGCGGGGCGTAGCTGCCGGCCCGCTGGAGCGCGTCGGGTCGGTTCACGCCGGCATAGGCGAGCTTCAGGCGCACCTCGCCCTGGGCAGGCTCGGGGAGGGGGCGTTCCGTCGGGGTCAGCACCTCGGGGCCGCCGGGGCGGACGATCTCGACGGCGCGCATCACTTCTCCTTCCAGCCGCCGGGGAGGTCCGGGCGCTCGGGCGCATGGATCTGGCCCATGAGCCAGCCGATGGGGCCCGCGACGTGGCGCAGGACGGGGTTGTCCCGGGCGCCGGCCTTCCACTTCTCGAAGGCCATCACGTCGTCGATGCGGCGGTCGATGAAGGCGCGGGTCCGTTCGAGGCCGGGGGATTCGTCGCCGAGGCGGTAGAGGACGACCGAGGCGAGCACGGCGGCGAGCGTGGCGCGCTTGGAATACCAGTTGCCGTCGCGCGAGGTGTCGCCCAGCGCATCCCAGATGAGGTCGGCCGTCTCCCAGAGGAGGTGCGCGCCGAGGGAGGCGTTCTGCGGCAGGGAGAAGAGGGCGGTGGAGCGGCGCAGGACCTCGCGCTCGGAGGTTTCTTCCGTGCGGGCCTTGATGGCGAAGGCGATGCGGTCGCGCATCCTGAGGCCCGAGAGGTCGGCGGCCCGGAGCCGGCGGACCAGGGCGCGGTCGGCCTGGCGATGCCATTCGGCGGCCAGGTCCAGGCCCCGGCGCGGCGCGGCGGCGCGGGCCTCGGAGAGGGTCACCTCGGCCTCCCGCGCGGCGGCCTCGAAGGCGCGGTCGGACCAGCCCTCGGCGGGGACGTGGGGCAGCATCGCCTTGAGGAGCGCGGCGCGGGTGGGGTCGGTGCCGAAGTCGGTCGCGTGGTCGTGGCCGGCCATGTCGGTGTCGGTCATGTCTCCCCTCCCTCGTTGCGCGGCGCGTCTGGACAGGCCGGCTCTCCCTTGCTATAGGGCGGCCCTCCTGCATTGCCATGCGAAACTCTAACCCTGAAAGGTGGTGACAACCGATGCAGGTTTCCGTCCGCGACAACAACGTCGACCAGGCGCTCCGCGCGCTCAAGAAGAAGTTGCAGCGCGAGGGCGTGTTTCGTGAAATGAAGCTCAAGCAGCATTTCGAGAAGCCGTCCGAGAAGAAGGCGCGCGAGAAGGCCGAGGCGATCCGCCGTCAGCGCAAGCTCGCCCGCAAGAAGCTTCAGCGCGAAGGGCTGCTCTAAGCCCCTCGCCCCCGAGATTCGGGACACAGGCCCCCGCGAGCTCCGCGCTCCGGGGGTTTTCGTTTGCCTGGAGTCCCTGTCCTCCTCCGGCCTAGGCTAGGCTGCGGGAAGGAGGCTGTCATGGCGACCTTGGTCGGAGGCTCGGCGCCGCGATGATGGGCGGCGCGGTGGTTCATCTCTATCTGACGCATCCGCAGGTGCGGATCGACCCGGCCGTGCCGGTGCCGCTCTGGAGCCTCTCGCAGGAGGGGCGGGCGCGGGTGGAGGGTCTCGCAAGGGCGCCCTGGGTCCGGCGGTTCGGGCGGATCGTGGCGAGCGAGGAGGCCAAGGCGCGGGAGGCGGCCGAGGTGCTGGGCGTGGCGCTGGGCCTGCCGGTGGAGGTGCGGCCGGGGCTGCACGAGAACGACCGGAGCGCGACCGGATTCCTGCCGCCCAAGGAATTCGAGGCGGTGGCGGAGGCGTTCTTCGCCCGGTCGGACGAATCGGTGCGGGGCTGGGAGACGGCGCGGGCGGCGCAGGCGCGCGTGCTGGGAGCGGTGCGAGGCGTGCTGGCCGAGGTGCCGACAACGCCGACGCTCTTCGTCGGGCACGGGGCGGTGGGGACGCTGCTGAAATGCGCGCTGGCCGGACGGGCGATCTCGCGCCGGGAGGACCAGCCGGCGGGCGGGGGGAACCACCTGGGGTTCACGGCGGGGCCCGACGCGGTGCTTTGGGACTGGCGGCCGATGGAGGAGGGGCCGTGGGGCGGGAGCCGGCCGGATGAGAGCCCGTAGGGCGCGCTTCAGCGCACCGCGCCTCGGAACCTGTTGTCATAGTATGGTGCGCTGAAGCGCACCCTACGAAATGTCCTGCCTCAGGCCGGCAGGAGCCCGGCGGCGGCGGCGCCCAGGAGCAGCGTCCCGGCGACGTGGTGGGCGTGGGCGCCCTTGGTGGGGTGGAGGTCGGGGACCTGCACCACCGTCATGCCGGCGGCGTGGGCGGCCCGCGCCCCGGTCTCGCTGTCCTCGAAGGCGAGGCAGCGGGCGGGGGCGACGCCTAGGCGCTCGGCGGCCAGCAGGTAGGGATCGGGCGCGGGCTTGGGGGCGGCCACGTCGTCGAAGGTGACGACCGTGCGGAAGTGGTGCCCGAGCCCGATGGCGGCGAGCTTCTCCTCGGCCGGGCCCCGGCGCGAGGAGGTGGCGAGGGCCACGGGGACGCCCGCCGCCTCCAGCGCCTCCAGGAGCTCGACGGCGCCCGCCTTGACGGGGATGCCTTCCGCGAAGCGAAGGGTGCAGAGGCGGTCCCATTCGGCGAGGAAGGCCGCGTATTCGACGGGCTGGCCCACGTGCTCCTCGATCATGGTGGCGCGGGTGCGGTCGTCGATGCCGGCGAGGCTTTCGAAGAAGGCGAGCGTGAGGGGGAAGCCCAGGTTGGCGCAGGCCTCGACGCCCGCGAGGTTGCAGAGCGATTCGGTGTCGATGAGCGTGCCGTCGAGGTCGAAGACCACGGCGTCGAAGCGGGCGGGCATTGGGTCTCCCCCGGGCTGGGACGGCGGGGTGATAGCGGCGAGGCCCGGGGGTGTCGAGGCCTAGAGGTGGAGGCGGAAGCGGTCGAACCCCTCGGGGGTGGGGCCCAGCGGCTCGATCCGGCGGCCCCGCACCTCGCCGAGATGGGCCAGCGCGCCGGGGCCGCTGTCGAACCAGGCGGTCGTGCCGGGGAGCGGCGCGAAGCTCCACCGGGGGCGGGGCGCCGGATGGACCGGACCCTCGCGCAGGTAGGCCAGGACGACGTCGGGCATCAGGATATGGGTCTGGAGGACGAGGCGCGCACGGGTCGCGGCCTCGAAGCCTCCGCCCCGACCGAGCCGGAAGCTGTTGGTGGCGAGCACGAAGCGGTCCTCCTCGCCGACCGGGCGCCCGGCGTGGCGCAGGTTGCGGATCCGCGTGGCGCCGGGGTGGAGGGGGCGTCCCTCCGGGTCGGTGCGGGGCGGGGCGGCGAGGTCCAGGTCCCAGGTCAGGCCGTCGATCGTGTCGAAGTTGTAGGGGGCGAAGGCCGGGTCGAGCAGCGGCTGGTCCGTTTCGCCCGGGACCAGGGTGCGGAACAGCGCCGCGCTGCGCTCGAGCCAGTCGCGGAGGCCCCGGCCGGTGATCTCGAGGAGGCAGAGGCTGTTGGGGTGGAGGTAGAGGTCAGCCGCCTGCCGCAGCGCGATGGAGCCGGGAGGGATGTCGACGTAGTTGCCGGGACCGCCCCGGCCGCCGGTCTTGAAGGATCGGAGGGCGCAGAGGATGGGCAGTTCGGCCTCCGGGCGCCCCCGCAGCAGGCGCTGGGCCTCGCGGCGCTTGGCGTCGGCCACCACGTCCAGGGCCGCGCCCGGGGCCACGAGGTCGAAGTAGCTGTTGAGGGGCACGCGCGTGTCGCCCACCGGCCAGCCGGTGAAGGCCTGGAGGAAGGCGTGCGCCGGGGCGGCGGCCTCCGCCACCGCCTCATCGGGCGGGGCGTCGGGCGGGACGGGGAGGACCCGCGCGAGGTGGCCCCCGATGCGCCAGCCGGTCGGGGTCCGATCCAGGTCGAGGTCGAGGACGCCGACATGGAGGCCATGGAAGCCCGGCTCGAGGGCGGGCTTGCCGTGGAGGGTTCCGGCCTCCGGGTCGAGGGCGGCGGTCCGGAGCCAGCCGTCGCCCGGGAAGATGCGGTGCGTGTGTCCGACGATCAGGGCGTCGAGCCCGGGGAGCGCGGCCAGGGGGAGGGCGGCGTTCTCCATCCAGGGCTCGGGATCCTCGGCGCCGATGCCGGAATGGCAGAGCGCGATCACGAGGTCGGCGCCGGCGTCCCGCAGGCGGGGGATCTCCTCGCCGGCGGCCTTGAGGATGTCGCGCGTCCGGACCCTGTGCCCGAGGACGGTGGCGTTCCAGTCGGCGATCTGCGGGGGGCCGACGCCGAAGATGCCGACCCGGAGCCGGTGGCGCGACCCGTCCGACCCCGGGAGCTCGCGCTCGATCAGCACCGAGGTCCGGACCAGAGGCGCGTTGTCCCCGCCCAGGATGTTGGCCGAGACGACCGGGAACTCCGCCTCGGAGAGGGCCGAGCGCAGGAAGGGGAGGCCGTGGTCGAACTCGTGGTTGCCGAGCGTGGCGGCGTCGTAGCCCAGGACGTTCATGGCCGCCACCATGGGATGGCGCGGGGGGCTGTCGCCCCGCACGGGCGGCGCCAGGAGGCGGAACCGGGCGGCCAGGAGGTCCGAGAGCAGGCCCCCGGTCAGCGAATCGCCGTTGTCGAGCAGCAGCGAGGCGCCCTCGGGCCATTCGGCCCGCAGCCGGCGGATGAGCCGCGCGGCCTGCGCCAGCCCCATGCCGGGCCGGGGACGGTCGGCATAGTAGTCGTGCGGGAGGAGGTGGCTGTGGAGGTCGCTCGTGGCCAGGATGCGGAGCCGGGCCGTCGTCGTGCCGCCTGTGGGCGGTTCCGCCTCGTTCGTCACCAACGTCACCCCTCGATGCCCCACGCTCACCTGCCGGTTGTCGCCCGGCCTTGTCCACCCGATTGCCAGTTGAATCCGGGCAATGGTAGGACGGATTCGTGAAACTTGCGGAAACGGTGACTTTCGGGGGCTCGGCCCTCGACCGGGCGGCGGAGCTCCGGGGCGACGCGGTGGCGCTTGGGCGGCTCGCGGCGCGGCCGGGCGCGCGCGTCGTGTGGCTGCGCGGGGGGGAGCCACTGGTCGAGGGGCCGGAGGAGGCGCCGCGCCTGGCCCGCACGCCGCTCGCCGAGGCGCCGGGGACGGAGCCCGTGTTCCTGGGCCGCGAGGACGGGGAGGGGGTCTGGGCCGCCATCGCCCCGGGCGAGGAGATGGCCGCGGGAGGCCGGCGCTGGGTCGAGCTGCGCGGCGTCATGGCGGGGCTCTCGCCCCGGGACGCGGAGCTGGCGGTCACGGCCAAGGCGGTGCTGGGCTGGCATCTGGGCCACGGCTTCTGCGCCGTCTGCGGCACCCGGAGCAACGTCGCCATGGCCGGTTGGCGGCGGGACTGCCCGAACTGCAAGTCGCAGCACTTCCCGCGCACGGACCCGGTGGTCATCATGCTCATCACGCGGGGGAACGACGTGCTGCTGGGCCGCTCGCCGGGCTGGCCCGAGGGGATGCACTCGCTGCTCGCCGGGTTCATGGAGCCCGGGGAGACGGTCGAGGCCGCCGTGCGCCGCGAGGTCTGGGAGGAGGCGGGCGTGCGGGTGGGCCGCGTGGACTACCTCGCGAGCCAGCCCTGGCCGTTTCCGGCCTCGCTGATGCTGGGTTGCCGGGGCGAGGCGCTGTCGGGCGGGATCACCTTGGACCCGAACGAGCTGGAGGCGGCGCTGTGGGTCCCGCGCGAGAGGCTGATGCGCGTCTTCCTCGGGCAGGACGCGCAGATTCGCGCGCCGAGGGTGGGGGCCATCGCGGGGTTCCTGATGCGGAAGTGGCTGGAGGACCGGCTGGACTAGGGGAGCCGGGATTCGGCACGTTTCCCTTCGTCGACGGGCCGATTCCGTGTAGGATGACGCACACGCTGCCCTCGCGGGAGGAGCCGGACCATGTCGCACGACGCCACGGGCGCGATCCCTGTCGGGCCGCACGTCGGAGAGGGCCGGGCCGGGGTTGCGCCCCCCACGCTCCTGAAGGGCGTGACCTGCATCGATGACCTGCGGGAGCTGGCCCGCCGGCGGGTGCCGCGCGCCTTCTTCGGCTACGCCAACACGGGGTCCTACTCGCTCTCGACGCTGCGAGCCAACCGCGAGGACATGGGCCGCATCCGCTTCCGCCAGCGGGTGCTGCGGGACGTCTCGCGCCGCGACACCGCCACGATGATGCTGGGCGAGCACGTGGCGCTGCCTGTTGCGCTCGCGCCCATCGGCATCGGCGGCATGCAGCACGGCGACGGCGAGATCCTGGCCTGCCGGGCGGCTCAGGCCGCGGGCGTACCCTACACGCTGGGCACGCTGGCGATCTGCTCGATCGAGGACGTGGCGGCGGCGGTGGAGAAGCCCTTCTGGTTCCAGCTCTATGTCATGAAGGACCGGGGCTTCGCGCGGTCGCTGGTGGAGCGCGCCCTTGTCGCACGGTGCAGCGCGCTGGTGCTGACGGTGGACCTCCAGGTGGCGGGGCAGCGACACCTCGACATCAAGAACGGGCTCAGCGTCCCGCCCTCGCTGAAGCTCGGGAACCTCGTGGACATGGCGCGGCGGCCTCTCTGGGCCTATGGCATCCTGAAGGGGCGCCGTCGGACCTTCGGCAACCTCGCCGGGCACCTCTCGGGCGAGGAGCGGCTGAAGGCCTTGGCGGAGTGGATCGCCCATCAGTTCGACCCGACGCTGAGCTGGGCCGACGTGGACTGGCTGCGGTCCATCTGGCCGGGCAAGCTCATCATCAAGGGAATCCTCGACACCGAGGATGCGCGGCTCGCGGCGCAGGCGGGCGCCGACGCCATCGTCGTCTCGAACCATGGTGGGCGGCAGCTCGACGGGGCGCCCTCCTCGATCTCGGCCCTGCCGCGCATCGTCGAGGCGGTGGGGTCCGACGTCGAGGTGCTCTTTGACGGCGGCATCCGATCGGGGCAGGACGTGATGCGGGCGCTGGCGCTGGGGGCCAGGGGTTGCCTGATCGGGCGGGCCTATATCTACGGGCTGGGCGCGGGTGGGCAGGCCGGGGTGGCCACCGCCATCGAGATCATCCGCCGCGAGCTCGACGTCACCATGGCGCTCTGCGGCGTCAACCGCATCGAGGAGATCGACCGCACCGTGCTGGCCGAGCCGTAGGGCCCCTCAGCCCTCGTGACGCAACCGCGCCGCCGGAAAGACGCCCATGAGGTGCAGCTTGTCGGAGAAGTAGTCGAGCTCCTCCAGCGCGCGGAAGAGGGGCGGGTCCTCGGGGTGGCCCTCGACCTCGGCGTAGAACTGGGTCGCGGAGAAGCGGCCGCCGACCATGTACGACTCCAGCTTGGTCATGTTGACGCCGTTGGTGGCGAAGCCGCCCAGCGCCTTGTAGAGCGCGGCGGGGATGTTGCGGACGCGGAAGACAAAGCTCGTCATCATGCCCTTGCCGCCGCGCCGGGAATGGTCGGCCTCGCGCGACATGACGAGGAAGCGGGTGGTGTTGCCCTCGTGGTCCTCCACGTGGCGGGCGAGGACCTCGAGGCCGTAGACCTCGGCGGCGATCTCGGGGCGAGGGAGCCTTCGGCAGGGTCGCCCAGCCGCGCGACCTCGCGGGCGCCGGCGGCGTTGTCGGACCAGGCCAGGGTCTGGAGGCCGTGGGCCCGGACGAAGCCGCGCGCCTGCCCCAGGAGGATCGACATGCCGCGCACCCGGCGCAGGTCGGGGAGGCGCGCCCCCGGACGCCCAGCACCGCGATGTGGACGCGAAGGAAATGCTCGTCGACGATGTGCAGCCCGCTCTCGGGGAGGAGCTGGTGGACGTCGGCCACGCGACCGTAGGTCGAGTTCTCGATGGCGATCATGCCGAGCTCGGCCCGGCCGTCGCGCACGGCCTCGATGGCGTCCTCGAAAGTCGGGCAGGGGAGGGGGTCGTGGTCGGGGCGCGCCTCGAGGCAGGCCTGGTGGCCATAGGCGCCGACCTCTCCCTGGAAGGTGATGCGCGGCACGGGGGAGCCTCCTTCTCGCAGCGGGGACGCGGCGGCGGTGCCATGCCGCTCGCCGCTCGCCGGGTCGTGCGGCGCCTACACCTTGCGGAGGTCGGCGGGAAGCGGATACATGGCGCGCGACAAAGGCTCCTGGGACAAGACGCGACATGTTCGACACGATGACCCTTACCAAGATCGTGGGAGGCTTCTGCGGCGCCTTCCTCGTCTTCCTCCTGGGCGGCTACGCGGCCGAGGCCATCTACACGGAGCCCGAGCACCACGGCGAAGGCGAGGAGGTGCAGGCCTACGTCATCCCCGTCGAGGGAGCCGAGAGCACGGCCGCGCCGGAGCAGACCCCCGAGGAGGCCGCCGCCGAGTTCCAGACGGCCTTCGCCGCCGCCGACCCCGCTGCGGGCGAGGGCGAGTTCCGTCCCTGCGCCGCCTGCCACAGCCTCGCGGAGGGCGACAACCGCACGGGCCCGTCGCTCTTCGGCGTGGTGGGACGGCCGGTGGACTCGGTGCCGGGCTACGACTACTCGGGCGCGCTCACGCAGGCGGCCGAGGTCTGGGACCCCGAGCACCTGAGCCACTACCTGCTCAACCCCAAGGCCGCCGCGCCGGGGACCAAGATGAACTTCAACGGCATCAAGGACGTGCAGGACCGCGCCAACCTGATCGCCTACCTCGCCACCAACCCGGGCGGCTGAGCCGACGCCGGCCGGAGGCCATCGGGGCCGCGTCCCATGCGGGGGCGCGGCCCTTTTTCGTGGGACGGCGCGGGCGGCGGACCTCACGGCCGGCCCACGGGCCCATCACGCACAATAAACTTGAATCCCCCCGCCGCCCGCCCACTATGGCGGGGCATATGCCACAGAGGCCGTCCGCGCGGCCCGAGAGAGGAGTCGCCATGCCCCAGGCCCGGACCCTTGCCCTGACGCGAAGCCTGCCCTCGCCGCGCCTGGGGCTGAGCTTCCTGGCGCTGGCCGGCGTCCTCTGGGCCTGGGAGGCGCGGGCGCAGGAGGCGGCGGCCGGCACGGAGCCCGCGACGGCCGAGGGGACGCAGGTCGCGGCGGCGACGGCGGCCGACCAGCCCGCCCCGGACCAGCAGACGACCGTCTCGCACGGCTACAACTTCTTCGGCGACCTCAAGTACCCGGCCGACTTCGCGCATTACGACTACGTCAACCCCGACGCGCCCAAGGGCGGCGAGATCTCGATCTGGGCGCAGGGGACCTTCGACAACATGAACCCCTACGCCACCAAGGAGGGGAACCCCGGGGCGCTGTCCTCGGTCGGCTACGAATCCATCATGGAGGCCCCGGCCGACGAGGTCGGCTCGCTCTACTGCCTGCTCTGCGAGACCATCGAGTATCCCGCCGACCGGTCCTGGGTCATATTCCACCTGCGCCCGGGCGTCACCTTCTCGGACGGGACGCCCATGACCGCCGAGGACGTGGCCTTCAGCCACGACCTGCTCATCACCCAGGGCACCGAGTCCTTCCGCTACGTGGTCAGCAAGATGATCCCGACCGTCGAGGTCATCGACCCGCTCACCGTCAGGTTCGACTTCAGCCCCGACTTCTCGCCGCAGGACACGATCCCGCAGGCGGCGGCCACGCCCGTCTTCTCCAAGGCCTGGTACGACAGGACCGGCGCCCGTCTGGACGAGAGCCGCTTCGACATCTCGCCCGGGACCGGGCCCTACGTGCTGGACAGCTACGACCAGAACCGGCGCATCACCTACCGGCGCAACCCGGACTACTGGGGCCAGGACCTGCCCATCAACGTGGGGCGCAACAACTTCGACCGCATCCGCGTCGAATACTTCTCGGACCCGACGGCGGCCATGGAGGCCTTCAAGGCCGGCGAATACACCTTCCGGCTCGAGAACTCCTCGCTGCAATGGGCGACGGCCTACGACTTCCCGGCGCTCGACCAGGGCTACGTCGTGCGCGAGACGCTGGACGATGGCTCGCTGCCGGGGGCCTCGGGCTTCATCTTCAACATGACGCGGGAGAAGCTGCAGGACCGCCGCGTGCGGCAGGCCCTGGCGCTGATGTACAACTTCACCTGGACCAACGAGACGTTGCAATACGGCCTCTTCGAGCAGCGCGCGAGCTTCTGGCAGGGGACGGACCTGGCGGCGCAGGGAGTCCCCGGGGGGCGCGAGCTGGAGCTGCTCCAGAGCGTCGCCGACAAGCTGCCGCCCGAGATCCTGACCGAGCCCGTGACCATGCCGCACGAGAGCGGGGAGCGGCAGCTCGACCGGGGCAACCTGCGCAAGGCGCTGGCGCTCCTGGAGGAGGCGGGCTGGGTCACGGGGAACGACGGCCTCCTGCGCAACGACGCCGGCGAGACGCTGCAGGTCGAGTTCCTGAGCTCGAACCCCTCCTTCGACCGCATCCTGCTGCCCTACGTGGACAACCTGAAGACGCTAGGGGTGGACGCGACCTACACCCGGGTCGATGACGCGCAGTACACCGAGCGCACCAACAACTTCGACTTCGACATGATCTACGACGGCTACGTCAACAGCCTGGAGGAGGGGGAGTCGCTGGGCCAGCGCTACGGCTCGTCGGGGGTGGGCGACATCTTCAACCCGGCCAGCTATTCGAACCCCGCCGTGGACGCGCTGATCCCCTACGTCGCCAAGGCCACCACCCGCGAGGAGATGGCGGCGGGCGTGCGCGCCATCGACCGCATCCTGCGCTACGACCTCTTCGAGGTGCCGACCTGGTTCAAGGCCAACCACTGGGTCGCCTACTGGGACATGTACGACCACCCCGAGACGATCCCGCCCTACTCGCTGGGCTACCTCGACTTCTGGTGGTACGACGAGGCCGGGGCGAAGCGCCTGCACGACGCCGGCGCGCTGCGCTGACCCCTCCATGAGCGAGTCCTAGGCCCGATGGGCGCGTATCTCCTCCGCCGTCTCCTCCTCGTGATCCCGACGCTGCTCGGGATCATGATCATCAACTTCGTCCTGGTGCAGTTCGTCCCCGGCGGCCCGATCGAGCAGATCATCGCCGAGGTCGAGGGCGGCGGGGACGTGTTCCAGAACATCGCCGGGGGCGGGGGCGACGCCGAGGTCGCGACCGGAGGGCAGGAGACCGGCTATGTCGGCGCCCGTGGCCTGCCGCCCGAGTTCATCGCCGAGCTGGAGAAGCAGTTCGGCTTCGACAAGCCGCCGCTGGAGCGGTTCCTGCACATGATGTGGGACTACATGCGCTTCGACTTCGGCGAGTCGTGGTTCCGGTCCGAGAGCGTGGTGAACCTGGTGCTGGAGAAGATGCCGGTGTCGATCACGCTGGGCCTCTGGTCCACGCTGATCGCCTATGTCGTGTCGATCCCGCTCGGCATCCGCAAGGCGGTGCGGGACGGCTCCTCCTTCGACACCTGGACCTCGGGCGCGATCATCGTGGGCTACGCGATCCCGGGGTTCCTCTTCGCGATCCTGCTGATCGTGCTCTTCGCCGGGGGGAGCTACTGGCGCATCTTCCCGCTCCGGGGGCTCACCTCGGACAACTGGGAGGACCTGAGCATGGTGGGCAAGGCGCTGGACTACTTCTGGCACATCACGCTGCCGGTCTTCGCCTCGACCATCTCGGCCTTCGCGACGCTGACCCTGCTGACCAAGAACAGCTTCCTCGAGGAAGTGAAGAAGCAATACGTGATGACCGCCCGCGCCAAGGGGCTGACCGAGGGCCGGGTGCTCTACGGCCACGTCTTCCGCAACGCCATGCTGATCGTGATCGCGGGCTTCCCCGGCCTCTTCATCGGCGTGTTCTTCGGGGGAAGCCTCATCATCGAGACGCTGTTCTCGCTCGACGGGCTGGGGCGGCTGGGCTTCGAGGCGGCGGTGGCGCGGGACTATCCCATCGTCTTCGGGACGCTCTTCGCCTTCTCGCTCCTGGGGCTCATCATCGGGATCATCTCGGACCTGACCTATGTCCTCGTCGATCCGCGGATCGACTTCGAGAGCCGGGGCTGAGCCATGGCCTACCAGCCCACCCCCGAGCCGCCGATGATCCCGGAGCCCATGCCGGGCGCCGTCCCTGCGCCGGTCGAGCCGCTGCGCGACCCCCTGGGCACCCCCCTGCCGGAGCGGCGCAAGCCCTGGCTCTCGCCCCTGAACCAGAGGCGCTGGCGCAACTTCCGCCGCAACGGGCGCGCCTACTGGTCGCTCATCGTCTTCTCGATCCTCTTCGTGGCCTCGCTGTTCGCGGAGTTCATCGCCAACGACAAGCCGATCCTGCTGAGCTACCGGGGCGAGCTCAGGATGCCGATCTTCTCCTTCTACTCGGAGCGGGATTTCGGCGGCGACTTCCCCTCGGAGGCGGCCTACTCGGACATCGAGGTGCAGTGCCTGATCGAGACCGGGGGCCTCGTGGACTGCTTCGACGACCCGGAGGGGCTGATCGAGCAGGCGAAGGCGGGGACGATCCAGGACCCGGAGTTCCAGAAGGGCTGGATGGCTTGGCCGATCATCCCCTACAGCTACGACACCATCGTGGACGTGCGGGGCGTCGCGCCCTCGCCGCCCGACCGGCACAACTGGCTCGGCACCGACGACACCAAGCGCGACGTGCTGGCTCGGGTGATCTACGGGTTCCGCCTGTCGGTCGTCTTCGCGCTGATCGTCACGGCGGCGGCCTCGCTGATCGGGATCACGGCCGGGGCGCTGCAGGGCTTCTTCGGCGGCTGGGTGGACCTGATCTTCCAGCGGATCATCGAGATCTGGTCGGGGACGCCCTCGCTCTATGTCATCATCATCGTCTTCGCGATCCTCGGGCGCAGCTTCTGGCTGCTCGTGGGGCTCACGATCCTCTTCGGCTGGCCGGCGCTGGTGGGCGTGGTGCGGGCCGAGTTCCTGCGGGCGCGCAACTTCGAATACGTGCGGGCGGCGCGGGCGCTGGGGTCCGGAACGGCACGATCATGTTCCGGCACCTGCTGCCCAACGCCATGGTCGCCACCGTGACGATGCTGCCCTTCCTCGTGACCGGGGCCATCGGGACGCTCGCCGGGCTCGACTTCCTGGGCTACGGGCTGCCCTCCTCGGCGCCGTCGCTGGGGGAGCTGTCCTTGCAGGCCAAGCAGAACCTGCAGGCGCCCTGGCTCGGCTTCACGGCCTTCTTCACCTTCGCGATCATGCTGGCGCTCCTCGTGTTCATCTTCGAGGGCGTGCGGGACGCCTTCGACCCGAGAAAGACGTTCCGATGAGCGGGCCGCCGTCCGAGCCGATCCTCCGCGTCCGCGACCTCCATGTGCGCTTCGCGCAGGACGGCGGCGTCGTCCATGCCGTCAAGGGCGTGAGCTTCACCGTCAACAAGGGCGAGACCGTCGCCCTGGTGGGCGAGTCGGGCTCGGGCAAGTCGGTGACGGCGCTCTCGACCGTGCAGCTTCTGGGCGAGAACGCGCGGGCCGAGGGGTCGGTGACCTACATGGGCCGCGAGATGGTCGGCGCGCCGGAGCGGGAGCTGCGGCGGGTGCGCGGCAACGACATCAGCTTCATCTTCCAGGAGCCGATGACCTCGCTGAACCCGCTGCACACCATCGAGCGGCAGCTCGGCGAATCGCTAGCGCTCCACCAGGGGCTTTCGGGGGCAGCGGCGCGGGCGCGCATCCTCGAGCTTCTGACCCGTGTCGGCATCCGCAACCCGGAGCAGCGGCTCGGGGCCTATCCGCACCAGCTCTCGGGCGGGCAGCGGCAGCGGGTGATGATCGCCATGGCGCTGGCGAACGGGCCGGAGCTGCTGGTGGCGGACGAGCCCACGACCGCGCTCGACGTGACGATCCAGGCGCAGATCCTCGACCTCCTGGCCGAGCTGAAGCGGGACGAGGGGCTGGCGATGCTCTTCATCACGCATGACCTCGGCATCGTCAGGAAGATCGCCGACCGGGTTTGCGTCATGCAGGGCGGGCAGATCGTGGAGCAGGGCCCCGCGCGCGAGATCTTCGCGAATCCGCAGCATCCCTACACGCGGAAGCTGCTGGCCGCCGAGCAGACGGGGGTGCCCGTGCCGGTGCCCGCGAGCGCCGAGACGGTGGCGGAGACGAAGAACCTGCGCATCTGGTTCCCGATCCAGCGGGGCCTCCTTCGGCGCACGGTAGGGCACGTCAAGGCGGTGAACGACGCCACGCTGAGCGTGCGTGCGGGCGAGACCATCGGGATCGTGGGCGAATCGGGGTCGGGGAAGACAACCCTGGCTCTGGCCATCATGCGGCTGCTGCCCGCGACCTCGGGGCGGATCGTGTTCCTCGGGCGCGACATCGAGCGGCTGGGGCAGGGGGAGATGCGGCCCCTGCGGCGCGAGATGCAGATCGTCTTCCAGGACCCCTTCGGGTCGCTGAGCCCCCGCATGACGGTGGGCGAGATCATCGCCGAAGGGCTGGGCGTCCACGGCGTCGAGCCCGGGCGCGACCGGCGCGAGATGGTGGCCGAGACGATGCGGGAGGTGGGCCTCGACCCCGCCACGATGGACCGCTACCCGCACGAGTTCTCGGGCGGGCAGAGGCAGCGGATCGCCATCGCGCGGGCGCTGATCCTGAAGCCCCGCCTCATGGTGCTGGACGAGCCGACGAGCGCGCTCGACATGACGGTGCAGGTGCAGATCGTGCAGCTCCTCCGTGGGCTGCAGCAGAGGCACGGGCTGGCGTTCCTGTTCATCAGCCACGACCTGAAGGTGATTCGGGCGATGGCGCACCGGGTGCTGGTGATGAAGGACGGGGACGTGGTGGAGGCCGGGCCGGCGGCCGAGGTCTTCGGGGCGCCCAGGACCGACTACACGCGGACGCTGATGGCGGCGGCCTTTCCGACCGCGCAGGCGGCGGAGTAGGGGGCCAGTCGCCTGTCAGGTTCAGGGGCGCGCGCCGTATGGTGGGCTTCGGCCCGCCATGCTCCGCTGGAGAGCCGTCCGTTCTTGGTCAGGATCGCGTGGCGGGCTGAAGCCCGCCCTGCGCCGATCCGGATCACGCGTCCCGCTCCAAGACTACGAAAGAAAGGGGGCCGCGTGGCCCCCTCCCTCTAGTCCATGCTGTCGGAGGAGGCTTACTCCTCCGTGCCCACCATGAAGCATTGGGTGCCGCGCGACTGGAGGCGGCGGCAGGCGAGGTCGGCCTCGTCGCGGGTCAGGCCCATGACGTTGGCGTCGAAGCCGCCCGAGCGCTGGACCACGCGGCGGAGGCCGTCGCCGAGCGTCGTGGGCTCGGAGAGGGCGACGCGGATCAGCTCGCGCTCGGCGGAGTCGCGGGAGGGGAACTTGCCCAGGTTGATGCCCCAGAGCGAGCCGCCGGAGGTGGAGAGGCGGGTGACGACCTCGGGCTCGGGCGTCCACCGATCGGGCGGCGCCGGGGCGTCGGATGGCGGCGGCGGTCATGATGATCTCGGTCGGGACCTCCTCCTTGGCGGGGCCAGGGCCTCGGCCAGGGTGTCCTCGATGTCCTTCTCGGGGACCTCTGCGGCGAAGGCCACGACCGTGGAGCCGGGGCGGGGCATGGGGCGCAGCGAGGTCTCGACCAGGCCGCTGACGCGGCCGAGGTCCTGCGGCGCCTCGGCGACGGCGACCTGCGCGGGCTCGCCGGCCGGCGGGACGACGGCGACCGGCGGGTCGGTCATCACGATCTCCGCATGGGCGGGGGCCTTGGAGAAGCCGATGTCGAGGAGATGCGCCACGCGGGCGTTGCGGTCGGCGGTCGAGGTGCCGCCGAAGACGGTGGCGATGATCCGCACCTCGCCCCGCTGGGCCGAGGCCACGAGGTTGTAGCCCGCGCCGTTGGTGAAGCCGGTCTTGATGCCGTCGGCGCCTTCGTAGGAATCGAGGAAGCGGCGGTTGGTGCTGCTGACCTGCGCGATGCCCGCGTCCGCCGTGCGGCGGGAGAAGAGGTTGTAGTACTGCGGGAAGTCGTAGACGAGGTGGCGGCCGAGGATGCTCATGTCCCGCGCGGTGGACAGGTGCTGCGGGTTGTCGAGGCCGTTGGGGTTCATGAAGTGGGTGCCGGTCATGCCCATGGCGGCGGCCATGGCGTTCATGCGGGCGGCGAACCCTTCCCTGGAGCCGCCGATGGCATAGCCGATGGCCATGGCGGCGTCGTTGGCGGACTTCACGGCGGCGGCGCGCAGCAGGTAGCGCAGGCGGATCGTCTGCCCTTCGCGGAGGCCCAGGCGCGAGGGCGGCTCGTCGGCGGCATCGGCGGCGATGCGCACCTCGGTGTCGAGGCTGATCTCGCCCTGCTGGATCGCCTGGAAGGCGAGGTAGAGCGTCATCATCTTCGTCAGCGAGGCCGGATGCAGCGGCGTCTCGGCGTTCTCGGAGTAGAAGATCTGCCCCGTCCGCGCGTCCATGACGAAGGCCGCGTAAGGCGCCGCCTTGGCCGCGGCGGCTCCGAGGATGTTCACGATCAGAATGATTGCCAGCCAGGCTGACAGCCCGAAACGCCTGCCCATAGTCACTGCCCCTTTGTCGCCCCGGGGACGGATACATGCCCGCCCACCTCGTGTCGGAGAGACGCTAGCACGGCTCGGCGCGTCGAAAAAGCGTCTTGCACAAATCCGTTACAGTCGGATCGTCATGTTCCACGCTAACTCTGGGGTCCGATCCCAAGGGCCCCTACGATAGATTGGGGCGACCCGAGGGCAGGACCGGTTCCCAAGCGCGAAGCAGAAAATCGGCTGTGGCTCGGCTGCATCACCCTGCGGGACTCAGCATCCCGATGAGGGCGGGGAGCTCGCCCAGGGAGGGAATCTCCCGGAATCGGGGATGCCCCAGGGGGGCGTCGGCGGCCTCCAGCTCCCAGGTGAGGCCGTGGGGGATGTGGACGCCCCAGGCGCCGGCGGCGAGGGCGGGGATCACGTCGGACTTGAGCGAGTTGCCGACCATCATCGCGTGGCGGCCGCCGTGGCGCGCGAAGACCCGGAGGTAGGTCGCGGGGGTCTTGTCGCTGACGATCTCGACCGCGTCGAAGAGGTCGCCCAGGCCGCTCGCCGCGAGCTTCTGCTCCTGGTGGAGGAGGTCGCCCTTGGTGATGAGGACGACCTCGCCCAGCTCGGACGCCGCCTCGACCGCCTCGCGGGCATGGGGGAGGAGTTCGATGGGGTGGGCCAGCATCTCGCGGCCCATGGCGAGGATCTCGCTGACGGTGCCGCCGGGGACGCGCCCCTCGGTCGCCTCCACGGCGGTCTCGATCATGGAGAGGACGAAGCCCTTGATCCCGAAGCCGTAAAAGGCCGAGGTTGCGGCGCTCGGCGTCCAGCAGCCGGGCCTTGAGGCCGGGGCCTTCCATGTGGTCGGAGAGGAGGGCGAGGAAGCGCTCCTCGGTGGCGCGGAAGAAGCGCTCGTTGTGCCAGAGCGTGTCGTCCGCGTCGAAGCCGATGGTCCAGGAGCGCACTCTCGCCGCCTCGCGTCTTTTCTTGGCCGGATGGGGGCCTTATATTCGTCGGACACGGAATTCCAAACCTTGAAGGCGTCAGGTCACCCAGGATGACGGGTCAAGCTCACATCATGGCCGACCGCCCCGGACGGGACAAGGACGGCGGCACCGGCGTCAAGCTCGAGACGCGCACCAAGACGCAGCGGCCACCGCTCTACAAGGTGCTGATCCTCAACGACGACTACACGCCGATGGAGTTCGTCGTCCATGTGCTGGAGCGCTTCTTCGGCCTGAGCCATGCCCAGGCCTTCGACCTGATGCTGACCGTCCACAAGAAGGGCCTCGCGGTGGTCGGGGTCTACTCGTACGAGATCGCGGAGACCAAGGTCGCGCTGGTGATGGACTTCGCCCAGCGGCACCAGCATCCGCTGCAATGCACCATGGAGAAGGAGTGCAGGCCGGGGGCCGCTCCGTAGCATATGTCGAAAACCAGACTCCTGACGGCCCTCGACGGGGGCCTCGCGCTCCCCGAGGGGGAGATCCTCGTGCTGCGTCCGCCGATGGCCATGGACCTGGGCGCGCTGCCGGCCGAGCGGGTGGCGATCCGGCACACGTTCCGGCCCGACCGCGACGCCTGGGCGGGCGCGGGGTGGCGCGTCGTGGAGGAGGCGGGGCCGGCCGGCGTCGCGCTGGTCTGCGTGCCGCGCTCCAAGACTCTCGCGCGCGGGCTGATCGCCGAGGCCGCCCGGCTCGCGCCGATGGTGCTCGTGGACGGGCAGCGGACGGATGGGGTGGATTCGGTCTGGCGCGAGGTCCGGGCGAGGCGCGGCGAGGTCGAGGGCCTCACGCAGGGGCATGGGCGGCTCTTCTGGTTCGCCGGTGGGGACGGCTTCGAGGACTGGGCGCTGCCGGGGCCGGTGAAGGGGGCGGACGGGCTGTTCTCGCAGCCGGGGGTGTTCAGCGCGGAGGGGGCGGACCGGGGGTCCTTGCTGCTCGCGGAGGCCCTGCCTTCGACGCTGCCGAAGCGGATGGCCGATTTCGGGGCCGGGATCGGGGTGCTGTCGCTCGCGGTGCTGGCGCGCGAGAGGGTGGAGTCGGTCGACCTCATCGAGGCGGAGCGGCTGGCGCTGGACTGCGCGCGGCTGAACGTGACGGACCCTCGGGCGCGGTTCCTGTGGGAGGACGCGACGGTTGGGGCGCGGGGGCCCTATGACGGGATCGTCATGAACCCGCCCTTCCATGCGGGACGCGCGGCCGATCCGGGGCTCGGGCGGGCGTTCCTCGCGGCGGCGGCCAAGGCGCTGACGCCGTCGGGCCAGCTCTGGGTGGTGGCGAACCGGCACCTGCCCTACGAGGCGACCTTGCAGGAGGGATTCCGGCAGGTTGCGGAGATCGGGGGCGACGCCGGCTTCAAGCTGCTCCACGCGAGCCAGCCGGTGCGGGCCAAGGTGGCGGCCCGGCCCTCAGGCGTGCAGCGGAGTCGCCGTCACTCGGGGTAGGTGGCGATACAGGCCTGCTGTCGGGCGGCGGTCTCGGAGGCGAGGGCCGCGCGGCGTTCGAGGAGGCTGTCGAGCTTGGCCTGCTCCGCCCTCAGGTCGATGGCGACGGGGCGGCGGACGTTCTCCACGCGGGTGCGGTCGCAGGGGCGCAGGCGGATGCTGCCGTCCTCGCGCTCCACGCGGCAGAAGTCTCGGTCCACCGTCACCTCCTGGTCGCGCTCGATGGCGTAGCCTCGGCTGATGTTGCCCTGCGTCTGGCGGATCAGCGACTCGACGATGGTGAGGTCGCGCGAGGCGGAGGACAGGCAGGATTCGCGCGGCGTCTCGCAGGCGGCGAGGGCAAGGGCGGCGAGCAGGGCGAGGGGGGCGTGTGGGCGCATGGGTGGTCTCCTGTTGGTCCAGTCCTAGCCTTGCGGAGCGGGTCCGGGAAGGGCGATAGGGCCGTTATCGGATAGCGGGGAGGGCGCGATGGTCTCGGAGGCGATGGCGGAGGAGAAGGCGCGGGCCGCGATCTGGTTCGGGGAGCTGCGGGACCGGATCGTCGCGGCGGTCGAGGCGCTGGAGGAGGGGCCGGCCTTCGGGGCCGAGGGACTCGCGCCGGGGCGGTTCCAGGTCCGGGAGACGAAGCGGAGCGCGCCGGACGGGGCGGACGCGGGGGCGGGCCGGCATGGCGACGCTCAAGGGCGGGCGCGTGATCGAGAAGATGGGCGTGGGGGTCTCCACCGTCCACGGCGTGCTCGGGGCCGAGGCGCAGAGGGCGATGGCGGCGCGAGGGGTGCCGGGGGTGGAGGACGACCCGAGGTTCTGGGCGAGCGGCATAAGCCTCGTCTGCCATCCGAGGAACCCGCAGGTCCCGGCGGTGCATCTCAACACCCGGATGTTCTGGACGCCCGCCGCCTGGTGGTTCGGGGGCGGGACCGACCTCAACCCGGCGATCGAGTATCCTGAGGACACGGCGCATTTCCATCGCGTGCTGGAGGAGGCGCTGCGGCCGCATGGGGACGGGGAGTATCCGCGCCAGAAGGCCTGGGCGGACGAGTACTTCTTCGTGCCGCACCGGGGACGGGCGCGGGGCGTGGGGGGCATCTTCCTCGACGACCAGAACTCGGGCGACTGGGAGCGGGACTGGGCCATGATCCACGACATCGGGGCGGCGTTCCTGCCGGCCTGGGTGCCGCTGGTGGAGAAGCGGGCGGGGCAGGCCTGGTCCGAGGCCGATCGGGACCGGCAGTTGATCCACCGGGGGCTCTATGCGGAGTTCAACCTCGTCTACGACCGGGGGACGAAGTTCGGGCTGGCCTCGGGGCACGACGCGGAGGCGGTGCTGATGAGCCTGCCGCCGCTGGCGAAGTGGGCATGAGGGGGCGTCACAACTTATGGGCGATTGCCGGAAGTAGGTCCGGCATGGTAGGATCGCCTTGAGCCAACTCGCGTCGTCCCGGGAGCTCGCCGATGCTGAAGGCTGTTGAAGCGCCTCCCACGCGCGGGGTCTCCGAGGAGGCGGGCATCCTGGAGACTTGGAACGAGCCTTTCGTCCAGTGGCGCCATTCCTTTGCGAAGGAGCGCGACGAGGCGAAGCGAAAGCCCTGGTCGACCTACAAGGTCGGTCTCGACGTTCTTTGCAGCCGAATCGAGCGGCGGTTGGCAGACCAGGGCGGTTTGGAGGACCAGGACCCTGTCGTTAAGGAGTTGTTGAGGAGGCCGTCCGAAAAGGAATCTCCCGACTTCCTGCGCCTCTACGAGGCGGAGCAGAGATTGGCTCTGCTCATGAGCGACGACGAGATCAGGGACGAGGCCGAAGGGCGGTTCGCGAGGGCCAGGCAGCTTCGCCTGCCCAGTTACGCGGACCTGAGAACGGCCTTCGACAGGGATGACGCGGACGCCGCCACGCGCCGCACGATCTACATAACCCTTGTGAGGGAACTGCAACGAGCGGATCAGAGACGGAGCCTCGATCAGTTCCACCGGCGGAAAGCGGCCCGAAGGCTGAATCTTTACGGGTGCGTGCTCATCGTTCCATCGGTGCTGCTGCTGGCCTACTTCTACTACCGTGACGCGCTCGAGAATCTGGGCCCGTATCACATGATCGCGGTGATGTGGTGCGGATTGGCCGGCGCGTTCCTTTCACGCATGATCCTGTTCCAAAGAGTGCTGGCCACGATCGGCGCCGAGGAGATCGCCACGGAGTTCTCCCACTTCGCGATCATCCTGCGTCTGATCATCGGCACCTTGGGCGCCCTGGTGATGTATTTCCTCATCGTCGGCCAAGTGGTCGATGGCGACTTCTTCCCGGACTGGACGGCCGACTCGCATGTCTGGCAGCGGTTCGGGTCCAGCTTCGCCGCCGCCGGGCAGACCAGCTCCGAGGACTTCAACCTCGTGTCCACGGATTTCGCCCAACTGCTGATATGGTCGACGATCGCCGGGTTCTCCGAACGGATCATACCCGACAGGTTCGCCCGGATGGAGGTCGCGGTGCTTCAGCCCCAGCGGTCGGAGTCGCTCTAGCCCTCGCGCACCGTGTCGATCATGCGGTGGACGTTGTCGATGCTGGCGTCGGGCGTGATGCCGTGGCCGAGGTTGAAGATGTGGGGGCCGTTCGCGAAGGCGCGGACCACGCGGCGGGTCTCCTCGATCAGCGCCGCGCCGCCGGTGACGAGGTGGGGAGAGGCGAGGTTGCCCTGGACGCAGCCGGCGGGCTGGACGTGCTCGGCCGCCCATTCGGGGGTCACGCCATCGTCGAGGGCGATGCAATCCGCGCCGGTGGCCGCGTGGGCGCCCTCGTAGCGGGGGCCGGCGCCGCGCGGGAAGGCGATGACGGGGAGGCCGGGGTGGCGCTCCTTGAGCGCCCGCGTGATGCGGGCGGCGGGGGCGAGGGCGTAGGCGGCGAAGTCCTCGCCCTGGAGGGAGCCGGCCCAGGAGTCGAAGAGCTTCACGACCTCGGCGCCGGCCTCGACCTGCTTGGACAGGTAGAGGATGGTGGCCTCGGTCAGGCGGTCGAGGATCGCCTCGAAGAGGGGGCGGTTCGCGGCCTTCAGCGCATGGGCCGGGCCCTGGTCGGGGGTGCCGCGCCCGGCGATCATGTAGGTCGCCACCGTCCAGGGGGCGCCGGCGAAGCCGATGAGCGTCGTCTCCTTCGGGAGCGCCCCGGCGAGGATGCGGACGGTCTCGTAGACGGGGGAGAGGGTGTCGTGGATGGCGTCCACGGGTCTCAGGCGCGCGAGGTCGGCCTCGGTCGTGATGGTGGAGAGGCGGGGGCCCTCGCCGGTCTCGAAGGCGAGGTCAAGGCCGAGGGCCTGGGGGACGAGGAGGATGTCCGCGAAGAGGATCGCGGCGTCGAAGCCGAAGCGGCGGATGGGCTGGAGCGTGACCTCGGCGGCGAGGTCGGGATTGTAGCAGAGGTCGAGGAAGCTCCCCGCCCGCTCGCGCGTGGCGCGGTATTCGGGGAGGTAGCGGCCCGCCTGGCGCATCATCCAGATGGGCGGCGTGGGCAGGGCCTCGCCCGCGAGGGCGCGCAGGATGGTTTTCCGGGTCATGAGCGTGGGGTGCCCGCGGCGGGCGGGGCTGTCAAGCGGGGCCGGCGTCGTCCGCCGCGTCCTCGATCACGGGATGGGGAGCGCCCGCGTCCCTCAACGCCCTCGCCAGCTTGCCGAAGAGGTTCGGGTGCCCACGCTTGCTGGCCGGGTTCCGCCCCACGGTCGTATGGAAGCCCGGCACGTCCCTGGCCGTCAGATGGATCTGATCCTGTTCGGCATCGTACCAGACGCCGAGGTCCAGATACACGCTGTTCCCTTGCTTGCTGACGCCAACGGCCACGAGTTCCTCCATGAGCTACGCACGAGGCATTTAGGCGCGCGTGACGCGATGTCAGCGGACCCATCGCGCGCGCCTACGATTGAACGGGCTCGCTCGTATCATTGCCCCCTTTCTCCTCCCGGGCGTATGTCCCGCCCCATGACCCAGGACCTCCTCCGCATCGGCACGCGCGGCTCGCCGCTGGCGCTGGCCCAGGCCCATGAGACCCGCGACCGGCTGAGGGAGGCCACGGGCCTGCCCGAGGCGGCCTTCGAGATCGTGGTGATCCGCGTCACCGGCGACGTGATCCAGGACCGCTCGCTCCGCGAGGCGGGGGGGAAGGGGCTCTTCACCAAGGAGATCGAGGAGGCGCTGCTGTCGGGCGAGGTGGACATCGCCGTCCACTCGATGAAGGACATGCCGACCGAGCAGCCCGAGGGGCTGGCGCTCGACTGCTTCCTGCCGCGCGAGGACACGCGGGACGCCTTCGTGACGCTGACCGAGCACGCCGGGATCGCCGACCTGCCGGAGGGGGCCACGGTCGGGACCTCCTCGCTGCGGCGGCGGGCGCAGCTTTTGGCGCGGCGGCCGGACCTGAAGGTCGTCGAGTTCCGGGGGAACGTGCAGACGCGGCTGTCGAAGCTCTCGCAGGGGATCGCTGAGGCGACCTTCCTCGCCATGGCGGGGCTGAACCGGCTGGGCTACGCCGAGGTCCCGGCGCGGCCGATCCCGCCCGACGCCATGCTGCCCGCCATCGCGCAGGGGGCGATCGGGATCGAGCGGCGGAGCGCGGACGACCGGGTGCGCGAGATGCTGGCGCCGATCCACCACGAGCCGACGGGGCAGAGGCTCGCGGCCGAGCGGGGATTCCTGCGGCGGCTCGACGGGTCCTGCCAGACGCCCATCGCGGGGCTCGCGGAGCTGGACGGGGACCGGCTGCGGCTGCGGGGGGAGATCCTGCGGCCGGACGGGAGCCGGGTGCTGGCGGACGACGTGACGGGCGCCGTCGCCGAGGGGGCCGAGATGGGTCGCGCGATGGCCGAGCGGCTGCTGGGCGAGGCGGGGCCGGGCTTCTTCGGCTGAGGCGAGGCGGCGGGCGCTGGCCCGCGCGCCGCTCGTCCCCTGCGGGCCAGGGGGCCTTCGGGGCGTCACGACCCGGGGAGGGCCGGGGTCTGCCCTCAGGAGGTCGGGACCACCTTGCCGGGGTTCAGGATGCCCTTGGGATCGAGCGCGGCCTTGATCCCCCGCATGACCTCGAGCGCGACGGGGTCCTTGTGGACGCGCATGGAGGGGAGCTTCATCAGGCCGATCCCGTGCTCGGCCGAGAAGCTGCCGCCGAGCGAGACCGCCGCCGCGTCCACGGCGGAGCGGATGGCCTCGGAATGGTCGGGGTCGTCGCGCGTCGGGTAGGCCGAGTAGTGGACGTTGCCGTCGCCGAGATGGGCCACGATGAAATCCTCCGCCCCCGGGTCGATCTCGTGCAGGCGCCGGCGGGCGAGGGCCAGGAACTCCTCCACGCGGTCGAGGGGGAGCGCGACGTCCGTGTCCACGAAGGGATGGCGGTCGTGGGTGATCTCGGCGGCGGATTCGCGACGCGCCCACATCTCGCGGCGCTGCCCTTCGCTGCGGGCGACGGTGGCGTCGAGGATGCGGCCCTGCTCCATGAGGGCGGCGAGGGTGTCCTCGAGCCGGGTCACGACGGGGATCGTGCCGTCGGGGAGCGGGTCCGCGTCGCGGGGCGCGGTGGCGCCGACCTCGACCATGATGTTGTGCTCGTAGGGCCGGTCGAAGGGCTCGCGGGCCCCCCGCATCTTGGCGACATGGCCCTCGATGAACATGCGGGGCATGTACTCGAAGGCCTCGACGGCCCCTCCGGTCGCCTCGCGCAGCCGGGCCAGGAGGTCGAGGGCGGCCCCGACCGAGGGGACCGCGACCATGGCCGTCGCATAGGCGCGGGGGCGGGGGACGAGCTTCAGGGCGGCGGCCGTGATGACGCCGAGCGTGCCCTCGGCGCCGATGAAGAGATGGCGGAGCGCGTAGCCCGCGTTGTCCTTGTGGAGCTCGGACATGAGGTCGAGGACGCGGCCGTCGGCCAGCACCACCTCGAGCCCCAGGCAGAGGTCGCGGGTGGAGCCGTAGCGCAGGACGTTGGAGCCGCCGGCGTTGGTGGAGAGCGCGCCGCCGATCATGGCCGAGCCCTTGGCGCCGAAGGTGAGGGGGAAGAGGAGGCCGTGGGATTCGGCGGCCTCGTGGAGTGTGGAGAGGACGACGCCCGCCTCCACGACCGCGACCCGGGGGCCGGGCTTGATGGCGCGGATGCGGCTCATGCGGTCGAGCGAGAGGACGAGCGCGCCCTCGGCGTGGGTGGCGCCGGTGAGGCCCGTGCGGCCCGAGGCGGGGACGACCGGGGTGCTCGTGGCATGGGCGAGCGCGAGGACGCGCGAGACCTCCTCCGTGGAGCCCGGCCGGACCACGGCGAGGGGGCGGCCATGATAGGCGCCGGTCCAGTCGCGCGCCCAGGGGGCGGCGTCCTCGCCCCGCATGAGCTGGGCCGCGCCCACGACCCCGGCGATGTCCTCGAAGAGTTGCATGGCGACCTCCCGCTCCCGCGGCTGCCGTCATGGCGGAAACGGCGGCCGACCGGAAGGGGCGACGAGGATCGGGGCGGCCTCCGGCGGAGGGTCCGCGCGAGGATGGGTGCCCACTTTGCCCGTTGACGCCGGGCCTCGCGCACCTTAAGTCCCCGGCCCGTGGCGGAGTAGCTCAGTTGGTTAGAGCAGCGGAATCATAATCCGTGTGTCGGGGGTTCAAATCCCTCCTCCGCTACCAGTATAAAGATTTCATATGACTGCATAATTTTCTACGGACCTCAAGCTTGTCTCTCGAGTGGGGTCCTCCAGGATAACCTTAGGATAACAGAACGAGCACGACGGCTTCCTTTCTGCCTGCTATGATCCGCCGCTCCCGGCCCGGAGCCCCAGACGCTCCGATCCCTGAGGTCTCCGCGTCCGCGGCTCCTTCGTGCTTTCCATCCGTCATCTCAACACCTCCGATCGGCTTCAATAAGCCTTCAGTGGTGTCCCGGCGAACCCTGGGGCGTTGGACTCCAGCACCTGCGCGCGCCGCAGCTTCTTGCGAAGCACCGCACGCCCCAAAGCGTCGGCTCCATGCGCCTGGAATACGTTCTTGGCCAGGTCGAGCCCGACCGTGGTAATCTCCGCCGTGACCGCTCCCCCTTGTGGATCGTCGCAGACCCACCCTGGCACATCGATGCCGTCGGGGGGCGGTCACATCATCAACGCCGGCTCGTCCTCGTGCGCCAGAAGCCTGGCTCGGCCAGCGGCGTGGTGTTTATCACGATCGAGGACGAGACAGGGGTGGCGAACCTGGTGATCTGGCCGCAGCTTGTCGAGGCGCAGCGCCGGGAGGTGCTCAGCGCGCGGATGCTGGGCGTGGAGGGCCAGGTCCAGCGCGAGGGCGAGGTGGTCCACATCGTCGCGCGCCGGCTCCACGATCTGTCCGGCCTACTCGACAGCTTGGGCGAGCGGGACGGGGCCGAAGCGTCGCAGCAGGGCAGGGGGGAGGAGCAGGGTGGGGGACCTGGAGAGCACGCCCACCGCTGGCGCGGGGCGGGGTCTGGCGGGCCGCGGTCGCGCGACATCTTCATCCCGGACCTCTCGCTGGAAGCGCTCCGCATCAAGCCGCGGGACTTCCGGTAGGTACTCGGACCTCTCGCGCAGCGCTCACCGCCTCTTAAGCGACTGGTTGCCCATGGCCACCCAAGGGCGATCCTGAAGAACCTGATCGACCAAGACGCGAGCTTGAGACAGGGCAGGAATCCCTGACCTTGGCCGGGGCAGTTGACCGTGCCACATCGCAAGTGTTCCAGGCATTCCGTTTCGAGGCAGCTGTTTCATGACCTACGTCGTTGACCACACTCTTTATGGCCAAGGCATTGTGCTGGGCACCTACACCGAGGACATCGACGTTCTTGAGGGCGTGGGTGTCTGCTCCATCGACAGTGTTGCCATCGGCATGTGGATGAATGATGCCGACCTCAACGTGTTCGGCGAGGTCCTGGGCTATGGGACGGGGGCCTGGATCGTTGGCGACAATGCGACTGTCACGGTCGGCGGGCTGGGCACGATTGGTGCGAATGCCCCGGAGTATGCCCGGGGTCTCGACGTCCAGGGAGGCGGGCTGTCGGTCGAGAACGACGGCTTCATCATGGGCTATGACACGGCCGTGCGGCTGATGGGCGGCAATGGTACGACCTCGACCTTTGTGAACCGCGGCAATGTCACAGGCAACCTCGTGGGGCTCTTCCGCGACCTGGGGGACAGCTCGTCCGTGGCGGACACGGTGGTGTTCACCAACTATGGGACGGTGAATGGAACAGAGGCCGCCATCGCTGTCCACGAGGCACTCGACGCTCGGGAAGAGGTCGTCAACCGGGGCTACATCTATGGCGATGTCTCGCTCGGCTTGGGCAACGACCTTTATGACGGACGGGGCGGCACGGTCGACGGCCGCATCCTCCTTGGCGGCGGTGTCGACCTTGCCCAGCCCGGCACGGCCAAGGAGGTGCTCGATGGTGGCGCCGGGCAGGACACGCTCGACTTCGGCGGCGGCCCGGCTGTCGTCGTTTCGCTGACCGATCCGACCCGCAACAAGGGCACGGCACTTGGGGACGTCTACACCGGCTTCGAGGCGATCATTGGCTCCTCCGGAGCGGACACCCTCGTCGGCAATGGGGCCAACAACACGCTCCATGGCCGCGATGGGGCTGACATCCTGGATGGCGGGGCCGGTGCTGACCGCTTGGAGGGCGGCGGGGGCAACGATACCTATGTACTCACTGGTGCCGGGGACACGCTGGTGGAACTCGCCGCTGGAGGCACCGACCAGGTGAACTCGGCGGTGAGCCTGACGCTTGGAGCTCAGCTTGAGAATCTTGTGCTGACCGGCAGCTCGGCCGTGAGCGGCACCGGGAACTCTCTTGCGAACCGCCTGACCGGCAACATGGCCAACAACACGCTCGCGGGGGCGGGGGGCTCGGACCTCCTGATCGGCTCAGGCGGCCAGGACACCCTGAGCGGAGGCGCTGCGAAGGACACCTTGACCGGGGGACTGGGCAACGATGTGTTCGTGTTCTCGAGTCCTACCGAGGCGGGCGACGTCATCACCGACTTCCACAACGTGAGCGGGGACAACGACGCCTTCCGCATCAGCGCTGCGGGCTTTGGCGCTGGTTTGGCAGCAGGGATCCTCTCAGCCTCCCGCTTCCAGATCCGGGCCGACAACCTGGCCCGGGATGCCGACGATCGCTTCATCTTCCGGACCACGGACGCCACGCTCTGGTTCGACAGCAACGGCAACGTTGGCGGCGGGCTCACCATGGTTGCGGACCTGCAGGCGGGAGCCAGCGTCACCAATGCGGACATTCTGGTGGTGTAGGGTGGCTTCTGGCTACCTGCCAAGGACTGCGAGATTGGCTCCGCCAGCGCGGCTATCTGCCCTCGCCAGCGGCCTGAGCCGCCTCTTCGGGTAAGGCGGCTCGCCGCTTCCGGCCCGTTCTATCATCGTCCAGCGGGGCCGAGGAGCGGCGCATGGCGACGCAAGTGCTAGACCGCAGCCAATTGGCACACTAGCAATGAACCCACTACGGCGTCTCGCGCATAGGGCGGGCCTACACCGCAGTCACTTGGCCCATGTGCAGTTGGAACAGCGGTCCGTGTAACCGTGCTGGGAGGGTAGATGGCCGAACTCTATGCGAATTTTGCTTTCGATATGGACACCCTGGATCTGGGCCGGCTTTTCAGGGCAACTTATTCCACCGACTTCTGGGACAACGAATTCTTCAGTATAGACGGCGACATTTACGCAGACAGCCTCGATTATTACTACGAAATCTTCGGGGTCGAAGGGTGGACCGAACTCTATAGCGACTTCATAGGATACAGCGACGTCACAGGTGAGATGTACGCTGGCAGCGTAGATGCTATCTACCAGCATATCGGGTTTGGCTTCGACTACGAGGAATGGTGGGGGGCTCACGGTTTTTCAATTTCTGCTGCTTCGCTGCAGAACGCGATGCACACCTATTCGACTGCTGACGACTACGTGCTGGTTGCTGCGGCGTTCGCCGGCGACGACTCATTCTACCTGTCCGAAGACGCGGACCTTGCGCGGGGATACGGTGGAGATGATCATTTGGACGGGTCGGACGGAGACGACCAGCTCTTTGGCGGCGACGGCGGGGACTGGCTCTCGGGCGACGGCGGCGACGATACGCTCGTCGGCGAGGCCGGGAATGACACGCTGCTTGGCTTAGCGGGAGTGGACTGGCTTGAGGGTGGCACGGGTGACGACACCTATCTGGCCGACGGCAGCGACACTGTGGTTGAGCGCCCAGGTGAAGGCACCGACATGGTCACCGCAGAGATCACCCATAAGCTCGCTGTCAATATCGAGAACCTTGTGCTCACCGGGAAAGACGACATCGATGGAAGGGGCAACGAACTTGCCAACACTCTCATCGGTAATGCCGGAGACAACGTCCTCAAGGGTCTGGCAGGTCGGGACAAACTCGACGTGTCCGAAGGTGGGGATGACAGGCTCGTTGGCGGTAAAGGTAACGATGAATTCATCTTTTCAACAAAGAGGTCCAGCGGTGACACGATCGCCGATTTCGGCAGCGTAAGGGGCAACAATGACAAGATTGTCATTGACGCTTCGCACTTCAGAGGCGGTCTGCGTCAAGGCAAGCTAGATCGTGACCATTTTCAGATCGGCGACGATCATCAGGCTGAGGATCGCCACGTGCGCTTCATCTTCGACACCAGCGACAAGACCCTCTGGTTCGATAAGAACGGCGACAAACATGGCGGGTTCACGCTTGTCGCAGATCTTCAGGCCAACGCCTCGATGACGCATCACGACATTCTACTGATCTAAAACTGAGTCTCCACCGAGATAGGCGGCCGCATGTCGTGACCGCCGGTACCGTCTTGTAGGGCTGGAGCTCACGGGCTGGGGGGTCTGGGGTTGATCACGGGAGGCAGGCAGGTGACGGACCTAAGCAAGGCTACGGACGCGGCCCTCGCGGAGGCGCGCATCAAGGCGCTGCAGGAGGCCTGCACAGAAGCCAGTCGTATGGCCCGGAAATGGCAGGACGAGGCCGACGAGACCCACTCCGCCCATCAAAGCGAACTGCTGCGGACCTGGTCCGTTGCGGCCCAGCGGGTCGCGGATGCCATTGCGGCGCTTGCTCAGTCGAGCAGGGCCGACCGGGGTGACCAGGGGTGAGGCTGAGGAAGAACAGCGCGCCATGACCTCGGGGGACAACGCCTGTCCGGCCTGTAGGGAGGGTGACGGGGTCTGCTATGAGGCCGAGGACGGTCGCTTTCGCATCTACTGCGCCTACTGCGGCCACTCGACCAAGCGATATCCCGATCTGAACCTGGCGCGGCTCGACTGGAGCCGGCGCGGAGACGCGGCTGACCAGTAAGCGCCCATGTCCCATCCTCCCGAACAGCGGGGCAGGTTGAGCTCACATCGTCTCGGTGGGCTCGAGGGTCCAGTCGCCATATCCAGCCTCTTGGGCCAGGGCTGCGAGCTTCTGCCGGCGCGAGAAGAGGAGCTGGAGGTGGTAGCGCCGGGAGCGGCCACTCCAGATCCGCATCTTGCCCGTCTGGAGCCGCACGATGTCCGCGTCGATCTCGCGCTTGGCCGCCTCGAGAAAAGCCAGGCGATCGGAGGGGGCGATCTCGAGAAGCCGGGCGCGGTTCAGGGGGCGGTAGGCCATGTCGTCGTCCTTGGGTCTTTCGAAGCGAGACCTGAGCGCCCAATCCGTCCGAAAGGATGACCGGAATGCGGTTGAGCCATGCCGACGGTGTCCCATTCCACCAGGGCGGTGACCCGGCCCGCCTCACGCCGCTCGGCCTGTTGACCTGCCGCTAGGGCGGCAAGGCGGGGCTTTACGCCTCGCGGCTTCGCGCCACGCTCGAACGGGTGGCGACGACGCGGGCCGTTGCTGGGACCCTCTCCTTTACTCGAGACGGCCGCCCTGGTCCCGCGCGGGCCTGCGCTCCGACGCTCCTGACGTCGAGGGCCGAAGCCAGGTAGCTTTCGCCCAACTTTTGCCCCAGGGTCGGAGCAGATTGTCTCCGATCGGGGCACGATGGCTCCGCCACTCCAGCACCAAAGCGGGACGCAGACATGGCCGATCTCTCCGCCGCCAATGACATCGAGGGCTTTGTCGGGGCCTGCCTCGTGGACAGCGACTCGGGGCTCATGATCGCGTCGGAAGGGGGTGGCCAGATCGACATGGAAGCCGCCGCCGCTCTTAACACCCAGGTGGTCAAGGCCAAGCTTCAGGCCATGGAGCTGCTCGGGTCCAATGAGCGCGTCGAGGAGATCCTGATCGGCATGGGCAAGCAGATCCACCTGATCCGCCCGCTCGAGAAGATGCCTGAGGTGTTCCTGTATCTTGTCCTCGAGAAGAGGATCGGGAAGGCGTTGTTGCATAACTCGGTCTGAGGCCGAGCTTGGCCCTTTCCCCTTCGGTTCAGACGGCGCGCACGATCTCCGCCCTGCCCAGGGCTGAAAAGCGGTTCATCAGGGCGATGCGGGTGTGGATCTCGGCGGCTTGGCGGTCGGGGTCGCGTGAGGCGATGCGGTCCCCAAAGGCTTTGAGGCGGAGCATCTGGGCTTCGATCCGACTTCGGGCGTGATAGCCCGTCAGCCGTTTCCAGAAGGCCCGG
>NZ_KK088603.1 GCF_000600335.2 Rubellimicrobium mesophilum DSM 19309 | reverse complement strand
GCGCGTGTTCGACGCGCGGCGGCTGGGTCTTTGCGAGGACTCGCCTGGTCCTCTCCCAGTGGGGCGCGATGCCTTGCCGGATGAGCGTGCCGGACTCCCTCCGGAGGTGTCACTCTCATCCCGCCCCTCAAAGAGCTCTCGCCCGGGGGAACCGGTCCCGGGCATGGACGGTCGTGATGAGCCCGGAGCAGGACCGGCCGTCCGAAGCCCCGTCCGGGGGAGCGCTGTCCGCTGAGGCCTCCTGCCGGCGCAAGCGTCCTCCTGCTCTGAGGTCGTGGACGGGCCGGGGGGAGGCGTCGCGGGACGGCGCTCCGGATGCGAATCAGGTTGCCCGATGAAAGTTAACCAACGGTAAACGCACCGTTCGTTGCCCCCTTGCCAAGCAACGGCTTGCGCGTGGCGGGAAAGCCACAGGGCTGATTCGCGCCTTGGGCCCCGGAGGGGCGAGGGGCCGATTCGGCCGAATGGGCGCGGAGGCCCGATCCTGCGCCGTTCGAGGCCGGCGCGCCGGGTCCGGGCCTTGCAAGGATGGGCGCGGGCCCGACGGAGTGGGGCCGGACAGGCAGCCTGGGGGCTACGGCCAGGGCGCCTGCGGGTGTCGATGGGCGGCTCGCGCCGGAGGCCCGGCGGCACAAAGCTCTGGGCGGCCTGCGATCACGTCTTGCGCGAATCCGCTCACAGCGGCGAGAGTGGCGGGCAAAATCGGGCACGGGAATCGGCCCAGAGCCGGGCAGAGGGCAGATGATGAAGCGGACTTGGAACCGCGCAGCGGTGGGATTCGCGCTGGCGGCACTTGCGGCCTTGGCAGGATGTGGCGGGGGGTCTCACTCCTATCACCGCTCGGCCACGAGCACCTCGGCCGCGATCTCCTCGTCGGCCATCACGGCGGCGGCGCCGATGTTCGGCGACGCGGACCCGGTCGAATGGAAGGGGCACGCGCCCCAGGCCTATCCCGTCCACGGCATCGACGTGTCGCGCTACCAGGGCAACATCGACTGGCCGACCGCCCGGGCCTATGGCGTGAGCTTCGCCTTCATCAAGGCGACGGAGGGGGCGGACCACGCCGATTCCTCCTTCTCGAGCCACTGGTACGGGGCGACGCTGGCGGGCGTGCCGCACGGGGCCTACCACTTCTACTACTTCTGCCGCTCGGCCGAGGAGCAGGCGAACTGGTTCATCGCCAACGTGCCCAAGGAGCGGGGGGCGCTGCCGCCGGTGCTCGACCTCGAATGGAACGCGGGGAGCCGGACCTGCCCCTACCGGCCGGATTCGGAGACGGTGCTGAGCGAGGTGCAGACCTTCCTCAACATCGTCGGGCGGCACTACGACCAGCAGCCCATCGTCTACACGACGCCGGACTTCTGGCAGCACAACCAGCTCTGGCGGCTGCACGGGGCGCAGCCCTGGCTGAGGTCGGTGGCGGCGCATCCCTCGGAGCGCTACCCGGGCGAGGAATGGACCTTCTGGCAGTATTCGGGGACGGGCCTCGTGCCCGGCGTCGCGGGCCAGGTGGACCTGAACACCTTCGCGGGCTCGCGCCGGGACTGGTCGGCCTGGGTGGCGGACCAGGCGCTCTGACGCCTCTGGACTGAACGTCTGGACGGGCGGCGCAACCGGCGCCGCCCGTTTCGCGTTCGGGAGGCATGGCCGAGACTTCCCTTCTGAATGAGATCGAGCGGGCCGACGTCGCGGCGGCGGCCAAGGCGGGCGAGCACCGGCACGATTCCGTGGTGCGCGCGGCGGGCGCCATGGCCAAGGGGGCGGACCAGCCGCCGATGTTCACGCTGGCCTCGGCCGTGCTGGGCGCGGGACTGGCGATCGGGAGCCCCCGGGCGGCGGAGGCGGGCGGGCGGATGCTGGTCGCGCTGGCGGTGGCGACGGCCGTCAAGGCGGCGGTCAAGGCCAGCGTGGTGCGGACGCGGCCCAATGTCCTTTGGGACCAGGGGCGCTACGAGACCGGGCTCTGGGGGCCGAACGAGGCGCCGTGGAACTCCTTCCCCTCCGGGCACACGGCGAACGCGGTGGCCGTGGCGCGGGCGGTCGGGCGCGTGGTGCCGGAGGCGCGGCCGGCGCTCTGGGCGCTGGCGGCGGTGGCGGGGGGCGTGCAGGTGCCACGGGGCGCGCATCATCCGCTCGACGTGGCGGCGGGGCACTGGTGGGCTGGGCCTCGGAGGCGGTGGCGGACCGGGCCTGGCCGCTGGCCGCGCCGGTGCTTGGCGCGGCGATGGAGGCGCTGCATGGGCCGGGCGATGAGCGGACGCGGAGGGAGAGCCCGTAGGGCGGGCTCCCGTCGCCGCCGGTGCGTGGCGGGCTGAAGCCCGCCCTACGAGTTACGCGACCGGTTGGCGCAGACGCTCCACCGCCTTCAGCACCAGGGGCGAGAGGCCCTCGCCGCCGGCGTCGACATGGGCGTAGAGCGCCTGGAGCATCCGCGGCTCCCAGAAGGCCTTGAGGTGGCCGGCGACCTCGGCGGCCTGGGTGGTGCCGGGCTGGGTGGCGAAGAAGGTGGCGATCTGGTTCGCCATGGTGACGAGCTTAGCGATGTTGTTGGGGGCGGCCAAAGCGGGGACCTTCTCGACGGCGTGTGAGGATGCGGCGCGGGTGGGTGAAGACGTGCACGTCCCCGCGCGAGGTGGAGGCGAGGGTGAGGTTCGCGGCCTCCGCGATCCGCACGGCGCGGGCCGTGGGGGCGGAGACGGCGAGCAGGATCGGGCAGCCGGCCATGACGGTCTTCTGGACCATCTCGACCGAGATGCGCGAGGTGAGGGCGATGGCGCCCAGGGCGGGGTCGAGCCCCTCGCGGGCGAGCGCCCCGATGAGCTTGTCGAGCGCGTTGTGGCGGCCCACGTCCTCGCGCGCCAGCAGGATACCGTCGCCGGGGCGCCAGAAGCCCGCGGCATGGACGGCGCGGGTCTCGTCGTGGAGGGGCTGCCAGTCGCGAAGCTCGCCCAGGGCGAACTTCACGTCGGCGATGGTGAGGCCGATATGCGCCTCGGGCAGGGTGGGGAGGGGGCGGAGCGCCTCCTGCAGACTGTCGATGCCGCAGAGGCCGCAGCCCACCGGGCCGAGGTTGGCGCGGCGGCGGGAGGCGAGCATGGCCTCGGTCCGGGCGTCCACCCACATCCGGGCCTCGATGGCGGGGCCGGTGGGGGTGTCGTGGGCGATGACCTCGACCTCGGGCAGGGCGTCGTGGGGGCGATGCCCTCGGTGATGGTGAAGCCCCAGGCGAAGTCCTCGATGTCGGCCGGGGTGGCCATCATCACCGCCTGCGTGCCCCCGTTGTAGACGAGGGCCACCGGCGTCTCCTCGGGCAGGACCCGGGAGACGTCGAGGCCGCCCGGCGCCACCGCGCGAACACGCGCGGTGGGCGTCGGGGCCGGGACGATGCCGAAGCTCAAGGGCACGTCACTCCGCGGCCGTCGCGATGCGACGAGATTGCGCGGCCTGGCTGGTGTAGACCTCCTGCCAGTCGGTCGGGCCGTTGGAGAGGTGCACCTGCACCGCCGTCACCTTGTATTCCGGGCAGTTGGTCGCCCAGTCCGAGAAGTCGGTGGTGACGACGTTGGCCTGCGTGTCCGGATGGTGGAAGGTGGTGTAGACCACCCGCCGGCGAGACGCGGTCGGTGACGAAGGCGCGCAAGGACGTCTCGCCCGAGCGGGAGGCGAGGCGGACCCGGTCGCCGTCCTTGATCCCCCGCACCTCGGCGTCGTGGGGGTGGATCTCCAGCACGTCCTGGTCGTGCCAGACCATGTTCGAGGTGCGACGGGTCTGGGCGCCGACGTTGTACTGGCTGAGGATGCGCCCCGTGGTGAGGAGGAGCGGGAAGCGGGGGCCCGTCTTTTCGTCCGTCGCCACGTATTCGGTGACGATGAACCGGCCCTTGCCCCGGACGAAGCCGTCCACGTGCATGATCGGCGTGCCTTCGGGGTGCAGCTCGTTGCAGGGCCACTGGACGGAGCCCTTCTCGTCGATCAGGTCGAAGGAGACCCCGGCGAAGGTCGGCGTGGTGGCGGCGATCTCGTCCATGACCTGCGCCGGGTGGGTGTAGGTCCAGCCCGCGCCCATGGCGTTGGCGAGGAGCTGCGTCACCTCCCAGTCGGCGTAGCCGTTCTTGGGCGTCATCACCTTGCGGACGCGGTTGATGCGGCGTTCCGCGTTGGTGAAGGTGCCGTCCTTCTCGAGGAAGGTGGAGCCGGGCAGGAAGACGTGGGCGTAGTTCGCCGTCTCGTTCAGGAAGAGGTCCTGGACGATCACGCAGTCCATGGCGGCGAGGCCCGCCGCGACGTGGCGGGTGTCGGGGTCGGACTGGAGGATGTCCTCGCCCTGGACGTAGAGGCCCCGGAAGGTGCCCTCGACCGCCGCGTCGAGCATGTTGTTGATGCGGAGGCCGGGTTCCTTGTCGAGGACGGTGCCCCAGAGCTTCTCGAAGACGTCGCGGGTCGCGTCCTGCGAGACGTGGCGGTAGCCCGGGAGCTCGTGCGGGAAGCTGCCCATGTCGCAGCTACCTTGCACGTTGTTCTGGCCGCGCAGCGGGTTCACGCCCACGCCGGGGCGCCCGATGTTCCCCGTCAGCATGGCGAGGTTGGCGATGCCCATGACGGTGGTCGAGCCCTGGGAGTGCTCGGTCACGCCCAGCCCGTAGTAGATCGAGCCGTTGCCGCCCGTGGCGAAGAGGCGCGCGGCGGCGCGGAGCTCGGCCGCCGGGACGCCGGTTAGGGCCTCGGTCGCCTCGGGCGAGTGGCGCGGGTCGGCGACGAACTCGGCGTAGTGCTGGAACTCGTCCCAGTCGCAGCGCTCGCGGATGAAGGCCTCGTCGAAGAGGCCCTCGGTCACGACGACATGGGCGAGCGAGGTGACGACCGCGACGTTGGTGCCGGGCTTGAGGGCCAGATGATGCGCGGCCTTGATGTGCGGGCTGCGCACCAGGTCGATGCGGCGCGGGTCGATGACGATGAGCTTGGCGCCCTTGCGGAGGCGCTGCTTGAGGCGGCTCGCGAAGACCGGGTGGGCGTCGGTCGGGTTGGCGCCCATGACGATGACGACGTCCGTGTGCTCCACGGAGTCGAAGTCCTGCGTGCCGGCCGAGGTGCCGAAGGCGCGGCCGAGGCCGTAGCCGGTCGGCGAGTGGCAGACGCGGGCGCAGGTGTCGGTGTTGTTGTTGCCGAAGACCGCGCGGATCATCTTCTGGACGAGGTAGGTCTCCTCGTTGGTGCAGCGCGAGGAGGTGATGCCGCCGATGGCCTTGGTGCCGTGGCGGCCCTGGAGGTCGCGCAGGCGGGTCGCGGCGTAGGTGATGGCCTCGTCCCACGACACCTCGCGCCAGGGGTCGGTGATCGACTCCCGGATCATCGGGTTGAGGATGCGGTCCTTGTGGGTCGTGTAGCCCCAGGCGAAGCGGCCCTTGACGCAGCTATGGCCGTGGTTGGCCTTGCCGTGCTTCCAGGGGGTCATGCGGACGACCGTCTCGCCCTGCATCTCGGCCTCGAACTGGCAGCCGACGCCGCAATAGGCGCAGGTGGTGACGATGGAATGCGAGGGGGTGCCGAGCTCGATCACCGACTTCTCCAGCAGGGCGCCGGTCGGGCAGACCTGCACGCAGGCGCCGCAGGAGACGCAGTCGGAGCTCAGGTAGTCGTCGCCGGCCATGCCGGGGGACATCCGGCTCTCGAAGCCGCGCCCCTCGATGGTCAGGGCGAAGGTGCCCTGGACGTCGTCGCAGGCGCGGACGCAGAGGTTGCAGACGATGCACTGCGCCGGGTCGTAGGCGAAGTAGGGGTTGGAGACGTCCTGGGCGAGCCAGCGGGGGTTGGCGTTGCCCTCGGCGTCCGCCGCCTCGACATGGTTGGCGAGCTTCGTGCCCTCGGGCGCGGCGTAGCGGACCTGCTTGAGGCCCACGGCGGCGGCCATCTCCTGGAGCTTGTTGTCGCGGTTGGCGGCGCCCAGGATCGTCTGTTCGGGGAAGTCGGAGACGTAGAGCTCCATCACCCCCTGGCGGAGCCGGCGGATCTTGTCGGTCTGGGTGTGGACGACCATGCCCTCGGCGACCGGGGTGGTGCAGGAGGCGGGGGTGCCGCGACGGCCCTCGATCTCCACGAGGCAGAGGCGGCAGGAGCCCCAGGCCTCCATCGAGTCGGTGGCGCAGAGCTTGGGCACCGTGACGCCGGCGGTGTTGGCGGCGCGCATGACGGAGGTCCCCTCCGGCACGGTCACGGACTGGCCGTCGATGGTGAGCGTCACCATGGTCTGCGACCGGCGCGCGGGGGTGCCGTAGTCGCGGTCGGAGAAGAGGGGGGCGCCGTCGAGGCCGGGGATGATGAAGTCCTTCATGGGTCAGGCGTCCTTCCGAGCGGCGAGAGCGTGGGCAACGAGCGCGTTGGCGTGGCCGTGGCCGAGCCCGTGCTCGGCCTTGAGCCAGTTCACGATCTGCATATGGGGTCATGCCGGTCTGGCGGTCGATCTGTTCGAGCCAGTGGGCGACGGGATGGCCGTACTTCGCCTCGATGGAGGGGAAGTAGGAGGCGGGGCCTTTCACCGTCTCGGTCATTCGGCGGCCTCCCTGGCGGTCGCGAAGTCGTCCGGGAAGTGCGTGAGCGCACTCATCACCGGATATGGGGTGAACCCTCCGAGGGCGCATAGCGATCCATCGCGCATCGTCTCGCAGAGGTCGACGAGGAGCGGCATGGCGGTGGGGTCGCCCTGGGCGATGCGGTCCACCGTCTCGACGCCGCGCACGGCGCCGATGCGGCAGGGGGTGCACTTGCCGCAGGACTCGACGGCGCAGAACTCCATGGCGAAGCGGGCCTGCTGGAGCATGTCCACCGAGTCGTCGAAGATCACGACGCCGGCGTGGCCGATGAGGCCGCCCTGGCCGTCGAACTCCTCGTAGCCGAAGGGGGTGTCGAACTTCCCGACCGGGAAGTAGGCGCCGAGCGGGCCGCCGACCTGCACCGCCTTGACCGGGCGGCCCGAGCGGGTGCCGCCGCCGATGTCGTTGACGATCTCGCCGAGCGTCAGGCCGAAGGCCGCCTCGAAGAGGCCGCCCTGCTTGACGTTGCCGGCGATCTGGAGGGGGATCGTCCCGCGCGAGCGGCCGAGGCCGAAGTCCTTGTAGGCCTGGGCGCCGTTGGCCATGATCCAGGGGACCGAGGCCAGCGAGATGACGTTGTTGACCACGGTCGGGCGGCCGAAGAGCCCCTCGATGGCCGGGAGCGGCGGCTTGGCGCGGACGACGCCGCGCTTGCCCTCCAGCGAGTTGAGGAGCGAGGTCTCCTCGCCGCAGACATAGGCGCCGGCGCCGGTGCGGACCTCCATGTCGAAGGCGGGGCCCTGGCCGAGGAGGGAGGGGCCGAGGACGCCGGCCGCGCGGGCGATGCGGATGGCCTCGGTCATCTGGGCGACGGCGTCGGGGTATTCGGAGCGGGTGTAGACGTAGCCCCTGGTCGCGCCGACGGCGAGGCCGGCGATGGCCATGCCCTCGATGAGGGTGAAGGGGTCGCCCTCCATCAGCATCCGGTCGGCGAAGGTGCCGGAGTCGCCCTCGTCGGCGTTGCAGACGATGTATTTCTGCGGCGCGGGGGCGAGGCGGACGGTGTCCCACTTGATGCCGGTGGGGAAGCCCGCGCCGCCACGGCCGCGCAGGCCGGAGAGCTTGACCTCGTCCACGATGGCCTGCCCGCTCATGGCGAGCGCGCGGCGCAGTCCGGCGAGGCCGCCATGGGCCTCGTAGTCCTGGAGCGACAGGGGGTCGATCAGGCCGACGCGGGCGAAGGTCAGGCGGGTCTGGCGGGCGAACCAGGGCATCTCCTCGACGGGGCCGAGGGCCTTGGGGTGCCTGGTGATGTCCTCGAAGAGGGCGGGCACGTCCTCGGGCGTCATGGGGCCGAAGGCGGTGCGGCCGGACTGGGTCTCGATCTCGACCAGGGGCTCCAGCCAGACCATGCCGCGCGTGCCGTTGCGGACGAGCTCCAGGGGGAGGCCGCGCTTCTCGGCCTCGCGCTGGACGGCTTGGGCGACGGCGTCGGAGCCGAGGCCCCGGGCGGCGGCGTCGCGGGGGACGTAGACCTTCATGCGAGCGCCTCCCGGCAGATGTCTTCGGCTTTGGCTGCGGCGACGGGGCGGTCGCCGACCATGGCGGAGGGGCCGCAGGCGCAGAGGCCGAGGCAGAAGGTCCGCTCGACCGTGACCTTGCCGTCCGGCGTGGTGCCGAAGTCGGTGAGGCCGAGGCCCTTGAGCACGTCGCGGGCGAGGTCGCGGCCGCCCTGGGCCTGGCAGGCCTCGGCGGCGCAAAGCTTGAGGACCAGCTTGCCCGCGGGCTCGCGCCGGAAATCGTGATAGAAGGAGACGACCCCGTGCACCTCGGCCCGGCCGAGGTTCAGGGCAGCCGCGATCTGCGGGATCGCGGGCTCGGGGATGTGGCCCCATTCGTGCTGCACGGCGTGCAGGATGGGGAGGAGGGGTCCTTCGAGCCCGAGATGGGCATCGATGATCTCGCGCAGGCGCGCGGCGAAGTCGGCTGTATCGAGCATAGGGGCTCCGGTCTGGCTGTCCGCCGTCTCGCGCGGATTGCACCGGGAATCAAGATCGACCTTCCGTGGGATGATAGGATTCACCTATCAGAATTTTCCCTAGAGGAAAATCGTCTCGCCTCGCTGAGGAGCGCGGCCACCAGCGGCATCTGCGGCTCGCGCGCGGGGACGATCAGGCCGACGAGGTGGCCGGCGTCGGGCTCGGCCAGCGGGATGGCCCGGAGGGGGCCGTGGCTCAGGAAGAACTCGGCGGCGCTGCGGGGCAGGATCGTGGCCCAGTTGTCGGCGAGGACATGGGTCACGAGGACGATGGTGGAGTTCGTCTCCACGCGCGGCGCGACCGGGACGCCCGCCTGCCCGAGGAGGCCGCCGATGATGCGGCGGTTCTGCATGTCGGGGGTGAGGAGGCAGAGCGGCACGCCCCGGAGCTCGCCCCAGGCGATGCGGTCGCGGGAGGCGAGGGGGTGGTCCTCGCGCAGGATCAGCGTGTAGCGCTCCTCGTAGAGGGGGAGGGTGGTCTTGGTGCCCAGCGGCTCGTTGTCGAGGTAGCTGATGCCCACGTCGATCCTCAGGCCGTCGAGGTCCTCGAGGATGGAGATGGAGGTGGCCGAGAGGATCGTCAGGCGCACGTCGGGGTGCGACTGCGCGAAGGAAGCGGTGAGGCGCGAGGCGACGGCGAGCGCCGTGGGGATCACCGCGAGGCGAAGGGTGCCGGAGAGGCCCTTGGAGCCGATGCGGATCTCCTCGCGCATGGTTCGGGCGTCCGAGACGATGCGGCGCGCCCATTGCAGGACGCGCTCCCCCTCGGGCGTGAGGCCGCCGTAGCGCGACCCGCGCCGGACCAGCATGACGCCCAAGGATTCCTCCAGTTGCCGGATGGCGGCGGAGAGGGTGGGCTGGGCCACGCCCACGGCCTCGGCGGCGCGGCCGAAGTGGCGCGCCTGCGCGAGGGCGATGAACATCTCGAGCTTGTCGATCATGGCGGCGGCCCCGGTTGCGGTCGTCCCGATTCACTCCGGACGCGGGCGCGGCGCAACCGGAATGAGACAGAGCGACGGCCGGGGCCGCCGGGTCATCCGATGGTGATGTGCCGCGTCACCTGGCCGTTGCTCTCCCAGTAGGTGTGCTTGCCCGTGATCCAGGGGTCGTCCATGGCGGGCTGGACGTGGCCGGCGGTGTCGGTGGCGCGCGAGGTGACCGTGTGCTCGCCGGGCGAGGGGTTCGGCCAGTCCCAGGACCAGATCCGCCAGGCGTAGGGGGACTCGTCGGTGCGGTCGATGGTGGCCTCCTGCCAGGGCCCGTCATCGATCTGGACCTCGACCTTGTCGATGGGGGCGCCCCAGGCGGCGCCAACGACGCGGTAGGCGTCCTCGGCCTTGGTCACCCGGGCCGGGCCGACTTGAGGTTCGCGCGGCCGACCGAGGTCTCGGTCCAGACGGTCTCGCCGTCGTGGCTCTCCTCCCGGATGGTGACGTAGTCGCGGCCCATGAACTGGTTCACGAAGCGGCGGTCGCGCACCTCGATCCGCTTGAGCCACTTCACGTTGGCGATGCCGTACCAGCCCGGCGCGATGAGGCGGGCGGGGAAGCCATGGACGTCGGGCAGGGGCTCGCCGTTCATCTCGGTGGCGAGGATGTTGGCGGCGCCCATGGCATCCGTCAGCGACATGGAGCGGGCGAAGTTCTGCGTCATGCTGACGTCGCGGATGGCGTCGTGCAGCTCGATGGTGCCCTTGTCGTTGCCCCAGAACACGACCTCGATGCCCTCGGCGAGGACGCCGGCCTCCTTGAGGATCGGCGCGAGCGGCGTGCCGGCCCAAAGGGCGTTGCCGATGCCGCCGGTGAAGTTCGGGAAGCCGTGGTTGCCCGAGCATTCGAGCGTGAAGGCGACCTCGGTGCGGGGCCGCGCCTTGAGGTCGTCGAGCGTGAGGCTGAGGGGCCGCTCGACCAGGCCGTCGACCTGGAGCGTCCAGGTGGCGGCGTCGACCTTGGGCCATTCGAGGTGGGTCACGCCGAAGAACTTGTCGTTGGGCGTGATCCAGGAGTCGAGGTCCTCCCAGGTGAGCTGGGTGACGACGGTGGGGTCGTCCAGGGCCGGCGGCTGGTCGGACCAGGGGACGACGGTCTCGCCGGAGCGGCTGGGGAAGGCCCCGGCCCGGGAGGCCTGCAGAAGGGCATAGGCCGCGATGGCGGCGCTGCCTTTCAGGACAAGGTCGCGGCGGGTGAGATCAAGCATGAGCAGACTCCTCGTGCAGGGAGTTGCGGTCAGGGTTCGATCGTTCGGCCGACCACGACAGGGTAACAGGTTTTCACGAATTCGTATACCGTGGGGTGTGAGCCGGGCCCGGGGAGAGCCGCTGCAGGCCGGTTTCAGCGCAGCCCGGCCTCGCCGTCGCGCAGGATCACGGGCACGATCAGCTCCTCCTCGTCGGTCAGGTGCCGGTCGAGGAAGCGGTCGAGGCGCAGCAGCCCCTCGTGGAGGCGGCCCGCCCCGGTGCGGAGCGCGTCCTCGTCCTTAAGTGCGCTGAGGGCGGCGTTGGCGTCCCGCACGAAGGCGTCGAGGTGGCCGTCGAGGGCGTGGTGGTCCGCGTCGAGGATGTCGAAGCCTCGCGCGAGGCGGGCGTCGCGGGCCGAGAGGAGCGGGAAGTAGTGGTCGTCCTCGATCCCGTGGTGGCCATGCAGGTGCTGGACGAAGCCGCCGCCCGTGCGGGCGAGGCGCGGGGCCCAGGAGGCCGGGTCGAGCCTGCGGTCGAGGAGCGCCTCGGCGTCGCCGCGCATGAGCCCGAGGGCATCGCGGAAATGGAGATGCATCCCCAGCCAGAAGGAGACGAGGCCGTGGAAGCTCGGGTCCTGCTCCCAGCCCTCGCGCGGGTAGTCGCGGAGGAGGACGCGCAGGGCGTCGGGCAGGCCGGGGCGGGTTTCGAGCGAATGGTCCATCGGTCCGATGTAGGTCCTGGCACGCCCGCGTTCCAGCGGCGCGGCGTGGCGCGCGAGGGTCCGGCGCGGCCGTTCCCCGGGGCCGGGACGCGAGGTCACAAGCTGGGCGCGCGGCTTTTTTCTTGCCTTCCCGACGCTAGCTTCCAAGGGATTCGGCAGGTCCGCGCCCTCCCCGGGGCGGACGTTCCTGTTCCGCGGGAGGCCCGGGGCCCCCGCCACCAACAAAGGGAGATCCAGATGACCCTCAGGATGCTCGGAGCCGCCTCGCTCATCGCCCTCGCCGCCGCCGGATCGCTGCAGGCCGCCACGCCCGCCGCCGGCGACACGCTCGCCCCGCCCGATCAGCAGACCTTCTCGTACAACGTCATCGACGAGTTCGTGACGCTCGATCCCGCCTTGATCGAGGTGGTGGACGACAACGACGTGGCGCGGCAGCTCTTCGAAGGGCTGCTGAACCAGGACCCGCTGGGCAACGTGGTGCCCGCCGGGGCGACCTCCTACGACGTGTCCGAGGACGGGCTCACCTATACCTTCCACCTGCGGCCGGAATCCAAGTGGTCGAACGGCGAGCCGGTGACGGCGGAGGACTACGTCTTCGCCTGGCGGCGCGTCGTCGATCCCGCGACCGCCTCCAACTACGCGTGGTTCATGGGGCTGGGCGGCGTGGCCAACGCCGACAAGATCGTCGCGGGCGAGGTCGCGCCCGACCAGCTCGGCGTCGCGGCCACCGATCCGCAGACCCTGGTGGTGACGCTGGAGCGGCCCGCGCCCTTCTTCCCGCAGATGACCGCCAACGCGAACCTCTTCCCGGTGCCGCAGAAGGTCGTGGAGCAGTTCGGGACCGAGTGGACGCAGCCCGGCAACATGGTGTCGAACGGCGCCTACACGCTGTCCGAGCGCGTGCCGCAGGAGCGCATCACCATGGTGCGGAACCCCAACTACTGGGACAACGCCAACACCGTCATCGAGACGATCAACGCCTACGTCATCAAGGACGAGCAGCAGGCCGTGACCCGCTGGCGCGACGGCGAGATCGACAAGACCGCCGTGGTGCCCGCGGGGCAGTTCCCGACCCTCAAGGAGGAGCTGGGCGACGAGGCGGTCGCGGTGCCGAACCTCTGCACCTACTACTACCACGTCAACCTGCGCGAGGACGCCAACCCGGCGCTGCTCGACCCGAAGGTGCGCGAGGCGCTGAACCTCGCCATCGACCGCGACGTCATCATCAACGCCATCCTCGCCGGCGGCCAGAAGCCCGCCTACACGCTGACCCACTGGGCCACCGCCGGATGGGAGGTGCCCGAGGTGCCCGCCGCCGCCATGACCCAGGAGGAGCGCAACGCCCGGGCCAAGGAGCTCATGGCCGAGGCGGGCTACGGCGAGGGCGGCGAGCCGCTGACGCTCGAGATCCTGTTCAATACCTCGGAAAGCCACCAGCAGATCGCCATCGCGGTCAGCCAGATGTGGAAGCAGACGCTGGGGATCGACACGACGCTGGCCAACCAGGAGTGGCAGACCTTCCTCGACGCCCGCAAGGAGGGGGCCTTCGACATCGGCCGCGCCGCCTGGTGCGCCGACTACAACGAGGCCTCGACCTTCCTCGACATCATGACGTCGGACTCGGACGCCAACGACTCCCAGTACCTCAACCCCGAATACGACGCGCTGCTCGAGACGGCGCTGACGGCCGAGGACCCGCTGCCCAGCTATCAGCAGGCCGAGCAGATGATCGCGCGCGACGTCCCGATCCTCCCCGTCTACTTCTACTCGTCGAACTTCCTCCTCGACGGCACGGTCCGGGGCTGGCCGATGGAGAATGCGCAGCAGTACTGGTACGCCAAGGACATGTACCAGGTCGCGGAGCAGTGATCCGCGCCTGATGACGTCGAAGCCCGCCCTCCCCTAGGGGGGCGGGCTTCCTCGCATCGACGCGCTCCCGCCTCCGAGGACCCCGCCATGATCACCTACATCCTGCGCCGCCTGCTGGTCGCCATCCCGACGATCCTGATCCTGATCGTCCTCTCCTTCATGCTGATGTTCGCCGCGCCCGGCGGGCCCTTCAACTCCGACAAGCCCCTGCCGGCGGCGGTGCTCGCCAACATCGAGGCGCGCTACGGGCTCGACCAGCCCTACGTGGTCCAGATCTTCAACTACGTGAAGAACATCGTCCTGCACTTCGACTTCGGCCCCTCGTTCAAGTACCGCGACCAGACGGTGTCGGGGCTGATCGCGCAGGGCTTCCCGGTGACGCTGACCTACGGCTCCTGGGCCTTCGCGGTCTCGACCGTGCTGGGCGTGGCCATCGGCACCGTCGCGGCGATCCGGCACAACACCTGGCTCGACTACCTCGCGGTGGGATCGGCCATCGGCGCCTCGGTGCTGCCGAACTTCGTGCTGTCGCCGATCCTCGTGCTCGTCTTCACCATCTGGCTGGGCTGGCTGCCCGCGGGCGGCTGGAGCAACGGCGGCTGGGAGGTCGTGGTCATGCCGGTGATCGCGCTGGCGACCACCTACGTGGCCTCGATCGCGCGGATCATGCGGTCCTCGATGCTGGAGGTGCTGGGCTCGGGCTTCATCCGCACCGCGCGGGCCAAGGGCCTGCCCATGAGCCGGATCATCTGGCGCCACGCCATGAAGCCCGCGATGCTCCCCGTGCTGAGCTACCTCGGGCCGGCCTTCGTGGGGATGATCACCGGCTCGGTGGTGATCGACATCTACTTCTCCACGGGCGGCATCGGGCAGTACTTCGTCAACTCCGCGCTGAACCGCGATTACGCCGTCATCATGGGCGTGACGATCCTCGTGGGCGTGCTGACCATCCTCTTCAACCTCCTGGTCGACATCCTCTACGCCTGGATCGACCCCAAGATCCGCTACTAGGGAGGATCCCATGGCGGTCACCGATCCCACCGCGACGCCCCTGGCGGCTCCGGCCCGGCCCGACAAGGGCCGCTCGCTCTGGACCGACGCGCGGCGGCGGTTCTTCCGCAACAAGGCGGCGGTCGTCGCCCTCGTCGTCCTGGTCCTCATCGCGCTCTTCGCCTTCTTCGGCGGGCTGGTCGCCCGGTACGACCGAGAGACGGTGGACTTCACGCTGATGGGCGTGAACGCCCGGAACGGCGGGCCCTCGCTCGCCACCGGGCACTACTTCGGCGTAGACGATTCGGGCCGCGACCTCTACGCGCGCACCGTGCAGGGCACGCGGCTGTCGCTGATGATCGGCCTCGTGGGAAGCCTCGTGGCGGTGCTCGTGGGGACGCTCTACGGCGCGATCTCGGGCTACATCGGCGGGCGCACGGACGGCGTCATGATGCGGATCGTGGACATCCTGCTGTCGATCCCGTTCATGTTCGTGCTGATCCTGATGCTGGTGATGTTCGGACGGTCGCTGCTGATGCTGTTCATCGGCATCGGGCTCACCTCTTGGCTCGGCATGGCGCGGATCGCGCGGGGGCAGACGCTGTCGATCAAGAACAAGGAGTTCGTGGAGGCCGCCATCGCCACCGGCGTGAAGCGCTCCGCCATCATCCTGCGGCACGTCGTGCCGAACCTCCTGGGCGTGGTCATCGTCTACGCCACGCTCCTGATCCCCGACATGATCATCTACGAGAGCTTCATCAGCTTCCTGGGCCTGGGCGTCCAGGAGCCCAACACCTCGCTCGGCGCCCTGATCTCGCAGGGGGCCCGGCAGATCCTGAGCGGGGGGGAGGCGGCCTGGCAGCTCTGGTTCCCGCTCGGCTTCTTCGTCGCCACGCTCTTCGCCTTCTACTTCGTGGGCGACGGGCTGCGCGACGCGCTCGATCCGAAGGACCGCTGAGATGGGCGACGTGACGACATCCGCACCTCTTCTCGAGGTCGAGGACCTCCGCGTGACCTTCCGCACCGGCGACGGGCAGGTGAACGCCGTCAACGGCGTGTCCTTCGCGCTGGACGAGGGCGAGACGCTGGCCATCGTGGGCGAGTCCGGCTCGGGCAAGTCGCAGACGGCCTATGCGGCGATGGGGCTCCTGGCCCGAAACGGCAGCGCGACCGGCACGGTGCGCTACCGGGGGCGAAACCTGCTGGAGCTGCCGCAGAGGGAGCTCAACGGCATCCGGTCGCAGGAGATCGCCATGATCTTCCAGGACCCGATGACGAGCCTCAATCCCTACATGCGCGTCTCGGACCAGATGGCCGAGGTGCTGATGCTCCACAAGGGCATGGGCAAGCGCCAGGCGGTCGAGGAGGCGGCGCGGATGCTGGACGCCGTGCGCATCCCGGACGCGCGGGCGCGGATCGGGATGTACCCGCACGAGTTCTCCGGGGGGATGCGCCAGCGGATCATGATCGCCATGGCGCTGCTGTGCCGCCCGAAGCTCCTGATCGCGGACGAGCCGACGACCGCGCTGGACGTGACGGTGCAGGCGCAGATCATGCGGCTCCTGGGGGAGATCCGGAAGGACCTGGGGACCGCCGTGATCCTCATCACCCACGACCTGGGCGTGGTGGCGGGGTTCTGCGAACGGACGCTGGTGATGTACGGCGGGCAGATCATGGAGGAAGGGCGGACGGAGGCGATCTTCGCCACGCCCACGCATCCCTACACGCTGGGGCTCCTGTCGGCCGTGCCGCGCATCGACCGGGAGGACGAGGCGCTGCTCACCATCGCCGGGGAGCCGCCGGACATGAGCCGGCTGCCGCCCGGCTGCCCCTTCTTCCCGCGCTGCGCCTTCGCGCGGCCCGAGAACGAGACGATCCGTCCGCCGCTGGTGACGCTGCCCGACGGGCGCCGCCGGGCCTGCCACGTGCCCGTCGAGGAGATCCTGGCCCGCAAGGAGGCCGCGCAATGACCGACGCGTCCGTGATCGACCGGTCCGCCGCCCGGGTGGCGGGCGCCCCGATCCTGCAGGTGGACGACCTGCGCGTGACCTTCGACGTGCCGCTGCGCGGCGCCTGGCCCTGGACGCCGCCGCGCAAGCTCCATGCGGTCGGCGGCATCTCCTTCGACCTGCGCCCCGGCGAGGTGCTGGGGGTGGTGGGCGAGTCCGGGTCGGGCAAGTCGACGCTCGCCCGCGCCATCGTGGGGACGGTGCCGTCGACGGGGCGCATCCGCTTCGACGGGCAGGACCTGGGGCGGCTCTCGCCGGAGGAGAGGCGCGCGCGGCGGCGTGACATCCAGATGATCTTCCAGGACCCGCTGGCGGCGCTGAACCCGCGCATGACGGTGGGCGACATCATCGCCGAGCCGCTGCGGACCCATTTCCCGCAGACCTCGCGCGCCGAGGCGAGGACGCGGGTCTCGGAGCTGATGGAGCGGGTGGGGCTGCTGCCGAATCTCCAGAACCGCTACCCGCACGAGTTCTCGGGTGGGCAGTGCCAGCGGATCGGGATCGCCCGGGCGCTGATCCTGCGGCCCAAGCTCCTCATCTGCGACGAGCCGGTCTCGGCGCTGGACGTCAGCGTGCAGGCGCAGGTGGTGAACCTCCTGCGCGAGCTGCGGCGCGAGCTGGGGATCGCCATGATCTTCATCGCGCACGACCTGTCGGTGGTGCGGCACATCTCGGACCGCATCCTGGTGATGTATCTCGGGCGGCTCATGGAGATGGCCGAGGCGCGGCAGGTGGTGGAGCAGCCCAAGCACCCCTACACGCAGTTCCTGATCTCCTCGGTGCCGATCCCGGACCCGGCGCTGGAGAAGGCGCGACCCCGGCCGGTGCTGGAGGGGGACCTTCCCTCGCCGCTCAGCCCTCCCTCGGGCTGCGTGTTCCGGACGCGCTGCCCCAAGGCAAAGCCGCGCTGCGCCGAGGTGCCCCCGCCGCCCTACGACGTGGGGCCGGGGCACGTGGCGACCTGCCATTACTGGCAGGAGCCCACGCCGATGGTGGCGGATGCGGGGGCCGTCATCGTGGAGAGCGAGGCGCAGGCCTGACGCCGCGCCTCAGTAGTCCCTCTCGAAGTAGATGCCGAGCGTCGTCTCGCCTTCCGTGCTCACCCCCGCGCGGACGGTGAAGTCCGGGGTGAGGTCGAGGTTGATCGTGGCCTCTGTCTCCTGAGGGGAGACGACGACGTCGGTGTAGACGTTCTCGCTGATGTACTGGCCGAGGCGGAGCGCGATGTCGCCGCTCTCGGTGGTCGTCACGTCGAAGTCGGCGAGGCCCGCCTGCCCCCGGATGTCGTCGAGGACGCCCGTCCCCTCGCCCGCCAGCGTCGCCACGGCCGAGGCGAGGCGGACGGCCTGGAGCGGCGAGATCGACTCGATGTCCACGCCGAAGAGGAGCTGGGCCAGGACCTCGTCCTGCGGCAGCTCCGGGGTGGACTGGAAGGTGACCTCGGGCGAGGAGAGGGGGCCCTCGACGATGATGGAGATGGCGGTGCCGGTGCGGGCGGTCGTCTGCGCGACGAGGCGGATGTAGGGGTTGAAGTCGCCCTGGATGGTGGCCTGCCCCTCGGTCAGGTCGAAGCGCTGCCCGAGGATGGAGAGGCGCCCGCGCAGCAGCGAGAACTGCCCGATGGGGATGATCTGCCGCGTGGTCCCGGTGAGGCGGAGCTGGCCGCCGAGCTCGGCGTCGAGGCCGCGGCCCCGGATGAAGACCCGGGCGGGGGCGTTCAGCAGGATGTCGAGGGCGAAGCCCTGGCCGGTGGTCGCGCCGTTCGAATCGCCCCCGGTCGCGGGCGTGCCCTCGGTGGTGAGGTTGGCGCGGGCGAGGGTCTGCCGGACGGGGACCGAGGGCTCGATGTGGAAGACGGCGGGCACGTCGCCCAGGGCGCCCACGCCGGAGGAGGGGACGCGCAGCTCGACGGTGTCGAGGTTGACGGCCCCGGCGATGAGGGCGCCGCCGGCGAGCGGGCCGGTGACGGAAAGCTGGCCGTTGCCGCGCGCCTCGTAGAGCGAGGGGTCGCGGATCACGAGGCCGGTCCCGGTGATGGAGAGGTCCGCCTGGAACGGCGGGGCGAGGCCGACGGGGCCGGTGACGGCGAGGCGTCCGCCGGAGGCGAGGCCGCCCGTGAGGGCCACGGTGGCCGTGCCGCCGGCGAGGGTCGCGGTGCCGTCGATGTCGGTCAGGGCCTCGCCGAGGCTCGGGTCCGAGACGCGGGCGTCCTGCACGCTGACGGTGCCGGACAGGGCATCGAGCGTGGTCCCGGCGAGGCGGAGGTCGAAGCTCGCGGGGCCTTCGAGGCGGCGAGGCTCCAGGAAGGCGTTGGCGATGGCGAGGGGAGCGGTGCCGGTGAAGCGGAGGTCGGGGGTGGCGCCGATGGTGCCGGTCACCTGCGCGGTGAGGCCGCCGGGTCCGGTGACGCTCGCGTTCACGCTGGTCGCGCCGTTGAAGGCGGCCGTGCCGGTGGCGGTGACGGGGCCCGGGAAGTCGGGCACGAAGAGCCCGAGGTCGGCGAGGCGGGCGTCGAAGGCGACGCCGGAGGGGTCGCCCTGGGCGGTGACGGTGATGTTCGGGAAGGTCGCGCTCAGGCGCTCGGCGCGGATCGGGCCGTTCTCGTCCTTGAGGACGCGGGCGGAGACGGTGCCGCTCCCGGCGAGGAGGGTGTCGAGGGTCGGGATGCCGAGGCCGAGGCTCTGGGTGGTCGCGTCCACGGTCAGGTCGAAGCGCGCGAGGGAGGGCAGGGCGCTGCCGGTGACGGTGGCGTCGATGGCCCCGGAGAGCGGTCGGCCCGCGAGGGTGGAGAAGGGCGCGAGGTTCGCGGCGGCGATCCGGGCGGTGCCGGTGATCTCGTAGCCCTGCTCGGGCGGGGCGACGCTGGCGTCGATGGTGGCGGTCGTGCCGGGGGCGGTGGCTTGGGCCTGGACGGCGATGGTGCCGTCGGCGGCGCGGGTGGCGGTGCCGGTCGCGCTCGCCGGGCCCGCGAGGCCGGGGGCGACGACGGAGATGTCGGGGAGGTTGAGGTCGAAGCTGCCCTGCCCGGAGTCCTCCATGAATGTGCCGGAGACGTTGCCGTTCAGGAAAGGGGTCCGGGTGGTGACGGCGAGGGCGAGGCCGCCGTCGGGGCTGCGCTCCACCTGGCCGGAGTGGGTGCCCTGCCCGGCGAGGAGGGGGTCGAGTTGGGGAATCCCAGTGCGGAGGTCGCGGGTGGTGGCGTCGAAGGTTAGATCGAGGACCGAGAGGTCTGGGCGGATCGTGCCATTGGCAGTGGCTTGGACGGCGCCGCCGAGGTCGCGGCCGGCGAGGGCGCCGAGAGGGGCGATGTCCGAGAAGTCGGCGGCGAGGTCGCCGGTGAACTGGTAGCCCTGCTCGGGCGCGAGGTTGCCTTGGACGGTCGCGGTGCCGGTGGGCAGCGTGGCCCGGAGGTCGAGGGCGACGGTGCCGTCCTGGGCCTGCTCGGCGGTCCCCGTGAGGCGACCGGGGCCCGAGAGGCCCCCGAGGACGGGGGCCACGTCGGCGAGCGACAGGTCCAGGTCGGCGGTGCCGGTGCCGTTCTCGATGGCGGCGGTGACGGTGCCGTCGAGGAGGGGCGTGTCGATGCGGAGATCCTCGACGGTGAAGGAGTCGGGGCCGGTGCGGGCGACGCGGCCGGAATGGGTGCCCGGGCCGGCGAGAAGCGCGTCGAGGGGCGCGATGCCCAGCGCGAGGTCCTCGGTCGTGGCGTCGAAGGTGAGGTCGAACAGCGACAGGTCAGGGCGGATCGTGCCGTTCACGTCGGCCTGCACGGCACCTGAGAGGTCCCGTCCGGCGAGCGCACCGAGGGGCGCGATGTCGTCGAAGTCGGCGTTCACCTCGCCGGTGAAGGCGAAGCCCTGCTCGGGCGGGGCGAGGGTGCCGTCGATGGAGGCGGTGCCTGTGGGAAGGGTGGCGTCGAGGTTGAGGTCGAAGCCGCCGTCCGCCGTGCGCGTGGCGGTGCCCGCGACGCGTCCGGGGCCTTCGATCCCGCCGAGGACGGGCTCCACGTCCGCCAGCGACAGGTCGAGCTGGGCGGTGCCGCCGTCCTCGGTCAGGTCGGCGGTGACGGTGCCGGTGAGGAGGTCGGTGGAGACGCGGAGGTCGTCGATGGTGAGGGCGTCGAGGCCGGTGCGGTTGAGGCGGCCGGAGAGGGTGCCCGCGCCCGCGAGGAGGGCGTCGAGGCGGTCGATGCCTACGCGCAGGTCCTGCGTCTCGGCTTGGACGGTCACGTCGAAGGTGTCGAAGTCGGGCTCGGTCGTGCCGGAGAAGGTGAGGTCCACGCCGCCCGAGGGGGTGACGGGGAGGTTCGGGGCGAAGGTGGCGAGGAGGGACTGGTAGCGGGCGAGGTCCTCGGCCCGGGCGCGGGCGTCGAAGGTGACGGGGCCGGGGGTCCGGTCGCCCTCGGCATCGAGCGTGGAGGCGGCCTGGGTCGCGTCGAGCGTGACGCTCGCGCCGGGGAGGGTGGCGTCGGCGTCGAGGGTGGCGGCGCCGTCGGCCTCTCGGTTGAAGCTGCCGGTGACGGAGCCGGGGCCCGAGAGCTCGGGGAAGGCGAGGCCGAGGTCGGTGAGGTCGAGGTCGAACCGGGCCTCGCTCGCGCCGCTGGTGATATTGGCGGTGGCGTTGGCCTTGATGGCGTCGGTCGAGAGGTCGAGGTTGCCGATCCGGAGGCCCGCCGTGTCGCGGGCGGCGTTCAGCGTGACGGCGCCCGAGCCGGCGAGGAGGGGATCAAGTTGGGCGATGCCGAGGGCGAGGTCGTCGGTCGTGCCCTGGAGCGCCAGCTCGAAGATGCCGTCGAGGGGGCGGATGGAAGAGACCACGGTCGCGTTGGCGGAACCGCCGAGGTCGAGGCCGGTGAGCTCGGCGAAGCGGGCGAGGTCGTCGGCGGTGAAGGTGATGGAGCTTTGGGTGAGGAAGCTCTCGTTGGGGCCGGCGACGGTGCCCTCGGCCTGCGCCTCCAGCCCCGGGCCCGAGAGGGTGAGGCTGCGGATGCGGAGCGGCCCGCCGTCCGAGGGGCGGGCGAGGTCGATGTTGCCCGAGAGGTCGGCGCCGAGGGCCTCGCCCAAGGAGCCGTCGGCGAAGGCGAGGCCCTGCGTCGTGTAGTCGAGGTCGGCGGTGAACTGGCCCGGCGCGGTCGCGGTGGCCGAGACGATGGTGCCGCCGCCATCGAGGGTCAGGGCGTCGATGCTCAGGCCCGGGCGGGCGAGGCCGTCGATGGCGAAGGTGCCGGTCCAGCCCTCGCCCTGGGAACGGTCGTAGCCGATGTCGAGATTGACGTGGCTCACGGTCGTGTCGCCCGCGCCGGGGAGGGGGACGGCGGGGCCGCCCTCTGTCCCGATCTCGCCGGTGAGGTCGATGCGGGCGGGCCAGCCCTCGGGCGTGATCTCGGCGCTTCCGTCCAGCGTGATGGCCTGGCCGCGCAGGTCGAGCGAGGTGAGCACGAGCGAGCCGTCCTCGCGCCGGATGCCCTTGGTCCGAAGCACCACGTCGTCGCCGAAGAAGCGGCCCGCGTCGGGGGCGAGGAGGGCCGTCACGTCGCCCCGCACGTCGAGGCCGAAGGCGCGGGAGGTGACCTCGCCGTTCCGGGTCGCGGTGGTCTGGAGCGCCACGTCGCCCGCGATCCTCTGCTCCCCGTCGGTGGCGAGGCTGATCCGGGCGCCGTAGTCGTCGATGGGGCCGGTGCCCTCGACGTGGAGGGCGACGGAGGGGAGGCCCGGAAGGCTGAGCGCGCGGGCGGCGAGGCCGCCTTGGGCCTCCTGCAGGTCGAGGTTGACGGCGAGGACGCGCGTCTCGTTCGAGTAGCTGGCGTCGAGGGCGAGGCTGCCCTCGCTCCCCTCAACGATCTGCGCGTCGAGGTTGGCCTGCCCCTCGCCGCCCTCGAGGTTCACCGAGCCGTTGAGCGTCAGGGCGAGCTCCTGGCCGAGCAGCGCCTCGCCCAGCACGATGCGCTCGGCGTCGAGCTGGCCGATGTTCACGGAGACGGGGAGGTCGGGGAGGGAGAAGGGCGTGGCCTCGGGCGAGGGCGCCTGGGGGTCGGGGACGGGCGGGCGGATCACGTCGATGGCGCCGGCCGAGAGCTCCTCGACCTCGATGCGGCCGCGCAGGAGGGCGGAGCGGTTCCAGTCGAGCGCGAGGGCGGTGGCCTCCAGCCAGACGCCCTCGCTGTCGGCGATGGTGAGGCGGTCCACGGTGGCACGGGAGCTGAGCGCGCCCTCGAAGCCCTCGATGCGGACGGTGCGGGCGGTGGAGGAGAGGGCGTCCTCGATGAGGCCCTGGAGGAAGCCGCGGTCCTCCTCCTGCGTGTCCTGGGCCAGCGCGGGGAGGGGCAACGCGCAGAGCGCGAGGAGAGGGAGGAATCTCAAAACGCCTGACCTATGCCGATGTAGACCTGCACCTGGCCGAAGGCGTCGTCGCCGGTGGCCGGGGTGGCGATGTCGAGCCGGATGGGCCCGACGAAGGTGTTGTAGCGGGCGCCGATGCCGACGCCCGCCGCCCAGTCGCCGTCCGAGGAGAAGGAGTCCTCGCCCACGAAGGCCGCGTCGGCGAAGGCGACGGCGCCGATGTTGTCGGTGATGCCGAGCCGGCCTTCGAGCTGGAGCCCGGCGAGGGAGGCGCCCCCGAGCGTCACGGTCTCGCCGGGGGTCTCGGGGTCGGGGAGGTCGACGCCGACGGACTGGAAGGGCACGCCGCGCACGGTGTCGCTGCCGCCGGCGAAGAAGAGGTAGTCCTGCGGCACGTCCCCTCGGTCGGCGCCGAAGACGCTGCCGAGCTGGCCCCGCGCGGCCAGCGTGAAGCGGCTGCCGAAGCTGCGGTAGTAGCGGGCGTCGGCGTAAAGGCGGGCGCCGTTGCCGGTGTCGCCGGTCAGGGTCAGGAAGGGCGTGGCCTCGGCGTCGATGTAGAAGCCGGAGCGGGTGTCGCGCGGGTCGTCGCGGCGGTCCCAGGTGGCGGTGAGAGGCGCGGTCAGCAACGTGTAGTCGCGCGTGGCGAGGTCCGTCTCCTCGTGGGCGGCAAGGTAGCCCAGCGCGAAGGACAGCGTCAGCGTGTCGGTCGCGTAGCGGGTGATGCCGACGTCGAAGGTGAGCTGCTGGAGGAAGTAGTCCTCCTGGTCCTCCTGCGAGATCTCGGCGCTGACCGTGAGGTCGTTGTCGGGGCTGAAGGTGGCGGGGCGGGAGAAGGTCGCGCCGAGCGCGTAGTCGGTGCCGCCGCTCGCGGTGCCGATGGCGTCGCTGCCGATGTCGGAGACCTCGCCCTCGATGCGCAGGCGCTCGGCGCCGCCCAGGAGGTTGCGGTGGAGCCAGAAGGCGTTGGCCGAGAGGCCGTCGAGCGAGCTGATCTCGGCCCCGAAGCCGATGCGGCGGGGGAGGGATTCGACCACCTGCAGCTCGATGGGGAGGGTGTCGTTCGGGCCGATGGCGTCGGATTCCACGACGGCCACGCTGTCGAAGGCGCCGGTGCGGCGCAGGCGGGTGGCGGCGCGGTCGAGATCCTCGGGGGAGAAGACGCGCCCCGTCGGGATGCCGGCGATGCGGAGGATGCGCCGGGTGCGGACGCGCTCGTTGCCGCTGACGGTGACGTCGCCGAAGGTGAGCTCCGGGCCGGGGACGATGCCGATGGCGACGTCGAGGCGGGAGGCGGGGTGGACGGCGGTGATCTGCTCGGAGCCGACCTGGGCCTTGGCGTTCCCTTCCTCGCGCCACGCGGTCAGGGCGGCGGTCGCGGCCTCCTCCACGACCAGGGAGCGGGCGACCTCGCCGGGGGCGAAGGCGGGGGGGAGCTCGGTCGCGGGGGCGAGGGGGGCGATGGCGGTCGTGCCGAAGGTGAAGCGGGGGCCCGGCGTGACGTTCAGGGTGACCTGGCGGATCGACTCGGGCGCCTCGAGCGGCTGGATGGTCGCGGCCTCCTGCCCGTCCACGAGGATGGAGATGACGCCGCCGTAGTAGCCCTCGGAGTAGAGGCCGGCGAGGAGGCGGCGGTAGTCGGCGCGGGCGGCGGCGATGTAGTCCTGGGGCGCCGTGAGGCCCTCGGATTCGAGCGAGAGGGTGAGGGAGGAGCCTTCGAGCACGTCCCGGAGGCTGTCGTCGGTGCCGGGGGGGAGGGCCAGGGTCGCCTCCTGCGCCTGGGCCGCGAGGGGAAGGAGGGCGGCGAGCAGGAGGGGGGAGAGGCGATCCATCGGTCCTCGCAGAGGGGGCCAGCGCGGAGGGCGCGGCGCTTGAGGATAGGTTAAGCGCAGCTCCGGGCGAGGGGAAAGGGCCTAAGCTGTGGCCTACGGGCCACGTCAAATTTCCGCTGGGCGGGAACCGAAGGGGTCCGGGTCGTAGCGGACATGGGTGAAGTGGAGCCCGTCGGGGGGCGCGACGGGGCCGCAGGCGGCGCGGTCGCGGGCGGCGAGGGCCCGGGCCATGCGGGAGGGCGTCCACGCGCCGCGCCCGACCTCGACGAGGCTGCCGACCATGGAGCGGACCTGGTTGTGCAGGAAGCTGCGGGCGCGGGCGGTGACGTGGATCTCCGGCCCCTCGGGGCCGTCGTGGCGGCGGACGGCGAGCTCGTCCAGGGTGCGGAGGGGGCTGTCGGCCTGGCACATGGTGGAGCGGAAGGTCGTGAAGTCGTGGCGGCCGAGGAGGTGGGCGGCGCCCTGGGCCATGGCTTCGGCGTCGAGGGGCCAGCCGAGGCGCCAGGCCTGATGGGCCGAGAGGGTGAGCGGGGCGCGGCGCTGGACGATGCGGTAGAAGTAGCCGCGTTCGAGGGCGGAGAAGCGGGCGTGCCAGTCGGGGGGGACGGCGGCGCAGGCGGTGATGGCGACGGGGTGCGGCTTGAGGTGGTGGTTCAGGGCCTCGGAGAGGCGGAAGGGGTCCCAGTCGCGCGCCATGTCGCAATGGGCGACCTGGCCCCAGGCGTGGACGCCGGCATCGGTGCGGCCGGCGGCGGCGATCGTGTGGGGACCGGGGTCGAGCTTGCTCAGGGGCGTGACCTGGTCCATCTCGGCGCAGTCGGCTCTGGCCCAGGTCTCGTTGGCGGCCAAGGGGCCGGTG
>NZ_KK088602.1 GCF_000600335.2 Rubellimicrobium mesophilum DSM 19309 | reverse complement strand
CCTGCCGAGCGGGGGCCGTCCGCGAATGGGCCAGCCGCTCGATCGCCACCTGCTCCGCATCCGCCAACGCACGCAGTCGCAACTGTCGCATGGCCTCTCTCCAGCAAAGCACCGCTCACTGTACCATGACTTGCCGGATGAACCACTTAGCGGGAGACAGGATATTGGAGGCGTTCTCGCCCAGCACAGCCGCGGAATGGCTCTCCAGGGCGCTGTCAAAAGACTATATGATTCCGCCCAGCTTATGAACTCAGGCTCATCACCGCCAGTAAGCCACCAAAGCTCGTTATCACCGCTGTCATGTGCAAGGTCGTCGTCCTCGCCAATGCTCTGATCCGGGACAACCGCTGCTGGCAAGCAGCTAGGGCTTGATCAAGACGGCTACTCTGGCAGGGCCTCGCAAAGGGACAGCACCGTCTTCAACCTTCTCTTACTTGCTCAGCGCCCAAGAGGCGCGGCAGGTTGCCGAAGATCCCGATCGCTCCATAGACCAGGATGGCTAAGCCCACGAACAGCACTGACACCACTCCCATGATCGGCGAGTAGCCATAGCGGAGCGAGTTGAAGATCTTGATGGGAAGCGTCTCCACGGTGAAGCCCGCCACCATGTAGGCGATGATGTACTCGTTGAGCGACAGCACGAAGGCGAAGGCGTAGCCCGAGATGATATAGGGCAGCGCCAGCGGCAGCACGACGGTCCTGAGAACCTGCCCTCGGGTCGCCCCCATCGTCCGGGCTGCCTCGAGGAGAGCGGGGTCGATCCCTTGGAGGCCGAGGGAGGTCGTCACCAGTGGCAGGGTCACGAGGAAGATGCCGTGGGATAGGATCGTCGCGGCCATCTGGCCGTACATGCCCAGCGCCACCCAGAAGACCAGGAAACCCAGTGCGGTGATGACGGGTGGGAGCATGAACGGCGCGACGCCGAGAGTGTAGAGCACCCGCGACAACGCGCCCCCGCGTCCCCAGGCGTGGAGAGCGAGGGGCAGCGCCACGGCAACTGCAATCAGCGCCGCGACGGCTGCGATGACGAGCGAGTTCCGGAGCGGCCCCGTCCAGTCAGCCGCGCGAAATAGCTCGCCGTACCACCGGAAGGAGGCATCCTGCGGCGGGAAGCGGAGGTTCTGGCCGCCGTTCAGCGACACGCCGCCAACCACCACGAGGGGGAGCACCAGAAGCAGCATCAGGACCGCGACGTAGAAGGCACCGAGGCGGGATCTCATGCCGCCCTCCTCTCGCGCGCGACGAGGAGCGCGAGCCCGACCAGCGCCAGGGCCGCGAGCAGGAGGACGACCGCCATCGCCGCAGCGAAGGGCAGGTTCGACTGGTAGACCGCTTGGTCGGTGATATGGACGGAGAGGGTCCAGTGCTCGGGCCGCCCGAGCACCTGGGGCAGCAGGTAGGAGCCCAGCGCGAATACGAAGACCAGGATCAGCGCGCCCAAGATCGGTGCCCTGAGCAGCGGGACCGTCACGCCGAAGAAGGTGCGCAGCGGCGAGGCGCCCATCGTCCGGGACGCCTCAACCAGCTCGGGGTCGAGGCGGGCCACGGGCGGGTAGAGAACAAGGACCGAGTAGGGAAAGGTCAGGTAGCAGAGCCCGGTCATGAGCGCAAAGAGGCTGGGTGTGTAGGCCCGGGGCTGCTCGGTGATCCGGAGCAGGGCGAGGAGGTTGCCCACTCCTGCCGTCTGGGACAGGAGCGTCGACACGGAGAAGCCGATGATGACCTCGGACAGGGACAGGACGGAGAGGAGGATCACAAGGATCACCGTCTGCGCCCGCCGCGACATCTGGGCCAGGATCACCGTGAATGGCAGGGCGAGCGCCACCGAGATGACCGCAGCGCCCGCAGCGATGGTCATGGAAACGAACAGGATGCGGCCTACAAAGAACGTGAAGACCCGTGCGTAGCTCTGGAGCTCGAAGCCCCAAGTATAGAAGCCGCTGCCCGAGGGGTCGCGGAGCGCGACGCTAACGGCCAGCATGATCCCGAAGGGGACCAGGAAGAGGGCAGCAAGCACCACGCCCGGGATCAGGCCCAGCCAAGTGGGGGTCGCGGCATCGCGTCCGCTCATGGCGCCAACACCACGCAGCCGCCCGGGGCGAAGGTCAAGGTGACAGCGTGGCCGATGGCAACCTCCGGCCGCTCACGGGGGGAGAAGAGGGCTGTCACCTCCTGCCCTGCGTGGTCCAGAATGATCTGTACGCTCTCGCCCAGGTCACGAATGAAGGTCACGTGGGCGGGCAGGCCGTCGGGGCCGAAGCGCACGTCCTCGGGCCGAACCGAAAGGATCGCCGGGCCGGGTGGGCATTTCACCCGGTCGCCCGGGCCGAGCGCGAGGCGCTGGCCGGAGATGTCCAGGGTCGAAGTGTCGAGAAGCCGGCCCGGCAGGAGGTTCGAGGTGCCGATGAAGCCGGCGACGAAGGCGTTGGCGGGGTTGCGGTAGACCTCCATCGGAGCGCCCATCTGCTGCACGCGGCCCTGGTCCATCACGATGACCACGTCCGCCATCGTCAATGCCTCCTTCTGGTCGTGGGTCACGACAACGGTGGTGACCCCGAGCCGGGTCTGAAGCTGGCGCAGCTCGATCTGCATGTGCTCGCGCAGGTTGGCGTCGAGCGCGGAAAGCGGCTCGTCGAGAAGGAACAGCCGGGGGTCGATGGCGAGGCCCCGGGCAATGGCGACGCGCTGGCGCTGCCCGCCCGAGAGCTGGTGGACCCGCCGGTCAGCCATGCCGGGAAGCTGCACGAGGGCCAGGAGCTCCTCGGCCCGCGCGCGCCGTTGGGCGCGGGGGGTGCCCCGGATGGCCAGCGGATAGGCGACGTTATCCCCCACCGAAAGGTGCGGGAAGAGCGCCAGCGACTGGAACACCATGCCGAAGTTGCGCCGGTGCGTGGGCGTGTCGGTCTGGTCCTGCCCGCCCACGAGGATGCGGCCCGCCGTGGGCTCCTCGAGCCCCGCGACGAGGCGCAGGAGCGTGGTCTTGCCGCAGCCCGAGGGACCCAGGAGGCAGATGAACTTGCCCCCCGGGATGTCGAGCGTCAGGTCATCCACGGCGGCCACCGAACCGAAGCGCTTGGTCAGGCCGCGCAGGGACAGGTCGTGCATCCGAGATCCTTTTGGTGAGGCGGCCCGATCGGTCGTGGCCGGACCGTCCGGGCGATCAGCCCGTGATCATCTCGGACCACTTCTGGTTCACCCAATCGGCCTTATCGATGTAGAGCTCATAGCGCGGCAGGATCGGCGGAAGGTCCGAGCCCACGGCCGCGAATTCTTCATCGGTGAGGTCGAGGAGGTCGCGGTTGACCGTAGGCGCGGTGCCCACGTTGCGCGAGAGCTTGGCCTGGATCTCGGGCCGGGCCATGTAGTCAATAAAGGTCTGCGCTTGCTCGATCATCTGCGAGGCTTTTGAGACGACCCAGGAGCCCGAGTCGAGCACCGCTCCCTCCTGCGGGAAGGTCGAGCGGACGGGCTGCCCCTGCGAGGCAGCGAGTCCGGTCACGTCGTGGTAGTACTGGCCCATCGGGATCTCGCCCGACTCGAGCGCCTGCTGGAACTGACCCTCGTCGCGGTACCAGAGCCGCACGTTCGGCTTGAGCTCGGCCAGCTTGGTCAGGACCTGCGTGATCCCCTCCTCGGTGGCGAGGATGTCGGTACCATTGAAGTAGGTCGTGGCCGTGATCTCGAGCAGGAACGAGTTCGAGGCGAGCGCCAGGAGGCCGAGCTTGTCGGTGTTGGCCGGGTCCCAGAAGGCCTGCCAGGAGGTCGGAGGCTCGGGATAGGCCTCGGTGTTGGTGACGAGGGTGATGTACCAGCTCACCGCCCCGGTGCCGTAGAGCCGGCCGTCGGCGTAGCGGTGCACGAAGTGCTCGGGCAGGTTTCCGAGGTTGGCGAGCTTGCTTTCGTCGAGGGGAGCCCAGAGCTCGGACCGCTCGCCGCGCAGGCGGGCGACCTGGGCCATCATCGACACGTCCGCCGGAGCCTGGTTGGCGCGGGCGGCCTGCTCGAGCTGGACGAGCCAAGCCTCGCCCGTAGGCTCGCCGATCGACTGGACCTCGATGCCCGTCTCGGCGGTAAAGTCGGGGTAGATGTGAGTCTTGAAGCTTTCCTCGAAGTAGCCACCGTAGGTCCCCACCTTGAGGGGCGCGCCTTGGGCGCGTAGCAGTCCGGGCGCCGCGAGCGCCGACAGGCCCACCGCGCCGGTCGCGAGGAACGTGCGTCTTCTCATTCTCAGATCTCCCATGACGGGCGGTTGGTCCGCCTCTGACGGACGAGTTGTGGCAAAGCGGGAAGGCAGCGGCAAGGTACGGCTACTCGATCCTGAACCCGTGGAGCGGCCCGGGCGGGTCCTGGGGCACGCCGGGGAGGACGCAGAGCATCTCGAAGAGGAGGTTGGCGGCGGTGAGCGCCGTGGTCCCGGAGGTGTCGAAGGGCGGCGAGACCTCCACGAGGTCGCATCCGACGAGGTTCAGCCCCGCCATCCCCCGCACGATCTGGAGCGCCTGCCAGTCCATGAGCCCGCCGATCTCCTGGGTGCCCGTGCCATTGGCCAATCCGGGAGACAGGCTGTCGATGTCGAAGCTCAGGTAGAGCGGCGCATCGCCGACAAGGGCGCGGACCTGCTGCATGAGGCCATGGAGCGGACGCCCGTGGATCTCCTCGGCGGTGACGACGCTCCACCCCTGCTGGCGCCCCCAGGCGAAGTCGCCCGGAGCGTAGCCGGTCCCGCGCAGCCCGATCTGCACGACCTTGTCGTTCCGGAGGCACCCGTCCTCCAAGGCGCGGCGGAAGGGCGTGCCATGGGCCTCGCGCTCGCCGAACATGGTGTCGTTGACGTCGGCGTGGGCGTCCACGTGGATCAGCGCCACGGGGCCGTGCCGGTCGCGGATGGCGCGCAGGATGGGCCAGGTCAGCGTGTGGTCGCCGCCGAGCGTCAGGGGGACGACGCCGTGCGAGAGGACCTCGCGATAGGCCTCGGTGATGATCGCGCAGCTCCTCTTGAGGTCGAAGGTGTCGATCGCCACGTCGCCCAGGTCGGCCACCTGCAGGTGCTCGAAGGGCGCGGCGCCGGTGGCCATGTTGAAGGGCCGCAGCATCCGGCTCTCGTCGCGGATCGCGCGGGGCCCGAGCCGGGCGCCGGGGCGGTTCGAGGTGCCGATGTCCATGGGTATGCCGACGAAGCAGGCGTCGAGCCCCTCGGCCGTGGGCTGGGAGGGAAGCCGCATCATCGTGGCCGGACCCCCGAAGCGCGGCATCTCGTTGCCCCCGAGAGGCTGGTTGAAACGGGTCATCGAAAGGTCTCCATCGGGCGGGCGAGCGGGCGCGTCCGGGTCGCGACGCGGGCCTTGGGATGATCGGGCATCATCGCGTCGTCCCTCCCGAGCTCGATGAACATGGCGTCGGGGTCATTGAAGGTCACCTCTCCCACCGCATGGTGGTCCGAATCCGACGCGACACCACCTGTTTCGTGCAATCACGTTACCGGCCGCACCTGCGAGGCCACGGCCGACGCCTTCCACGGCGGGGTCGTCGCGAGCTTCGCCATCGAGGCCATGTCGGAGGGGCCCCTGCCTCCCCCGCTCCGGAACGCCCCGCGGCGGCCGTCCTCGCGGTCCCCACGAGACCGGACGTCGGGTTCCCTGCCGCACCCTCTTGCGCATCGCCGGGCATGGCGCCTTGATCCGACGCCTGAACCTCCCCCGCCCTCGACGGCATGGGGACGGCAGCAACGGCCAGCCACCGCCCGAAACGCCCGCCCGGGCCGAGGAGACCCTTCCCGATGACGCCGCAGGACTACCGCCGCCTCGACGCCCTTGACCTCGCCACGCTCGTGGCCCGCCGCGAGGTCTCCGCCACGGAGGTGACCGAGGCCGCCATCGCCTCCATCGAGGCCCTGAACCCCACCCTGAACGCCGTGGTCCTCCGCCGCTTCGAGGCCGCCCGCGCCGAAGCCGCGCACCTCGACGCGGAAGGACCCGGGCACCGGCCCCTGGCGGGCGTCCCGTTCCTGCTCAAGGACGTGAACCTCTACGCCGCCGACATGCCCACCCGCTTCGCGTCGCGGTTCTTCGCGGACGCGTCGCCGCGCGGCGACAGCACCCTGGTGCAGCGCTGGCGCGGGGCCGGGCTCGTCACGCTGGGCAAGTCCAACACCCCCGAATTCGCCGGCGACTTCGTCACCGAGCCCCGTCTCTACGGACCCTGCCTCAACCCATGGGACCGGGGCGTCACCGTGGGCGGCTCGAGCGGCGGGGCGGCGGTCGCGGTCGCCTCGGGCATGGTGCCCCTGGCCCATGGCACGGACCTCGGCGGCTCGATCCGCATCCCGGCGGCCTGTTGCGGGGTCGTCGGCTTCAAGCCCTCCGTGGGCCTCAACCCCCTCGGCCCCCATTGGGAGGAGATCGCGAGCGGCCTCGACTCGGACCACGTCCTGTCGCGCACGGTCCGGGACAGCGCCGCCGCGCTGGACGCCACCGCCGGCCCCGACACGGGCACGCGCCTCGGCCGCCTGCCACCGCAGGGAGGATACCTCGCCGGCCTCGATGCCGCCGGCCCGCGCCTGCGGATCGGGGTCGCCACCGCCGATCCGGGCGGCCGTCGGGCCGGACCCTCGCAGGTGGAGGCGGCGGAGCGCACCGCCCGCCTGCTCGAGGGCCTGGGCCACCATCTGGAGCCCTACGCCTTCCCGCCCGAGGCCCAGCCCGAGGCTTGGTTCGACAGCCTCTGGGCCGTGGACGTGGTCGTCCTGGTCGAGGAGCGTGCGCGCGAGATCGGCCGCCAGCCCCGCCCGGACGAGTTGGAGCCCTACCTCTGGGCCGCCCTCGACCACGCGCGCGGTCTGAGCGCCGCCGACTGGCTCCGCGCGCGCCTCGCCATGACGCGGGCCGCCGTGGCGGTCCTCGGCTCCATGGAGCACCTCGACGTCATCCTGTCGCCGACCCTGGGCGAGGACCCGCCCGCCCTGGGCGTCCTCGCCTTCGAGGCCAACGGCTCCGACCTCGCGACCTGGAGCGCGCGGGGCTATGCCTTCGCCCCCTTCGTGGCCGCCGCGAACCTCTCCGGCCAGCCGGCCGCCTCCCTCCCCGTCATGGTCAACGACCGGGGCCTGCCCGTCGGCGTGCAGGTCGCCGCCCGGCCCGGCGAGGACCTCCTGCTGCTGCGCCTCGCGCGCGAGGTCGAGTCGGCGACCGACTGGCAGGCCTCGCTCGCCGCGCTTCAGGACCGGCTCGCGACGGCCTGAGCCCGCGCCCCGGCCATCGCCGGCGGGGGCCCGATCCGCGCCGGCGGGGGCCCCGCGGCAGGGCCTCCCGCCGCCGGACGGCCTTCGCGGGCGCCTAACCAGTGAAGGCCACGTTCTCCATGTGGAGGCTCAGCGTCGGCGTGATCGCCGAGCCGGTGACGTTGCCGTTCATCAGGTAGTTCAGCGTCTCGTAATGCACGAAGACCAGAGGCGCGTCCTGCGTGACGATGCCCCGGATCTTCGCGTAGAGCGCCTTGCGCTCCTCCATGTCCGAGCTGGCGGCGGCCTGGTCGATCAGGGCGTCGACCTCCGGGTTGGAGTAGCCGGTGGTGTTCACCGGCCCGCCCGACTTGATGACCAGCGAATAGAAGTTGTCGGGGTCGATGGTCCGTTCCTGATAGGCGCTGGTGATCTGGTAGTTGCCCGAGGAGAAGGCGTCGAACCAGACCGAGACCTCGACCGCCTGGATGGCCATGTCGATGCCGACCTCCTTGAGGAGCTCGCGCACCACCTGCCCGGTCTTCAGGAGCTCGGGATACTGCGTGAGGCCAAGGTATTCGAAGCTGAGCCCGTCGCCGTGCCCCGCCTCGGCGAGCAGCGCCTTGGCCTTCTCCACGTCGCGGGTCGCGGCGAAGACGCCGGTCTCGTCGTACCACTGCGACCCGGTCGGCACCTCGATCAGGCCCGGCTCGCCGGTGCCGAGATAGGCCACGCGGCGGATCGCCTCGCGGTCGACGGCCAGCGCCACGGCCTGCCGCACGCGCGGGTCGTCGAAGGGGGCGACGCGGGTGTTCATGGCGAGGAAGTCGGGGATGCCCGCGACGGGGCTGGTGACGTAGGCGAAGCGCGGGTCCTGGCTGAGGCTGGGGACGAGCTGCAGCGGGATCGCGTCCACCCAGTCGAGCTCCCCGGCCGAGAGCGCCTCGATCCGGCTCTGGTCCACCGGCATGAAGCGGAAGGTGACCGAGTCGAGGTGCGGCAGGCCCGGCTTGAAGTAGTCGGGGTTCTTCTTCAGCGTGATGTGGTCGCCCTGCACCCATTCGACGAAGGCGAAGGGGCCGGTGCCGACGGGGCTGCGGGCGGGGTCGCCCGTCTCGATGGCGGTCTTGTTCACGATGTGGCCGTTGGCGGCGAGGTTCGTCAGGAACGGCCCGAAGGCCGACTTGAGCTTGAACGCCACGGTCCGCGGGTCCGGCGTCTCGACCGAGGCGACCTGCCCGTAGAGCCCCGCGTAGGCGCTGGCCGTGGCAGGGTCGAGGATGCGGTCGAAGCTGTACTTCACGTCGGCCGAGGTGAAGGGCTCGCCGTTGTGGAACCTGGCGCCCTCGACCAAGGTGAAGGTCCAGGTGGTCGGGTCCGTCTGCTCCCAGGCGGTGGCGAGGTCGGGGACGAAGTTGCCGTCCGGGTCCATGTCGATGAGCTTGGAGAAGATCCCCTCGTAGACCTGCGCGCCGGTGTAGATCGAGGACACGGCGGGGTCGAGCACGTCGGGCTCGCCGGTCAGGGCGGCGCGGAGGTCGCCGCCCTCCCTGATCCCCTGCGCGAGCGCCCGGTGCCCCGGCAGGGACAGGAGCGACGCGAGCGGCAGCGCGGCGAGGGACTGGAGGACGCGCCGGCGGGGCAGGGCCGGCAGGATCGGGCGGTGGGTCATGGACGCATCTCCTGGGAAGGGCCGGGACTAGCGGGACAGGGAACGGACGAAGTCGACGAAGGCGGCGTTGAAGGGATCGGGCGTCTCCCAGAGGCAGGCATGGCCGCCGGGGACGGTGCCCCAGCGCGAGCCGGGGACGGCCTCGTGGAGCTGGCGCGAGAGGCGCACGGGGATGAGGATGTCCTCCTCTCCCGCGAGGACGAAGGTCGGGACCTTGATCTGGCCCACGCGGCCGAGCGCATCGTGCTGCTGGATGACGTTGAGTTGCGAGAGGTAGGCCTCGACGCTCATGTCGAGCGAGGCCATGGCGGCGGCGAACTCGGCGGCGTCCTGCGGACGCTCGCTGAAGAACGGCCCGGTGAAGGCCCAGAGCGCCACGTCGCGCATCACGAAGGGCACGTCGATGGTCTTGGCGATGTCGGCCCACATGGCGAACATCGTCTGGCAGAAGGCGTCGGCCTTGCCGTAGGTGCAGGCGAGCGTCACCGACCTGAGGTCCCCGGGATAGGCCAGCGCGTATTCCTGCGAGATCATCCCGCCCATGGACACGCCCATCAGGTGGAAGTCCTCGAACCCGAGGTGGTCGACCAGCGCCTTGGCATCATCCGCCATCATGCGCGAGGTATAGGGGCCGGCGGGCCGCTCGGACTTGCCGATGCCGCGGTTGTCGAAGCGCAGGACCCGGAAGCCGGCCTCGACCAGCGCGGGGATCTGGAAGCCCCAGGACTCGAGGTCGTCGGCCAAGCCGTTGACGAGGACGACGGTCTCGCCCCCCGACTCCTCGTTGTCGATGGTGTAGTTGAGGGTCACTCCGTTGATGTGGGCGGTCGGCATCAGGGGCTCCTTGGGGCTGGCAGGACGTGGAGGGCCGGGTTGGCGGCCAGGAGGGCGCGGGTGTAGTCGTGGCGGGGGCGGTCCATGACCTCCTCGACCTCGCCGGTCTCGACGAGGCGGCCCCGGAACATCACCGCCACCTCGTCGCTGACGTGCTTCACCACGCCGAGGTCGTGGGTGACGAAGACCGAGGCCACGCCCAGGTCGCGGCGCAGGTCCATGAACAGGTTCAGGATCTGGGCCTGCACGCTCATGTCGAGGGCGCTGACCGGCTCGTCCGCGACGATGAGCTCGGGGCCCGAGGCGAGCGCCGCCGCGATGGCCACGCGTTGCCGCTGACCGCCCGAGAGGCGCGTGGGCCGCCGCCCGGCGAGGTCGGGGTCGAGGCCCACGCGGCGGAACAGGTCCAGCACCCGGCGGTCGCGGTCGGCGGAGGTGCCGATGCGGAAGCAGTCCAGCGCCTCGCGCACGCTGCGGCCCACCGTCCAGCGCGGGTCGAGGCTCCCCCAGGGGTCCTGGAACACCGGCTGCACGCGGCGCCGGAAGTCTAGGAGCGCGCGGCCCCGGAGCGAGGCGACCTCGGTCCCGTCGAAGGTGACGGAGCCCTCGTCGGGGGTGGTCAGGCCCAGGATGCAGCGCCCCAGCGTGCTCTTGCCGCTCCCCGACTCGCCCACGAGGCCCAGCGTCCGCCCGAGCCCCAGAGCCAGCGACACGCCGTCCAGCGCCACGACCCGCCGCCGCGCCCAGGGCGGCCCGCCGAGGGTGAAGGTTTTGCGGAGCCCCTCGACGCGCAGGAGGTCAGCCATCGAGGGCCTCCACGCTCCATTCCGGGGGGATGACGGGGAGGCGGCTGCCGCGCGGCGCGGTGGCCGGGTTCGCGGCGAGGAGGGCGCGGGTGTAGGGATGCGAGGGCTTCGCGAAGAGGTCGGCCGTGGCGACGACCTCCAGGAGCCGCCCGCCCCGCATCACCCCCACCCGGTCGCAGGCCTGCGCCACCACGCCGAGGTCGTGGGTGATGAGCAGCACCGTCGTCCCGTGCTCGCGCCGCAGCCGGTCGATGAGCTGGAGCACCTGCGCCTGGATCGTCACGTCGAGCGCCGTCGTAGGCTCGTCGGCGATGAGGAGGCGCGGGTCGTTGGCCAGCGCCGCCGCGATGACGATGCGCTGCCGCATCCCGCCCGAGAAGCGGTGCGGCGCGTCGCGGAAGCGGCGGGCGGGGTCGGGGATGCCGACCTCGGCCATCAGCTCCAGGGCGCGGCGCTCGGCCTCGCGGCGGCTCACCGGGCGGTGCGCGCGGATCGTCTCGGCGATCTGGTCGCCCACGGGCCAGGTCGGGTCCAGGCTCGCGGAGGCGTCCTGGAAGATCATCGCGGCGGCGTCGCCCCTTATCGCGCGCAGCTCTTCCTCCGGCAGGCCCAGGAGCTCGCGCCCCTCCAGCCGGATGCTGCCGGTCACGGTGGCGGAGGCGGGCAGGAGGCCCAGGACGGCGTTGGCGAGCGTGCTCTTGCCGCTGCCGGACTCGCCCACGAGGCCGAACATCTCGCCCGCCCGGAGGTCCAGCGACACCCCGTCCACCGCCGGGCGGGCCGGTCCGGCGAAGCGGATCGCGACGTCGGAGACGGAGAGGAGCGCGGTCATTCCGCCACCCCCTCCGGGTCGAAGGCCTGCCGGAGCCCCTCGCCGAGGACCGTGAAGGCAAGGACGGCGGCGACGATGGCGAGGCCGGGGAAGATCTCGACCCACGGCGCCTGCGTCAGCACGTCCCTCCCGTCGGCCAGCATGCTCCCCAGCGACGGCGTGGGCGGCTGCACGCCGAGGCCGAGGAAGCTCAGGCCCGCCTCCAGTTGCAGCGCGAAGGCGGCCAGGATCGAGGCCTGCACGATCACCGGGCCGAGGGCGTTCGGCAGGACATGGGTGAGGAGGACGCGCAGGTGGCTCGCCCCCCTCGCGCGGGCGCCCAGCACGTAGTCGTTGCGCGTCACCACCAGCGCGCCGGTCCGCATGACCCGGGCGAGGATCGGCAGGTAGATCACCGCGATGGCGAGGGCGGCCACCGTGCTCCCCGGCCCGAGGATGGCGATGAAGGTGATGGCGAGCAGCATCGCCGGCAGCACGAGGATCATGTCGAGCGCCCGCGAGATCGCGCCGTCCACCCAGCGGCCGAAGTAGCCCGCCACCAGCCCGAGCGGGATGGCGACGAGCAGCGACAGGAGCACGGCGGAGGTCGAGACGAGGAGGCTCGCCCGCAGGGCGAAGAGCACCCGGCTCAGCACGTCGCGCCCCATCACGTCCGAGCCGAAGGGATGCGCGGCGGAGGGCGGCCCCATGACGCCTATTACGTCCATCTCCTCCGGATCCCAGGGGGCGAGCCAGGGCGCGGCGGCGGCGGCGGCGGCGAGGAGGAGGAGGGCGAGGAGCCCGAGGAGGATCAGCCGTCCGGGGCGGCGGGGGCGCGGCGCGCGCCGGGGCGCGGCGGGGAGGCCCAGCGTCGTCACGAGGCGGCGTCCGCGACGCGCGGGTCGAGCCAGCCGACGATCAGGTCGGTCAGCAGCGACACGAGGATGAACGCCGTGGCGATGGCGAGGACTCCCGCCTGCACCACGGGATAGTTCCGCTGGGTGATCCCGGTCACGATCAGCTTGCCCACGCCGGGCAGCCCGAAGAGCTGCTCGATGACGATGGCGCCGCCCAGCAGCACGCCCACCTGGATGCCGATGACGGTGACGATGGCGGGCCCGGCGTTCCGCAGGGCGTGTCCCTGGACGATGCGGCGGGGGCTCAGGCCCTTGGCGCGCAGGAAGGTCACGAAGGGGCGCCCCAGCACGGACTCCACTGCGCTCCGCGTGGTCCGCAGGATGTAGGCGGCCTCGCCGGTGGCGAGCGTGAGGACGGGGAGCGCCATGTAGCGCAGGTTCCCCACGGGGTCGTCCGAGAAGGCGACGTGCCCCGAGGGCGGCAGCCAGGCGAGGAGCCCCGCGAACAGGATCACCAGCATGATCCCCAGCCAGAAGTCCGGCACGCTCACCCCGAGGACGACGAAGCCCTCGGTCAGCCGCCGCGTCCAGCGGCCCCCCGTCGCGGCCCTCACCCCCAGCGGCACGCCGACCAGCACCGCCAGCAGCATCGACAGCCCCGCCAGCTCGAAGGTCACGGGCAGGCGCTGGGCCAGCAGCTCCGACAGCGACGCGTGGCTCACGAGGTCGGTCCCGAGGTCGCCCCGCAGCACGCCCGAGAGCCAGCTCACGTACTGGTCGAGCAGCGGCCGGTCGAGGCCGAGCTGGTGACGCATCTCGGCCACCGTGGCGTCCGTCGCGCGGAAGCCGAGCATGGTCCGCACCGGATCGCCGGGGACGAGGTGAATGATGAGGAAGACGAGCACGCTCATGGCGAGGAGCACGGGCAGGGTGACGAGCACCCGGCGCAGGACGAAGGCGAGGGGGCCGCTCACGGGGCGCCCCCGGCCCGCTCCGCGAGGCCGCGCATCAGCGTCTCCGAGAGGGTGAAGTGGACGGCGGCGATCCGCGACGCGTCCTCCGCCCGCCCCTCGGCCACGGCCGCCACGAGGTCCTGGTGCTGCCGGATCGCCATGCGCCGCACCTCGTCGGTGTAGGGCTCGGCGCCCAGGTTGAGGCCGATGCGGGTCCGGAGGTCCACCGAGGTCTCGACCAGGATGCGGTTGTGGGTGGCCTGCGCGATGGCGAGGTGGAGCCGCGCGTCCGCCCGTCGCGACGCGTCGTGGTCCGGCGCGTCGAGGTAGTCCTGCAGCGCGGCCCGGATCGGTCCCAGGTCCTCCTCGGTCCGCCGCTCGGCCGCCGTCCGGGCGATCAGCGGCTCGATCAGCGTGCGGGCGTCGAAGATGGCCTCGAACTCGTCCCATCGCGCCACGAGCTGCCGTCGGACGTGCTCGGCGGACCGGGGGCCCCAGTCCGAGCGGACGAAGGTCCCGCCCGTCCGGCCGCGCCTTACCTCCAGGTAGCCGTCCTCGCCGAGCTGCCGCAGCGCCTCGCGGATGGAGGTCCGCGACACGCCCAGCATCCCCGCCAGCTCCCGCTCGGGCGGGAGCTGCTGGCCCGGGACGTAAAGGCCCAGCGCGAAGGCCGTGACGAGCCGGTCCACTACGTCGTCGGCGACGCGCCGGCTGACGATGGGCGCCTCCCAGGGCGAGGCATCCGGCGACCGGACGAGCGCGGCGCTCTTCCCGCTCACGGCCCGTCCCCCGCGAAGCGCATCAGGAGGAACCGGGCCAGGGTCCGGGCGGCGTCCACGATGCTCTGCAGCTCCACGGATTCGTCGATCCCATGGAGGTCGTGCCCCGTCGGGCCGAAGCAGACGGCGGGGATGCCCTCGTCGAGGTAGAAGCGCGCGTCGGTGGTGCTGGCGAGCATGTGGAGGCGCGGCGCCTGCCCATGCGCGTCGCGGTGCGCGGCCGAGAGGTCCCGCACCAGCGGGGAGCCGGCGTCCACGAGGTGCCCCCGGGCGCGCAGGCCGGTCAGCGTCACGGTCGGCGGGCGCAGCAGGTCCGGGTCGGCGGCGGCGATCCCGGCCACGGCGCGGCGCAGGCGGTCCTCGGCCTCCTCGGGCGTCCAGGCGCGGGGGAAGCCCACCCGCAGGCCGAGGACCGCCGTGGCGGGGCTGGAGGAGATCCAGTCGCCCGCGCGGATCTGGCCGAGGTTCAGCGCGTAGGGCTGCGCGAGGCCTGGAAGCTCGGGCTCCGGGTGGGCGGCGGCGATCCCGGCGGCCCATCGACGCAGACCCTCCACCAGCCGCATGGCGAGGTCCACGGCGTTCGGGCGGCTGCCCGAGGAATGGGCATGGCCCGGGGCGGTCGTCACCGTCACCTCGGCCCAGAGCACGCCCACGCCCCCCGTCAGCAGGCCCAGGTCGGTCGGCTCCAGCACCACGACCTCGGGCGCGGTGACGCCGTCCTCGACGAGGGAGCGGAGCGTGCCGTTGCCGGTGCACTCCTCCTCCACGACGGCCAGGAATCCCAGCCGCCGTCGCGCGAAGAGGTCCGGGGCCACCTCGCGAAGGGCCCGCAGCGCCAGCAGCCCCGCCGCGAAGCCGCACTTCATGTCGGCGGCGCCGCGCCCGTAGAGGCGGCCGCCCCGGCGGTGCGGCTCGAAGGGCGGCCTCGTCCAGAGGCCCGGCGACTCGGCCGGGACTACGTCCATGTGGCCGTTGAGGAGAAGGTGGAGCGGCCCCTCGCCGGGCGTGGTGGCCAGGACCTGATAGCGGCCCGCCTGTCCCGCCCCAAGAACCGGCGCGACCCCGGCCCGGGCATCGGCCAGGGGCCCGCCGGCGAAGGGGAGCCGCCGGACCGGGAGGCCGACCCGCTCGGCCGCCTCCGCGAACACCTCGAGCGCGGCCTGCTCGGCCCCGACGGGGCTGGCCGCCCTGACGAGACGCTCCAGCACCTGGAAGGCCTCCTCGCTGGCGTCCTGAACGGCGCGGTCGAGCTCTGGGTGCACGTCGTCACCAAAATGGTCTATGGTCTGATCCATGAACCAATTATGTCCGCGAGTAAAGAGTGGAGAGATCGCCAGTCGCGAGCGGCCCCCCTTCGTCCCTGGCCCGACCTCTCGCGTCACGCCCTCGGGCAAAGGTATGCCTTGGGCTTGCCCGACTTCATCTGATAAACCGTCAAAAGAGACCACCGGGGCGGACATGACGAAGAAGATCGGGACGGCGGCCGAGGACGGCGCCAGCGGGCGGACGGCAAAGCCTATGGCCGGCATCCGCCGGGTCGGACGCCGCGCGGGCCAGCTTGCCGGGGTGATCGAGTTCCGAGGCATCCTCGGCGCCACCGTGGCCGAGCTCGGGCAGCGCATCGTGGGCGAGGAGTGGAAGCCCGGCGACGCCCTCCCGCGCGAGAGCGACCTCGTGGAGGAGCTGGGCGTCGGCCGGTCCGTGGTGCGCGAGGCCTTCCGCATCCTGGGCGCCAAGGGCCTGATCCGCAGCCGCACCTCGGACGGGACGCGCGTCCTCCCGCGCGGGGAGTGGCGGCTCCTCGACGCCGACGTGATGGACTGGCGCATCAAGGCCGGGGACACGCGGGACCTGCTCCTCGAACTGCTGCGCGTCCGCGCCGTTCTTGAGCCCGGCGTGGTGCGCGAGGCGACGCTCTCCGCCTCGCCCGAGGCCAGGGCCCGCATCCACGCCGCCTGGGACGCCAAGGTCGAGGTGTTCCTCAACGAGGACCCCGACCTCGCCGAGCGCCGCCGCCGCTTCATCGAGACGGACCTGGAGTTCCACCGCGCCTTCCTCGCCGCCGTCGAATCGCCGCTGCTGGGCCAGCTCTTCAACGTCATCGAGGCGGCGCTGCGGCTGCTCTTCGACCTGCAGATGCGGGCGCGGGGCTACGAGACCGAGATGATCGGCATGGAGGACGGCCACCGCCACCACGCCGAGGTCATGGCCGCCTGGATCGCCGGCGACGCCGACGGGGCCGAGCGGGCCATGCGGGCGCTCATCGGCCGGGCCATGGAGGACGCGCGCGAGGGGCTGGCAAGAGCCGGACGGTAGGGCGCGGCCATCGAGCGGGACCTGTAGGGCGGGGTTCACCCCGCCATCCTGCGACGATGGCCGGCACGCCGCTGGCCTGCGTGGCGTGGTGGGGTGAACCCCGCCCTACGAGCGGACCGAACGCCGCGACCTGCGCGATTTTCTCTCGGCCGTTAACGGTTTCTCAACCTTCCTCTGCCATAACGACCCTGTCCCTGGGTCGCCGCCCGGCGGGGTAGGGGAAGCTGCGCCCTCCGTCCGGCTCGCGCCGGGGCCGCTCCGCTCACTCGTACATCCGGATCGACACGCCCCCGTCGATCACGATGTTCTCGCCCACGATGAACCGCGCCTCGTCCGAGGCGAGCAGCACCGCGACCGCCGCCACCTCCTCGGGCCGGCAGAGCCGCCCCGGCGGCTGCTTGGCCTCCACCCCGGCCCGGAACCCTTCCGGGTCCGGCTGGCTCGCGAAGTAGGCCGCCACCGCCGGAGTCTCGGTGTAGCCCGGCGAGATCGCGTTCACCGTCACGCCCTGTCCCGCGTATTCCAGCCCCAGCGCCCGCGTCATGCCGAGGAGCGCGTGCTTCGCCACCGGATAGGGAAACGTCCCCCGGATCACCGTGAAGGCGTGGTTCGAGATGATGTTGACGATGCTCCCGTGCCGCTTCGCCAGCATCCCCGGCAGCACCACGCGCGAGCAGTGCCACGCGCCTTCGAGGTCCACCGCCATGCACCGCCGCCAGTCTTCGTCGGTCACCTTCAGCGGCTCGCGGAAGACGTTGATCCCGGCGTTGTTCACTAGCACGTCGATGACCCCGACCCGCGCCACGGCGGCCTCGTGCATCGCCGCGACCGACGCCGGATCGGCCACGTCGCAAGGCAGGGCCAGCGTCGTCGCCCCGGTCGCCTCCGCGATGTCCCGCGCCTCGTCCTCCGCCCCGTCGAGGTCGGCCAGCACCACCGTCGCCCCCTCCTCGGCGAACCGCCGCGCGATGGCCGCCCCGATCCCCCGCGCCGCGCCCGTCACCAGAGCCACCTTGCCTTTCAACCGGTCCATGCGGCTTGCCTTTGTCTGATAAACAGCCATACTCCCCGACCATAAGAACACATCCAGGGAGGAGACAATGCACTTCCGCAGAACGGCGGCCGCCGTGCTGGGCCTTGCGGTCGCCGCGTCCGGCGCCGCAGCGCAGGACAGCAAGGGCCTTCTGGTCGCCATCTACAAGTCCGGCACCCAGCAGTACTTCATCGACCAGGCCCAGGGCTTCACCGACGAGGCCACCGCCCGGGGCTACGAGGCGCGCACCATCAACGTGGAGCTCGACTCGAACCTCGCCGTCAGCGCCGTGTCCGATGCCATCGCGGCAGGCGCCAAGGGTATCGCGATCACCGTGCCGGACCAGTCGCTCGGGCCGGCCATCGCCAAGGCGGCGGCGGACGCGAACGTGCCGCTGGTTGCCACCGACGACGCCATCCAGGACGAGGGCGGCAACCCGGTCCCCTTCGTGGGCTTCAACGGCACCGACATGGGCACCAAGGTCGGCCAGTCGGCGGCCGAGCTCCTGAAGTCCTCGGGCTGGCTCGACTCGGGCGACTACGGCGTGCTGGTGGTTGAGGTCTCGACGCTCTCGGTCTGCATGGACCGCACCACCGCCGAGCGCGAGCAACTCCGCGCCGTGGGCGTGACCGACGACAAGCTCATCACCGTGCCCTATGACGGCACGACCGACGTGGCGCTGACCGCCGCCGGGCCGGTCATCACCGCGAATTCGGGCATCAACAACTTCGTGGTGGTGGGCTGCAACGACGAGGGCGTCCTGGGCGTCGTCAACGCGCTCCGCAACGCCAGCTACGAGCCCGCCTCGGTGATCGCGGTGGGCCTCGGCGCCTACGAAGCCTGCCGGCCCTGGAAGGAAGGCATCGACACGGGCTTCCGCTCGGCGCTCTACCTGTCGGGCGTGGACGTGGGCAAGGCGGCGGCCGACGCGCTGATCGACCACATCGAGAACGGGACGCCGCTCCCGCCCGAGACGGTCGCCAACACCACCATGGTCACGCCCGAGAACTGGGAAGCGACCATGCCCTGCGGCTGAGGCCGACCACATCGCTCCGGGCGGGCCTGTCGCAGGCCCGCCCTTCGTTTCGGACGCATCCATGAGCGCACCCATCCTCGACGTCGCCCATGTCGGAAAGTCTTTCCCCGGCGTGCGCGCGCTGGCCGACGTGTCCTTGCAGGTCGCCCCCGGCGAGGTCGTGGCCCTGGTGGGCGAGAACGGGGCGGGCAAGAGCACGCTCCTCAAGATCCTCTCGGGCGACTACCGTCTGGACGAGGGGACGGTGCGGATCGGGGGTGCCGAGGTCTCCCACGCCTCGCCTCTGGAGGCACGCCGAGCCGGCTTCCGGCTGGTCCGGCAGGAGCCCGAGATCGTGCCCGACATCGCGGCCGCCGAGAACGTCTTCGTGGGGGAGTATCCGCGCCGCTCCCTGGGCCGCGTGGACCACGGCGCGATGCGGGACGCCATGGCGGCCCAGCTTCGGCGCTACGGCTTCAAGGGCCTCGTGGACCCCGAGCAGCCGGGGCGGTCGCTGTCGCCGGCGCAGACGCACATCGTGGAGATCGTCGCGGCCCTGAAGCCCGGCGTGAAGGTCGTGGCCTTCGACGAGCCCACCTCCTCGCTGACCTCGGACGAGGTCGAGCGGCTGTTCCAGCTCATCCGGCAGCTCAAGGCCGAGGGGCTCAGCATCATCTACGTCTCGCATCGCCTCAAGGAGGTGCTGGCCATCTCGGACCGGGTGGTGGTGCTCAAGGACGGGCGGGTGACGGGGAACCTCATGACCGCGCGGACCAACGAGGACGAGATCGTCCGCTACATGGTGGGCCGCGAGCTGGTCCACGACTTCAAGCGCGAGGAGACGACGCGCCCCGAGGTCGTGCTGGAGGTGTGCCATCTGTCCTCCCGCTGGCACCGGGACCTGGGCTTCTCGATCCGCGCGGGCGAGATCCTGGGCTTCGGCGGCCTCGTCGGCGCGGGGCGCACCGAGCTCGCCAAGGTCATCTTCGGGGAGTATCCGCGCTCGGGGGGCACGATCCGCCTGCTGGGGCGGGAGAGGGACATCCGCTCGCCCTCGGACGCCATCGCGGCGGACATCGGCTTCGCGCCCGAGAACCGCAAGGCCGAGGGGCTGATCCTGGTGCGGAGCGTCATCGAGAACGCCTCCATGGCCGTCTACCGGCGGCTGTCACGGTGGGGCGTCCTCAGCGACCGGCGCATGGTCGAGAAGGTCGCCCCGGTGATCCGGGCGCTGGACGTCAAGACGCCCTCGATGGAGCAGGAGGTCGGCAAGCTCTCGGGCGGCAACCAGCAGAAGGTGGTGCTGTCGCGCTGGCTCGCCGCAGGTCCCCGCCTCCTGATCCTCGACGAGCCCACGCGGGCCGTGGACGTGGGCGCCAAGGCCGAGATCTACCGGCTGATCGACCGGCTGGCGAAGGAGGGCATGGCGATCATGCTGATCTCCTCCGAGATGCCGGAGCTCCTGGCGCTGTCGGACCGGATCGTGGTGATGAACGGCGGGCGCCTCTCGCCCGTCATCGAGAAGAAGGACGCGACGGAGGAACTCGTGGTCTCCTACGCGCTGGGCAAGGGAATGGCGGCATGAGCGTGGCGGAGGCGCGGGACGGACGCGCGCGCAAGGGGGCGGTCCAGAGGGCGCTGGAGGCCGTGGGGGCGGAGAACCTCTCGCTCCTCATCGCGCTCGCGATCCTCGTGGCGCTGATCGCGTCGCAGTCGGACGCCTTCTTCTCCTCGCGCAACATGCTCAACATCGCGCAGAACATGGCCGTCACGGGACTCGTGGCCGTGGGCATGACCATGGTGATCGTGTCGGCGGGGCTCGACATCTCGGCGGGGTCCATCGCGGGGGTCGCGGGGGTGGTCTGCGCGCTGCTGGTCACGCAAGCCGGGACGCTGGTGGGCGGCGTCGCGGGCGGGGTCGCGGCGGGGGCGCTCCTCGGCCTCGTGAACGCCTCGATCATCAACTACCTGCGGGTGAACCCGGTGGTGGCGACGCTGGCGACGCTCTCGGCCTTCCGGGGCGTGGCCTTCCTGATCGCGCCCGAGGGCAAGCCCGTCGGCGTCCTCGACCCGACCTTCGCGCTCCTGGGCTCGGGGCGGCTGTTTCAGGTCGCGGGCTTCCCGGGGCTGCCCATCGCCTTCCTCATCATGGCGGTGGCGGCCATCGCCGGGCACTTCGTCATGTCCCAGACGGTGTTCGGGCGGTCGATCTACTCGATGGGCGGCAACCCGGCGGCGGCGCGGCTCGCCGGGATCGACCTCAACCGGATGCGGCTCGCGATCTACACCATCGCCGGGGCGCTCTCGGGCCTCGCGGGAGTGATCCTCGTGGCGCGAACGTCGTCGGGGCAGCCGCAGGCCGGGACGGGGCTGGAGCTGGAGGCCATCACCTCGGTCTTCCTCGGGGGGCGCTGCTGGCGGGGGGCAAGGGGACCGTCGCGGGGACGATGCTCGCGGTCCTCCTGCTCGCCGTGCTGTCGAACGGGATGAACCTCCTGGGCATCCAGACCTTCTACCAACTCGTCGCCAAGGGGGCTGCTGCTGGTCGTCGCCGTGGCCATCGGGCAGTGGCGCATGGTCCGGGCCGAGCGGCGGCAGGCGCGGCTCACGGCGGCGGGGCAGGGCTGATGCGGATCACGGCCCTGAAGACGTTTCTCGTCCCGCCGCGCTGGCTGTTCCTCAAGATCGAGACCGACGAGGGCGTCTCGGGCTGGGGCGAGCCGGTGCTGGAGGGGCATGCCGAGACGCTCGCGGCCCAGATCGCCGAGTTCGGGGATGTCCTGATCGGCCAGGACCCGGCCCGGATCGGGGACATCTGGCAGATGCTCTACCGGAACGGCTGCTATCGGGGCGGGCCGGTGCTGATGAGCGCGCTCGCCGGGATCGACACGGCGCTCTGGGACATCAAGGGGCGGGTGCTGGGGCAACCGATCCATGCGCTGCTGGGCGGGCCGGTGCGCGACCGGGTGCGGAGCTACTGCTGGATCGGGGGCGACCGCCCGCGCGACCTGATCCAGGGGGCGGAGGCGCTGATCGGCCGGGGCTTCGACGCCTGCAAGTTCAACATCTGCGACGAGATGCAGATCGTGGACACCCACGCCAAGGTGGATGCGGTGATCCGGACCCTGTTCGCGCTGCGCGAGGCGGTGGGGACGCGGATGGACCTCGCCTTCGACTTCCACGGGCGGGTGCACCTGCCCATGGCGCGGGTGCTGCTGCGGGAGCTGGAGCCGCTGCGGCCGCTGTTCGTGGAGGACGCCGTGGCGGCGGGCGCGGTGGAGGAGGCGGAGGGGCTGTCGCGGCTCACCTCCATCCCCCTGTGTTTCGGGGAGCGGATGCACAACCGCTCCGAGTTCAAGCACCTCTTCGAGCGGCGGATCGCGCAGGTCGTGAACCCGGACCCGGCGCACGTGGGCGGCATCAGCGAGACGGTGCGGGTCGGCGCCTGGGCCGAGGCCTACGACGTGGCGCTCGCGCCACATTGCCCGCTGGGGCCGATCGCCTTGGCGGCCTGCCTGCAGGTGGACGCGGTCTGTTACAACGCCTTCATCCAGGAGCAGTCGCTCGGCATCCACTACAACACCGGAGGGGAGGTCACGGATTACCTCCTCCCCGGCCACGACCTGACGCTGCGGGACGGGTTCCTCCACGTCCCCACGGGGCCGGGGCTCGGGATCGAGGTGGACGAGGCGGCGGTGGTCGCGGCGGCGGAGGTGGGCCACCGCTGGCGGGCGCCGGTCTGGCGGCACCGGGACGGGTCCGTCGCCGAATGGTGACGCCCAACGTCACGGGGGTCCACTGCGTCCTCTTCGCGCTGTTCGACGCCGGGGAGCGGCTCGACCGGGGCGCGATGCGGGCGCAGGTGGCCTATGCGCGGGCGAACGGGGCCGAGGGGATCGTGGTCCTGGGCCTCGCCACCGAAGTCGGGAAGCTCTCGCTGCGCGAGAAGTTGGAGGTGGTCGACTGGGCGGCCGAGGACGCAGCCGGGCTGCCGCTCTCGGTCACGGCGGCCGCGAACTCGGTGGCGGAGCAGGGGGAGATCCTCCGGGCGGCCAACGAGGCGGGCGCGGCGCTCGCGATCCTGCAGCCGCCGCTCGCCGGAGCCTACGGGGCAGGCGAGTACGTCGACTTCTTCGCCCGGGTGGGCGAACAGACGACGCTGCCGCTCGCGGTCCAGAACGCGCCCCAGTATCTCGGGCGGTCGCTGTCGGGGGCGGACATGGCGGCGCTGAAGGGGCGATTGCCGAACCTCACCCATGTGAAGGCCGAGATGGCGGCGGCGGACCTCGCGGGCTTCATCGCGGCCTGCGGGGACCTCACGGTCCTGAACGGGCGAGGGGGGCTGGAGATGACGGACTCCCTGCGCGTGGGCTGCCGGGGGTTCATCGTCGCGCCGGACGTGCTGCCGGGGTGGCGGCCTGCTGGCGGGCCTGGGCCGCCGGGGACGAGGACGCGGCGGAGACCGCCTATGCGGCGTTCCTGCCGGGCGCGCTGTTCGGGATGCAGTCGCTGGAGCACCTGGCGGCTTACGGCAAGCGCGTCTTCGGCCTGCGGGCCGGGATCGCCATCCACGACCGCGCGCCGGCGCTGCGGCCCGGCGAGGCGGGCCTGCGGCTCGCGGCCCGCTGGGCGGGCGCCTGACGGTCAGGCCTCCCAGCGGAGGGTCATCGTCGCGGACAGGCTCTCGCCCGGGGCGAGGCGGACCAGGCCGGGCTGGCCGGGCAGGTTGTGCGCGTCCACCGGGTGCGACACGGGCTCTAGGCAGAGGAAGGGCGCCTCGGCCGAAGGTGAATAGGCGATCAGCGTGGCAAGGCCGGGGGCGGAGAGGCGCAGCGGCACGGCGGAGTCGTCCTGGAGTATCTCGGCCTCGCCGTCCCAGCCGGAGAAGGCGACGTTCATCCAGCCCGGCGGCAGGGGCGCCGGGGAGCTGAAGTCCCAGTCCGGCGGAAGGGGGGCGGGCTCGGCGGTCGCCGGGAGATGGCGGTCGTCCTGCGGCCAGCAGCCCGTGGCGGAGAAGCGGAGGCGCGTGGCCGATGTCCGCGGGAACCACGGGTGGAAGCCCAGGCCGAAGGGCAGGGGGCAGGCGGACCGGCTCGTGAGCGCCAGGGTCGCGACGAGCGAGCGCCGGGCCAGGCCGTAGGTGACCTCCGCCTCGTAGAGGTAGGGCCCGAAGCGGCCATCGGAGAGGCGGAGCCTGATCGCGCGGTCCGTCGCCGACACGACGTCCCACGGCTTCTGGAAGGCGTCGCCGTGGATCGGAAGAGGCTCGCCCTCGAGGTTGGGCGGCAACGCATGGACCTGCCCCTCGTGGACGAACGGGCGCGCGATGCGGTTCGAGAACGGGAGGAGGAGGTTCATGGCCAGATCGAATGGGCTTCCCTCCGGTCGCCCGGCACGGGCGGAGAGGGCCTCGCGGCCACCGACTTCGAGGCTGGCCAGGCCCCCGCCCCGGGCCGGCGCGATCTCGGCCCTCGCCGGTCCGGCCCGGAGCGTGAGGGTCATCGGGCCATCCGGCCCCTCCACGGATTCGCTGCTGGTCGTTCGTGCGATCATGGCGCTCAGGATGGCGAAATAGGCCCGGGCGGCAACCCACGCCCTCGCCGCCGATGACGGAGCGGTGCTGCCGACTCGGGCGTCCCCGAAGCGGGTGCTCGGGCAGGGCAGGCGCCCCCGCATCGGAAGCCGCAGGGCCTGCCCGAGCGTTTGGACCGGGCCCCATGATCGAGACGGATGCGCGCCGCCGCAGTCGGTGGCTGGTCGAACCCCGGCAGGAGGTCGTCGGAAGAAGGGCAGGGACGGTCTCGCCGCGCGAGGCGCCTCACGTCGGAGATGAGAGAACCGCGCAGTTGCCCTAAGACTGGTCCCATCCGCTTCTGTGGCCGAAACGGCCGGGAGTCCTGAATGGTGGCTGCGCCCATGTCCCTCGATGCCGCCTGGCGGCGCCCGCCCGGCTGGAGCAGCCCGCACCGGCCACTCCGTCCCCGGGAGCACGTCGACCTCGCGATCGTCGGGGCGGGGTTCCAGGGCCTCTCCGCCGCGCGGCAGGCGGCCCGGGCCGGTCTGGGCGTGCGCGTGCTGGAGCGGGGCGCGGTGGGCTCGGGGGCGTCGGGGTTGAACGGAGGGCAGGTGATCCCCGGCCTCAAATACGACCCCGAGACCCTCGTCGAGCGCTTCGGTCCGCTTGCGGGCCAGCGCCTGGTCGACTTCGTGGCGCGCACGGCCGACCACGTCTTCGACCTGATCGAGGCCGAGGGCCTGGCCGTGCCCCGTCGTCGCCAGGGCTGGATCCAGGCGGCGCACACCGAGTCGGCGCTGGCCGGGCTCGCCGCCCGCGACCGGCAGTGGCGCGCCCAGGGCGCCGATGTCCGCCTGCTGGATGCGGCGGAGGTCCGGGCCCTGACGGGCGCCGCGGGCTATCACGGCGGCTGGTGGGACCGGCGCGCCGGCGCCATCGACCCCCTGGCCCTCGCCTGCGAGATCGCGCGCCTGGCCAGCGAGGCCGGCGCGGAGATCGCCGAGACGACTCCGGCCACGCGGCTGCGGCGCGAGGGCGGCGGCTGGATCGTCGAGACCCCGAGGGGCGAGGTGCTCGCGCGGAAGGTGCTCCTCGCCACGAACGCCCATTCCGAGGCGCTCGTCCCGGGCCTCGCACGGAGCCTGGTCTGGCTCCACTCCTTCCAGATCGCCACGGCGCCTCTCTCCCCGGATCAGGACGCGCTGGTGCTGCCGGGCGGGCAGCCGGTCTCGGACTCCCGGCGCATCCTGGTCTACTTCCGCAAGTCGGCCGACGGGAGGCTGGTCCTGGGAGGCCGTGGCCGCATGGGCGTGCCCCGTCGGCCCGAGGACTGGGCGCATCTCGATCGGGCGGCGCACCGCCTGTTCCCGGCCCTCCCGTCCCTGGCCGTCGAGAAGCGCTGGTTCGGCCGGGTGGCCATGACGCCCGACCATCTGCCCCACGTCCACGAGCCCGAGCCGGGCCTCCTGGCCGCCGTGGGCTGCCAGGGTCGCGGCGTGGGGCTGATGACGGCGCTTGGCCCCCGGCTGGCGGACTACCTGGCCGGCGGCGACCCCGAGGCTCTGCCCCTGCCCGTCACGCCGATCCGGCCGATCCCTCTTTACCCCTTCCGCCGTGTGGGCGCGGCGGCGCTCATCGCCTGGAACCGCCTGCTCGACGCCCGCGAGCCGTGAGGGGAGCTCAGAGGCACTCGGCCCCGTCCACGACGAGCGCCTGCCCCGTCATGAACGAGGACATGTCGGAGGCGAGGAACAGGATCGCCTGCGCGATCTCCTCGGGCGTGCCCCAGCGCCCCATGGGGATGCTCCCGGCGACATAGGCCTCCAGCGCCTCGCGCCCGCCCATCTGCGCCTCGAAGCCCGCGTTGAAGGGGGTGTCCACGAAGCCCGGGCAGAGCGCGTTGCAGCGCACGGCGTGCCGCGCGTAGTCCACCGCGATCTGCCGCGCCATGGCGACCACGGCGTGCTTGGTGGTGGCGTAGGCGATCATCCCCCGGTCGTATTGCACGCCCGAGTTCGAGGCCGTGATGATGATGGATCCGCCCCCCTGCGCCCGCATGATCGGCATGGCCGCCCGCGCCGCCACGAAATGCGACCGCACGTTCAGCCGCCACGAGGCATCCATGTCGTCGGCCGTCACCTCCTCGAGCGGCCCCGGGATCTGGAGGCCGGCATGGGAGTGCAGCACGTCCAGCCGTCCGTGCCGCGCTGCCGCCTCCCGGATCGCCGTCTCCAGCGCGCGATCGTCGGTCACGTCGAGCGCCAGCCCCTCCGCCCGCCCGCCGCGCGCCGCGATCCCGA
>NZ_KK088601.1 GCF_000600335.2 Rubellimicrobium mesophilum DSM 19309 | reverse complement strand
CCTGCCGAGCGGGGGCCGTCCGCGAATGGGCCAGCCGCTCGATCGCCACCTGCTCCGCATCCGCCAACGCACGCAGTCGCAACTGTCGCATGGCCTCTCTCCAGCAAAGCACCGCTCACTGTACCATGACTTGCCGGATGAACCACTAAGGTGATTCCGTCCCTGGGTCGCCGCCCGGCGGGGTAGGGGGAGCTGCGCCCTCCGCGAAGCCGTCAGAATGCGACCCCGGGCCGGCGCCTCAGCCCCGCACCATCCCCACGATGTCGAGCGTCCGGTCCAGGATCGGCTGCGCCAGCTCCCGCGCCCGCTCCGCGCCCCGGGCCAGCAGCCGGTCGATCTCGGCGGGGTCGGAGGTCAGGCGCTTCATCTCCCGCGAGATGGGCGCGAGCTTCTCGACCGCAAGCTCCGCGAGCGCAGGTTTGAAGGTGCCCCAGCCCGCGCCGGGGAAACGCGCCAGCACCTCGGCCGGCGTGATGTCCGCGAGCGACGCGTAGATCTCCACGAGGTTCCGCGCCTCGGGCCGCCCCTCCAGCCCGTCCACGATCTCGGGCAGCGGCGAGGCGTCGGTGCGGGCCTTCTGGAACTTGCGGGCGATGGTGTCGGCGTCGTCGGTCATGTTGATCCGCTCCATGTCCGACTCGCCCGACTTCGACATCTTCCTGGTGCCGTCGCGCAGGTTCATCACGCGCATGGCGGGGCCCTCGATCACCGGCTCGGTGATCGGGAAGAAGTCCACCTTGTAGTCGTGGTTGAACTTGGCCGCGATGTCGCGCGTCAGCTCGACGTGCTGCTTCTGGTCCTCGCCCACGGGGACGTGGGTCGCGTGATAGAGCAGGATGTCCGCCGCCATCAGCGACGGATAGGCGAAGAGGCCCAGCGACTGCGCCTCGGCGTTCTTGCCCGCCTTCTCCTTCCACTGCGTCATGCGGTTCATCCAGCCCATGCGGGCCACGCAGTTGAATATCCACGCGAGCTCGGAATGCTGCGAGACCTGGCTCTGGTTGAACAGGACCGACCTCTCCGGGTCGATGCCCGAGGCGAGCATCCCCGCCGCGACCTCGCGCGTGGCGGCCCGCAGCTCGGCCGGGTCCTGCCAGACGGTGATCGCGTGGAGGTCCACGACGCAGTAGATCGTCTCGAACTCCGGGCCCTGCATGTCCACCCAGCGCTTGATGGCGCCCAGGTAGTTGCCGAGCGTGAGCCCGCCGGAGGGCTTGATGCCCGAGAAGACGCGGGGCGTGAAACGGCTCTCGCTCATGGGAAAAGGGTCCGCTGGCGTTAGGGGTCGGGCTCGATTAACGGGGGGCCCGACCAGCGTCAACCGACAGCCGTCAAGGAGACCGCCCGTGGCCCGATCCTTCCAGAAGCCCCTGCCCGAGGCCGTGCCGGGCACGAGCCCGGTGAACCCGGTGCCCCCGGTGGTGCTGGCGCTGGTCCTCGTGATCGCGGGGATCGAGGCGGCGGTGAGCCTCGGGGGCCAGGGCTTCGTGGGCGGGCCTGGGGCGGTCGGTTGGCGGGTGAGCCTCATCGAGCGCTTCGCCGTCTCGCCCGCCGTGCTGGACTACGCGCTCCAGGGCCAGGCGGGCCTCTGGACGCGCTTCGTGACCTACGCCTTCGTGCATGGGAGCGTGACGCACGCGCTCTTCGGCGGCGCGATGCTCCTCGCGCTCGGCAAGTTCGTGGGCGAGGGGATGGGGCAGGTGCGGACCCTGGCCGTGTTCCTCGCGGCGACGGTGGGGGGCGGCCTCGTCTTCGCGCTGACGGCGGGAGACCGGCAGCCGCTCTTCGGCGCCTATCCGGGCATCTACGGGCTGATCGGGGCCTTTACCTATCTCCTGTGGCTCAAGCTCGGCCGGGCGGGGGAGAACCGGCTGCAGGCCTTCCGGATGATCGGCGTGCTCATGGCGTTCCAGCTCGGCTACGCGATCCTGTTCGGGTCGAACCCTCAGTGGATCGGCGACGTGGGCGGCTTTCTCGCTGGCGGCGCCACGGCGGTGCTGCTGGCGCCCGGGGGCGTCGCGGCGCTGCTGGCGCGGCTCCGGACCCGTTAGCGCCGCAGCGCCCCCTTCAGGTCCGACCGGGTGACGGCCCCCATGCCGAAGGCCGCGCCGAAGTAGGTGACGATGCCCAGCCCGCAGAGCGCCGCCAGCGCGACATAGCGCAGCCCCGGCGCGTGGAGCGGGCCGTCGAGGGCCCAGGCCGCAGCGACCAGCACGACCCCCATGAGCCCGGAGGCTCCCAGGATGCGGGGGAGCCGCTCCATCAGCCGGTCGTCGATCCGGCTCGCGTCGCCCATGCCGCGCGAGCCGTGCCAGAGCTGCCAGACCATCGTCCAGCCCGCCACGGTCGTCCCCAGCGCGGCGGCGAGGAAGCCCATGACAGGCGCGAGGCCCACCGCCACGGCGGCGTTCACCACCATCGCCCAGACGGCGTAGTTGAAGGGGCTCTTGGTGTCCTCGCGCGCATAGAACAGCGGCTGCAGCACCTTGTGCAGCGTGAAGGCCGGGAGCCCCGCCCCGTAGATGGCGAGCGTCCAGGCGGTCGGGATCGTGTCGTCGCGGTCGAAGGCCCCGCGCTCGTAGAGCACCGAGATCAGCGGATAGGCGATGACCACCAGCGCCACGGCAGCCGGGACGGTCAGCGCGAGGCTGATCTCGGTCGCGCGGTTGAAGGCGTGACGCCCGCCCTCCTCGTCCCCCGCCCGCAGGCGGCGCGAGAGGTCGGGGAGGAGCACGGTTCCCACCGCGATGCCCACCACCCCGAGCGGGAGCTGGTAGAGCCGGTCGGCGTAGGAGAGCCAGGCCACCGCGCCCTCGAAGAAGCTCGCCACCTGCCGCCCGACGAGCAGGTTGATCTGCACGACGCCCCCGGCCAGCACGGCAGGCCCCGCGATGCGAAGGAGGCGCCTGAGGTCCGGCGTCATGTGGGGGACCGCGAGGCTCGGCGCCCAGCCGGCGCGCTTGGCGCTGACCCAGGTGAAGGCGAGCTGCGCGACCCCCGTGACCGGCACGGTCCAGGCGAGCGTCAGGCCCATGTCCCAGCCGAGCGCGTCGGCGATCAGCATGGCGGCGATGAACATCAGGTTCATCAGCACGGGGACGAGGCTCGCCTCGGTGAAGTTGCCGAAGGCGTTCAGCACCCCCGACAGCAGCGCCACGAGCGAGATGAACAGGATGTAGCAGAAGGAGATGCGCCCGTAGAGCACCGCGAGGTCGAACCTCTGGTCCCCCGCGAAGCCCGCCGCCATGGCCCAGACCAGCCAGGGCATGAGCAGGGTGCCGACGACCGAGAACAGGATCAGCACCGAGGCCAGCCCGTTGAAGGCGTCCCGCGCGAAGCCCTGCGCGTCCTCGCCGCCCTCGAGCTTCTTGGCGAAGATCGGGACGAAGGCCATGTTGAAGGCCCCCTCGGCGAAGAACCTCCGGAACATGTTGGGGAGGGAGAAGGCCACCAGGAAGGCCTCGGCCGCCGGGCCGGTGCCGAGGTAGGCCGCCATCATCACGTCCCGCGCGAAGCCCGCGACGCGGCTCAGCAGCGTCCAGGCGCCCACGGTCAGGAAGCCCCGCATGAGGCGGATCGGTGCGGCCACTGTCGTTGTTCCCTTATCCCCGCGCCCGCGCCGCGCCCTGCTCGATGGCCTCGCGCAGCTTGCGCTCCAAGGCGCGCTGGCGGCTCTCGGCGTGGAACTTCAGGCCGAACATGTCCTTGACGTAGAAGCTGTCCACCGCCTGCTCCCCGTAGGTCGCGATCACGGCCGAGGCGATGTAGACGTTGTTGGCGGCGAGCGTCCGCGTCAGGTCGTAGAGCAGCCCCGGCCGGTCGCGCGTGTCCACCTCGACGATGGTGTAGATGTCGGAGCCCGCGTTGTCGAAGCTGATGCGGGTCGGGCGGTCGAACGCCGCCTCGCGCTTCTTGAGCCTGTCGCGGTCCTTGAGGGCCTCGCGCGCCACCACCTCGCCCTTGAGCGTCCTCTCGATCATGGAGCGCAGGCGGGGCAGGCGCGCCTCCTCGAAGGGCTTCCCCTCGCCGTCCTGGATCCAGAAGATCGCGGTCGCGTAGCCGTCCTTGGAGGTGTAGGTCCGTGCGTCGCGGATGTTGGCGCCGACCAGCGCCAGCGCCCCCGTCATGCGCGAGAAGAGGCCGGGGTGGTCCACCATGGCCATGGCCACGCGGGTCGCGTCCCGCGCCTCGTCGGGCTTGATGTCGATGCGGAACTCGTCCGTGCCGATCCCGCGCAGCAGGCGGGCGAAGACCGCATGGAGCTCGGTCGGCAGGCCCAGCCAGTAGGGGCCGTAGTGGCGCTGCGTCTCGGCTTCGACCTCGGCGAGGGACCAGTCGGGCAGGGACTGGGCCAGGACGCGCCGCGCCTCCTCCTCGCGCGGGGACCGCTCGGCGGTCGGCGCCTGGGAGGATCGGGCCAGCAGCTCGGCCTCGGTGGCCTGGTAGACGGCCCGCAGCAGCATGGCCTTCCAGTTGTTCCAGGTCCCCGGCCCCACGCCCCGGATGTCGCAGACGGTGAGCACGGTGAGGAGGTCGAGCCGTTCCTTGGTCTCGACCCGGCTGGCGAAGTCGCGGACGGTGCGCGGCTCGGCGATGTCCCGCTTCTGCGCCACGTCGGACATGAGGAGATGGTTGCGGACCAGCCACTCCACGGTCTCGCTCTCGCGCGCAGTCAGGCCCAGGCGCGGCGCAACCCGGGCCGCGATCTCCGCCCCGACGACCGAATGGTCCCCCTCGCGGCCCTTGCCGATGTCGTGCAGGAGCAGCGCCACGTAGAGCACCCGCCGGTTCACCCCCGCCTTGAGGATGCCTGAGGCGATGGGGAGCTCCTCGACCAGCTCCTCCCTCTCGATGCGGGCGAGATGGCCGATGGCCTGGATCGTGTGCTCGTCCACCGTGAAGTGGTGGTACATGTTGAACTGCATGAGCGCCACGATGGGCTCGAACTCGGGGATGAAGGCGGCCAGCACGCCGAGCTCGTTCATCCGCCTGAGCGCCCGCTCCGGGTTGCCGTGGCGCAGGAGGAGGTCGAGGAAGATCGCGTTGGCGCGGGGGTCGTGGCGCAGGCGGTCGTCGATGAGGTGCAGGTGCGCCGAGACGAGGCGCATGGCGTCGGGATGGATCAGCGTCCCGGTCCTGAGCCCCTCCTCGAAGATGCGCAGGAGGTTCAGGGGATCGCTGAAGAAGGCCTTCTCGTCCGCGACGGTCAGGCGGTTGTGCTTGATCGCGTAGGGCACGCGGGCGCGCGGCTTGCGGGTGAAGAGCCGCTGGAGCATCGGCGCGGGCTTGACGTGGCTGGCCTCCAGCGCGGTCAGGAAGATGCGGGTGAGGTCGCCCACCTTGGTCGCCTGGCGGAAGTAGTCCTGCATGAAGCGCTCGACGGCGCGCCGCCCCTCGCCCCCCTCGTAGCCCATGCGGCTCGCCACCTCGACCTGGAGATCGAAGGTGAGCTGATCGACGGGGCGCCGGGTGATGAAGTGGAGATGGCAGCGCACGGCCCAGAGGAAGTCCTCGGCCCGGTGGAAGGTGGCGAACTCCTCGGGGGTGAAGACGCCGCGCGCGACCAGCTCGTCGGTGGATTCCACGCCGTTGACGTATTTCCCGATCCAGAAGAGCGAGTGGAGGTCCCTGAGGCCGCCCTTTCCCTCCTTGACGTTGGGCTCCACCACGTAGCGCTGTCCGCCTTGCCTTGCGTGGCGCGCGTCCCGCTCCGCGAGCTTGGCCTCGAGGAACTCGCGCGCCGTGCCGGGCACGAGCTCGCGCCAGAACCGCTCCCTGAGGCTCGCTGTCAGCGTCTCGTCCCCGGTGAGGTGCCGCATCTCGAGGAGGCTCGTGCGGATCGTCATGTCCTCCTTGGCGAGCGTCAGCGCCTCCCGGATGGAGCGCGTCGCGTGGCCGACCTTCAGCTTGAGGTCCCAAAGGAGGTAGAGGAGCCCCTCGACCAGCGCCTTCTGGCCGGGGCCGAGGGCGCCGGGGAGGAGGACCATGAGGTCCACGTCGGATTGCGGCGCCATCTCGCCCCGTCCATAGCCGCCCACGGCGAGAAGGGCGAGCCGTTGCTCCCCCGAGGGGAGCGGGTGGAGCGCACGGGCGGCCTGGACCCCGGCGCTCACGACGCGGTCGGTGAGCCAGGCGATGGAGCGCGTGGCCTCGCGGCCCGCGAAGGGCTCCCTCGCGAAGGTTTCGGAGATGGCGTCCATGCCCTGCGTGCGCGCTGCCGCGAGGAGCTGGACGGCCTCGCGCCGGATGGCCTTGGCGTCGGCATCGGGGTCCGCCAGGGGGGCGAGGATGCGGTCGAGCTCCGCCTCGATCCGGGGGGCGTCCCAGATGGCGGCCGCCGGACGGATCAGGCTGTCCGGCCCCGGGCCGGGCAGCGGCGCGGCCTCAGAAGCCGGCGCCGGCGAAGCTGCGAGGGGCGGGGTCAAGGATCACGACCTGGTTGTTGCGGATCGTCGCCACCGCGAGGCCGCGCTGGTTCGTGCCGTCGGGCAGGAGCCGGAAGATCCCGGCCGTGCCTTGGAAACCCTGTCCCTGGGTGAGGGAGGCGCGGCTCAGCGCCTGCGGGTTGCCGCTGCGGGCGAGCGCCCCGATGGCCGCGACGCCGTCGTAGGCCAAGGCGGCGAGCGGGTGGGGCGCCTCGTTGTAGGCCGCTTGGTAGCGCGCCTCGAACTGGGAGGTGAGCGCCCGGTCGGGCACCGCGAAGAGCCCGCCCTGCAGCCCCGGCAGCGTCAGGAGCTGCGGCGCCGCGTCCCAGCGGGTCAGGCCGAGGAGGCGCGTCGTCTCGGTGGCGAGTCCCGCCTCGGGCAGCGCGGTGGCGAGGACCGGCAGGTCGGCGTTGGGCCCGGCGGTGGTGAAGACCGCCTGAGCGCCGCTGGCCTGCGCGGCGGCCGCGATGCGGGGCGCCGCCTGCTGGATGCCCTGCTGAGACAGCTCGTAGGTCTCGGCGCCGACGATCGTGGCGCCTTCGTCGGCGGCCGCCGCCTGGATCGCGTCTCGGCCGACCGCGCCGCCCAGGTCGTTGGCATAGGCGATCAGGTAGCGCTCGACCCCCTCGCCGCGGCCGTAGCGGATCAGCCGGTCGGCGGTATTGCGGAAGGTTGGGCCGAGCAGGAAGACGTTGCCGCCGGCGATGGTCGGGTTGTTCGAGAAGGCGAGCACGTTGACGCCCGAGGGGGCCACGGCGACGCCCACGGCATTGGCCTCCTCGGCGTAGACGGGGCCGAGGATGATCGCCGCGCCCTCGGCCACGGCGGTCTGGGCGACGGCGGCGGCCTGCTGCGGGTTGCCGCCGGTGGCGTAGACCCTCAAGTCCACCTGCACGCCGTTGAGGTCCCCGATGGCGAGCCGCGCCGCGTTCTCGAGGTTCTGGGCGACGAAGGCATCGGACTGGTTGGCCGAGCCCGCCGGCACGAGGAGGGCCACCGGCACCGGCGCCCCGGCCTGCAGCGCCGGGGACTCGCCCGCGCCCGCGCCCGGCCCGGCCACGGGAGCGCAGGCCGCGGTCAGCGCAAGGGTCCCCAGAGCTGCGAGCCCGCCGACCAGCTTGCGGCGGCTGAGAACCCTTGCGAACATGAGCGACACTCCCCTGGGTCGGTGGCCTGGCGGGACGCCGGCGGCACCCGCGTTTCGGGCCCGCATCATAGGCACGGGGTCGAAGGGGTCCAGCCATGAACGACGCGCGGACGCCACTTTCCGCCGGACTCACGCTCGCCGCGACGCCCATCGGGGCCGCCCGCGACATCACGCTGCGGACGCTCGACCTCCTGCGCGACGCCGACATCATCGCGGCCGAGGACACGCGCACCGCGCGCAAGCTCATGGAGATCCACGGCGTCCCCCTGAACGGCCGACGCCTCGTGGCCTGCCACGACCATTCGGGCGAGGGGGTGGTGCAGGGACTCGTGGAGGCCATCGCGGGCGGCGCCTCGGTGGTCTACGTCTCCGAGGCCGGGACGCCGCTCGTCTCGGACCCCGGCTTCACGCTGGCCCGCGCGGCCATCGCCCGGGGGCTCCCCGTGACCGCCGCGCCGGGGCCGTCCGCGCTCCTCGCCGCACTGGCCGTGGCGGGGCTGCCGGCGGACCGCTTCCTCTTCGCCGGGTTCCTGCCCACCACCGAGTCCGCCCGTCGAGCGGCCCTCGCGGAGTTGGCTCCCGTGCAAGCGACGCTCGTCTTCTACGAATCCCCTAAGCGCCTTAACGCCTTGTTAACCGATCTCGTGGCAGTGTTGGGCGAGCGGGAGGCCGCCATCTGCCGCGAACTCACGAAGCGATTCGAGGAGGTGCGCCGGGGGACGCTCGGCCAACTCCTCGCGAGCCTTGAAGGCGAGGTGAAGGGCGAGGTCGTGGTGGTCGTGGGCAGGGGGACACCGCGCGAGGCGACCGAGGAGGACATCCGGGCGCGGCTCGCCGACGCGATGGGATCGATGCGCCTGAAGGATGCCGCGACGGCGGTGGCTGGCGCGCTCGGGCTGCCGAGGCAGAGGGTCTATCAACTCGCGCTGGGAATGAAGGAGGAACGGGATGGCTGACGAGGGAGCCGCCTTGCCGGACGTCAAGGCGCAACGGAGGGGGCGGGGCGCGGCCGCCTGGCGGAGCGGGGCCATGGCCGAGGACAGCGTGGCCCACGCCTATGAGGAGCGCGGGTGCGCCATCGCCAGGCGCCGCTGGCGGAGCCCCTTCGGCGAGGTGGACCTGATCGCCCGCGACGGCGCCGCCGTGGTCGTGGTGGAGGTCAAGAAGGCTCGCCGTCTCGACGACGCGGCCCATCGCCTGAGCCGCCGCCAGATGGACCGCCTCTGCGCCGCCGCGGCCGCCTTCTGCGAGGGGGAGCCGAAGGGGGCGCTGACCGAGCTGCGCTTCGACCTCGCGCTGGTGGACGGGATGGGTCGGGTCCGGGTGATCGAGAACGCCTGGGGCGAGGACTGGTAAGGGCCGCCCCTTGCGGCCCCCGTCGGCCCGCGCCATCAAGCGGGACGCCAGCGAGGAGGACCGGATGAGCCTGAACGTCGCGTTCCAGATGGACCCGATCCAGTCCGTCAACATCAACGCCGATTCGACCTTCCGCATCGCGGAGGAGGCGCAGGCGAGGGGGCACCGGCTCTTCTACTACACGCCCGACAAGCTCTCCTATCAGGAGGGGCGCGTCATGGCCCGGGGCTGGCCGCTGGAGGTCCGCCGCGTCCAGGGGGATCACTACAGCCTGGGCGAGGAGCGGGAGGTGGACCTCTCCACCTTCGACGTGGTCTGGCTCCGCCAGGACCCGCCCTTCGACATGGGCTACATCACCACGACCCACCTACTGGAGATGATCCATCCCGGGACGCTCGTGGTGAACGACCCCGCCTGGGTGCGCAACTCGCCGGAGAAGCTGCTGGTGCTGAGCTTTCCTGACCTCACGCCCCCGACCGCCATCGCGCGCGATCTGCGGACCCTGCGGGAGTTCCGCGACCGGCACGGGGACATGATCCTCAAGCCGCTCTACGGCAACGGTGGCGCCGGGGTGTTCAAGCTGAACCAGGGCGACGGCAACCTCGCCGCCCTTTTCGAGCTCTTCACCACGATGAGCCGCGAGCCGATCATCGTGCAGAAGTACCTCCCCGAGGTGCGGCATGGCGACAAGCGCGTGATCCTCGTGGACGGGGAATGCGTCGGTGCCATCAACCGCATCCCCGGCGAGGGCGAGACGCGCTCCAACATGCACGTCGGCGGGCGGCCCGAGAAGGTTGCCTTGACCGACCGCGACCGCGAGATCTGCGCGCGGATCGGGCCCATGCTGCGCGAGAAGGGCCTGATCTTCGTCGGCATCGACGTGATCGGCGACTGGCTCACCGAGATCAACGTGACCTCGCCCACCGGCATCCAGGAATTGGAGCGCTTCGACGGCACCAACGCCGCGCGGCTCATCTGGGAGGCCGTGGAGCGCCGCTGCGCAGGCTGACCCCGGCTCAACGCGGTGCCGAAGCGGGATCGCAAAGCGCCCGGCGCGCTCGCTCCTCGGAGCGTGCTCGAAGGCCAGGCCGAGCCTGTCGCATGGGCGGCGGCTCAAGGGGCGGTCATCGGACAGGGCAAGGCACGAGGGCATCGGTCGAGGCTGGCCTGCGATCCATCGGTCACCTGATCCGACCGCCGGAGCCCGTGCGGCCACATGGGGATGCGGATACGTCATGGCCCCGAATCGCGGCAGGTTCCGGTTCGGGCTCTGGTGCGTGCGCGATCTGATACCGCGCGTCCTCCGGCGAGGAGCCAAGGCAGCCGCAGCGCGGAGGCCCTAAGCAAGCGGCGGCAGGCCCTCGGGCCCTCCCTTGGTCGGCTCCCTGGGAGACTAGGGCCATGAGGCCGAGGACGGGGAGATCGCCGTAGCGGCGCGGCCCCTCATGAGCGTCGGGCAGTCGCATGTGCGACCGCCACGACTGGATAGGGACGTGGATGGTGAATGTTTCCATAAGGGCATCAGAACGCGTCCTTCCGCATGGTTGTTTAGGGTTCTCCGGAGTAGCTCAATGATGACAATGGCTTATCGGATACCTCGTGGGCCTGGGCGGCCCTTCGGCCGGCCTGTCTTCCTCAAAACTCCCTTACCTCCGCCGCAATCTTGCACCGATTTCCCGAAAGATTGATTCCATGGCCGCGGCGCAGGTGCCCGGTCGCCCATTGGCCGGGAGTGAACGATGATAGAGATCAGCGCCACCGTCGGCACCGTCGGCACCGCTGGCGTGATCGCCCTGTCGGCCGCGGCCGTCGTGTCGGTCCACCGCGTCCGCAGGGCCCGGGCGCGCAGCCGCTCGACGACCCGCCTGCCGGACCTGCCCGCGTTCCCCTTCAGCCTGGATGTCGCCCCGGTCGAGGTCGTCCCCGCGCAACGCCTGGAGGTCGGGCCTGCCCCCTTGGCGGCCATCGAGCCGGAGCCGTGCGCGCCGCTGCTGCTGACGCACGCCGCTCTGGCCGAGTCCGCTGAGGCCCTGCGGCCCACCGTCAAGGTCCGCCGCGTCGCCCCCGCCGGAAAGTCCAGCCGCCCCCGCCCGGTCGCGGCCGTCGTGGAGGCCTCCTCGGCCTCCCTGCTGCCGCAGGAGGCGCTGGATCTCCTGTCGCTGATCGAGACGATGCAATGGGAGCGGGCGCTGAACCTGGTGCAGCGCTACGCGGTCGTGGGGGCCAACCTCACGGACCTGATCGGGGCCGTCGAGACCCCGGCGCTCGAGCGGCTGCGCGCCCTTCCCGAATCGGAGTCGGCCGCGATGCTGGCCGGCTACAGCGTCCTCGCCGCGCTCTGCCCCACCAACGAGGCCTATGCGGAGAGGGTCGCGCAGGCCAAGGCCGCGCTCGACGGTCGCCGCGCGCTGCTCCTCGACCGGCTCACCCGGGACGAGGATCGCTGGGAGCCGGGGACCGTCTGGTTCAACCATCCCTACAACCCTGCCTTCGACGACGTGCGCCTGCCGATCTGGCTCTACATCGGCCGCAAGGAGGACGGGCAGACCTGGCTGCGGCTGCGGACGAACTGGCTGGGCGAGACCCGCATCTCGGTCCAGGGGATCGAGGCGATCCATGATCGCATGACCGAGACGCTGACCGACGGTCACTACAAGATCGACGCCGACGCTCTCGGCTGGGAATGGCGGGACGAGGCGGTGACGCCCTACCAGCTTGAGGTCCTGCGATCGCTCGTGGCGGCCGAGGGCGTGACCCTGCGCTACAAGGGCGACCCCTACGCGGTCGAGGTCGAGCTCCTCCCCGAGGAGAAGCAGGCCGTGGCCGAGATGATCGAGCTCTACGACCTGATGCGCGCCGGCGCCGTGGCCCCGCAGCGGGCATTGGCGGCCTGAGCCGACTTGCCGGCGGGCCCGCGAGGAGCGGGTCCCCCGGCAGCAGCTCCTCCGTTCCGGCCGTGATCCACCTGCGGGCCAGCCATCGCAGCCAAGCTGCGCCGCGTCCAAGGCGACGACCTCCGGCTTGTGTCGTCCCGACAGGTGTTGCTCGAGGCTTGGCAGCCACCCTGGGCGAAGGCGCCCGCCGTCGGGGTGCCTGCCCGCCTTCGGTGGCGATCCGTCCTCCGCCCAAAAGGGCGCTCGTACGGCTGCGGTGAGCCGCGCGGCGAGTCGCTGCCTACGTGTTTGACGTTCTGTCCGGCGAACGATTCGGCTCGGCTTGCCCCTGCCTCGCTCCATGAAGATCGAAGAGCACCTCCCGAGCCTACACCTCTCGCGACAGGGCGAGCCTGTAGCTGACGGCCTCGGCCACATGGGGCCGGCGAACGCGGTCGGAACCGTCGAGGTCGGCGATGGTGCGGGCGACCCGCAGCACCCGGTGATAGCCCCGGGCCGAAAGACCGATCCGCGCCGCCACCTTGCCCAGGAGGTCGCGACCCTCGGCGCAGGGCTCGGCGACCTCTTCGAGGAGGCGTCCCTCGGCATCGGCATTGAGCCGCGCGGTCTCGTGCCCCGCATAGCGCCGTTCCTGCGCGGAACGGGCTCGGGCGACCCGGCCCCGCACGTCCTCGGAGCTCTCGCCGGAGGCAGGCAGGTCCAGGTCCTGGAAGGAGACCGGTGGCACCTCCACGCGGAGGTCGAAGCGGTCCATCAGCGGGCCCGAGATACGGCCGAGGTAGTCCTCGCCACAGAGGGGGGCCTTGCCGCAGGAACGCGCGGGCTCAGTCAGGTGGCCGCAGCGGCAGGGGTTGGCGGCGGCGACCAGCATGAAGCGGCAGGGGTAGCGCACATGCGCGTTGGCGCGGGCCACCACGACCTCGCCCGTCTCGACGGGCTGGCGGAGCGTTTCCAGCACCGTCTTCGGAAACTCCGGGAACTCGTCCATGAAGAGGACGCCGTTGTGGGCAAGGCTGATCTCGCCGGGCTTGGCGCCGCGCCCTCCGCCGACGATGGCGGCCATGCTCGCGGTGTGGTGCGGCTCGCGGAAGGGGCGCGAGCGGCTGATCCCGCCCTCGGTCAGGAGGCCCGCGAGGGAGTGGATCATCGAGGTCTCCAGCGCCTCGGCCGGGGAGAGCGGCGGCAGGATGCCGGGAAGGCGCGCGGCGAGCATCGACTTGCCCGATCCCGGCGAGCCCACGAGGAACAGGTGGTGCCGCCCCGCCGCCGCGATCTCCAGCGCGCGCTTGGCCCGCTCCTGCCCCTTCACGTCGCGCAGGTCGCGCGAGAAGGCCTCCGTCGTGACCTCGCCCGGGGTGGCGGGCGACAGGGGGGCGTCGCCGGTGAAGTGGCGGATCACCTCGGCCAGCGACCCGGCCCCGATCACCTCGACCGAGCCCACCCAGGCGGCCTCGGCCCCCGAGGCGCGGGGACAGAGGAGCGTGCGCTCCTCCTCGGCGGCGGCCATGGCGGCGGGAAGGGCGCCGATCACCGGGACGAGCTGACCGCCCAGCGACAGCTCGCCCAGCGCCACGGTGCGGGCGACATCCTCGGCGGGGATGATGTCGAGCGCAGCCAGCAGTGCGAGCGCGATGGGAAGGTCGAAGTGCGACCCCTCCTTGGGCAGGTCGGCGGGCGAGAGGTTCACGGTGATGCGCTTGGAGGGCAGCGCGATGGCCATCTCGGTCAGCGCCGCGCGCACCCGCTCGCGCGCCTCGGAGACCGCCTTGTCGGGCAGGCCCACGATGGCGAAGGCGGGCATCCCGGGCGAGACGGTGCATTGCACCTCGACGAGGCGCGCCTCGACGCCCTCGAAGGCCACCGTGTAGGCCAGCGCGACCATGCCTGCTCCCCTGCTCGTTCGGGGAGCCTCGCACAGAATGGTTAACGACCGGTTAACGGGCCTCCCAGAGTGCCACGAAACCCGGCCAGGCAAGAGGGTCGGCTACGGTCTTGTCCCGGCAGAAGGCGTTGCAGAAGCCGATCACCCGGCCTTCCGCTTCCAGAAGATGCGTGATCGCCTTGCCGGAGTAGGGGCAGGCCGCATTCTCGGGCGTGCCGGCCTCGACGGCCCGGGCGGCCAGCGACTCGGGTCCGGGCCAGGGGCGCGGAGGGAAGTCGCGGGCGTAGAATTCCTGGTCCGCGCCGTCGACGAGCGCCATGGCTCGCCAGCGGCGGAAGGAGGGATGCGCAAGATGCGCCGCGACATAGGCCCGTGCGGGTTCCGAGACCGGAAGGGCATAGGTCGCGATCCGCGTGGCGACCGGCGCGAAGAAGGCGTCCGCCACGGAATAGGCGCCGCAGAGCCAGGGACCGTCGCCGCCGGCCGTCTCGCGCGCCCAGGCCCAGACCGTCTCCAGCCGGTCGAGGTCGGCGCGCAGGGTGTCGGTCATCGGCGTCTCGGCATAGCTGGCGCGCAGGTTCATGGGGCACCGATCACGCAGCGCCTGGAACCCGGCGTGCATCTCGGCCGCGAGCGATCGCGCCACCGACCGCGCGCGGGGGTCCTGCGGCCAATGCCCCGCCTCGGGATGGCGGCTCGCCAGTTCCTCGGCGATGGCGAGGCTTTCCATCACCACCGTCTCATCCGGGCCGCGCATCACGGGCACCGTGCGGGCAGGCCGGAACTCCTCGAGGAGCCGGGGCAGCTCGTCGGTGTAGAGCCGCGCCGTGCGGGTGCGGACCGGGATGCCGAAGGCGTCGAAGAGAAGCCAGCCGCGAAGGGACCAGCTCGAATAGGCGCGGTCGCCGATGGCGAGTTCGTAGGTCATGAGGCGCTCCCTTCAGGTCCCCGGGACCCTAGGCGGAGCGAGCCGGGGCGCCAAATCGGGAATCGTGGCCTCGGGGATCACGGGCGCTGATTGACGGCCTCGACGGACCAGACGCCATCCCGCTGCGCGAGGACCGTCAGCGACAGGGGTTCGATCCGCTCCGCGAAGGCCTCCGACGCCGCGATCCCCCGTGCCCTTTGCAGCGCCGCGAGGATCGGCCCGAAGTGGCAGACCGCGACCAGCTCGGGCGTGCCGGCGAGCAGGCGGTCGAGCGCGCCGTCCACCCGGGTGCGAAGCGCGTTCCAGCTCTCGCCACCCGGCGGCGCGACGTCACCGGGCTCGTCCCAGAGCGCCCGCGCGAGTGCGGCGTCCTCCGTCTCGACCTCGGAATGGGTCCGCATCTCCCAGGCGCCGAAATGCATCTCGCGCAGGTCCGGCTCGTGCGGGAGGCGCGGTCGGTCCCCGGCGATGGCGTCGGCGGTGGAGACGGCGCGCCGGAGGTCCGAGGACACGACCGGCACCTCGGGAAGAACCCGATCCAGCCGCCCGAGCGCGGTGAGGTCCGAGAGGTCCGCCGCGAGGTCCGTCCAGCCGCACATTCCCTTGGCGCCCGTGGGTCCGTGGCGCACGAGCCAGAGCCGCCTCAAGGCAGAGCCCCCTTGAGCACCAGCGGCAATCCGGCCGCCACGAGGACCACCAGCTCCGCCTTGGCCGCAAGTCTCTGGTTCAGCCCACCCTGCGCCTCACGAAAGCGTCGTCCGAGAGGGGTGTCCGGGACGACTCCGAGCCCTATCTCGTTCGACACGACCACGACCGGCGCCGGACAGGCGTCGAGGGCCTCGAACAGCTCGGCCTCGCGGGCGGCCAGATCGGCGTCCGCGAGCATGAGGTTGGTGAGCCAGAGCGTCGCGCAGTCGAGAAGTACCACATGTCCCGGCGAAATTCCGCCGAGGGATTGGGCGACTTCGCGCGGGGCTTCCAGGGTGCGCCAGCCGTTCCCCCGCATCGCTTGATGTCGGGCGATTTTCCCTTGCATTTCAGGGTCCCAGGCCTCGGCGGTGGCGATGTAGACGCGATCCGATCCAGAGGCGGAAACGATCGTTTCGGCGAAGGCCGACTTTCCCGAGGCGGCGCCTCCTAGAACCAATGTCAGTTTTTGCAAGGGCACGGACGGAACTTCCCTGTTCGGGCTTCGTTTTGGCCACGTAACGGCAATGGTCGATGGGGTGAAGCCCTGAAGGCCAGGAACAGGGGACCCGATTCAATATGGCACTTGACGGCTACGCGGATCAGCACCTTTCGCGGACGGCGATGAAGGCGGAGCTCCTGGACGCGGACACGGAACTCAGGCTGGCTTATGCCTGGCGCGATCATCGGGACGAAAAGGCGCTGCACCGGCTCATTACCGCCTATATGCGACTGGCTATTTCCATGGCCGGAAAATTCCGCCGCTACGGCGCGCCGATGAACGACCTGATCCAGGAGGCCTCGCTCGGCCTGATGAAGGCCGCCGACAAGTTCGACCCGGATCGGGGCGTGCGCTTCTCGACCTACGCCGTGTGGTGGATCAAGGCGTCGATCCAGGACTACGTGATGCGCAACTGGTCGATGGTGCGCACGGGCTCGACCTCGTCGCAGAAGTCGCTCTTCTTCAACATGCGCCGCGTCCAGGCCCGGATCGAACGCGAGGCCCAGGCCGAGGGGATCCAGCTCGCGCCCCATCAGGTCCGCGCCATGATCGCCAAGGAGGTGGGCGTGCCCCTCGCCGACGTGGAGATGATGGAAGGGCGGCTCTCGGGCTCCGATTACTCGCTCAACGCCACGCAGTCGGTCGAGGAGGACGGGCGCGAGTGGATCGAGGCGCTGGAGGACGACGGTCCGCAGGCGGCCGAGCGCGTGGAGGCGAACCACGACACCGACACGCTGCGCCAGTGGCTGCTGACCGCGCTGTCCGCGCTCAACGACCGGGAGCGGTTCATCGTGCGGGAGCGGAAGCTGCGCGACGAGCCCCGGACGCTCGAGTCGCTGGGCGACGAGCTCGGGCTGTCCAAGGAGCGGGTGCGGCAACTGGAGGCCGCGGCCTTCGGCAAGATGCGCCGGAGCCTCGAGACGCAATCTCGCGAGGTCATGCACTTCTTCAACTGAGGTTCCGGCCTTGCCGGTGAGGGCCGCGCCGCAGGGTGCGGCCCTTCCGTTGACTCGGGCGGCCTGCCCGCCGATTGTCCGGCCATGCTCGCGGGACGCCACATCCTCCTCGTCATCGGCGGCGGCATCGCCGCCTACAAGGCGCTGGACCTGATCCGGCGCCTGAGGGAGCGGGGCGCCGAGGTCACGCCGGTCCTCACCTCCGCCGGAGCGCAGTTCGTGACGCCGCTGTCGGTCTCCTCGCTCGCCGGGACGGAGGTGCATCAGGCGCTCTTCGACCTGACCGCCGAGGCGAAGATGGGGCATATCGAGCTCAGCCGCGCCGCCGACCTGATCGTGGTGGCGCCGGCGACGGCCGACCTGATGGCGCGGGCGGCGAACGGCATGGCGCCCGACCTCGCCTCGACGCTGTTCCTCGCAACCGACAAGCGGGTCCTCATGGCTCCCGCGATGAATGTCCGGATGTGGGAGCACCCGGCGACCAAGCGGAACCTGGAGACGTTGCGCTGCGACGGCGTGCTCTTCGTGGGCCCGAACGAGGGCCCGATGGCCTGCGGCGAGTTCGGGTATGGCCGGATGGCCGAGCCGCTCGAGATCGTCGCGGCTGTGGAGGCGGCGCTCGCCCCCGTCGCGCGTACCCTGGGCGGGAAGCACCTCCTCGTCACCTCCGGTCCGACGCACGAGCCCATCGACCCGGTGCGCTACATCGCCAACCGCTCCTCTGGTGCGCAGGGGACGGCGATCGGGGCGGCCCTGGCCGAGCGGGGCGCGCGCGTGACCTTCGTCACCGGTCCGGCCTCGGTGCCTCCGCCCTCGGGCGTCGAGGTGATCCGGGTCGAGACGGCGGGAGAGATGCTCGCGGCGGTTCAAGCGGCCCTCCCGGCGGATGCGGCGGTGATGGCGGCGGCGGTGGCGGACTGGCACGTCGTCTCGGCCTCGGGGCAGAAGCTCAAGAAGGACGGGGGCGGGCCACCAACGCTGGCGCTGGCGCAGAACCCGGATATCCTGGCCGCCGTGGCGGGGCTGGGCGAGAGCCGCCCGCGCCTCGTCGTGGGCTTCGCGGCCGAGACCGAGAACGTGCTGGAGCACGCACGGGCCAAGCGGCTGCGGAAGGGCTGCGACTGGATCGTGGCGAACGACGTCTCGTCGGCGACCGGGATCATGGGCGGGACGGAGAACGCCGTGACCCTCATCACCGCCGGGGGCGAGGAAGCCTGGGAGCGGATGGGCAAGGACGCCGTGGCCGCGCGCCTCGCGGATCGCATCGCGCAGGCGCTGGCGTGACGCCGCTCGTGCGATTGGCCTGGGCCGAGGAGGCGGACCGGTCCTTGCCGTTGCCCTCCTACAAGACCGGGGGAGCCGCCGGGGCCGATCTCTGCGCGCATCTGCCGCTCGAACGACGCGCCAAGGGTCTGACGCTGAAGCCGGGAGAGCGGGCCGCCGTGCCGACCGGGCTGCGGATCGCCATCCCGGACGGCTACGAGGGGCAGGTTCGCGCCCGCTCCAGCCTCGCGCGGAAGGGCCTGATGCTGCCCAACGCGCCCGGCACCATCGACGCCGACTACCGGGGTTATATAGGTAGCTAGGAATCCCGATTAGATCTAGGAGCCAAATCTCGACTGTCTGAAGTGCTAACTCCTTCGATCTGGCAGGCGCCGGCATCTCTGTCCGAGCGGTCCCGTCGGCCGACGGGACCGCTCGGACAGAGATGCTACATGTTGGACGCCTTAGACTCCCAACTAAGGAGCCGAAGAATTACTCGATCGCCACGATGTAGTGGTGTGCGTGCAGAGCGACCGTCTATTGCACAAAGCGACGGTCGGCCAGCTTGGCCCGCTGAGATTTGAGACGACCATCAGCAACTCGATAGCCTCGGCTGTGACCATCGACAGCTTTACAAGCCATGACTGCTACTTGAGGGGCAGGGCGATTTCAGAGAAGTTTCAAGGTTGCTTTGAGACTGGAAGAGCTTTCGGACCCAATCTCTCCTGCAAGGCGCCAGACGAGCGCGCCTCCACCTCGAGAGAGATCCGATGTTCGTGACAGCCCCCGCTCACAAGCAACTCTTCATCGGTGCCCTTCAGAGCCTAATGACCGCCCTCAGTCTGGCCTTCAGCCTAGTGCAGGCTCGTGCCGTTGGGCGAGAGGAAGCCGATCTGGAGAACATGTCTAGTTATGTCTCCGACATGCTTGAACTCCCATTTGGCGAAAACTGCGTCACCGACTGGGGTCTTGTCGAACGGGCTGCGCGGCTGCGGGGCGGCTGGGCTTGACAGCCAGGGCGGCCCCTCTCCACGCTCCAGGGAGCATGGGGAGGAGGCGCGGTGGCCCAGGACCCTGGTGCGTCGGTTGTTCGTATGGGCGGCGCCGTGCTCGACCTCGGTCGCGGCACGCTCACCCGGGATGGTCAAGTCGTGCCGCTCCGATCCAAGTCGTTCCGGCTCCTCTGCGAACTCGCCAACCACCCGGGCCGTGTCATGTCGAAGCAGGAACTCCTTGATGCGGTCTGGCCGGACGTCATCGTGACGGAGGCGTCCCTGAGCCAAGCTGTGCATGACGTCCGCCGCGCTTTGGGGGATGAGGCGGGGCAGGTCCTGCGGACCGTGTCTCGGCGCGGCTTCATGCTCTGCCCGACGGAGCCGCTGTCTGATGCGGCTTATGTGCCATCCGCAGCTCACGTCGCGGTATCCACGCGGCCGCGCATTGCTTTGCTGCCCCTGACTGACCGCACTGGCCTTCCCAACCAAGGCCCCATCATCGAAGGCCTTGTGGAGGAGATCACGGCGGGACTAGCGCGGTTTCGGAACCTGACTGTCGTGGCGCGGCACTCGGCCTTCGCGATTGCGGCGGACAAGAGCCTGGACCTTGCAGGCGTCGGGGAGAAGCTCAAGGCCGACTACGTCGTAGACGGCTCCGCCCGTCTGGTGGACGGCCGCCTAATACTGACCGTGGGGCTCAACGACGTCCGCTCGGGCGACATGCTTTGGGGCGAGAGCTTCACCTGCGAGGGCACGGGCTGGCTCACCCTTCAGGACCTGATCCCGCGCCGGATCGTATCGCGGCTCTTCAGCTCCATCGAGGAAGCGGGGCTCCGTGGCAGCCTGCGCCGGCCTGCGGCCTCGCTCACCGCCTTCGAGCACCTGGCACAGGGGCGCAGCCTGTTCCGGACCTTCGGGCTGGGGGTGAACGAGGCGGCGCTGGCGCACTTTGCCGCCGCCATCGAGGCGGACCCTTCGCTGGGCGTAGCCTACGCTTATCATGGGTTGGCCGACGCAGCGATCCACAGCTATAATCTGGCACCCTTAGAGGTGAAGGCCCGCGTCCGGGCTCAGGTCCAGCGCGGCGTGCAGCTCTCCCCTGAGGAGTCGCGCTGCCAGGGCATCCTCTCCTACGTCCAGACTTGGTTTCGCGAGTTCGAGCAGGCCGAGCAGTCAGCTCGGCGGGCGGTGGCGCTGAACCCCTGCGACGCCGACAGCCTCTTCAACATGGGCAATGTCCTCGTGGACCGGGGTCGCGCTCAGGAGAGCCTGGAGTGGTTCGAGCGCGCCAAGGACATCAACCCCATGTGGCCCGGCTACTACGACAACGAGCACTCCTTGGCGCTCTTCTTCGTGGGCCGCTACGCGGAGTCGGCTCAGGCCCTGAGCCGGGTGCCACGGCACAGCGCGCGCCAGGAGATGCGGCTTGCGGCGACCTACGCCCACATGGGCGAGCGGGACCTAGTCCGACAGCATGTGGCAAAGGCCCAGGCTCTTGCCCCGGGTCAGGACTTTGTCGAGCTGGTCAAGATCTACTCATTCGAGCATGACCGCGAGCGTCAGCGCTTGTTGGACGGGATCAAGCTCGCTCTTGAGATGGCCGGCGGGAGCTAGAGCCCGTCGATGCCTTCCTGGTCAACGAACTATTGGTGACGATGATGAACAAGAACCGCTTCACGCCTCGCACCCTGCATCTGACCCCGAACCATGTGGCCCGTGCCACGCGGCCCGTGGAGGACTTCGCCTATCCTTCCGCCTTCACCCGAGCAACCGACGAGGACTATGCCACGCTGGTGGAGCAACTCATGGCCGAGAGGCCGGAGGGCCCTCTCCACATCTTCGCCTACGGCTCCCTCATCTGGAAGCCGACCTTCGAGCCCGTGACCAAGCGGCGGGCTGTGGCGCGGGGTTGGCACCGGCAGTTCTGCATGCTGATCCGGGGGCATCGCGGCACGCCCGAGGCGCCAGGACTGATGATGGCGCTGATGTCCGGCGGACGGTGCGTGGGGCTGGCGCTGGAGGTCGCGGCCGGCACCGAGAGGCAGGTCTTGGAGGATCTGTGCCGTCGGGAGCTTCCCTTCGTAGAGACCTTAGCCGACCATCGCTGGCTCCAGCTCGACACGGTGGAAGGACCTATCCGGGGACTGGTGTTCTGGGCCGGACCGACCGGGCCGAATATCCGCCGCAGCTTTCCCCTTCCGCTCGCGGCTGCCCAGATGGCGCGGGCTTGCGGGCCGCGTGGCTCGACCGCCGAGTATCTACACAACACAGTCCGCTCGCTGGAAGAGCACGGCATCCGCGACCGCAACCTGTGGACGCTCCAGCGGCTTGTGGCCGAGGAGATCAACACCATGCCCTTAGGCCAGGTCCAGAGAGTCGAACCCTCTGCTGCTAGCCAACCTCCCGTAATGCCCGTGAACTAATCAGGTCCAGCCGATCTGGACAGTGTGGTGCGCTAGCGTCGGCAAGTAGACGTGGCCGGCAGCAACCCGGCGCCCGCACCTCCTCTGAGGCTGTGCATTTCCCGCTGTAAGACACCGGGACCCATACTCACCGGAGACCACCACAGCAAACCAAGGCTATGTGTTGGTCGTTCATTGCGCATCAAAAGCGACACTGCTCAACCAAAGCCAGTGGACCCGAGTCCCCGAGAACCACGTTCGCTACTCGAAAGCGTATCCACCTCCACTGCCTGATACCGTTGGACTTGAGCAATGACAGCCTGCGCTACGCGGTCCCCATGGCGTATGATAAATGGCTCCGCGCCGATGTAGTAGAGCCCAACCATCACGCAGCCTCGATAATCCTCGTCCACTGTTCCTGGACTGTTGGGAATAATGAACCCGTGCTTGAGGGACAATCCTGATCTCGGGCGAACTTGCATCTCCGTACCGGGCGGAAGTTCAACGCAGAACCCAGTCGAAACTATCTTGAATTCGCCGTGGGTGAAAGTAAGTGGCCCGTCTGGTAGAAAGGCACGAAGATCCATGCCCGCAGCACCGGGTGTGGCGTACGCAGGGAGCGGAAGATCTACGTTGTTTTCAACGCGCATAAATCTAATGTCAGCCATCTTTAGTATCTCTTGACTTGAAGCCAACCACTCTGGCGTCCCCTGCTATTTTCATATGCTCGATCTGGCTCCGGAGTTTCTGGTTCTCCTCCGTGAGAGTGGCGAGTTCCGCGCGCCATCTGAGTGCCTCCGCATTCATTGTCCTTAACGCGTCCTCAAACCACGCGATCTTTTCACGCGCTGCAGCCCGAGCTTTGGGTTTGGTCGTTGGGGCCAGCAACTTGGTTTGAGCCAGCCAGTCATGGACGGTGTCTCGAGTGTTATGGTGGTGTGGATTACGGAGCGTCACAGCACTGACGCCGGCACGGCGCGCTACCTCGGCAAGAGTGACGCGCCCTCCATTCGCGGGATAAGAGCCTTGTTCCTGGATTTCTCGGCCCATGATGCGCAACGCCGCGAGTATCCTTTCGCGCGTCGCGTCCTTTCGCGCTCGCTGAGTTTTAGCGAGGGCATCACAGTTGCGGTTTTGTGTCACCGTGATCCTTCCATGCTCTGTCTCATGCGCTCGCGGAAATCGGATGGCAGTGTGTTCCAGGCACGCGAGTCGCAGTCAGATAACGCCATCCTCAGGCGTACGTCGCTCCCATATTGCTCGACTAGGTCTGGAAAGGCGTGGAGACTGGCGACTATCTGGCTCTGGTAGAATGGTCGCCCACCGCGCTCAGCCCGGCCGACCAAGTCTAACAGGTACTCCAGTTTCCCTCGCCTAGTCTGACGGTGTGCTGCCAGTTCCAAGTGGTGCAAGCAGGAGGATGTGCAGGCTCCTACGTCGCGAATGCCCGGTATCGGCGAACATGCCCCGCGCTCTAGCGGTTGCGCAGTGCAGAGTACGCCCGGTTTTACGAGTTCGGCTTCGCCCAGAATGGTCGCCGCCTCACCTATGTCGTCAGTCTCGAGTTCGACCTTACCTGACCTTGCCAGCATATCGGCACTTACATTGCGGACCATCTCGGCCGCCGCACCTCCGTTGTACTCGGCATGATCGAAAACCTCTTTTACTCGTAACGCTCTAACCTCTCGACGAATCTTATTGATGTCGTCGTGAAGCTCAGGATCTCGATGAGCATATCCCAGCGTCACCTCCACATCATCGTGACCCAGAACGTCAAACAAAACTTGTGAAGCTCCCGTGAGCGACAAGGCCGTATAGCGTGCAACTGAGTACCTGAACCTATGAGGAGTGATGGGGCCATCCAGTTCCGCAAGAGAACGCCCATCAGGCAGTGCTATTAAATCGCCGAAACGCTTCAGCCCGTGTGCTAGACTTGCCAACCCCGAAAGGTTCTTTTCTCCCCCGAATGGAATCCACAATGCACTCCGCTCGTCTAATAGTCTGTGAAGAGATACCTGTGCTTCGAAGCCGCTTACTGCAACACGAGGGAATGGCCAGTCCCGCTCTTGTCCTGAGTGGACGTCGTTATCTTTATAGCTGCGACCGCCGATATATAATCGACCGTCCCGCTCCACCAGACTGTTGGCTGTCAGTGAGCACAATTCTCCGATCCGCATCCCAGTTGACGATAGGATCAAAACGGCGTTTGCGACCTGACACAGATGCAAGAAGGCTTTCGCTGAACGTAGGTTCTCGAGGGGCCAAGATGTGTACCAAAGCCTCTCTCCCTTTCCTGGAGCTAATAGAACATGATATGGGAACGGTGCCTCCGGCCGAAGTGACTCGGAAGTCCATGACCGGATGAGATCCTTAGCCTGGGTCCTGCGCCTGCTTTTGACATGATTGTTCGCAAGACCGCTGGCCTCGCGTGCTTGCAATTCGGAGAATAGCGCCAGCACTTCAGATTGAAGTCCATTCAGCCAGAACGCTGCCCGAAGTATCTGAGTGAAAGCGAGGTCATTAAACGGATCGCTTGCTCTCGACCCCTGTCGTTGCTTGCACTGATGAGGTGCAACGTCGGAAGCGGGCCAGTCGTCGAAATATCCTTCTGCAAACATTGCATTGAAGCGGCCGATGCTGGCATGCGCCCATGCTGGATTCGCCATCTTCAGTTTCTGGAAATCTGCTGCCGATAAAGTGGCGAATAGCGTAGGTCCATCTGGGCACTTCGATGCCCGCTGCTCCGGCGCGAGGTTCTCGAGACTGAACCGTGCGGCCTTGACCAGGTACTTGGCCTTCGCGACCCATGCGACCGACGTGGCCGGACTCATAGTACGGCCCTGTAACCGTACGGTCTGGAAACGCTCTAGGATTGTTAGCCGCTTGAGCCGCCGCTTCAGTTCAGCCGCATCTTCCGCACACATGTGGGCTGGAACTGCCCGAGTGAAGTCGATGGTCCGGTCCATGGGCCTGCGACGGTTGTTTGGACACCAACTTTCCGGAATGACCCATTGATCGCTACTTACTAGCGAGAGCGGCGTAATCTGCAGAGAAGCCAGCGGCTCCCACGGACCGGACCACGCCCTACTTAGGTCGATACGTCCTCCGACAGATCCATAGAACGTCTCGGCGACGCGTTTCTGATCGGTCACATGCATCAGTGTCGCCCAACCATGATCTCAGGGTCATCAAAGACATAAGCCTGCCCACTGAGGACCTCAGAAACTCGAGCTTCGGACCTGCGCCTAAAGGCGTCGGCAGACTCGGTGAACACTCGGTCGCGTACCAACTCGATCGCCTCCAACTCCCATGAGAGGCTGGAGGTAAGCCAGCGGTTCGGGGGGATATTATTGCGTAGCCAGACAAGGTCCCCGTGGCGGTCCGCCAAGCCCTCATACGCATCCTTGAAGACGATCCCGTGGCGGCACAGGACGCAGCGTTGGACCGCACAAGGCGTTCCTACGACGTGGTTTGGCGCCAAGTGACTCTCTGGATCGACCGGATTTCTGCACCCCATCCCCAATCGAGTGCGGTAAGCAAGTAGCTTTTCTCGATCTTCTTCGCCGAAGTCACTGTAATTGCTGGCCAAGAAAAGGATGGTCGGATCAACGGTGCGACCCTGTTTCACCTCCGTCAGTGCTGTTTCTACAACCTTGCGGAACGCGTCCAGCCTTTGGCGGAGCTGCCGTCGTTGACGAAGGTAGTGCTGGGTCGTGGCGACATGATTATGATCAAGCGCCCGCCGTACCAAGAAAATGTTGCCGCCTGAACTGTCAAAAATATGGGCTGCGAATGCATCCCGTACGTCAGACCATCTCAAAGCAGAGATCGCCTGAGTTAGGGCTGGATCGTCCCTCCCTGCTTGGCGCAACGATGCAATCGCCTTAGCCTTCAAGTGCTCTAGGTTGACGAAAACCGTCCCATTATCTGCTAGACCGATAGCTCGGGCACCTTTGCGCTTCGAGCTGTAGAACAGCCAAGGTGACCGTAGTCTTTTATCTATTCTGGCTATCTCGTTCTGGTTGGCGAGACTCATCTCGCTGGACTGTAGACGCGACCGCAGGTCCCGCAGACACTCGCGAAAGAATGACGTTCGTACCTCTAGGTCCCGGATGACTTGAAAGCTACGATACTTGGACCCTGCGAGTCCGATCGAGGTAACCGGCTTACTTGTTTTTGGGCGCGTGGCGTGGAGCGCCACGCTATCAGTCTTTCCGAAAGTATCTGAGTCGTCCCCACGTCGTATGCTGAACCACTCGCCCATGAGATCGATGCCCCATACGGGGTCTACCCAGCCGGTTTCCATCGAGACAAGCAGGATAGGCTGCTTGCGCAGTGGTGATCTCGGTCCTGCGGTGCGCCTGGATCTCTCGGATTGCGCTGTATCGAGGCTCAGCTAACAGCGATGATCGAGTCTCGATCATGAAGAAACAGTCGAGATTGCTGAAGACCTCCTTGAACTGGCCCCCATTTTGACCGGACACCGGCTCTGTTGCGCAAATCCTGCGGGATTCCTCTTGGAGGCTGAGTGGGTTAGTGGATGAGGATGCCCAAGCCTGACCCTCCGACCTACCGCACGACCAACTGGCGCGCCTACAGTGAAGCCCTGAAGCAGCGCGGCTCGCTTTTGGTCTGGTTTGATCCCGAGATGGAGTGGATCGCCGCCCCGAGTGGCCGGCGCGGGCGTCCGACCACCTTCTCGGATGCTGCCATCCAGGCGTGCCTGATGTTGAAGGCGCTCTTTGGGCTGCCGCTGCGCCAGACGACCGGGCTGG
>NZ_KK088600.1 GCF_000600335.2 Rubellimicrobium mesophilum DSM 19309 | reverse complement strand
CAGCGCCGCAACCCCAAGCCCGCCGCGCCGCGCCAGCCGGCCACCTCCTGTCCCGGTCGGGTCGGCAGAGCCAGGTCACTGGCGACACGGGCGACGGTTCGACCGGATGCCGCACCGGTTCATCCACGAGCCAGGCACTCGCGTCGGAGATCTAGGCCTTCTGGAGCGCCGACATCGGGGCCGCCTCGACTCTCTACCCCCAGATCCAGGAAGCCGGGCAAACCGCACCACGAACTGACGTGGTGATGCCGGCCCATGTCCCTGCAGCGCAGGCGCAAGAACGACTTCACTTGGTGCGTGCTCTCGCCGCGCCTGGCCTCGGGGCGGTCTTCGAGCCGCCTCGCGATGACGAGAAGCTAGGGCCAGACCTCAGAGCGCGGCGAGGTAGACGCGTACCGCCTCCTGCACGTGCCGGAAACGGTCCCCGCCCAGGTTCTTTCCGCCGAACCAGCGCGTGACGACGACGATGTGGTCGCGCAGACCCTCGCGCTCTAGCATCCGCAGGATGACGAGGCCCGCGCCGGCCTCCCCGTCATCGTTCTTCAGCGCGCCCTCGCAGCAGAGGAGCGCCCACGAGTTGTGGGTGGCTTTCGCGAACTTCCTGTAGCGCCTGAGCTCCTTGATGAAAGCCCGCGCCTCCTCGTCCGACGTGCAGGGCCCGCCAGAAACCGCGTATCTCGAGCCACGATCGCTGATGATGTTCTCAAGCATGCGCATCGAGCGACCCGCTGGTGCATTGGCTGGCAGAGATTCGGAGAACGCACCAGGGCCGACCGGAGTCCTGAGACATCGGGCGCGCCCTGATCGCGACGCCGCCTCGCCCGAACCTCCGGCTCACCTCAGATAGGCCTCGCTGGCGTAACGGCGCATCATCTGCTGGCTGTTGAACACCGGTCCGATCCGGGCAATCGCCTGCTTCATCATCCGGATCCAGCCCTCCCGATCCTCATGGTACAGCGGCAGGATCGTCCGCTCGAGCTTGTCGTAGAGGAGCTGCGCATGTGCATCGGGGCCGCTCGCACCGCCTTCCTCCAGCTCAACCTGCGAAAGGAACCCCGGCCCCAGCTCCGCCGGCCCACTCTCCGCCGCTTCGGCGCGGCCCAGCCCTGCTCCGGAGGATACCGGCACTGCCGCGGCCAGTTTGTCCGGAGGGCTCGGCTCGTCCACCGCCCAACCGGTGACTCCCTCCTCGCAGCCCTCGATCCACCAGCCGTCGAGGACGCTGAAGTTCAGTACGCCATTGAGTGCCGCCTTCATGCCACTCGTGCCCGAAGCCTCAAGTGGCGGCAGGGGATTGTTGAGCCACACGTCGCAGCCGCCGACCAGATGGGCCGCCAAGCTCATGTCGTAGCCCGGAACGAACACGACCGGCACGGTCCCGCCCAAGGCGCGGGCATGCAGCGCGATCTGCCGGATGCCCTCCTTGCCTGCGGCGTCCTTCGGGTGCGCCTTGCCGGCCATCACCACCTGGAACGGGAACCGCTCCGCGATGGCCTTGAGTCGCCCGAGGTCGGAGAAGAGGAGGTCGGGCCGCTTGTAGCCGGTCATCCGTCGCGCGAAGCCCAGGAGAGGCAGGTCGGGGGCGAGCCGCCGTCCGGTCCGGGCCTCGACCTCCGCCAGGAGCCCTCCCTTGGCTTCCTGGTGCGCCGCCCAGAGGGCTTCCCCCTCGATCCGGTCGGCCCGGAGCAGGGTCTCGGGGTCGTGCCGCCAGCCCGGGATCAGCCCATCGAAGAGCCGCGCGATGGAAGGATGCGCCCACTGGCCCACGTGGACGCCGTTGGTGATGGCCCGAACCCGATAGCCTGGATAGAGCTGCCGCGCGGTCTCGGCGTGGCGGCGCGCGACGCCGTTCACGTAGCCGCTGAGGCTCAGGGCCAGGTGCGTCATGTTGAGGCGCTCGCCTCCCGAGAGGCGGCGCAACTGGTCCGCCTCGACCAGGTCTCCCAGGACGCGCTCGACGTCGGCGTAGTCGAAGCGGTCGTGTCCCGCCTCGACCGGCGTGTGGGTGGTGAACACGCAACGCGCGCGGACGGCATCGACATCATACAGCGCTTCGTCCGTGCTCCGTGGCCTTCGGTCGTCGCGGCGCCGGCGCACGAGGAGCGCCAGCGGCAGGAAGGCCGCGTGCCCCTCGTTGAGGTGGTAGGTCTCGATCTCGAAGCCCAAGGCGTGGAGCATCCGGTGGCCACCCAGGCCCAGGACCGCTTCCTGCTTGAGGCGGTCCAGCTCTCCGCCGCCGTAGAGGCGGTCGGTGATCGGACGGTCGAGGGGATCGTTCTGCTCGATGTCCGTATCGAGAAGGATGACGGGCACGCTGGTGCCGAGGGGCGAGGTCAGCTCGTAGAGCCATGGTCGGATCCAGACGAGGCGGCCCTCCAGCTCGATCGCGACCATGGCGCCCAGGGGCGTGGCCCAGTCGGCCGGGTCCCAGGGATCCGCGTGATCCACCTGCTGACCTTTCCTGTCGATCTCCTGGCGCAGGTAGCCTGCGCGGCTGGCCAGGGTCACGAACACCATGGGCAGCTCGAGGTCGGCCGCCGAGCGGGCCACGTCGCCCGCGAGGATGCCGAGCCCGCCCGAGTAGGTGTGCATCTCGGCGCGGAGGCCGATCTCCATGGTGAGGTAAGCGATGCGGGTGCGCTGGACGTAGGGTCGGATGCTCGGCACCGGGGCCTCCAGGGATGTGATGGGCTCGCTCCGTCCGGCCTAGCAGCTACGGAGCGGGTTGTCGTGGCATCTGAGCGGCGATCTCGACGGCGCACCCAGCTTCGTCATCGCAGAGCTCGATGCCCCCCAATCGGCGCTGCGGCCGATCTCCGTGTCGCGGACCGCACGAAGACCGGTCGAGGCGGGCTCTCGCGCCCATGGCCCGCGCGGCGGATTCCTCAGGCGGCGCCAGGTGAGCGACGACGAGGCACATCGGAGGGACGGCCGGCGCGAATGGCAGCGCGATCCAGGTCCGCCGTGCTGGGGAGGCAACGGCCAGGGCCTGTTGTTGATCTTCGCTGGCAGGGGCGCCAAGATGGCCCGTGCGGAGCCGGCCGGTCCGAAGGCGAAGGCTGCGGCCTCAAAGGATATGTCTTGTCGAGAAGTGTCATGCCCGAGGGCAACGTCCACTTCCAAACCACCCGCCCGCGCATGGATCAGACGCCTGCCTATCATCCCGGACGTCATCTCCTGGCCGATCTCTACGACGCCGTGCGCCTGACGGATGCGGCGGAAATCGAGGCCTCCCTCAAGGAGGCCGCCCAAGCCGCCGGCGCCACGATCCTCATGAGCCATCTCCACGTCTTCCAGTCCTCGGGCGGCGTGACTGGCATGGTGCTCCTGGCGGAATCGCACATCTCGATCCACACCTGGCCGGAGCATGGCTTCGCGGCGGTCGACGTCTTCATGTGCGGTGAGGCCAGGGCCGAAGCCGCCCTGGAGGTGATCCGGGCGGCGCTCGGCGCGGGACGCATGGTTGTGAGGCGGGAGGTCCGCGGGGCCGAGCTCACCTGAACCAGTAGTCCCAGCCCTCGTTGTAGTACGCCACGAGAGGGTGGTCGTGGAGCGTGTTGACCGCGGCTTCCATGTCGCCCTCGTCGGGTCCGAAGATCTGCGCTTTCTCCCACATGTCCTGGGACAGATAGCGCAGCCCTGGCGGCAGTTCGAGGCTGCGGCCGCCAAGCGGCTGGGGCGACGCCAGCGTGAAACCCCATTCACCAAAGCTCGGCAGGTAGACATGGTAGGGGATCACGCTCATCGTCTCGCCCGGCCGGATCGGGTTACGCATCGCCTGGAGCGTGTGAACGACCGACCAGTAGCCCTGCCGCGCGAAGAGCGGGGACCCCGACTGCACCACGATGACACCCTGCGCCGACACTCGGTCGGCCAGCATCGCATAGAACTCCTCGGTATAGAGCTTCGAGAGCGCGATGGACTTCGGGTCCGGAAGGTCGACGATGACGACGTCGAATGCCGCATCCGAGGTCTCGACGAATTTCCAGGCGTCGCCGTTTACGACGGTGAGGCGCGGGTCGTTCAGGGAACCGGCATTGAGCGCGGTCAGGTCCTCGCGCTCGGAGAAGAGGGTCGTGACCCGGGCATCGAGGTCCACGAGCGTCACCTGCTCGACGTCGCCGTGCCTGAGGACCTCCCGGGCCGCCATACCGTCCCCGCCGCCCAGGATCAGGACGTTTCCGTGCCGGGGTGCGAGCGCCATGGCGGGATGCACGAGGGATTCGTGGTAGCGATACTCGTCCAGCGTGTCGAACTGGATGGAGTAGTCGAGGAACAGGCGGGTCCGATCGCGAAAGCGCGTGACGGTGATGTGCTGGTAAGGCGAATCCTCGGTCAGGATCACGTCGTCCTCGAAGAGGTTGGCCTCGACCACGTCGACCATCCGCTCGGCCTGCACGAGCGCGACGACGGAGGCGACCAGAGCCACGGCCCAGACGATCCACATCGTCCGCGCGACCCGAGCCCGGAACATCGTCATCGAGAGGCCGGCGACCAGGAGGTTCAGGCATCCGAAGGCGAGGCTCGCGGACATGAGCCCCAGATGGGGAACGATCAGGAGCGGGAAGGCCACGGAGGCGACGAGGGCGCCCACGTAGTCGACCGAAAGGACGTTCTCGAAGCGGAACTCCGGGGCCCCGATGTCCTTCAGGACCCGCGCGATGAGCGGGATCTCCATGCCCGAGAGGGCGCCGATCAGGACGAGGCTTCCGTAGAGCGGCACGCCGATGGCCGAGAGCTCGGCGTAGGCGATGTAGATGACCGGGGCCAGGAAGCCGCCGACGATGCCTAGGGCGATCTGGGCCCAGATGAACCCCTGAGGCGCCCGAGACGAAGCGCGACAGCCATGCGCCGAGCCCCATCGCGGCGAGGAAGACCCCGATCACCAGCGAGAACTGCCGAACCGAGTCGCCGAGAAGGTAGCTCGAGAGCGTGGCGGCGATGAGTTCGTAGATGAGCCCGGCGATGGCCACGAGGAACGTGGCCGCCAGGAGCCAGGCTTCCCGCGCGCCGACGCGCGGGGAGGCCGCCGGTCGCGCCGTCATGACAGGATGACGGCGCCGATGATGATCGCGAGGGCGATGAAGACCGATCCGATCAGCACGGCGAGGGCCATGTTCTGGTCCTCCTCGATCTCCTTCACCACAGGGAAGGGCGCGAACCGGTTGATGAGCCACCAGAAGAAGCCCATCAGGGCCACGCCGATGAAGGTGTAAAGGATCGTGGCGACGATCTCGCCCAAGACGATCGATGCGAACATGATGCTCCTGCCCCTGCCTATTTGACATCCGAGTTGATGACGTTGCCCACGCTGCCCTGGCGCACGGATCGGTCGAGGTCGCCGCTCTCGCCGCCGACGCCGGCCCAGGCGAGATAGCCGGCCCCGCCGGAGAGGAGGAGGGCGCCGACCAGGAAGACGATGCGGAAGACGGTCATGCCGGGTCCCTCACGACTGATGGCGCCGGTAGGCCTGCCACCCGGCCACGGTCGCAAGGATCGCGCCGGCCAGGAACAGCCAGAAGGGACGGCGATGTCCGGCGGAGGCCGAGACCGTCACCGACGGGATCGGCCCACCCGGCGTGTCGCCCTCGCCAAGCCCCGCCTCGTCGACGGCGATCGCCAGGGTGTAGGCGCCAGCCGTTTCCGGACGGAAGGTCACGGTCGTGGACCGGTCGTTCTCGGTCCAGGACCCGTCCGAGTCGCGGCCCGTGTAATAGCCCACCTCGCGTCCGGCGATGAAGACCGGCTGGTCCTCGGGGTCGGTCAGGTCGAGCTCGATCCAGGCCCAACCGCTCTGGACCTGCCCCTCGAGGTCGATGCGCGTGAGGAGGCCGGGGCCATCGACGGGGATCTCGACCTCGGCGGGCAACTCGGCCGGCGTGAAGGTCGTCGCCGGCAAGATCGTGTGACTCATGCCCGAGAGGGCGAGGCCTCCGATCAGGCAAGCCGCCCCACAGAGGCCCGAGACCCATATCATGTAAGGGCCGTCATCCCCCGGGTCGTCGCGGGTGGTGCCGGGGCGGAGGTCGTCCGAGGCGTCCTTGACCCCGAACGCCTTGAGCGTCGGCCCATGAGGGAGGCGCTCGGAGGTCTCGACCTCCCGCTCGGTCGGCGTCTCGACGAAATGGACGCCCCGTGTGCCGCGCTTGAAGGAGACCGTCCGCGACGTGTCGCCCACGGCCGGGCGCCATGTGAACTCGCCCTCCACGAAGATGATCCGGCTGGCATAGGCCTCGTCGAAGTTGAAGCGTTCGCCCCCCACTGACACGGGAGCCGCCCGCTCCTCCGCCGCGGCGCGGGAGGGGTCGACCCAGGACGGGCTGACGGCCTTGCGGAAGCGCCGGGTCCAGGTCAGCTCGCCGTCCTCGAGCGTGAGCCAGGCGTAGCCGTGGGTCGGCGAGTAGAGGACGTGGTCGACCCAGCGCCAGGTGCCTTCGTCGTCGCGCTCCTCTTCCTCGAGGATGCCGATGACGCGGAAGGGGACCCCGCCCAGCTTGCCCTCCATCCCGATGGAAAGCGGGGTGAACGGTCGCTGCATGTTGGCGAAGCGCGCGAGGACCTTGTAGTTCTCGAGCGCGTCCAAGGCACTGCCGCAATAGCCGCAGACATGGGTCGTGACCCGGCCGCCGCCCAGGATCTCCAGGCCGGCGCCGCAGTTCGGGCAGTCGATCGAGCGGAGCTCGGGCTGGCGCGTCACGGCGAGACCTTCCTCACGTCGAAGGGGTCGACCCAGGCGCCCAGGCTCCAGGACTGCCCCCCGGGCCAGAACTCGCCCGACAGGAGCTCGCCGTCCTCGCCGGTGAGGTTCACGAAGCGGTAGGATTCGCCCACCTGGAGCACCTCGGGAAAGGAGCCCCGGATCGCCTCGCAGGTCGCGGTCTCGACCTCGGTCGCCATGAAGGTGCGCCCCTTGTAGACCATGCGGCCGCCCAGCTTGGGCTCGCCTGCGACGCGGAGGTCGGGGTCCTCCGGCAGGGGCCGCTGGACCACGACATCGCCCTCGTCGACCGAGATCCAGGCGCCGTCCTCCCCATTGTCCACGGCCCAGAACTCATCCCAGGTGCCACGGCCATAGCTGAAGCGAGCATGTCCCAGGATGCGCCAGGTCGCCCCGTCCATCGTCACCGTATCCTTGAGGCCGAAGAGCAGGGGCACCTCGTGCATGACGCCCCGCGAGCCCGCCAGACGCAGGCGGTCATTGTCGATCACGACGGACGTCCCGCAGAACTCGCAGTTCATCATCCGCGTGGAGTCCAGTTGGGGCCCGAAGCTCGCTCCGCAGTTGGGGCAGTGGTACTCGTGCACGAAGCGGCTCCCAAGCTTGCGATCGTCGTGGTCTCGAAACGAATACTAGACGGAGAGCAAGCCGCCGATGAAGACGGTCCGGTCCTGAATTGAGATGATCTTCGTATGGTGCGGCTCGATAAGCTGCCCGGTCGGGCCAGTCCAACCCGCTGGTCACGCCGGTCGGATGTCCCCTGCCCTCCGGACGCGTGAACTCCGTGGTGCTATCCGGAGAATCTATCTGACGGCCTAAGCCAGCCCTTGCCGTGACCGCAAGTCCGCCAGGGTCCGAAGGATGCGTGTGACGAGGATGCCCAACCTGAGCCTGAGGAGATGAGACGTCGACGGCCCGCTCTGGCCTTCCACATCAATGACTTACCTGATGCTGAGGCCAGTGGCGGTGCTGTCAGACGAATGCGAACTCGTCTCGGGTCTGGCAGAGTCACGCGATTTCAGCAGGTCCAAGGGCCCCGCAACTCGCCGAATACGGCGGCGTGGGACGGCCTGTCGACGTCCCGACTGGTGAGGCTCCGGTCCCCAGTCGAAGTGGTTGCGCACCGACGAATGGACGGCGGCGAACGTCCGCAGGTTCGGCTGGCATCGGCGCGGGCGTGGCCCGCCGGCTCAGGCCAGGTTCAGGACCGTGTCGGCGAACACGAACGCCTCGACCTGCCAGAACACGTCGGTGCCGTCGGGCGCGCCATCGCGCAGGTCCGCCACCACGACCTTGCCATTCGCCTGCTGCGTGAGACTGTAATCGCTCTGGTCGCCATCGAAGACGGCGGTGTCCTGGCCTGCGCCGCCAGTGAAGCGGTCGGGGCCGCTGCCGCCCTGGAACGTGTCGTCGCCCGAGCCCGCGGTGATGCCAACTCGCCGGAAGCTCAGGAGCTCGGTGCCATCGAACAGCGTCTGGTCGTAGCCGCCCGTGAAGTCGAAGGCGAGGTCGGTGGTGGCAGTGGAATAGTCCAGCACGGCGGTGTCGTAGCCCCAGCCGCCGTCCAGCACGACGGTGTTGTCGATGAGGCCGTTGCCTGTGAACGCCACCCGGTCGCCGCCGGCGCCGCCATGGGCCGTGATGGCGTTGCCGGTCACGATCGCGGTGCCGCCGACGCCCGGCACTGCGGACATCAATACGTCCAGCCTGTCCGCCCCTAAGCCACCTCTGAGCTCGACCACATTGTCCGTCACGGACGAGGTGCCGAACCGGGGCTCGGAAAAGATCGAGAACTCGAGGTGGTCGGCTCCGGCATCCCCTTGGGCCACCAAGGTGAGGTCGCTTATGGTGACGGCTCCGGAATTGGAAGCGAAGAGCGCAATCTGGAACTCGTCATGATCCAGACCCCCGGAGGCGAAGACGCTGTTGTCGGTGAGGGTGGCCGCCGCTCCGGGGTCGACGGCATTGGCAGCGACCTGAAGATCAAAGGAGTCCTGCCCCGCGCCTCCGGTGAGCGTGGCGGTGTCGCCGCTCACCGTGGCGCCAGGACGGCCAGCCTGGGCCTGCAGGAGATAGGACAGGTGATCGTTGCCCTCGCCCCCGGAGGCGACCGATGCGTTATCGCTGGTCAAGGCGCCGTGGACCGAGGGGGTCGATAAGGTCGAGGCGATGGACTGGACGATGATGGTGTCCTGTCCCCCCTCCCCCATGAGAGTGTGGCTGTTGCGGCTCGTCGTTCCAGGGCTGCCATCAGAGTCCGACCCGATCCTGGAGAAAAGGTCGTCGTCGCCCGCCCCCCCGGAGGCCACGGTGTTGTTGCCGTCGGCAAGGGCGCTGAAGTCCGCGCTGGCGATGGCATCGGTCGTGATGGCGATGTTGTCCTGACCTTCCCCGCCTGCAACGGCATGGCTGTTGCCGTTCGCCACGGCGTTCGCGCCAGCCTCCTGGGCGAAGGCGCGGATCAGGGAGTTGATCGCGTCGTTTGCCGCGCCTCCTGCGGCCGACTTGGTCAGGTTGCACTGGTTCTCGGTGGTCAGGTTGATGTCCATCGTCACGCTCCACGGCAGCGACATCGTCGAGAGAGGCTCAGGACGGACCTCTGGGATGGCCGGATAGCCATGACGCGCCCGCGCAGGTCCGGGCAGGCGGCCCCGTCAGGGTCGTCGGTCAGGCGGTGAACGGGTGCAGCTTGGCCCATGGCAGAGGGTCCTGGTGCCGCTTCTTGGGCGGGACCCAGAGACCAGTGGAGGTCTGCGTATATCGGGACGGGTGCGCAGATCGCGACGGGTGGCTAAGCCTGGCCCACGAGGAGACTATCATGCCTCTGGCCTTGCCTCAATGCAGGGCACAGGCGGCCCGTCCAAGCACGAGCCTGCAAGATCGCGAGGTCGTCGGTGCGTGGGGCGATTGGCAAGGGCGAGGACTCGGCGCGAGGAAGGGCCGCAGGAGCCCCGGAGGGGCGTTGCGCCCATGAGCCTTCGCGCCCCTGCCCTTCATCCAGAGTCCTTCAGCGGCCTTCCCGAGGCTTCGGACGAGAGCCTGTAAGGACAAGGACACGGTTCCGCTTCGGCCAGCCCTGTCGTGACCCGTATCCCGCTGCAACTTCAGGCCGCTCGTGCGACGAAAGTAGGTGAGGAAGGAACTCCCGATGCCACAGCTTTCGCTTCTGCATCGACGACTTACCTACAGACTAGGAAGGTGGCGGAGACGAAGGGATTCGAACCCTCGAGACGGTTTCCCGTCTGCACCCTTAGCAGGGGTGTGCCTTCGACCACTCGGCCACGTCTCCGGGGGCGTGTGTATGGGTCGGCCCCAAGGAAAACAAGGGCAATCTGCACCGCCGGGCCGAGGTCCGCCAGAGGCCTCCTTTCGGGGAATCTAGAGCCTTCCCTGCGAAGCGATGGGCACGCTCGTGCAGGAGCGGGGCGGTTTGCTCCTCGCCCGTTCCGCCAGCCTGCGTGCCAGCGGATGCCGTGCGGCGGTCCCGGCCGGACGAGCAAGCCACGGCTCAGGCCGAGCGAATCCAGCGCACCAACCGGGAACGGCAAGATGGAAGCCGATGGGGTGCGAGTCGGCTTGCGGCCGGCGGCACCCATTTCGCCTCGTCCATCACGCCGCATGGTCCCTCGACCGTTCCGTCCGCGTCAGCGGATGCGTCGAGCCCGTCACTTCACGAACCGCCACCAGTTGAAATGCCACTTCGCCAAGCAGGGCGTCACCTTCCATTCTCGAGACCTACCCGCGTGGAAGCGGATGAAGCTGGGCAGCCAGGACGCGGTTCTCTCCCTGCCCGGTTCGCGCAACGACCTAGGAATCCGCCTCGTCGGCAAGACAAAGGCCCCGCGCCTCGACCGGGCCGAGGTCCGCTCCACCAACGCGCTCGTCCCGAGGCCGCATTCCATGGGCGACCCATGCTCATCCGCCCTGCTCCGGCTCTCAACGCGGTCGATGACTCCATCCTCCTCGTCACCTGCCCCGACCTCCCTGAGGATCCACTCTTCGGTGGGGCTGAGGAGGAGGCGGTTGAGAGGGGGCGGGAGGCCCGGGTGATCGCAATGGCCGACTCCCTCATACATTCCGGGGACGATCCCTCCCCGAGCGAGGGACCGAACGCCGTTCCTTCGGGTCCCCCATCCGCGATCAAGGTGCAGCTCATGAGGGCTCTGGACGAGGCTGGCGGGACCCGGGCAGAACAGGTCCGCCGTCTTGGCGGACGTCGTTCGCAGGTGCGCCGCCTCGTCGGCCCGGGCCTTGTGACGTGGCCGGATCAGAGGCCGCCCCGGCTCCGAGGCGGCGCGTCGCGGCTCACGTCGAGGCCGCGTGGCCGGGCACGATGGGGGCGTAGTAACCGATGGGGCTTGCTCGACGCCATTGCCGGAGGCCCCTTGGAACATTACATGAACAACCATGACCCTGACCCTGCAAGATAAGCTTGCGATCCTCTCCGACGCGGCCCGTTACGACGCCTCCTGCGCCTCCTCGGGGACGGAGCGGCGCGACTCGCGCGACGGCAAGGGACTCGGCTCCACCGACGGCAACGGCATCTGCCACGCCTACACGCCGGACGGGCGCTGCGTGTCGCTGCTCAAGATCCTGATGACCAACTTCTGCGTCTTCGACTGCGCCTACTGCGTGAACCGCGTGTCGTCGAACGTCCGCCGCGCCCGCTTCTCGCCCGAGGAGGTCGTGAGCCTCACGATCGAGTTCTACCGCCGCAACTACATTGAGGGGTTGTTCCTCTCCTCCGGCATCATCAAGTCGCCGGACGACACGATGCGCGACATGGTCCGCATCGTCCGAACGCTGCGCGAGGAGCACGGCTTCCGCGGCTACATCCACCTCAAGACGATCCCCGGCGCCTCGCCGGAGCTGATCGAGGAGGCCGGCCTCCACGCCGACCGCATCTCCGTCAACATCGAGCTTCCGACCGAGGTCAGCCTCGCCCGGTTCGCGCCCGAGAAGGACGCGGGCGCGATCCGCAAGCACATGGGCGACATCCGCCTGCGGCGCGAGGCCGCCGAGGACACGACCCTCAAGGGCACCCAACCGAAGAAGTTCGTCCCCGCCGGTCAGTCCACCCAGATGATCGTCGGCGCCGACGCGACCAACGACTCCACGATCCTCAAGCAGAGCGCCCGCCTCTACGGCTCCTACGGCCTGAAGCGCGTCTACTACTCCGCCTTCTCGCCCATCCCGGACTCGACCGCCAAGCTCCCCCTCGTGAAGCCCCCTCTCCTTCGCGAGCATCGCCTCTACCAGGCCGACTGGCTCATGCGTTTCTACGAGTTCTCGGCCGAGGAGATCGCAAAGGATGGCAACCTCGACCTCGCGATCGACCCCAAGCTCGCCTGGGCGCTCCAGAACCGCGAGGCATTCCCGGTCAAGGTCCAGCGCGCCACGCGCGAGATGCTGCTGCGCGTCCCCGGCTTCGGCACCAAGACCGTGGACCGCATCCTGCAGACCCGTCCCCACCGGACGCTCCGCTACGACGACCTCCTCCGCATGGGCGCCTCGCTCAAGAAGGCCCAGCCCTTCATCGAGCTGGCCGACTGGACGCCCGGCGCCCTTCTCGACACCGCCGACCTCCGGGCGAAATTCGCGCCCGAGCCGGAGCAACTGAGCCTCTTCTGACACGGGGCGGACCCCGCCCCCCTCCTCCGCGTTAGCTCTCGATTGCGACTCAGGATCGCGAACAATACATGAACCTCATGCCCCATGTGACGCTCCCGAAGGTCGGCACGGCCGAGGCCTGGCGCGAGGCCGCGCGGGCCTGCCTCTCCGCGCGCATCCCGCCCGAGGCCATCGCCTGGAGCCGCGGCCCCGGCGAGGCCGTCCTCTGGGCCGAGGACGAGCCGCCCCCCGCCCCCAAGGTCGGCGCGATCCGCGTCCCCGAAAGCTTCGTCCACCTCGCCTCCCAGGTCGTCTGGCACAAGGACCCGGAGCGGTTCGCCCGCCTCTACGCCGTCCTCTGGCGCCTGCGGACCGAGCGCGAGCTGATGCAGGACGCCGCCGACCGCGACCTCGTGGCGCTCCGCCAGATGGAGCGGGCGGTGCATCGCGACATCCACAAGACCAAGGCCTTCGTCCGCTTCCGCGAGGTCGGTGAGAAGGCCGCGCCCCGCCGCCGCTTCGCCGCCTGGTTCGAGCCCTCGCACTTCACGCTCGAGCCCGCCGCCCCCTTCTTCGCCCGCCGTTTCGCCGACATGGACTGGCTCATCGCCACGCCCGACCTCGTCGCGCGCTTCACCGACGGGACGCTGACCTTCGAGGAGGGCGTCGAGAAGCCCTACCTCCCCGAGGACGCGCAGGAGGAGCTCTGGCTCACCTACTTCCGCAACATCTTCAACCCGGCGCGCGTCAAGCCCGACCGGATGCTCGCCGAGATGCCCAAGAAGTATTGGAAGAACCTGCCCGAGACCGCCGCCATCCCCGACCTCCTCGCCAACGCCGAGACGCGCGTCCGCGAGATGGCCGAGGCCGCGCCGACCCGCGCGCCTTTCTACGCCAAGGCCATCGCGAGCCGCCCCCCGCCGCCCAGGGCCCCCATCGCCTCCCCCGGCCTGATCTCGGCGCTCAAGGAGGAGGACACCTGCACCCGCTGCCCGCTCTTCGCCAACGCCACCCAGGCCGTCCCCGGCGAGGGCCCCCTCGACGCGCGACTGATGATGGTGGGCGAGCAGCCGGGCGACCAGGAGGACCTCGCGGGCCGCCCCTTCGTCGGCCCTGCCGGTCAGCTCTTCGACACGCTCCTGCGCGACGCCGGGATCGACCGCTCCAAGGTCTTCCTCACCAACGCCGTCAAGCACTTCAAGTACACGATCAAGGGCGTCCGCCGCATCCACCAGAGCCCCAACGGAGGCGAGATCGCCGCCTGCAAATGGTGGCTCGCCCAAGAATTGTCCCTCGTGAAGCCCAAGCTGGTGGTGGCCCTCGGCGCCTCCGCCGCCGAAAGCCTCACCGGCACCCGCGACGGCATCCTCAAGCGGCGCGGCACCCTGGAGGAAGGTCCCGACGGCCTCCCCGTCTTCCTGACCGTCCACCCGAGCTTCCTCCTGCGCCTCCCCGACCCCGTCGCCAAGGAGATGGAGACCGAGAAGTTCCGCCAGGACCTCATCGCCGCCAAGGAGCACCTGGAGAGGCTCCTCGCCGCCTGAGGGCCTACCGCCGCCGATGGCGGGGGCTCGCCCCCGGCCAGGGAGCGGCCGCAGGCTGCGCGCTCCTGCGCGGGCTTCCGCCCCATCCGCCGGTCCCGCCCGGTCGAGGCGCCCCCTGCCCCGCCCGAACTTTTCCGCTACATTGGGAGGAGCCCCCGTCCCGACGACCCTGTCCTCGTCCCCCGGACCCCTGCGCCCATGCCCGACATCGTCCTTCTCCCCAAGCCCCAGGCCAAGGCCAAGACCGAGCGGCCGAAGCTCTACAAGGTCATCCTCCTCAACGACGACTACACGCCGCGCGACTTCGTGGTGAAGGTCCTGAAATCCGTCTTCCGCATGACCGAGGGCGAGGCGCTGGGCGTCATGCTCACCGCGCACCGCAAGGGCGCCTGCGTCGTCGCCGTCTTCACCCGCGAGGTGGCCGAGCAGAAGGCCCGGCAGGCCACCGACATGGGCGGCCAGCACGGCTATCCCCTCGCCTTCACCACCGAGAAGGAACAGTGACGCGGGCGCCCGGGCGCCGCCGGACCACGACGCACGATCCCCCGCGCCAGGGCCCGCGCAGCCCGGGAGGGTCGCGGCGCCTCACACCTCGATCAGGATCTTCCCCTGCGGACCCCGCCCCAGAATCCGGTGCGCCTCCGCCAGCTCCGCCAGCGGAAACACCCGGGCGACCGGCAGCACGAGCTCCCCGCGCCCGGCCGCGTCCGCCACGGCCTGCAGCATCGCCGGATCGTCCTTGGCCATGATGTTTTCGACCCGGACCCGGCCCCCGGCCTTGGCCTCCTCCGGCACCTGCACCGAGCTCGCCACCAGCCCGCCGTCGCGCACCCGGGCCACGACCCGACCCGCGACCGGGGCCGCCGCGCTCACCGCGAGGTCGAACTCCGGCGCGCCCGCCGCCCCGATGTCCAGCGCCTCGCCCGCCACCTCGCGCCCCTCGTCCAGCCGCTCGGCGCGGACGCCCGCGACCGGCACCGCCCCCAGCTCCCTGAGATACTGCACCGCCGCGCGCCCGACGCCGCCCAGCGCGCCCGAGACCAGCACCCGCTGCCCGGCCCTCACGCCGCCCAGCCGGTCCACGAGCTGCCGCCCCGTGAGCCCCACCAGCGGCAGCGCCGCCCCCAACCGGAAGTCCGCGCCCTCCGGCAGATGCGCGAGTCCCGCGAGGGGCGCGACCACCTTCTCGGCGTAGGTCCCGTGCCCCTTCAGCGGCGCGTGCACCGCCACCCGGTCGCCCACGTTGTAGCCGGTCACGCCCTTGCCCACCGCCTCGACGGTGCCGCTCGCGTCGATCCCCAGGATCGCGGGCATCTCCAGTTGCAGCTTCTTGAACCCGCCCTGCCGCACGAAGGCGTCCACCGGGTTCAGGCCGGCAAAGGCGACCCGCACCAGCACCTCGCCCGGCCCCTGCACGGGATCGGGCGCCTCCTCGAGACGGAACTGGTCCACGTCGCCGTAACTCTGCAGGCGGACGGCTTTCATCGGGGGTCCTCCGGTCATTTCTGACCGGAAGGTCGGTCCCGCCCGCCCCGAGTCAAACGCCGGGCGAGCAGGGCGATGGTGCGCCCGCGCACGAGAGATGCCGGCGTTGCAGCCGCCGCGCCTCACGTCGCGTCGTTCGGCCCTGGAAACGATCCCCCGGATCGTTTCCCACGGGCCTCAGGTATTGAACAGGAAGTGCATCACGTCGCCGTCCTTGACGACATACCCCTTGCCCTCGAGCCGCAGCTTGCCCGCGTCCCGCGCGCCGCCCTCGCCGCCCAGCGACACGTAGTCGTCGTAGGCGATCGTCTCCGCCCGGATGAACCCCTTCTCGAAGTCCCCGTGGATCACCCCCGCCGCCTGCGGCGCGAGCGTGCCGGCCGAGATCGTCCAGGCCCGCGCCTCCTTGGGCCCCACGGTGAAATACGTCTGCAGGTGCAAGAGCTCGTAGCCCGCCCGGATCAGCCGATCCAGACCGGCCTCCTCCAGCCCCATCGTCTCGAGGAACTCCGTCTGCTCCTCGGGCGGAAGCTGCGCGATCTCCTCCTCGATCCGGGCCGAGATCACGACATGGCTGTTCCCCTCGGCCTTCGCCATCTCCGCCACGCGCGCCGAGAACTCGTTGCCCGAGGCCGCGTCCTCCTCGTTCACGTTGCAGACGTAGAGCACCGGCTTCGCGGTCAGGAGCTGCAGCATCCGCCACGCCCGCAGCTCATCACCCGAGACCTCCACGGTCCGCGCGGGCCGGCCCTCGGACAGCGCCACCTGCGCACGCTTCAGCAGCCCTTCCTGCTCCAGCGCCTCCTTGTCCCCGCCCTTCACCTTCCGCGCGAGGTTCTGCAGCCGCCGCTCGACCGATTCGAGGTCGGCCAGCATCAGCTCCGTCTCGATGGTCTGCGCGTCCGCGACCGGATCGACCCGCCCCTCGACGTGCGTGATGTCCCCGTCCTCGAAGCAGCGCAGCACATGGGCGATGGCGTCCGTCTCGCGGATGTTGGCGAGGAACTGGTTCCCGAGCCCCTCCCCCTTGGACGCGCCCTTCACCAGCCCCGCGATGTCCACGAAGGTCATGCGCGTCGGGATGATCTGCCGGCTCTTGGCCAGGTCCGCGAGCGTCTCCAGCCGCGAGTCCGGCACCGCGACCTCGCCCACGTTGGGCTCGATGGTGCAGAAGGGAAAGTTGGCGGCCTGCGCCGCCGCCGTCCGCGTCAATGCGTTGAACAGGGTGGACTTGCCGACGTTGGGCAGCCCCACGATTCCCATGCGAAAGCCCATCGATCCCTCCGTGGCGAAAACGCCGCGCTTCTAGGGCGACCTTCAGGCCACCGCAAGCAAGGCTTGAGAACAAAGCAAGAACATGATAGGAAGAAGAGGCCCAGAGAAAGGAATCGGTCATGACCATTCCCCTGCATCTGTTCCCGGGCCCGCATCAGGACGCGCAGCGCGCCTACGCCCTGATCTTCCATCCTGCGGCCACCCGACGCGACCCCGGCACCTGCCTCTACGCCGCGCTCCGCACCTGGAAGGGATGGCGACCCCTGCCCGACCCGTGCCGGGCCGACCTGTCGCTCGGCGGCGACGTCGCCGTCACCATGTCCGACCCCGCCGAGGGACGCCGCGTCTTCGACGCCCTCGCCGAGGGCGGGGAGGTCGAGCGCCCCTACGAGCCCAGCGCCTGGTCCCCCGGCTTCGGCCGTCTCACCGACCGCTGGGGCACGCACTGGAGCGTGGACGCCATGCCCCCGCCGCGCGGCGGGGCCTGACGGTTAGGCGTCGCGCCCAAAGCGCCGGGCACGCCGATCCTCGTGGCCCTGGTAGATGACGATCCAGGCCAGGAGGATGAAGATCGGGTGTCCCAGCCCGCCCGAGAAGATGATCGCGGGCAGCCAGAACAGGAACACCACGATGGCAAGGAACGGCCGCCCCGCGAACAGGATCGACAGCGGCGGCAGGAGAAGGGCGACCACATAGTTCATGCCCCTCATGTGGGGACCCCGGCCCCCCATGCAAGACCAGGCGAGCCATGATTTCGGAGGAGACCCCATGCGCCCCAAGCCCAAGGAACGCCGCCGACCCCGCGCCCATCGCCGCCGCCCGGGACGCTCGGCCGGGGTGCGCCGCGCCGCGCGGACCTTCCGCCTCCGCCCTTGGGAGCGAACGGCCCCGCTGCGGGCGCCGCTCCCGTGGCGTGGCGCGGAAAATGTCACGCCTCGGCCATTCCGCGCCGGCCCCCTTACGATCCCGCTTCTGAACAAAACGTGAACATGATAACCTCTCCCGACGTCAACCGGAGGAATCAGCCATGCAACCCGTCCCCTACCTCTTCTTCCAGGGCAACACCGCCGAGGCGCTCCGTGCCTATGCCCGCGTCTTCGGCTCGCCCGAGCCGCAGATCATGCTCATGGGCTCCCTGCCCGAGGAGCAGCGCATGGGCGCGCGTCCCGAGGCCGTGATGCACGGCGCGGTCCAAGTGGACCAGGGCTGGATCTACGGCGCCGACGACCAGGACGCCTCCGAGGCCGGGAAGGGCGCGGGCTGCGTCGCCGTCACCCAGAAGACCGCCGAGGAGAGCCGCCGCATCTTCGATGCCCTCGCCGAAGGCGGCCAGGTCATCCTGCCGATCTCGCAGACCTTCTGGAGCCCGGCCTTCGGGATGCTCACCGACCGTTTCGGCACCCGCTGGATGATCGACACCCAGGGCGCGCAGATGCCCGAAGGAACCTCGGCCGCCCCCGCCGAATCGACCGCGGCGTGAGCCTCCCCGCCCGCCTCCTCGACGTGATCGAGGGCGACATCCTCCCCCTCACGCGGGAGGGGGTCGCCCGGGGCAACAAGGTCTTCGGCGCGGCCGTGCTGCGCCGGGACGAACTCTCCCTCGTCCTCGCCGAGACCAACAACGAGACCGAGTGCCCGCTCTGGCACGGCGAGGTCCACTGCCTCAAGCGCCTGCATGAGAAGCGCCTCGCCGACCCCGCCAACCAGGTCTTCCTCTCGACGCACGAGCCCTGCTCCATGTGCGCCTCGGCCCTCGCCTGGGCGGGCTTCGACACGATCTGGTTCCTGTTCTCCCACGAGGATTCGCGCGACGCCTTCGCCATCCCCCACGACCTTCGCATCCTCCAAGAGGTGTTCGGCGGCCACTACCACCGCCGCAACGCCTTCTGGACCGCGACCCCCATCCGCGACCTGATCGCCCAGGATCCCGACCGCGCGGCGCTCCAGGACCAGGACGCCCGCATCCGCGCCGCCTACGACGACCTCTCCCGCGCCTACCAGTCCGGCAAGTCCGGCAACGCCATCCCGCTCAACTGAGGAGCCGCCCATGGCCACGATGCCATACCTCCATTTCCAAGGCCGCTGCGCCGAGGCCTTGGCCTTCTACGCCGAGGTCCTCGGCGGCACCGACCTCGCGCTCATGCGCTACGCCGAGAGCCCGGACGCCCGGCCCGAGTGGAAGGACGCGCCCCATGTCATGCACGGCCAGGTGCGCCTCGGGGACGGCGTCCTCATGGCCTCCGACTTCCCGCCGGGGATGGAGGGCGACCCCCAGAAGGCCGTCTCGATCATGCAGACCTTCCCGGACCCGGATTCCACCCGCGCCGCCTTCGACCGCCTGAGGGAGGGCGGCGACGTGATCCAGCCCTTCGGCCCGACCTTCTTCTCGCGCGGTTTCGGGATGCTGCGCGACCGCTTCGGCACCCACTGGATCCTCTCCGCCGAGCCCGAGGGCGGCACCATGTCCCGCGACGAGGTCGAGGAGCCCGAGGCGCACCCGACCTGATCGGTCCTGGCAGACCCCGGAAAGCGCGAAGACCTCGCAGTCCCCCTCCGGGTCTTCAGCCTCACCCGCGCGAGGCCGCCAAGGCGAGGTTCAAGCGACGTTGGACCGGGAGGGGCTCGCCTCTGGCCCTGGTCTCACCGGGTGGCGGCCCGGCGGGATCCCTGCGCCCCAGGGGTCCGCCCGCCACTGGCCAGCCCGAGGCATGGCCGCCCCCGCATCCGGCCCGACTCTTGCAGCAGGCCGGACGGGGCGGATCGGCCCCTCCCTCCGGTCCGCCCGCCCCGGCCCGCCGCGTCCGCGCGTGGTGGGCCGGGTGCCTTTCCCAGCCGATGGCGGGGCACGGATCGTATCTCGGTCCGGCCGCGAGGGTCGCCTCAGTTGGGAGGCGATCGCCGCCGTGTGATGACTGACCAGACCTCCGCGATGCGCCCCTCGTGAAACGAGTGGAACACGTTCTCCGCGAAACGGACCCTTCGGCCATCGACCGGCAGCCCGAACAGCAGGCCGACGGGAGTGCAGTCGAACGACAGGCGGATGGCGACACGGGGCGGGTCCAGCATCCGAAGCTCGATGTCGAACCTCAGGTCCGGGATCGACCGGACATCCTCCTCCAGCACCCGTCGATAGCCGTCCAGATGCCCCGTTCGCCGTTGTGGCCGACATCGTCCCGAACGAAGTCGCCCAGGCTCGGCCAGTCCTGGCGATCGAGGCAAGCGATGCAGTCCCGATAGGTCGCGGCCAGGTCGTCCCGGGTCATCGGCCCCTCCTGCAGGCGTCACGGCGCATCGCCCCTGAGGATGGCCGTTCGACGGCACACGTCGGTGGGACGACCGGATCGCGCCCGTCCCGCTCCCGCCGACGCCCGCGACGGCCTGGTCGCCGCGCCTGCCGGCTCCCGGCGCGATGGCCGCGCGCGGACGATCCAACCGGGACCAGGCAGGCGGCCCCACCTTGCATTTCCGCCGCCCCTGTCGCATCCCCTGCGCCGACACGGGGGACCACCATGACACGCATCGACGACACCTTCGCACGGCTGAAGGCCGAGGGCCGCAAGGCCTTCGTGGCCTATGTCATGGCCGGCGACCCCGAATTCGACACCTCGCGCGAGATCGTGCTGGGCCTGCCCGCCGCCGGGGTGGACATCATCGAGCTGGGCCTTCCCTTCACCGATCCCATGGCCGACGGTCCGACGATCCAGCTCGCCGGACAGCGCGCCCTGTCCAAGGGCCAGACCCTGGACAAGACGCTCCAGATCGCCCGCGACCTGCGGGACACCGGCGACCAGACCCCCATCGTGCTGATGGGCTACTACAACCCCATCTTCTCGCGCGGCGTGGAGACCTTCCTGCGGCAGGCCAAGGAGGCCGGCATCGACGGCCTCATCGTCGTGGACCTGCCCCCGGAGGAGGACGCGGAGCTCTGCCTCCCCGCCCAGGCCGCCGGCCTCAACTTCATCCGCCTCGCCACGCCCACGACCGACGACCGCCGCCTGCCCAAGGTGCTGCAGAACACGTCGGGCTTCGTCTACTACGTCTCGATCACCGGCATCACCGGCGCCGCCGCCGCGCAGGCCGGCGACGTGGGCCCCGAGGTCGCGCGCATCAAGGCCGCGACCGACCTCCCCGTGATCGTGGGCTTCGGCATCCGCACGCCCGAGACCGCCCGCGCCATCGCCCAGGTGGCGGACGGCGCCGTCGTGGGTTCGGCCATCGTCTCCGAGATCGCCCAGGGCCGCAGCCCCTCCGAGGTCCTGGCCTTCGTGCGGTCCCTCGCCGAAGGCGCCCACGCGGCCTGAGCCGGCCCGCCATCCCCGGCGGGGGCCGTTCGCCGGGTCAAGCCACCCGAGCCACCCCACGACGCCGCACCCGCCGCCATCCCTCCTCGCCCTGGCAGCGTCGGCCCCGGGCCGCGCCGCACCGGGTCTCCCGCGCCGGGCCATCACCCGGCCGCCCGGCCTCCACCTTCAGACCGTCGCGCGACGCCGCACGGCCTTCGCCGCCCGCGCCGCCTCCTCGCCCAGGAGCGCTGCGATCCCCTCGGCCGGCTGCGGCCGCCCAAGCAGGTAGCCCTGCCCCAGCGCGCAGCTTCCGCTCCGTCAGGAAATCGAGCTCCTCGTCGCGCTCGATCCCCTCGGCCGTCACCTGCAGCCCCAGCGAGTCGGCCAGCGCCAGCACGCCTGCCACGATCTTGCCCTTGTGCGGCAGCTCGTCGACCCGCGCGATGAAGCTCCGGTCGATCTTCAGGCTGTCGATCAACCTCTCTTAATATTTTGATATATATAAGAAAAATGATATATATTCCGCGACCTTACCATCATTGATACCATCAGGTCGCGCCAACTCATGGCACTCGACCTCTACTGTAGGGGTCAGGGCCTTCATAGACTCTGAAACTGACTCGCTGACCGCATCGCTCCGGCCGTTAACCCTTCATTAACCATCGTCGTGCTTGACTGCCTCCACCCAACACATCGGAGAGGGGTGACATGACGGACCCAGAAGCACTGACCGAAGCCATGAACCGCATAAAGGGCCTAGAACGAGCCTTGGCGGAGTACGCACAACGCTATGGGTTCTCAGATCAGGCTAGGGCCTTATTCTGCCAAGGCGGGATCAGCCGGGACAAGAAAGCGGATCCGCACCGGTCGCAGTCGGCCTGAAGCAACGGAGCGCCTTCGCTATGCAGACAAGCCAGTTCCGCCGCGAGAACGACCGCCTTGCCACGGTGATTGAGATGCTGACCCTGCCCGAGGCCGACCGGCTGGCGCTGGCGGCGGAGTACCGGGTCCGCTCGGAGGCGGCGTTCGCGCCCGCCACCAAACGGGTGCTCCGGCAGGTCGTGGCGTCCTTTCAGGAGTGGTGCCGCGAGCAGGGCCACCCGGAGGAACCCCCGATCTCGCCCTCGGTGGTGGCGGCCTACGTGGACAGCCTCTCGGGGCGCATCCGGGCGTCCACCATCGAGACCCGGCTCTGGGCCATCGCCGAGATGCACAAGAGTCGCTTTCTGCCCTCGCCCTGCCAGCACGAGCTGGTCAAGCTGGCTATCAAGGCCGTCAAGCGCCAGCATGGCTCAGCCACACGCCAAGCCGCCCCCTTGGGCAAGCGCGAGATCCGCCGGGCGCTCCAGCGCCTGGGCAACAGCCGGCGCGACCTGCGCGACCGCGCGCTCCTCCTGGTGGCCTCGGACACGTGGTGCCGCAGCGCCGAGCTGGTGGCCTTCCGCGTCCGGGACGTTCTGCCCCAGGCGGACGGCTCGGGCCTCCTGTTCATCGCCCGCTCCAAGACCGACACGGACGGGCGAGGCGCCTATGCCTACCTCTCTCCGCAGGGGCTTGCGGCGGCGCGCCAGTGGGCCGAGGTGGCGGGGCTCGCGGGGGACGATCCGCTGTTCACGAGTTCGATCCCGCGCGACCCCAAGCGTCCGCTCGATCCGGCCACGGTGTCGCGCATCTTCAAGCAGCGCACGGGGCGTCGGGACGTCTCTGCCCACAGCACGCGCGTGGGCGGCGTGCACGACGCCTTGCAGGTCGGCTGCGACCTCGCTTCCATCATGATAGCGGGCCGCTGGACCTCGGCCGAGATGCCGGCTCAGTACGGGCGCATGGTGCTGCCGGCCTTGGGCGCGGCCGCCCAGGTCTGCGCGGCCTGGGGCGAGTGAGCGGGGCAGGCGAAGGGCCTCGGGGCGCCTCACAGCTTCGGGGTTCGCGGTGGTGCGCTCTCGGCGGTCAGTCCTGCGCGCAGGCTCGCAGGATGTTGCCCACCGTCACGCGCTCGCGCTCGTCCATGCTCAGCGACCAGCGCACCTTCACCGCCACCCAGTCGGCCACATAGCGGCAGCGGTAGCTCACTTCGGGCGGAAGCCAGTCCTCCGGGCCCTGGTCGCCCTTGGAGCGGTTGGCCGAGGCGCTCACGGCGATGAGAGTGCGCCCATCTTGGAGGTCATTGGCGTAGGCCGCCCGGCGCTCCATGTCCCAGTCCCGCCCACCCGAGCGGAACGCCTCCGCGAGCGGCACCATGTGATCGACGTCAAGCGCGCGGGGATCCCGGACAGTCTGCCCCGTGTAGGCGTCGCGCCAGAGACCGGAGACCACGTCACACCGCTGCGTGTCCCAGCGCACCGGCACCTCGCTCTCGGCCGCGAGCACCTCTTGGCGGGCATCCTGGCAGTCGCGGTCCGTGTCCAGCCAGTGCGGCCAATCCTCTCGGTCAAAGCCGAGAGGGCGCTCCGCCTCGACCGGAATGCGCTCCAGAAGCACCAGAGCTTGGGCTGCGTCGCCTGCGTCGCCACCAAGCACAGGAGGCAAGGGTCCGCCCGGCCATTCATTGGCACTAGGCAGCGTCAGACCAAGTTCTTCAAGGAGGGCCGCGAGTGGTTCCTCGGCGGCGTGTACGAGCCCTGCCCACGGTTCCGGCAGGCGTCCCCGCCGCTCCAGGGCGACCGCGCCCAGCGCGAGAAGGAGGGCGACAACCAGCAGAAGCGTTGGACGCCCTCGCCGGCCGGATCTTGCAACACGTCGGATCAGCGGGCGGCTGGGGCTACGTCGAGCCATATGCTCCTCAATGCTCGGGGGCTCGTCTTAGCGACCAGATTGGCGCAAGGCTATACGTTCAATTGCGGACAGAGCGCCCCCCCCCCGCCGCGCATGAGCCACATAAAACCTCACGCCGCGTCACAATGCCCCGTAGGGAGCCTGCGGGCCGTCGGTTAGGGCCTGCCGGTCCTTCGGTCCTGCGGTGAGATCCATGACAAGTGCCCTCTACCTCCACAATCCGGCGAGCGAGGCTCACATCGAGGACCTGCTGGATCGCCTGACCGGGCAGATCGCGCAGGCGCCGCAGGGCGCCGGCCAGCAGCGCGTCCCGGTGGCCGACCTGGTCGAGGTGGTTCGCGCCATGGACCGGGGCGATCTCACGCCCAAGCAGGCGCTAAAGGTCTTCGCTCACCACTCGGTCCCGGGCTTCAGCTTCGGTCGCTGGCTGGTCGAGATGGTGGACGAGGGCGTCTACCTCGAGGACATCTATAACGAGGCGGCCTGACAGGGCAGCGTCTCTCCAAGCCCGAGGGCGCTTGTGTTGACTGCGCCCCCAACGCCCGCTGCCGCCGAGACGCTCCGCAGCCGAGTTCACGTCCACTTGGTAGGTCAGGGCCCGATTGGACATAATTCGGCCACAGTGTGTTTCTATAAGAACGCCGCCGACTAGTTTGGCCAGGCTCATGCGGAGCAACAACCTGTCGAGCAGGGCTCCGCCACAAGAAGCTGTAAAGACGGTTCACTCGTGCCTGATACAAGCGAACAGGCCCCCGGTAAGGAGGGCCTGTTGCGCTGTGACTCCAGACTGTTGCGGCGGGCGGCAGAGGCCCGACGCGAATGGCTACTGTGCCCGCGCCCGCTTGGCTGCGCGGTGGGCGTCGAGCTTGGCGAGGCTCTCCGCTTGGATGACCTCCGCCGGGATGCTCGGGTCGGCGAAGCGCTCGATGGCCTGCAGCATGATGCCCTGCTCGGTTTCGTCCATGCCGTTGAACAGCGCGAGCATCTCCCGATCCTGCATCAGCCTCGTGCGCTGCTCGTCGGCCGTGGTGCCCGCCGGGCCGCCGTCAAAGAACCAGCCGAGGTGCGCCCGCAGGTCGTTCTCCCGGAACCATGCCATCAGCTCGGGGGTGAGCATGACCCCGCCCTGGAGGTCCTCCTCGTCATAGACGATGGGCGGCGGGGGAAGGCTCAGCCAGTCGGCAGCGGCCAGGAGGCGCCCGTCGAAGGTGGACAGGTCGGGACCGGCCGGGATCGGGGCGGCGACGGGGAAGAGGTCCTCCACCACGTCGAAGAGGGGAACGCCCCCGGCGGAGACGGCGACAGGGATGGCGGTCAACACGGCGGCACCTTTCAGCAGGGCACGGCGGCAGGTGTGGGTCGCGGTCATTGGGCGATCCCCCGCAGGCCCTCGAGGATCAGGTCGAGGAAGGGGACGGGCACGTCGTCCACGGTCGGGTAATCGTAGGCGCAGGGCGGGCCGGCGTCATAGTCGGCTTTGATGAACTCAATCTGCGCGGCAAGACCCTCGGGCGACGTAGCGACCGTGTCTTGGATGAGCTCGCGCAGATGGTTCATCTCGGCGTTCCAGTGGAGGCAGGCGAGGGTGTCGAAGTTGCCGCCGCCGGGCTCGTCTGAAGCCGCGAGCCACTGCTCCAGCGCCGCCTTGAAGTCCCGGACATAGCCGGGCAGCGGGTCGGGCGTGGCGACAGCGCCGGCCAAGGCGGGCAGCGGAGCCGTGAGCGTCACGGGCATGACGAGGGCCGGGGCCGCCCGCAGGAGCGAGCGGCGGGACAGGTGGGCAGTCATGAGGGGGTCTCCCTTGGTTGGTGTTGGTGGGGGCGGCCTCAGGTCAGGTCGCCCGGTCGAGAAGGGTCAGTGGGCGCGGACCTCGATCGCGTGGATCTCGGCGCGCAGGGCCGAGAGGCGGGCCAGCCCGGCGGGGCCGAGGCGGTCGGTGTTCTCCATGCGCTCGATCTCAGCCCGGATGAAGACGACGGGACGGGCGGCGTGGACGGCGGGGGCGGTGACTTGGGCGGCGGCTTCGGCGACGACGAGGTGCCCGTGCTTCTCGGCCAGCTTGGCCTCCTTCCAGCCCTAGGCCAGCAGGCGACGGGCCTCAGTCACGAGGTCCTTCGCGCCGGGCGCGTAGCAGGACACGACATGCGCAGCCTGGTCCCAGGCGGCGGTCAGCGCGAAGCGGCGCAGGGCCCGGAGCTGGGCGGCGGTGCGGGTGGTCTTCGCGGTGGTAACCATTGCAAGAAGCCTTCCTGTTCTTTAATACTGAAAGTATTGCTCCAGAGGGCTCATGTCAATACTTTTAGTATCAGTTGAGCAGGTGAAAGCTGCTCGCGCGCTCCTTCGCTGGTCACAGGAGGACCTCGCCGCCGCGTCGTCGGTGTCGCTCCCGACAATCAAAAGGCTAGAGGCCGAGACGGGTCCGATAGGTGGACGAGCCTCGACAGCACAGGCTCTCCGCAAGGCGCTTGAGGACGCCGGCGTCGAGTTCATCGCTGAGAACGGCGGCGGGGCGGGGGTCCGCCTGCGCGAGCCCCGAGGCGGCCAGGACGTCGGCTGATTAGCATGGTCCGAAAGGCGCGGCTTACTTCTTCGGCGGCGTCTTTTGTGTTTCCTGGGCCAGCTTCATCGCAACGTCGAACGCATCCTCTGCGCTTCTGCTGCGGGGCGAGCGCATCGTCCGAAGCTCTGCCCATGCATTGAGCCCGTCCACCAGCTCGCTTTCCCGGCAGCCATCCTGAGGCGGTCTCCAAGGAGCCGGGAGGCCACCAGCTGCAGGGCGCCCCTGACGGCGAAATGTTTGGCATGGTGGACCTGCGAAGCGTGCTCGTCTCCAGGAGCCGGCTCGCGCTCAGCTGCGAAAACGTCGAGGGCCGCGGCAAGTTCGGACTGCAGCAGCCCCCGTCCCCTGAGCGCATGTAGCTCGTCCTCTGCCTCCATGTAGGCCCGCGCGTGATGCCAGACATCGTAAGGGCGTTGTTGCACAACCCTGTGGCGGGTGCTCGCGTAGGGACCCGTGGCGCCTATCTGGGCACTCATGAGCAAGCCGTCTCCCGCCCGCTATCGCACGACGAACTGGCC
>NZ_KK088599.1:26935-27045 GCF_000600335.2 Rubellimicrobium mesophilum DSM 19309 | reverse complement strand
CACCGCAGTATCCGACCAAGACGAAGCCCGTCTGCGCGGCGCCCCCGGTCCTTCGTCCGGGAGCGCGCGCGTGTCGACCCTTGGGGTGGTCAGAGCAGGATGTCGCTGAG
>NZ_KK088599.1:0-26905 GCF_000600335.2 Rubellimicrobium mesophilum DSM 19309 | reverse complement strand
CGTCGTGCCCGAGCCCGCCGTCCAGCGTGTCCGCCCCCCCCTGGCCACGCAGCGCGTCATTGCCAGCACAGCCCTCGAGATAGTTGGCGCCGTCGCTTCCGTAGAGTGTATCTACGCCCGAAGTGCCTTCGACGTTCTCGATGCCGCGGATCACGTCCCGGCCCAGACCTGTCGTCTGCTCGTTCACCATGCCCAGGTTCACCGTCACGCCAGTGCCGCCCGACACCACCAGCCAGTCGTCGCCCGCGCCGCCATCGATGAAGTCGTTGCCGCCATCGAGGCCGAGCTTGTCGTCACCGTTGCCCCCGCTGATGCGATCATTGCCCAGGCCGCCCTTGAGGACATCGTCACCGTCGGTGCCCTGGAGGTTGTTCGCGAGGCCCTCGCCCGGAGATGGCATGGACCCAGACACGTCGCCGTCGCGAACGCTGGCGTCCAGGATACGTCCCTTGATGGGCGCGGTGAGCGGAGAGTAGACGCCTGTCCAATCGCTTAGGCGCGAGTCGCTGGCCCACAGGTTGACGATGCTGCGCAACTGGCCCGTGTACCAGACGCCGCCCGGCATGTCGTCGCCGCTGAAGTAGGCCACCGGGGTGTCGTCCACCCGGAACACCGCGCCCTTGCCGGTCAGCGTGATCTCGTAGTCGTGCACCCCGGCGGCGGCGTCGAAGCCGAGATCGATCACCGTGCGTTCAAGGTTCTGGATATGCTGGCCGGCGGCGTTCTCCATGTGCACCGTCACCTGCGCCTTCGTGGTGTCCCTGCCCACGAACTCCCAGTCGAACTCGAGCGTTCGCTGATGCTTGCCGCCAGCGGCCATGGCGAACATGCCGAAGACGGTGCCAGGTTTCATCTGCGGGGCCTGCGCGGTCCACTCGAAGGTGCCCACGTCCGCCAACGATCCCGACCTCATCTCCCCGCCCGTGGCCTTGTAGGAGCCGGGGGAGGACGCGCCCAGGCTGACCTCGGCGGCCCCGTCCAAGGCGATGCGCACCCGGTTGCGTGCGAAGTTCGTGTTCCAGCTCAGTGTGCCAGCGGCCCAATCCGAGACCTGCCAGTTGCCATAGCGCAATGGCTGGCCGGAGTAGGTTAGATCATTATACGTGTCGAACATGGGTTCCCCTCTCGCGGCCATGTCCCATCAGGCCGGCGGTAGCGAAGGAACCGGGTCGGGTGGCGGGAAGGAGGCGTCCATGTGGCGGCCACATGGCGCCCTCCCACTGCGGATCATATTACCACAGGTTGCATCATAGAGAGGCCAAGCTCTTGGCGGTTGTGTAAGGACTTAGCTGAAACGAGGAGAGTCAAAAACGGTGCGTTTCCTGTGTCGAAACAACCTAGCTCCTTGCAAGCTCGGGAGAGCCAGCGGAGGCCAGGGAAGGACTCCTCTGCCGCCCGGGCTGATACCCTGCTGCAGCTCTCGTCGTAGAGGCGAGCGGAAGGTGCGCTACAGGCCGAAGGCGCTTAGAGCAGGGTCGCGGCCCGGTATGTTGCCAAAGAGCAACTCCCCGTCGGTCGTGAGCGACGTGGCTCGCAGTGAGAAAACCTCTTGAAAATCCTACGGCGCCCAACCCGGGCTAAGGGCGATGCAGGGTTGCGGGACCCTTGTTGCAGGGGTGGCCCTGGTGCCTCTAGCGTTGTGGCAACAAACTGTTTGCGTCGTGCGAACAGAGGCCTATAAAATGGAAATCGCAACACTTGGCGGGAAAGCATGTTGCCTGACATTCCGTGCACGTCCGTAGCCGGTGAGTTTTCGGCTTTCAGAACCCTTGTCGAAGAATCAAGGCTGAAATTTCCGCCGACGAGGTGATGCGGGCGATGGAATTCCTCCTATCTCAAGGGCAGCAATAATTATCGACGTCGCGCGCATTGCTACGATCTGCCCTGCGGGCCTTTGGTGCGGTGCGCGTTCCGACCGCTTCGGGCTCGATGCCCGTTCGGTTTCAGGGATTTCCGACGATGCCAAGGTGCAGTGCGCCACCTTGAACTGCCTGCTGATCTGCGAAGACGACGGTGCCAAGCGATCTGTATCAGGCATGTCTTCGGCCGCCTCGATTGACCAACACGCGATCGTGAGAGAACTCGGTATAGCAAAGACCCGTCGCATGGGCACGATGCTTTTGGTGCAGGAGTTCCGCATTGTGAGGTGATAGAATTTCTACCACTCGACATTCCGCCCGAAGCGTCCGGGGCTGATCGTCAGGCAGGACTCCTCCGCAGCCATCGTGATTGGAGAAGAGTAAATGCGGTTACCGAACGATCCACTGCTGGGTCAACAGTGGCATCTCATCAACCACACCGCGGGTCTGTTCGACCTGAACGTGGCGTCGGTCTGGAGCCCTAGCCAGGGCGAAGCCTACAACGGCCTGGGGACGCGCACCGTCATCATCGACGACGGCTTCGACTACGTCCACGAGGATCTGGCCAGGGACTATGACGTGGCCTCGGATCATGACTTCCTGGACTCCGACGCCGATTCATTCGGATCCTTGTCCGAGGTCCATGGCACTGCCGTTGCCGGGATCATCGGTGCCGTGGGCAACAACGGCCTGGGTGGCGTTGGAGTCGCCTATCAGACGCAGTTGGTCGGCTACCGCACCAACAACGTGATTGACGATGTCTGGCTGCAGAACATCCGCGACGCCATCCGGGACGCGGCGATGAGCGCCCAGGGCGACGTGGCCAACATCAGCCAAGGTATCGCCAACGACCCCGACAGTGCCTTCGGCGTGGGCTACAACGCCTTGCGCTTCGACGAGATCGAGACCTCGATCGGCACCGCCGTGAACCAGGGGCGCGGCGGCCTCGGCATGACTATCGTGAAGGCGGCGGGCAACTCGCGGTCCGCCAACTATGACGTCAACGCGGACGACTGGACGAACGACACGCGGCAGGTGGTGGTGGGGGCGGTGGACCAGAACGGCTTCGTGTCGTTCTATTCGAGCTACGGGGCGGCGCTGCTGGTGTCGGCCTTTGGCACGCCGGGCCAGGTGGTCACGACGGACCGGACGGGGGCGGCCGGCTACACGGCCGGCAACTACACGACCACCTTCAACGGCACCTCGGCCGCCGCGCCGATGGTCGCCGGAGTGGTGGACCTGATGTACGACGCCGCCGCGGGGCTGGGCTGGCGCGACGTGCAGTCGATCCTGGCGCTCTCCGCCCGGCAGGTGGGCTCGGAGGTGGGGGCGGGCATCGCCGGCTCGGAGCGCTTCCCCTGGGCCTGGAACCACGCCGAGACCTGGAACGGCGGCGGCCTGCACTTCAGCAACGACTACGGCTACGGCCTCGTTGACGCCTGGGCCGCCGTCCGGCTCGCCGAAAGCTGGAACCTCACAGGGACAACGGCGGCAGTGACGAGCGGTCAGGTCAGCAGCACCATGGATGTGCTCGACGGCAGTATCACCGTGCCGGACAACGATGCCACGGGGCTGAACTTTGCCGGCAAGGCGGGGTCGGATCATGTCGTCGAGCGCGTGACCGTGCAGATGTCGTTCTCGACCGCCTTCACCGGGGACGTCGAGGTGTACCTGACCTCCCCGGACGACACGGTGAGCCAGCTCATCGCTGATGCTGGGAATATCAACGACTACAACGGCACCTGGACCTTCGAGAGCCAGGCGTTCCGGGGAGAGCACGCGGCGGGGACCTGGACCGTGCGGGTCGCCGACGACGAGAGGGGCGACCTGCTGACGGTCTCCGACATCGTTGTCCGGACCTGGGCTGCGGCCAGTCCTGACGACCGCTACGTGTTCACCAACGAGTACTCGGACTACGCTTCCGTGGCCGGCCACAAGACCGCGATCACGGATGGCAACGGCGGCGCCGACACCGTGAACGCGGCGGCGGTGACCAGCGGCTCGACCATCCGCCTCGACAACGTCAACGGCCTGATCGACGGGGTCGCGGTCCGGTTCGTCAACGTCGAGAATGCCATCGGAGGCGACGGCGGGGATAGGATCTTCGGCAGCGCCGGGGCCAATGCCCTCTTCGGCATGAGAGGGAACGACCAGATCACGGCGGCCGCCGGCAACGACACGGCGAACGGCGGCGTGGGCGACGACCTCCTGATCGGTGGCGCAGGCAAGGACATCCTGATCGGCTTGTCCGGCAACGACACGTTCCGCTTCCTGAGCAAGGCCGACACGCTCTTGTCGTCGTTCGACATCATCAGGGGCTTCAATGCCGCCGGCGCCGCCTTGGGCGATCTGATCGACCTCCTCGCCATCGACGCAAAGGAGGGCGTCGACGGCAATCAGGCCTTCACCTTCGGCTCGATGGCGCAGGGCGGCATCGAGGTCACCGAGGTGAGCGGCGGCGTCACGCGGGTCCAGGGCTTCACGAACGCCGCTGCCGGCGCGGACTTCCAGATCAACATCCAGGACGGAGCCATACTGGCGTCGCAATACACGGCTGCCGACTTCCTGCTGTGACCGGGCCAACGGACCGGGATGGGCCCGTGGCGATGCGCGGCCTGCGGCGCTCGCGGCTCCCAGACATGATGAGGCATCCCCTGCGGGAGAGGCGAAAAGGGCCCATGGTCGTCGGGCTGTCCCTTGTCCGATGATCCGGCCGGCGATCTCGAGCGAGGCCTCAAGGCCCCGCCGGATCTGCGTTCGGCCCGGCTTACTTGAGCGCCTCCGCCCGAGCGGCCACGACCTGCTCGGAGGCGCGTCCCATGACCTCCTGCAGGTGGTCGAATTCCTGCGTGAACCAGCCGAGGCCCAGGCTCTGGGAACGCAGATCCACGATCATGTCGCCGATCTCCCCCGCCGGCATGAGCGCCTGCACCTCGTCCCAACCTCGCCACCCGGGCTTGGAGTCGAAGCCCAGGAGCTGACCGCGACGCCCGGTGACGATCCTCTGGACGCGGGGCGTGAACTCCGAAGGCACGGAGATGGCGACCCGGAGGATGGGCTCCAGCAGCACGGGGCCGCAGCTCGGCATCAGCTCGGACATCGCCTTCTGCGCGGCCTTCTGGAACGCCATGTCGGAGCTGTCCACCGTGTGAAAGCCGCCGTCCACGAGCGACACGGCCACGTCCACGACCGGAAATCCGAGCGGGCCGCGCGCGAGGTAGGATTCGACCCCCTTCTGGACCGCCGGGATGTACTGCTTGGGCACCACGCCCCGGTGATGCGGTCGGCGAAGCGGAAGCCTGAGCCGCGCGGCTCCGGGCGCACCTCGATGAGCACGTCGGCGAACTCGCCATGCCCGCCCGACTGCTTCTTATGGCGCGCGTGCTGCTGGCCGGGACGCGTGATCGTCTCGCGGTAGGGCAGGGTCGGCCGCTCTCGCGTCACGGTGAGCCCGTATTCGGATTGCAGCCGGGACAGCATGATCTGCAGGTGCAGGTCGCCCTGGCCGCTGACGATGAGCTCCCCTGTCTCCGGGTTGTGCTCGGACTTGAGGGAGGGGTCCTCCTGGCACATCCGCCCGAGTGCGGAGGTCAACTTGACGTCGTCGGATTGCCGCTGGGCCGAGAGGGCTACGGCAAAGAGCGGAGGCGGGGGCTCGGGCCAGTCCGCCTCGATGCCTCGCTCGCCGCAGAGGAGGTCGCCGGTCGCGGCGGAGGCCATGCGGCTGAGCGCCACCACCTCGCCGGCCTGAGCCGAGCGCCGAGACGTGGACTTGCGGCCCATGAGTGCGCTCACCCCGCCGATCCGGTCCCGCCCCAGCGTGAGGCCGTCCCGGATCTCCCCGGCCCAGACACGCGCCAGGGACACCTTGCCGGTCTGACCGGCAAAGAGCGTCCGAAAGACCTCGGCGGTCGGGCCCTGGTCGGTCGAGATCCCCCGACGGGCGGCGGTGACCTCGCTCGCAGGCACCTCGTGCCGGAGCGCCTTGAGGAGCCGGTGGATGCCGTTGCCGTTCTCGGCCGAGCCGAAGAAGACCGGCACGACGAGATCGTCCTGAAGGTCCCGCGTCAGGTTCTGGTAGATGTCGTCGGTCGACGGCACGACGTCCTCGAGCAGCTCCTCCATGAGCCGGTCATCGAAGTCGGCCAGCGCTTCCAGCAGGGTGCTCCTTGCCTGCCCCTCCTCGTCCAGGAGGCGCTCCGGCAGGCTGACCAGGGCCGAGGCCTGGTGCGGCTGCCAGCGCCAGGCACGTTCGCTCACCAGATCGACCATGCCGGTCACCTGACCGGCCTCGTCCCGCATGGGAATCTCGCGCAGAAGAAGCGGCCGAGTGGAATAGGCCTGCAGGGCCTCGAGGGTCGCCCGGACCGAGGCCTTGGGCTGGTCCATCTTGTTGACGAAGATCAGGTGAGGGATGTCCCGCTCGTCCAGGAAGCGCAGGAGGGATGAGACCGCGACGGCCCTCTCGGGTTGCGGCTCGCAGACGACCACGACGGCATCGGCCACCATCATCGCGCATCGCGCCTCGTGACCGAGCTCCACCGACCCCGGGCAGTCGATGAGGGTCCAGGCCTCCCCCAGGTAGTCGAAGCTGGCGACGGAGAGTTCCGTGCTCATGACGCGGGCGCGGGCCTCGGGGCGGCATCGCCGACCGTGCTCCCCTCCTTGACCGAGCCACGCCGCTCGATGGCCCCCGCAGCGAAGAGCAGCTCCTCAAGGAGGGTCGTCTTGCCGCTTGCGCCCGGACCGACGAGGGCGGCGCATCGTGGTCCGACAGGATGGTGGGTCATGTACTGGCATCCTCAGGTTCAGGCGACCCTGGATCATGATCGCCGCTTCGATCCGTGCAACGGCCCCGGCCTGCCCCACGGGCGTCTGGCCCAGTCACTATGACCCAGGGCGGACGATCTGCAAAGCTTTCCGCGGACCGGTTGGACGAGGCACGACGCCCTGTTCCGGACGAATATGGGACCGGCGACCGCGAAGCGCGCTCCGGCATCGACCTGGTCCCCCCGCCATGGATGCCCCCGTGGCGGGGCCGAAGCTCGGCTCCCTCCCGTGCCACTCCCTCTCTTCTAGAACAGGAGGATGTCGTCGTGCGCCATCGTCGCGCCTGCCTGCAGGTCCGCGACCATCTTGAGCCCACCGTCCTTGCTGCCATTCCTGTCGAACCACAGCGAGGTGTCCTGGGTGTCGAAGATGAAGCGGACATCCGCATCCCGGGCCTCGTGGCCGACGCTCTTCTGGAACTCGCCGCGCGACAGGGTGCCGGCCTCCAGGCCGCCTCCAAAGCGTGAGGCGTCGATGGCGATCCTGTCGTCGTTGCCACCTGCATCCCTGAAATCGGCGATGGTGTCGCCGCCGTCCTGCGGGGCTAGGAAGACGAAGGTGTCGTCGCCCCCACCGCCCCGGAGCCGATCCAGGCCCGAGCCACCGTCGAGATCGTCGTCACCGCCCCCGCCCCGGAGCACGTCCTCACCCCTGCCGCCTCCAAGGCTGTCCTGGCCCGTGCCGCCGATCAGGATGTCGTCGTTCCGGCCGCCGAACAGGCCGTCGTTGCCTCCAACGCCCCTCAGGATGTTGCGGCCCGGGGTGCCGATGATCGTGTTGTCGAGCTCATTCCCAGTGCCGTTGAGATCCCCGACGCGGAAGCTTCCTCCCAGGTCGAGGTTCTCCAACCCGAAGCCCAAGGTGTAGGACATGTAAGCCTCGACGACATCGATCCCGCCCGAGGGGTCATCCCTGTCCTCGGTCACCGTGTCGCCCGCGTCATAGACGACGTAGCGGTCATTGCCGGGCCCGCCGTAGAGCTGGTCGACACCTCCCATATGGCCGTCGAGGCGGTCGTCGCCCAAGCCGCCATAGAGCTGGTCGTTGCCCTCGTTGCCGGCCAACCAGTCGTTGCCGTCGCCGCCATAGAGCCGATCGTCGCCCGCAGCGTCGAAGAGCCAGTCGTCGCCCTCTCCCCCATTTTGCTGATCGTCGCCGTTGCCGCCGCTCAGGTGGTCGTCGCCATCGCCTCCGTCCAGGATGTCGTCGCCGTCGCCCCCGTCCAGGATGTCGTCGCCTTCACCGGCCGCCATGTCATCGTCGCCCCCATTGCCGACCAGGGAGTCGGAGCCCGCGCCTGGCTTGGAGCCTGGTGGATCCGCGATGACCCCATCGGTAACCGAGGTCGGTCCAATGAGGTCGTTACGCTCGGTTCCGGTGTAGGTGCCCATTCTGTCCTCGCATTGCTCCTGCGGCCCCGCCTCGGGCGGCTCGTCGGACGGTAACACGGTCGCGGGAGGCCGCTACAGGGATTGCTGCGGGCCCCTTGAACGATTCCTCGGACCCTACCGCTCGGCCCACGCCAAGCTCCGAGCCAAGGAGGGGCCAGGCTGGATCGGCGCGCCGGCCGGCGCCGCGGAAAGAGTCGGGCCGGCGCGAAAGCGCACACCTGGAACGGCCATCGCTCGGGATCGTGCGACCGAAGGGAGGGCAGGCTCAAGGTGAGGGAGACCGGCAGACGATGCGACCACTCACCCCATCGCTGGCGAGGTCTCGGCCTGTCCAGGCCTTGCCCCTCGTCGCACCCGCTACCCGACACTCTGGCCGCGCTGCTCGCTCGACGGACCGTCGGACAGTTCCATCTCGTCGCCCAAGACCCCGAATTCGGATCGAGGCGTGGGAGGACCGGATGCTGCCCAGGATGTCGCGTGCCTCGCTGGAGGAGTTGAAGGCGTTGCCGACCCCGGTCCGTCCCCGCCTCGACGCGGCGGACGTGTGGGTGCCGGATGGCTACGACGTCGAGCCGGTGGTGGCAGGGCTCTCCTTCCCCTGCGCCATCTGCTTCGACGCGGACGGGACGATGTTCGTGGCCGAAGGCGGCAGCACCTGGCCCACTCGGCCCTACATGACCCCCAGGATCTGGCGGATGTCGCCCGGCCAGGACCCCGAGGTCTTCGCGGTGGAGAACCTGGGCGGCCCGCGCGGCATGAGCGTCCGGGACGGCTACCTCTACGTCTCCGTCAAGGGCGGCTACCACATGCGCGTTACGCGCCACGACCTGAGGACGAAGGAGCGCGTCGTTCTCGTGGACGAGCTGCCTTCGGGTGGCTGGCACGAGCCCGGCGGGCCGGTCTTTGGGCCGCACGACGGCCTGATGTATTTCTCCAACGGCTCGGTCGCGCTCCAGGGCGTCGTGGTGCCCGAGGGCTTCACGGTGGACCTCGCCAAGCATCCGCACGCCCATGACGTGCCCGGCCAGGACGTGACCCTGACCGGCAACACCGTCTGGGCCCGCGACCCGCGCCTGCCCTTCCCCTTCTACGCCGAAAGCGGACCCTTCCAGCCCTTCGGGACGGCCGTGACCAAGGGGCAGGTCGTGAAGGGCCAGCTCAAGTGCAACTCGGCCGTCTGGCGCTCGAAGCCCGACGGGAGCGACCTGGAGCTGCTGGCCTGGGGCATCCGCAACCCCTTCGGGCTCGCTTTCGGAGAGGATGGGCACCTCTACGCGACTGACAACGACTTCGAGGAGAAGGGCGAGCGCGCGGTGGGCGAGGACCCCGACCGCATCTGGAGGATCAGGAACGCCCAGCTCCCGCCGGGGGAGGTGAAGGAGCCCGAGTGGTTCGGCTATCCCGACCTCTGCGGCGACGGGCTGCCGCTCTGGCACGAGAAGCACCTGCCGATCCGGGGCAAGGCGGCCGAGCCCTTCCTCGCGGACCCGCCGCCCTGGGCGGGGCCCGCCGCTTATCTCTTCGAGCCCCACACGGCGCTGGGCAAGCTGGCCTTCTCGCGTTCGGATGAATTCGGTCATCGGGGCAAGGCCTTCGTCTGCCAGTTCGGCACCTATGCGCCCCTCAACTCCAACCGCGAGAAATACCTGCGGAACGGCTTCCAGGTGGTCACCGTGGATTTCGAGGCCGGCACCCACGAGCCGTTCATGCGTAACAGGGCGGGCGGCCCGGCCTCGGCCACGCCCGGCAGCGGCGGGCTGGAGCGGCCGGTGGACTGCGCCTTCCACCCGGACGGGCGTAGCCTCTACGTCCTCGATTTTGGGAACAACACGGCCAACAAGAGCTACGTCGTGGCCTATGCCCATACGGGCGTGGTCTGGCGCATCACCAAGCGCTGAGGGAGCAGAGCATGGACGGCACCGCACCGGGCCACCCCGAAGGGCCCTATGTCCTCAACCTCACGCGGGAGACCTGGAACGAGCACCTCGACCGCGCCTCGACCTGGCTCGCCAACGTGGTCACGACGCAGGCCGCCTTCCGCCAGGCGCTGGAGATCGCGGTGCCCAAGGTCGAGGAGCCCAACATCCGGCGGTTCCTGTCCGAGATGCTCGACCGCGCCCAAAGGCACGAGGAGGTCGCGCATCGCCTTCCCCGTGTGCTGGGACGAGAGGCCGCGGATGGGGCTCGCAGTCTCGCCGGGACCGTGATGGACGTGGCGAGGAAGGCGCTCGATACCGTGGAGGGGCTCGCGGGCGGGGCCAGGGGGAACTGGAAGGACCTGCATCACCTGCTTCTCCTCAACCTCGACGCCATGGGCGCCTTCGCCATCGCCGAGCAGCTCGGCCTCGCGCTCGCGCACGCGGAGTTGCGGGACCTCGCCTGGGCGGTGGAGGCCGAGAAGTCCACCGACCAGCTCATCCTGCAGGAACTGATGCTCGAGATGGCGGCGGTCGCGATCCTCTACGGCGAGAAGGTCTGAGGCGTGAGCCGCGCCCTGCTGCGCTGGGGCGCGCTGGCGGCCCTGATCCTGCTGTTGATCCTCGGACCCTTCGCCCTCTGGGGCGAGCGGATCGAGGCCTGGGTCGAATCGGGCGCGTGGAGCCCCGCAAGCGCGGTCGCACCTGCCGCGATCCTGGCGGGGCTCCTGGCGGCGGACGGGCTGCTGCCGGTGCCGTCGAGCCTCGTGTCCACGCTCCTTGGGGCGCTCCTGGGTACGGTCCAGGGGACGGCGGTGGGTGCGGCGGCGATGACGATGGGGGTCCTGCTGTCCTACCTGCTTGGCCGTTGGGGCGGGCGCCCGGTGGCACGCCGGATGGTTGGCGAGGAGGGCATCGAGCGCGCGCTGGCTTGGCTCGACCGGCACGGGGTCTGGGCCTTGGCCGTCTGCCGGCCGCTGCCGGTGCTGGCCGAGGCCTCGGTGATCGTGGCGGGTCTCGCTGGGATGCGGCTTGGGCCAGTGCTGGCGGTGACGGCGCTGGCGAACCTGGGGCTTAGCGCCGTCTATGCGGGCGTGGGTGCGGCGGCCGGAGGGGTCGGGACCTTCCTCCTCGCCGTTGCGGCGGCCTTCGCCCTGCCTGGGGCGATGCTGCTGGCGATCAAGGCGCGCCCCTAGGTCACTCCGGGACGATCAGCGCCTGGGGCGCCGCCGACAGGATCCGCGTCTGGAGCCAGCTCCGCTGCCGTTTGTTCTGCCGCTCCAGGGCCAGGACGACGGCCTTGAGCCTCTCGTCACGCAAGGCCAAGGCGGCCTGCTTCAGCACGCAGAGGCAGATGTGGATCTCGTTCGCCATCAACCAGCAGTCCTGCAGATCCCTGAGCAGGCCGATCCCCGTCGGCTGCAGCCGGGGCGAGAGCGCGCGGGCCAGGCGCTTCGGCTCGACCTGCGAAGTGTCGCCGTAACGCTCCACGAAGGGGCGGAGCGCATCGACTTGGTTCTGCGTCCAGGTCGCCATCCGGCGACCCATGGAATGGACGTCGGCGTCCTTGGCATGAGCCTTGGCCACCTCCTCAAACATCCGGGCGAGCGCCGTCTCGCTCTCGATCAGGAGGCCGAGGTAGTCCGAGACGTGCTGGCGCGGCGGCTTGATGGCGCTACTGGCGGCCTCGGCCGCGCGACGGGCCTGGTCCTTGAGCGTTGGGTTCTTGGTTTCCTTCTCGTCCGGCTGGACGGTCGAGGGTCTGGCGACCCGGGTGATCCTCACGGCCAGGAACTTGTAGTGCGGCTGCTTGCTGACCGGGTCCCACTCGAAGAGCGTGAGCTCGTTCGCCGCCCGCGCCCGGCCGGGGTCGTCCCAGTAGCCGAAGTGGAAGGGCACGAAGAGACGCCCTCGGGGTATGTCGCCCAGCCGCGCCGGCGCCTCGATCCGGCCGCGCCGGGACTCGATGCGCACCCAGTCGCCTTCGCGGATGCCCTGCTCGGCGGCATCCTCCGGGTTGACCTGCACCCAGTCGTCGGGCGCCGCCGCGCGCAGCTCAGGCGAGCGGGCCGTCTTGGTGCGGGTGTGGAAGTGGTAGACCAGGCGGCCGGTGGAGAGCCAGAAGGGATACTCCTCTTCCGGCTCCTCACTCGGGGGCTGGTAGTGGGCGGCCTTGAGGAAGGCGCGACCGTGGGGCTCCTTGGCGCGGTACTCCTCGGGGAGGATGTTGCCACCGGTCACGATGTCATGGCCGTAGGAGGCGGCGTAATCGGGATGCGTCGCGAAGATGCCACCTCTGTAGAGCCTCTCGCATCCGTCCGGGTGCTCGTCGTTGCAAGGCCACTGGATGCCGGAGCCGCCTCTCAGCTTCTCGTAGGTCATTCCCGAATAGTCGCAGGGCCGCCCGCGCGTCACCTCTCGGAAATCATCGAAGGCACCCTCGGGGTCCGAGAACTTGACGAGCGGCGCGCCGTCCTTGTCGCGGAACCCCATCCGTCGGGCATAGTCGAGGAAGATGTCGAAGTCGGATCGCGCTTGGCCCGGGGGGTCCACGGCCTTGAGGCTCAGATGGCAGGTCCGGTCCACGTTGGTGAAGGTGCCGGTCTTCTCGCCCCAGATCGCCGTGGGAAGCACCACGTCGGCGAGCTCCGCCGTCTCGGTCAGGAACGCATCCTGGACGACGACGAAGAGGTCGGGGTTGCCGAGGATACCGCGCACCCGGCCCAGATAGGGCATCGACACCGCCGGGTTGGTGCATTGGATCCAGAGCATCCGGATCGAGAGCTGCTCCGCCAGGCGGAAGATCTGCAGGGCATGGGTCGGCTCGGCCCAGTGGGGGAGCTTGTCCACCTCGACGTTCCAGCGACGGGCGAGCTCGGCCATATGGTCGGGGTTGTCCCAGTTGAAGAAGGCGGGCAGCTCGCCGTCCGCGCCGGCCTCGTGGGTGTTCTGCGAGGTGGGCTGTCCGTTCATCTGGAACACGGTCGCGCCGGGCCTGCCGATCATGCCCCGGATGAGATGCAGGTTGTTGAGCGCGCAGGCCGAAGGCGTGGCCTGATGGCTCTGGTAAACGCCCTGCAGGGCGGTCGAGACCATGCTGCGGGCTTCGGACAGCCATTGCCCGGCCTGCCGTAGCTTGTCGGCAGGGACTCCGGACAAGGCCTCGACCCGCTCGGGCGTGTAATCCTTCACGACATGGGCCAGATCGTCGAACCCCAGCGTGTGCGCCTCGATGAAGTCGCGGTCGATGGCGCCGGCCCCGATGACGAGATGGAGAAGGCCGTTCAACACGGCGAGGTTGGTGCCCGGCCGGGGTGCGATGTGCAGGTCGGCCTCGCGGGTCGTGGGCGTCTCTCGGATGTCCACGGCGATCAGGCGGGGCGGGTTGGGTCCGCGCCGGCGATCCAGGATGCGGCTCCACAGGACCGTGTCCGTCTCGGCGATGTTGTGGCCGAAGTGGAGGATGCACTCGGTCGTGTCGAAGTCGCGGTAGCTGCCGGGGTTGCCGGGGGTGCCGAAGCTCTGCATCAGCGAGGCCCCCGCCGTCGCGGTGCAGAGCCGGGTGTTCGCGTCCATGTGCGGCGTGCCGAGGCCGGCCTTTCCGATCAGCCCGAGAAGGTAGTACTCCTCGAGGAAGAGCTGTCCGGTGGTGTAGAAGCCGATGGAGCTCGCCGTGCGCGTCCGCACCAGCTCCTGCGACTTCTGGACGATCAGCTCCATGGCCTCGTCCCAGCTCGCCTCGACGAGCTGGCCGTCCTTGCGGATCAGAGGATGTTTCAGGCGGTCGGGGCTGCCGTTCGCCATCCACGAGTGGAGGCCCTTGGGCCCGAGCCGCCCATGGTTCACCCGATCGGCCGCGCGCCCTCGCACGCCGACGATGCGGCCATCCTTGACCCCGATGTCCATGGCGCAGCCGTTCGAGCAGGTGACGCAGGCCGACTGGACCCAACGATCGGGCTCCTCGGCGAGGAGCTGGTCCACCCGCTCAGGCCATTGACCCTCGCCCTCGAAGGGCGTTCGTTCGCCCCAGATGTCGGCGATGCTGTCCCGGGACTGATGCGCCTGCGATCCGTCCATTCGATCCTCCAAGGCGTTGGAAGTGGTGGTGATCCAACATGGCTTCGGCGGAGGTTGTTCCGGTGCTTCACGGGGGCCGGCCGGTGGACCGCTACTCCCGGTCCGAGGCGGGCTTGCACGAGGGGCGCAACAGGCGCCTTGGTCTGCGGGCGGCTTTGCGGTAGGTCGTCGCCTGCCATGGGCGGCGGGCGCGATGCACGGGCCGGGCGTCGCACTGGGTGGACCGCCAACTCGGAGGAAAGCGGATGAACGCGGTGGATCGACAGGTGGAGCCGAAGCTCACCTCGCTGTCCCATGGGGCGGATGCGGCTGCAAGATCGCGCCGGGGGTGTTGTCCGAGATGCTCCGGGGCACCAGCGGCCTTCCCGTGCCCGAGGAGCTGCTGGTCGGGATCGAGACCTCCGACGACGCGGCGGTCTACCGCCTCAACGACAGCCAGGCGCTCGTCGCCACGACCGACTTCTTCATGCCGATCGTGGACGACCCGCACGACTTCGGACGGATCGCAGCGACCAACGCCATCAGCGACGTCTACGCCATGGGCGGGCAGCCGATCATGGCCCTGGCGTTGGTAGGGATGCCGATCAACGTGCTCTCCGGCGAGACGATCGGACAGGTGCTCGCCGGCGGAGCGTCCGCGTGCCGCGCGGCGGGCATCCCGATCGCAGGCGGCCACTCCATCGACTCGGTCGAGCCCATCTATGGCCTCGTGGCACTGGGCCTCGTGGACCCGAGTCTCGTCAAGCGCAACGCCCGGGCCGAGCCGGGCGACGTGCTCGTCCTCGGCAAGCCGCTGGGCGTCGGCATCATGTCGGCGGCGCTCAAGAAGGGCGGGCTGAGCCCCGAGGGCTACGCCCGCATGATCGCCACGACGACGAAGCTGAACACCCGCCCGGACCGAGCTCGCGCGTTTGCCCGGCGTCCACGCGATGACCGACGTCACCGGCTTCGGCCTCGCGGGCCATGCGCTCGAGATGGCGCGCGGGTCGGGCCACGAAGTGCGGCTGGACTGGGCTGCGGTGCCGCTGCTGCCCGACGTGCAGGCGCTGGCGGGGCAGGGCTTCGTGACCGGCGCCTCGGGCCGCAACTGGGCCAGCTACGGCGCCGAGATCGCCCTTGCGGAGGGCTTCGCGCCCGAGGACCGCGCCCTCCTGACGGACCCGCAGACGAGCGGAGGTCTCCTCGTCGCCTGCGCGCCCGATGCGGTGGAGGAGGTCGTGGCCACCTTCCGCCGCCACGGGTTCGACGGCGCGGCGGCGGTGGGGACGGTGGTCGAGGCGGCTGGCGCCCCCCGGCTCGTGGTGGGGTGACGGACGACTCCCCATGCCTCGCGTCTTCGCGTCCATCACGGATTTCCTCGCGCACGGCTTCGATGACCTGATCGACGTCCGCAGCCCGGCCGAGTTCGCAGAGGATCACGTCCCTGGCGCGATCTCGCTGCCGGTACTGTCGAACGAGGAGCGCGCCCGGGTGGGCACGATCTACGTGCAGGAGAGCGCGTTCCTGGCCCGCAAGATCGGCGCCGCCCTGGTCGCCCGCAACGCGGCCGCCCACATCGAGGGACCCCTCGCCGACCGGGGCGGCGGCTGGCGGCCACTGGTCTACTGCTGGCGCGGCGGCCAGCGCTCGGGCAGCTTCGCGACCATCCTGAGCCAGATCGGCTGGCGCGCCGAGACCGTCGAAGGGGGATACCGGAGCTGGCGGCGGCTGGTGCAGCGGGCGCTCTACGAGGAACGGCTCCCGCATCGGTTCGTCCTCCTCGACGGGCTGACCGGGACCGGCAAGTCGGAGATCCTCGGGCGGCTGGACCGGATGGGGCTGCAGGTGCTCGACCTCGAAGGGCTGGCCCGGCATCGCGGCTCGCTCCTCGGGGCGATGCCCGGCGGGCAGCCCAGCCAGAAGGCGTTCGAGACGGCGCTCGCCACGCGGCTGGCGGCCTTCGATCCCGCCCGACCGGTCGTCGCCGAGGCCGAGAGCAGCAAGGTCGGCGACCTTGCGGTGCCTCCGGCGCTATGGTCTGCCATGCAGGCGGCCTCGCGCATCGAGGTGCTCGCCGCCCCGGAGGTCAGGGCCCGCTACCTCGCCAGGGCTTATGCCGACCTGGCGGCCGACCGCGACCGGCTGGAGCCGCTCCTCCGGCACCTGGTCGCCCTGCGCGGATGGGCCATGGTCGAGCGCTGGATCGGATTGCTGCGCGAGGGCGACACCGAGGCGCTGGCCGCCAGCCTGATGGCCGATCACTACGACCCGGCCTATCGTCGTAGCCGGGCGCGCTACCCGGTCCCGCAGATCCAAGCCGTCGAGGCCGGGGCGCTGGACGAGGCCGACCTCGACCATGCCGCCGAACTGATCGCCGCCACGGTGGAAACTCTCTGACCCGGGGCCCCTCGGCGGGGACCCGACCCTGGTCAGGTGGACCCTCGACCAAGACCCTGGCCCGGAGGGACTGTCCAGGCGGACAGAGACCGGCGCGCCGGCCGGCCCCATCCTGTGTCGCTCACTCGCTCGGTTGGGCAGGGGGAACGCTTCCCCCGGGCTGCGCGGCCGGAGCGATCTCCGTCTGCGGCGGGTTGGGCGTCGCGGTCGAGCCCGCCTCGGCAGGGGCCGGCTCGGCGGCGCCGGTTGCCGCTGGCGCTCCTCCGTCCTGTGCTGAAGCATCGGCGGGCGACGCGGCGCTTGCGGACTGCGCCGCGACCACGTCGGTGCCGACCGGCTCCGGCGTGATCGAACCATCGGCGGCCGCAACGCGCCAGACCGTGTTGCCGGCGTCGTCGGCCACGAGCAGCGCCCCCGTGCCGTCGATGCCGACGCCCACGGGACGGCCATGAGCCTGATCACCTTCGATGAAGCCGGTGACGATGTCCACCGGCTGCCCCGCAGGCTCCCCGTTCTCGAAGGGGACGTAGATCACCTTGTAGCCGTTGAAGTCGGTGCGGTTCCAACTCCCGTGCTCGCCCACGAAGGCGCCATGGGCGAACTGGTCGGGCATCGCCGAGCCGTTGGAGAACACCATGCCGAGCGGCGCGACGTGGCTGGACAGCGCGTAGTCCGCGGGGATCGCGCGCTCGACCATGTCCGGGCGGGGCGGATAGACCCGCGGGTCGACGTGGTCGCCGTAGTAGCTCCAGGGCCAGCCGTAGAAGGCCCCGTCCTGCACCGAGGTCATGTAGTCCGGCACGAGGTTGGGGCCGAGCTCGTCACGCTCGTTGACGACGCACCATAGCTCGCCGGTGTCCGGGTTGAAGATGAGGCCGTTCGGGTTGCGCAGGCCGGAGGCGAAGACGCGCGCGGCCCCGGTGGCGCGGTCCACCTGCCAGATCGAGGCGCGGCCCTTCTCGGCTTCGATCCCGTTCTCCACGACGTTGGAGTTGGAGCCCACGCCCGCATAGAGGAAGCGGCCGTCCGGGCTGAGCGCCAGGTCCTTGGTCCAGTGGTGGTCGATCGGTCCCCCGGGCAGGGGGGTGAGCACGGTCGGCGCCTCCGTGATCTCGGTCTGGCCAAGCTGGTAAGGGTAGGCGAGGATCGCGTCGGTCGCGGCCACGTAGAGGGTATCGTCGATCCAGGCGACGCCGAACGGCGAGTTGAGGCCGGTCAGGAGGTCGTACCGCTCGTCCACGATGCCGTCGCGATCGGTGTCGCGCAGCAGGGTGATGAGGTTGCTCTCCTTCTGCTCGCCGCCTCCGCCGCCATGCGCGATGGACATGATCCAGCCCCGGATCCAGTCCTTCGGGCGCGAGATCGGCTCGCCCTCGGGCGCGCGCGACTGGATCACCAGCACGTCGCCGTTGGGCAGAGTGTGGACGGTGCGGGGGTTCACGAGGTCGGTCGCATAGGCCGAGACCGTCAGGCCCTCGGCGACGGTTGGCGTCTGTCCTTCCTGCCAGCCGATCACCTCGGCCACCTTCATGCCGGGCCAGAGCGATCTCTGGGGTTCGGGCAGGACCGGGTCGGGGCCGATCTGGCTGGCGAGGTCGAACTCGCCGTCCTGGGCCTGCGCGACGGTGGCAAGGGTCAGCAGGGCGCCGCCGAGCAGCAGGACCATGCGGGAGGTATGGCGACGATCAGTCATGGGAGCTCACTCCGACGGCATGGCGATAGATGAGGGAGCGACCGAGCCAGACCGTCACGATCAGAAGGAGGACCGTGAGGGCCGACAGCGCGAGTCCCCAAGGCACGACCGCGGTCCGCCCGTCCCCCGCATGGACGAAGTTGTTCAGCAGGGCCACGAGCAGGACGATGACGTTGCCGATGGCGTGGGGCCAGGCGGGCCGCTGCGCGCGGACCTCGCGTCGGGCCAGCAGGTCGATCGCTCCGAAGAGCGCTGCGAGGCCGCCGGTCACGACGCCGGCGAAGAGCAGCCAGGACGAGAAGTTCTGCCACATGAGATCATTGGTGCGCCAGAACATGAAATCGGTGACCAAGGCGAGCGTGAACGAGGCTATCGGAAAGGGAACCAGCGTCGCATGGATCGGATGGCCGGCAATGGCCGCTGTGGATCGGGGATGTGGTAGATCCATGGAGTGCCTCCTGAACGGGTCGCAAGGGTCTGATATGCAAGGGATGGCAGCGGCGATGGGTTCCGACGACCTCGCGGTTGTGAACTGCGACGCGTGGTCGCGATCATCCGCCAGGTCATCCGGGAGCGGGTCAGATGTGGCGCGGAACCTGCGACAGGCGGCGGGCTCTCACAGGGGTTGCTATGGCGCTCAGCCTTCCGAGGCGGGACGGTCATCCTTGCGCCCTCCGTCCTCACCGCCCGGACAGGGGAGCACCTGAGGATCTTCGCGCAGCCGGTCCTCGCAGCCATGGAGCGTTCGTCGCGTCTTGCGGGCCCGATCCGGTTACGCTGTTGTCGTGCCGCAGCTATGGTCGACCGCGCTGGTGGTCGGCTCCCGGCAAAGGCATCCCGCCTTGCCCACCCTGGAGGAGACCCGGTGCGCCCCGACCTCGTCATCTTCGACTGCGACGGCGTGCTGATCGACAGCGAACTGATCTCGGCCCGCGTCCTCGTGGAGCTCGCGGCCGAGGCCGGAGTGGTCTTCGACGCCGCCCATGTGCGCGAGAATTTCCTGGGCCGGAGCTTTCCTGCTGTCGCGCAGTCGATCCGCGAGAGCTTCGGCGTCCCCCTGCCACCCGACTTCGAGGCTCGTTACCGGACGCGCCTGCTCGACCGCTTCGAGACCGAGCTGCGGCCGACCGAGGGGGTCGCCGACCTCCTGCGCCGCCTCGCGCCGCCGGCCTGCGTCGCGACCTCCTCCTCGCCCCCGCGCGCGGCGAGGAGCCTCGCCATAGCCGGGCTCGACCGCCTCCTGCCGCAGGTCTTCACCGCCAGCCTCGTGCCCCGCGGGAAGCCGGCGCCCGACCTGTTCCTCCACGCGGCCGCGGCGATGGGCGTCGCGCCCGAGCGATGCCTGGTCATCGAGGACAGCCGCCCCGGGCTCGTCGCCGCGCGGGCCGCCGGGATGGAGGTGGCCTTCTTCACGGGGGGCAGCCATCTGCGCGACGTCGGTGCCGAGTTTGACATGGACCCTCCGGTCAGGGCATTCCGCTCCTGGCCGGAGCTCGTCGCAGCCTATCCGGCCCTCGTCCGCCCCACGACGTCGGAGCCCGTGACGTGACCAACCAACGCCTGTCCGCCCCGCCCACGCGCCTCGACGACGCGGCCCGAGCCGGTTGGCTCTACTACGTCGCGGGCAACACGCAGGACGAGATCGCGCAGAAGTTGGGCGTCTCCAGGCAGACCGCGCAGAGGCTCGTCGCCATGGCCGTGGCGGAGAAGCTCGTGAAGGTGAGGCTCGATCACCCCATTGGGCACTGCATGGACCTCGCCGCCGAGCTGACCGACCGCTTCGGCCTCCGCATCGCCGAGGTCGTCCCGTCGGATCCAGGCGCTCCCGATCTCCTGGCCGGAGTGGCGAGCGCGGCTGCCGCGCTCCTCGAACGGACGCTCCGCCATCCCGAGCCGCAGATCATCGCGCTCGGCACCGGCCGGGCCCTCAAGGCCACCGTGGAGGCGCTGCCCCGGATGGATTGCCCGCAGCATCGCATCGTCTCGCGATTGGGCAACATGATGGCGAACGGCCAGGCCACGGCCTACAACGCCGTGGTCCGCATGGCGGACCGCGTGGGCGCGCCTCACTACCCATGTCCACTGCCCGTCCTGGTGAAGGACCCCCAAGAGCTCGGGCTCCTGCACGCGCAGGAGGCAGTGCGCCACACGCTCGCGCTCTGCGCCGAGGCCGATCTGACCCTCGTCGGGATCGGTCAGATGAATTCCCGGGCGCCGCTGTTCGTCGACGGCTTCGTGAGCCAGGCCGAGCTCGAGGCGCTCGTCAGGGCCGGCGCGGCCGGCGAGATCACCTCCTGGGTGTTCGACGGGCAGGGCCAGTTGATTCACGGGTCGTTCAACGCGCGCGTCGCCTCCGCGCCCCTGTCGCGCGCAGGCGAGAAGCCCTTCGTCGCCGTCGCCGTGGGAGAGGCGAAGGTCGCGGCCATCCGCGCCGCCCTCGCGGGCTGTCTCGTCAATGGGCTGGTGACGAACGAGGCGACCGCAAGCAGCCTCCTGGCGAGCAGCTAGATCGTACTCGCGGTCGATCCCGCGCCGGTCGCCTCGCGATGAGCAGGGCGCCGGCCCGGGCTTCGCTCTGGACCTCAAGCGAACCATGCTATGTCCCTGTGGGCCATGCCGGAACTCCACGGAGTTCGCCGCGATGCGGCGTGGAAGATGGCTTGACATGTTGCCGAGATGGGCCGAGTAATTGCCCATAGACTAAGCATTTGCCCATCAGGGCAAAGGGAGGACAGCATGATTTCGACGACCCGCGCCCTGCTGGGGGCGACGGCGCTTTGTGCCTTCGGCACGCTCGCCGCTGCGCAGGACACCGTCACCCTGACCATCGCGACCGTGAACAACGGCGACATGGTCCGGATGCAGGGCCTGACCGACGACTTCACGTCGCAGCACCCCGACATCCAGCTCGAATGGGTGACCCTCGAGGAGAATGTCCTTCGTCAGAACGTGACGCAGGACATCGCCACCAACGGCGGCCAGTACGACGTCGTCACCATCGGCACCTACGAGGTTCCGATCTGGGGCAAGCAGGGCTGGCTGGCCCCGCTCGACGACCTGCCGGCGGACTACGATGTGGACGACCTGCTGCCGTCGATCCGCGCTGGCCTGTCGGTCGACGGGACCCTCTACGCCGCCCCCTTCTACGGCGAATCCTCCTTCGTGATGTACCGGAAGGACCTCGCCGAGGCTGCGGGCGTCACCATCCCCGACCAGCCGACCTGGGACGACATCAGGAAGGCCGCCGAGGCCATGAACGACCCGGACAACGGCGTCTACGGCATCTGCCTGCGCGGCAAGGCCGGCTGGGGCGAGAACATGGCGTTCCTGACGACCATGGCCAACTCCTATGGCGCCCGCTGGTTCGACGAGAACTGGAAACCCCAGTTCGACTCCCCCGAGTGGAAGGCGGCGATCACCGACTACCTCGACCTGATGAACAACTACGGCCCGCCCGGCGCCTCGTCGAACGGCTTCAACGAGAATCTGACGCTGTTCCAGCAAGGCAAGTGCGGCATGTGGATCGACGCCACGGTCGCCGGCTCCTTCGTGACCGACCCGAACAACTCGACGGTCGCGGACAAGGTCGGCTTCGCTCTCGCGCCCGATGCGGGTCACGGCCGGCGCGCCAACTGGCTCTGGGCCTGGTCGCTTGCCATCCCGGCCTCCTCGGACGCGATCCCGCAGGCCAAGGAGTTCATCGCCTGGGCGACGGGCAAGGGCTACACCGAGCTCGTGGCCAACAGCGAAGGCTGGGCGAACGTGCCCCCCGGCACGCGCACCTCGCTCTACGAGAACCAGGACTACCTGAGCGCCGCGCCCTTCGCCCAGATGACCATCGACTCGATCAACGCGGCCGACCCCAACAGCCCGACCGAGCAGCCCGTGCCCTACACCGGGGTGCAGTTCGTCGCGATCCCGGAGTTCCAGGGCCTCGGCACGAGCGTCGGGCAGGAGTTCTCGGCCGCGCTGGCCGGCGAGAAGTCCGTGGACGAGGCGCTGGCCGCCGCGCAGGACGTGGCGACGCAGACCATGACCGAAGCGGGCTACATCACGCAGTGACGATCTAGGGCGGGGGGTTTCGGCCCCCCGCACCGCTTCAACGGGGGGCTCGGACCCTCCGGCCAGTGCCCGGGAGGAAGGAATGTCCACGCAGGCCTCGCGGTCCGCCGCACGGACGATGCTGTCGCCGGCCGTCATCCTGCTCTTCGTCTGGATGATCGTGCCGCTGGTGCTCACGCTCTGGTTCTCGTTCCACCGCTACAACCTGCTCACGCCCGAGCGCTACGGCTTCATCTGGTTCCAGAACTACGCGAACTTCGTGACCTCGCCCGACTTCTGGGGCGCCATCGTCAACACGCTGATCCTGGTCCTGGGCGTGCTTTTCATCACGGTGGTGGGCGGCATCCTGATCGCGCTCCTCATCGACCGGCCGATCTGGGGGCAGGGGCCCGTCCGCATACTCGTGATCTCGCCCTTCTTCATCATGCCGCCCGTCGCGGCGCTGGTGTGGAAGAACATGTTCTTCAACCCCACGAACGGCCTCTTCGCGGCGGCCTTCCACGCCATCGGCCTCAGGCCCTACGACTTCCTCGGGCAGGCGCCGCTCGCCTCCATCATCGTCATCGTCGCCTGGCAATGGCTGCCCTTCGCCACGCTGATCCTCCTCACGGCCCTCCAGTCGCTCTCCTCCGAGCAGCTCGAGGCGGCCGAGATGGACGGGGCGCCGCCCGTGAAGCGCTTCTGGTACATCGTTCTCCCGCACCTGAGCCGCGCCATCACCGTGGTGGTGCTGATCCAGACGATCTTCCTGCTGGGCATCCTGGTGGAGATCCTGGTGACGACCAACGGCGGTCCGGGCACCCAGTCCACGACGCTGACCTTCCTCGTCTACAAGGAGGCCCTCCTCAACTTCGACGCGGGCAAGGCCGCGGCCGGGGGCGTGGTGGCCGTCATCCTCGCCAACATCGTCGCCATCTTCCTGATGCGCGCGATCGGCAAGAACCTCGACGCCTGAGGAGATCAGACATGGCCCGAGCCGTCTCCACCCAACGCAAGGCCTTCAACACCGTCGTGGCCTGGGGCGTGGCGCTCCTCATCGCCTTCCCGATCATCTGGACGGTGCTGACGAGCTTCAAGCCCGAGCCGCAGGCGGTGGCGACGCCGCCGATCTGGCTGGGCTTCGACTGGACCACCAAGAACTACCACGACGTGGTCCAGCAGCGGGGCTACTTCAGCTTCTTCCTCAACTCGGTCATCATCGCCCTGGGCTCGACGGCGCTGGGCCTCCTGATCGCCATCCCGGCCGCCTGGTCCATGGCCTTCGTGCCGGGGCGCAGGACGCGCGACCTGCTGATGTGGATGCTCTCGACCAAGATGATGCCGGCGGTCGCCGTGCTGACGCCCCTCTACCTGATCTTCCGCACCCTGGGCCTTCTCGACTCGCGCCTGGGCCTCGTGGTGGTGCTGATGCTCATCAACCTGCCGATCATCGTCTGGATGCTCTACACCTACTTCAAGGAGATCCCGGGCGAGATCCTCGAGGCCGCGCGCATGGACGGCGCCTCGCTCTGGAACGAGATCCTCTACGTGCTGACGCCCATGGCGATACCGGGCATCGCCTCGACGCTCATCCTCAACATCATCCTGGCGTGGAACGAGGCGTTCTGGACGATCATCCTGACGGTCACCGACGCGGCGCCGCTCACCAAGTTCATCTCAGGCTTCTCCAGCCCGCAGGGCCTCTTCTACGCCAAGCTCTCGGCCGCCTCGACCATGGCCATCGCGCCCATCCTCATCATGGGCTGGTTCTCCCAGAAGCAGCTCGTCCGCGGCCTCACCTTCGGCGCCGTGAAGTAAGGGACCATCATGGGACAGATCACCCTCTCCAAAGTGGCCAAGCGCTTCGGCGACGCCGAGGTCATCCCGCCCCTGGACCTCATCATCGACGACGGCGAGTTCGTGGTCTTCGTGGGCCCCTCGGGCTGCGGCAAGTCCACGCTGCTGCGCCTCATCGCGGGGCTCGAGGACACCTCGGACGGCCGCATCCTGATCGACGGCAAGGACGCCACCGCCCTCGGCCCCGCCCAGCGCGGCCTTGCCATGGTGTTCCAGAGCTACGCGCTCTACCCGCACATGTCGGTGCGCTCCAACATCGCCTTCCCGCTCAAGATGGCCGGCCTGGACAAGGCCGAGCAGGACCGGCGCGTCGAGGGGGCGGCGAAGGTCCTGAACCTGACGAACTACCTCGACCGCCGCCCCGGCCAGCTCTCGGGCGGGCAGCGCCAGCGCGTGGCCATCGGCCGGGCCATCGTGCGCGAACCGGCCGCCTTCCTCTTCGACGAGCCCTTGTCCAACCTCGACGCCGCCCTCCGCGTGGGGATGCGGCTGGAGATCAGCGAACTGCACGAGCGGCTCAAGACCACGATGATCTACGTGACCCACGACCAGGTCGAGGCCATGACCATGGCCGACAAGATCGTCGTCCTGAACGCGGGGCGCATCGAGCAGGTGGGCAGTCCCCTGGAACTCTACCGCACGCCCAGGAACCTCTTCGTTGCGGGCTTCATCGGCTCGCCCAAGATGAGCTTCATCACCGGGGCGGAGGCGCAGAAGGCGGGCGGGGCCACCGTCGGCGTGCGGCCCGAGCACCTCCGCGTCTCGCCCTCCGAGGGGCCCTGGCGGGGCACGGTGGGCGTCTCCGAGCACCTGGGCAGCGACACCTTCTTCCATGTCCACGACACCGGCCTCGCGCCGGTCATCACGGTGCGCGCGGACGGCGAGGTGGCGCTCAGCCACGGCGACACCGTCCACCTCACCCCGCAGGCCGACAAGATCCACAGGTTCGACCAGAACGGATTGCGGATTTGAGTCGGACGTAGCCGTCGCGAGGGCCGGTGGGCCGGACTGGCCCACCGGCTCGGCGCGCCAATGTCATCGATCGGACCGCCCCAGACGAAAGGCTCCTTACGGAGGACGTATCCATGCCCATTCCCCTGAACAACGCGGCGCTCTCCCATCTGCCCGGAGGGCGTGTCCGGCCCTGCCTATGACCGTTCCCAACTGAAGGCCGGCATCCTCCACGTGGGCGTGGGCAACTTCCACCGGGCCCATATGCAGGTCTACCTGGACCGGCTCTTCGGGAAGGGCCGCGACCAGGACTTCGCCATCCTAGGGGCGGGCGTGCGGCCATCGGACGCCCAGATGCGCGAGCGTCTCCTGGCGCAGGATTGCCTGACGACGGTGGTGGAGCTCGATCCCACGGGGCTCAACGCGCGGGTCATCGGGTCGATGATCGACTTCGTGCCCGTCGCGCCCGAGGCGGTGATCGCCGCCATGGCCGATCCCGCCATCCGCATCGTCTCCACCACGGTCACCGAGGGCGGCTACTACGTGGACGCCAAGACCAACGGCTTCGCGGCGGACCACCCCGACATCCAGGCCGACGCCGCCAATCCCGAGGCGCCCAAGACGGTCTTTGGGATGGTGCTCGCCGCGCTGCGCCGGCGCCGGGACGCGGGGGTGCCGCCCTTCACGTTCCTGAGCTGCGACAACCTTCCCGAGAACGGCCACGTCGCCAAGCGCACCGTGGTCGGTTTGGCCCGGCTCCAGGACCCGGCCTTCGCCGACTGGGTGGAGGCGAACGTGGTGTTCCCGAACTCCATGGTGGACTGCATCACGCCCGCCACCTCGGACCGGGAGCGGAAGATGGTCGCCGACCGCTTCGGCCTCATCGACGCGGTGCCGGTCGCCTGCGAGCCGTTCCGCCAGTGGGTCATCGAGGACCACTTCCCGCTGGGCCGCCCGGCCTGGGAGGAGGTCGGCGCCGAGTTCGTGGAGAACGTCGCGCAGTACGAGCTGATGAAGCTTCGCATCCTGAACGGGGGGCACGCGGCCATCGCCTATCCCGGCGCGCTCCTCGGGCACCACTTCGTCCATGACGCCATGGCCGACCGGCGCATCTCCTCCTGGCTCGACGCGCTGACGCGGCGGGAGATCCAGCCGACGCTGAGCCCCATTCCCGGCGTCAGCTACGACGCCTATCGGGAGCTGATCGCCGACCGCTTCTCGAACCCGGAGGTGGGCGACACGATCCCCCGGCTCTGCCTCGACGGGTCGAACCGGCAGCCCAAGTTCATCCTGCCCACGGCGCAGCAGGCCCTTTCCGAAGGCAAGCCGTTCGAGGGGCTGGCCCTCGAGGTGGCCCTCTGGTGCCGCTACTGCGCGGGCACCGACGAGGCCGGGAACGAGATCCCGCCCAACGACGACAACTGGGAGGACCTGCGTGCCCGCGCGCTGAAGGCCAAGGACGACCCCGGCGCGTTCCTGTCGAACCCGCTCGTGTTCGGCGAGCTTGGGCAGGATGCCCGCTTCGCCGGGGCCTTCGCCGAGACGCTCCGCTCGCTCTGGACCCGGGGGGTGGAGGCGACGCTGGCGGACTACGTCGGCGGCTAGGCTGGTCCCACCCGTGCTTTCGCGCGGGTGGCCGGCTCTGGGCGATGATCGGGATGGCGGGCGTCCGGCCCTTCGCGGGCCGGCGCCCTGGCCTGGGGAGACTCCGGCGTCGCGGCATGGGCGGAGGACGCAGCTTCCCCTACCCCGCCGGGCGGCGACCCAGGGACGGGATCACCATGACAGACAAGAGTTAAGGGACGGTTAACGTCCGCGCGAAACCTCGCGATGGGCGCGGCCTCCGATCCGGCCCGACCGGATGCCGTCCTGAGTCGTCGCTCCCGCCGCAACGGCGGGGGGCCGCCCTCGTCG